>JBGAGQ010000022.1:0-87745 GCA_044226625.1 Thermoanaerobaculia bacterium
GAACCGTGCCCTTCCGGTGAGCGTTCGCGACATGGATGAGAAAGAGCGTGAAAGGCATGAGCGAAAATAGCGACTTTCCCCTGTCCGGAATCTCCAAAGCCGACTCGGATTGGAAGATCGGTGAATTCTGGGACCGTCGTAGCCTTGCTGAGCATTGGGATGAGACTCGAGACGTCGACTTCGAAGTTCGAGCTGAACGGCGGCATCGGATTACGCTGGCGCCCGAGGTCTATGCCGAGGTCGAGAAGCTCGCGCGCCGTCAGGGGGTTCTCACCGAGACGTTGGTGAACCTCTGGCTCGCGGAGCGGTTGAAAAAGGCAAGCTGAAGGGCGTTGGGAATCACCAGGGACTCCTCACCTTCGCCGGTTTCGGAGGCTTCAAGCTCGAACGACCGCTCGCGGTCGCGATGGTCGGCGGCCTGGTGACCTTGGTAGGCTCTACGTGTTCATGAGTTCGCGCGACGAGACCGATCCGGAGATGGCGGGGATTCCTACCGATTACTCCCAGTTGGAGGTGTCGGAGTGGGGTCTCGACTGGGGCGATGTCCTACAGATTCGCGAGAAGCTCAAGCTGACGCCGACGGAGCGGCTCAAAGCGGCGCAAGATTTCATGAACACCGTCCTTCGCATTCGCGCCCAGAATGGCAACTGAGCTCAGTTTCGACGAGATCCTCCGTGTTCTGGTACGCCATGACGTGAAATTCATCGTCGTGGGTGGCGTGGCTGCAATTCTCCAAGGAGCCCCACTCGTCACGGAAGACCTGGACGTCGTCTACCTATGTTCGGCGGGAAACAACACTCGCTTGGCCGATGCTCTGGCGGAGTTGGGCGCGTGCTACTTCGACCCGGCGGGGCGAGGCATTGAACCGGACGTCTCCAAATTGGCCGCCTTGAAGATGCACCTTCTTCAGACAAGACATGGCCGGGTCGACGTATTGCGAACCGTTGGGAAGGATCTCGCCTTCGAAGACTTGGCAGAAAAGTCCCGGGTGTTTGAGATCGCGGAGCTTCAAGTGCGTGTTCTGGATCTCGAAACCGTCATCGAGACCAAGGAGCACGCCAATCGGCCCAAGGACAGATACCAGTTGCTGTATTTACGGCAGCTGCTCGCCGAGACTCGGCGCCCGGAGGCCGAGCGTTCGGAAGTGGAGCGACCTTAGGGAAAATCCGATTTACCCCGGCGACAACCCCTTCGACCTCGCCGTCCGTTCGTAGCTCGTCTCGCGGTCCAGCACTTCCAGCGTTTGGAAGTAGAGCAGGTCGGCCTCGGCATGACTGTTGGCGATCGCGGTGACCCCCAGCTTGCCGAATTCCGAAACGGCGCCGATCAGGTGGAAGAGGACCCCCGAGTCCTTGGCGTGGCTGTAGTGGAGGCGGTTGTCGGTGAGGATCTCGATCAGGTCCTCGGGGATCAATCCGCGGTAGGACTCCGACTGGAGGTTGTCGGTGGCGCGGTAGAACTTCTGGGCGCCGGTCGGCGAGACGAAGAGGCCGCTTTCCGGATCGAGGCTGCCGCCGGTGAGGAACTGGAGCGCGAGGAACGGGTGGGTCGTTCCGCCCATGCGTAAGTTGATCTCGAGCGCCGCGCAATCCCACGGGTCGGTCGGGGCGTCGCGCCAGACGAGAAAGTCGACCGCGAAGCGGCTGACCACCCCGTTCTTCGCCAGGACGTCGCCGATCCGGAGCGCCTGCTCCTGGATATAGCGCCGGTAGTCGTCGTGAGCGGGGAACTTGCAGCCGAGGAAGACCTGGTTGCTCGGCCCGCCGAGGATCTGGTCGTGGGTCGAGATCGGCAGGACCTCGCCGTGCGGGCTGATCCGGAGCTGCGCCGAGGGGGACATCTTCTCTTTCCCCTCGACCCACTCCTCGACGATCCCCTGCATCCGGCGGTACTTGTCGAAATAACTCTCGACGTTCTCCGACGCGACCGAGAATTCGAGGTTCTCGAGCTCGCGCCGGATCGAGGTGGAAGAGCGATCCTCCGGGTAGCGAAAGACGGCGTTGCCCTCGCCCGAGAAACTGTCGTTCAGCTTGACCACGGCGCGCCGAAGGCCGGGGCGCTCGCGGTCGAGATCAATCAGCGCCTCGGTGACGTCGGTTTCGTCGCGAAGGTCCTCTTTGCCGAGGGGGAGCGCCACTCCCGCTTCGCGGAAGACCTTGCGGCTCCCTGATTTCGTCCCGAGATGGGAAAGGTCGGGATCGGCGCCGTTCATCGGAATGCCGAGCAGGACCGCGAGGCGGCGCTCGAACGGTGTGGAATTGAACACCGTGAGGTAGGCGCGCGAACTGTCCTGGATCCCTTCCCGGATGCGCTCGATCAGCCGTGGTCGCTCGAGGATCTTCTCGGTGAGCGAGCGGGGCGAGGCGTCGTAGGCGCAGAGGAGCGTCAGCCGGGACCGGGCGTGGCTCGCCGGAATCCCGGCGAGCAGGTGGAAGTAGTAGTCCAGGATCATCGGATGGATCGGCTCCGACGTCACGTAAACCACTCGCGCCCGCGGGTTCCTCAGGCGGATGAGGAGAAACAGCAAGCGCTCTTCGTAGAAGTTCGCCCCGGCGAGCTTCATGAGCTCGCTCTGATCGAGCGTGAGCGAGGGGACCACCACCGACGTGTGGGGCTCCTCGTCCCGCATGGTCAAGGCTTCCCAGACCTCGAGCAGCCGCGGCTGGATCTCGCGGAACATCTCGTGCTCCAGCTCGGGTGAGAGATCGGCCAGAAACGGCGGTCTCGGAATCACCGGGGTCCTCCCCTCGCCGCCGCTCCGCCCCCGGGGGGCCGAGCCGGCCGCTTCATGCCAAGACCTTCAGGGTGTCGCGCGAGGCGAGGCCCGGCGCATCGAGGTCGCAGGCGGGAAATGAGATCGGCGAAAGAGTCTGGTCCTCGTGTAGCTCGGTGGCGAGGCCGAGCGCCTCGGCGCGCAGGCGAATCTGTCGATAGAGGTGATAGCGGAGCGGCGCGAGGAGCGTGTGGTTCGAGGTCAGCTGCAGGAGGTAGTCGCTGTCCTCGCCCGAGTAGACGCGGGTGAGGATCTCGCGCCGCTCGGTCGCCCATTGGCGCGACACCTCGCCGCGCTCGACTCGTCGTTCGAGGATCAGCATCTGGCGCGCGCGATTGATGATCTCCGGGTGGTGGTTGACCCCGAAGATCCGCGGCATCACGCCCGCCTCGTCGCGGTCGAACTCGAACATCGTGAGCGCTTCACCCATCGGGCCGCCGACGCCTTCCGTCTCATATCCGATCGCGGTGCCGCCGGCTGGGAAACTTGCGCCGTCCGGAATCAGGTCGAACAGGCGGTTGTCGAGAATGCGCAGGCGCGCGCCGCCGAGCTCGCCGTAGAGTCGGTGGAACCAAGGATGCTCCACCGCGGCCGAGGTGAGCATGTTCTCGAGGACGCCGGTGCTCTTGCCTCCCTTTTCGGCCGAGCGCAACACCGGCCGGGCGACGCCCGACCAGTCGCACAGGACGCCGAAGGTGTGGCAAACCGCGAGCAGTGCAGTCGAGCGGACGGCGCGGATCCGATCGAAGAGCTCGAACGCGGGCCGCTGCCAGGCGGGGTTCTCGCGCAGCCCCTGGCTATGCTCGGCGACGCCGTCGTTCTCGCGCGGGTCGATGTGGCCCGGTCCGCCGGTGCCGAGATAGAGCGAAAACCGCCCTCCCGGAAGCTCGGGAATCGCGCCGCTCGCGCGAACGTCGTAGGAGATCGCACGAACCTGGAAGCCCAAGCGGAGCAGCTCGGGGGAGAGGTCGCAGCAGACGTCGACCAACGAGGCGACCAACGAGTCGTGGCCCAGGTTCGGCCAGCCGTGGTTCATGTCGAGGACGGCGACGTCGATCGTCCGAGGCTCGACGGGAGGGGGGCTCCCTCCGTTCTCCACGCGGGCGTAGCGGTACCCCGATTCCGACCCGCGGGCGGGGCAGTCCGTAATGCAAAATTCTTTGCCGTAGCGTCGTTTGAGCTGGCAGTTGACGGGCATGCGGCGTCCGGGTCGTCCGAGCTAGAAGTTCATTTGACTCTATCCCCTGGTGGCGGTCGCGTCCACTCCGAGCCCGCGAAACCGCGGAGGTGCTATGCTTTTGGGACGAATTCGTCGGTATACCTCCTGGAGGCTACACATGCGTAAGCTCTTGCCGTTTTTCGTGGCGATGCTCTGCGCGGTCGCGCTCGCTCCGTCGGCGCATGCCGCGGCGTCTTGGCCGACGCTCGCCCAACAGTTGAACAACGCCCCTGTGCCGATCCAATCGGGCAGCGCGCTCGCGACATTGATCTCGGAGAACCAGGAGTTCTCCATGCTTCGCCCCGAAGAGGCGAAGGATCAACGCGGTCTGCCTCCCTGGATCCGCGTCTGGTGGCGAAAAGAGCACCCCGAAGGAACCTATGTCGGATCGGATCCGACCGGGGGTTATCCCCTCGTGCTCAAGGAGATCTGGGAGTGGATGCTTCACCACCAGGATCTCCAGCCGGGCACGGCCGAGCCGGACCGAGCGGCTGGCGAGGCGGAATCCGATTTGGAGGCCGACGCCGCGACCGTGAGCGGCGAGCAGCGGATTTCCGGCGCGCAGACCACGCCGCGGAGTGAATCCGACATCCGCGTCAACTACTTCGACCCGACCAAGATCCTGGGCGCGAGCAACAGCATCGTCGGCGGCGGCCACCAGGCGGTCTTCTTCTCCACCGATAGCGGCGCGACCTGGGGGCAGACGACGTTGCCTTTCACCGCCACCGACTCCTCCCACTCCGATCCGACCGTCGACTGGACCTCGGACGGACGAGCCTGGTCTTCGACGCTCGGGATCGTCGGCGGCACCCTCCGTCTTCGCAACTACGTTTCCACCGACAACGGCGCCACCTGGACTTTCGAAGCGACGCCGTCGGCGGCGCAGACCAACGTCGACAAACAGATGGTCTGGGCCGACCATTCCGCCACCTCGCCGTTCAAGGACAACCAGTACGCGATCTGGCACAACGGAACTCCCGCGTTCATGAGCGCGAGGAACGCGGTCACCAACACCTGGGGCGCGCCGATCCAGGTGAGCGGCGCTGAATCGACGGGTACCGCGATCGGCGGCGACGCGAAGACCAACTCCTTCGGCGATGCCTTCGGATTCTGGCCGACCACCACGAACGCCCGGGTCTTCGTCGTCAAGTCGACCAACGGCGGCACCTCGTGGGGCACGCCTGTCCAGGTCGCGACCACGTTCGACACATTCGACATCGGCTGCCCGGCGTTCAACAACCGGCGCGCGCTGATCTACATCTCGGGCGGCGCTTATCGTACGGGGACCAAGAACTTGGTCTACGCCGCTTGGAACGACCTTTCGGGCGAAACCGGCTGCACCGCGCCCGCGAACGAGCCGGGAGCCAACGCCGCCTCGACCTGCAAGATCCGCATCTGGTTCACCCGCTCGACCGACGGCGGCGCGACCTGGGAACCCAAACGGATGGTCAACAACCAGGCGAGTTTGAACGATCAATTCAACCAGTGGCTGGTGGTCGACGAGACGACCGGCGCGCTCGGCCTGATGTACTACGACACGGTGGCGGACGCGACCCGCAGGAAAGTCGACATCTGGTATCAGTCGTCGTTCGATGACGGAATGACCTGGAACTCCGCGGTGAAGGTGACGTCGGCGCAGACCGACGAGACGACTGGCGGCCAGGACACCGGCAACCAGTTCGGCGACTACAACGCGCTGTCCGGGATCGCGGGAATCTTCTGGCCCTCTTGGACCGACCGGCGCGCGGGGGCTCGCGAGGAGATCTGGACCGCGAAGGTCACCGACGGCGCCTGCACGTTCCCGGGCGCGCCGACGGTCGGCTCGGCGTCCGCCACGGGACCTAACCAGATCCAGGTGACGTTTACCAACGGCGCTCCTCCCTCCTCGGTGTTCAACGTCTATCGCGCGGTCGGCACGTGCGCGGCTCCTGGCCCGTTCACCCGCATCGCCTCCGGCATCGCGGGGAGCCCGTACCTCGACACGACCGTCTCGGGCGGAATCACCTACGCGTACAAGGTTGCGGGGGCCGACCCGACAAACGTCTGCGAGTCGCCGCAGTCGGGCTGCGTCGAGGCAACCGCCACCGGCGTCTGCACCCTGCCGCCGAACTTCGCCGGCGTGGCCGCGGTGACCAATAACGCCACCTCGACCTGCTCGCTCGGCGTTTCGTGGGCCGCCGCGACCGCGCAGTGCGCGGGCCCGGTCACCTACAACGTCTACCGCTCGACCACGCCGGGCTTCACGCCGATGGTCGCCAACCGCATCGCGGCCGGCGTCTCCGGGACCTCGTTCAACGATCCGGGACCGCTCATGAACGGGGCGACGTATTACTACAAGGTCCGCTCGGTCGACGCCGGCAATAGCGCCGAGGACACCAACAACGTAGAGAAGAGCGCCCAGCCGACCGGTCCGATCGCGATGGGCACGTTCAACGAGACGTTCGAGGGTGCGATGGGCTTCGACAACGCCGGTTGGACGCACAGCGCGTTGAGCGGGGCGAACGACTGGACTCTTTCGACCGCCCAGTCGCAGACGCCCACGCACTCCTGGAGCTCGGCAAGCCTCGCCTCGGCTTCGGATCGCGTGCTGACCTCTCCGGCTCTCGTCCCGACGGCGAGCTCGGTGCTCACGTTCTGGCATACCTTCGCGCTCGAACAGAGCACCACGCCGACCACCTGCTTCGACGGCGCCACGCTCGAAACCTCGATCGACGGCGGCACGACCTGGGTGGTGATCCCGGATGCGGCGATCACGGCAGGGCCGTTCATCGGTACCGTGAGCGCCAGCTTCGCGAACCCGCTGGCGGGCAAGCGAGCCTGGTGCGGCAACACGGTGATCGGTCCGTTCAGCCAGGTGACCGTGAATCTCTCGGCGTTCGCCGGGCAGTCCACGAAGCTGCGCTGGCATGAAGGGGACGACAGCAGCGTCGCCCGCATCGGTTGGTTCGTCGACTCGGTCAACATCACGAATGCGGGAACGGCGAGCGTTTGCGCGATGCCGGTCGCCCTTACCGGGTTCACGATCGAGTAGCTAAGAACCGCGGTCGTCGACCGCGATTTCGTCCGTAGCACCAGCCCCCGGCGATCCAAACGTCGGGGGTTTTTTCGTTCCCTCGTCCCGATTTGACGCGGTACGAGCGAACCTGATAGAAGGCCGGGGTCAACTCGCTCCGAGCTACAAGGGGAAGCCATGCACCGAACCGTCCGGTTGTCCACCGGGCTCGCGGTCACCGTCGCGGCACTGCTTGCGACCTCCGCTTCAGCCCAGATGATGCAGCGCAACGAATACAGCCCGCTCGGGCGTCTCGCGACGCTCAAGGAGGCGCTGAGCCCGCCCGCCTCGACCGGATTGCTCGAACAGACTTCGAACGGACTCGCCGCCAACGTGACCGGCACGTGGAACGGATTCCAGAGCGAAGTCGGCGGGACCTGGGTGGGCTATGTCGACAAGCGGAGCGGCTATCTCGAGTTCGCAGAGGGTTCGGGCTGGGCCTGGATCCCCGGCACCGGAAACAACCTGGCAAAGGCCGACATCTCCCAGTTCTTGAACGGCGCCGACGAGGTCAACCTCGCGACGTTGGACCGCATCGCCCGGGCGAACTTGCCGGTGGTCGGTCCGATGCTCGGCGTCGAGAACACCGATCTCAAGTTGTCCGAGGGACGCTCGGGCAAGATGGCCGACTACCTCTGGTACGTCGACTACGACGTCTATCGCGGCGGCTGGAAGATCGAGGGCGCGCGGGTGATGTTCCGCATCAACCACGGCAACCTCGTCCAGTTCGGAGCGGAGGGGGTTCCCCAGCCGACGGTGACCGTTCCCTTCCCGCGCCTGTCGCGCGAGGAAGCGGTGCAGGCGGTCGCCTCCTACGTAGGCGGCTTTACCGACCGGGACGGCCTGGTCGATTCGGGCTCGCTCAAGATGATGACTCGCGCGAAGATCGACACCAGCCGGGCAGAGCGCTTCCGTCCGGGCGACGGTTATAGCCTGCTGCCGGTCTGGGAGGTGTCGTTCCGCCGGAAGGAGACCGTCGGCACCTGGCGCGCCCGGGTCGACGCAATCACCGGGCAGGTGATCGAGTTCGGCGACGTGAACGAGTACGCCCAGGCCAAGGAGGGCGTGGTCCTGGTCCAGCCGTCGCTCGGCGAGACCAGCAAGCCGATGCCGTTCACGAACATCTCGACCGGCGGCTTCACCAACTCGGCCGGCGTCTACACCCCCGCCGGTGCGGCGACCTCGAGCATGAACGGCCAGTACGTTCGCCCGGTCGACACCTGCGGCGCGATCTCGCTCGCCGCGGACGGAATGAACAACTTTGATTTCGGCACCTCGCCGGCGAGCGACTGTTCGACCCCCGGTTTCGGCGGCGCTGGCAACACCCGCTCCTCCCGCACGCAGTTTTATTGGGTGAACCGGGTGAAGGAAGTTGGCCGCGGTTGGCTGCCGGCGGTTGCCTGGCTCTCCGCTCAGCTCACCACCAACGTCAACCTGAACCAGACCTGCAACGCCTATTGGAACGGTTCGACGCTGAACTTCTTCCGTTCGGGCGGCGGATGCGGCAACACCGGCGAGCTGCCGAGCGTCTCGCTCCACGAGTACGGTCACGGCCTGGACAGCAACGACGGCACCGGCTCGCCGCCGGAAAACGGCAGCGGTGAGACGGTCGGTGACTGGACCGCCTCGCTCGCCACCCACCTCTCCTGCATCGGCTCGGGCTTCCTGGGCAGTAACTGCGGCGGTTACGGCAACGCCTGCACCGCCTGCACGGGCGTCCGTGACATCGACTGGGCGAAGCACACTGCGAACACCCCGTCGACGGTCGCCAACTTCACCCAGACCACCTGCCCGCAGCCGAACCCGTTCAACCCGAACTACGTCGGCCCCTGCGGCTCGAACGCGATCGGCACCGGCGTCACCGCCAACAAGCGAGAGGGGCACTGCGAGTCGTACATCTCGTCGCAGGCGCTGTGGGACCTCGCGAACCGCGATCTACCGAGCCCCGGAACGGGGAGCGCTTGGACGATCTCCGACCGGCTCTGGTACCTGACCCGGGCGACCACGACGAGCTTCTTCACCTGCAACACGGTGCCCGCGACCTGGACCTCCGACGGTTGCGCGGCCGGAACCCTCTTCCGCACCTTCCGGGTGGCCGACGACGACGACGGCAACCTGGCGAACGGCACTCCGCACGGCGGCGCGATCTTCGCGGCGTTCAACCGGCACAACATCGCCTGTGCCTCCGACCCGGGCTCGAACACGACGTTCGCCGCCTGCGTCATCCCGTCGTCTCCGACGCTCACGCTCACGCCGTCGAACAACACGATGCAGCTCTCCTGGTCCTCGTCCGGTGCGGGCGTCGTCTACGACGTCTACAAGAACGAGCTCGACTGCAACGCAGGGTTCATCAAAGTCGCCAACGACGTCGCGTCGACCAGCTTCAACGACCCGAACGTCGCGAACTTCTTCAACTACAACTACCAGATCGTCGCCCACCCGACCGGGACCGAGGCTTGCGGCGCACCGCCGTCGAACTGCGCCACCGCGGCTCCGCTGCCCTGCACCGCGCCGGCCTCGCCGACGATCGGCACCGCGACCGCCTCGGCGCCGAACCAGATCACCGTCAGCTGGACCAACGGCGCTCCGGCGTCCGACTTCTTCAACGTCTATCGCGCGGTCGGCACTTGCGCCGCGCCGGGTCCGTTCACCCAGGTTGCGACCATGGTGGCGGGTAGCCCCTACGTCGACAACTCCGTCTCGGGTGGAACGACGTACGCGTACAAGATCGCCGGGACCGAGACCACCGGTGTCTGCGAATCGCCCCAGACCACCTGCGTTCAGGCGACCGCGACCGGCGTCTGCACCCTGCCGCCGAACTTCGCCGGCATCTCGACGGCCACCAACGGCGCCACGTCGACCTGCTCGGTCGGGTTGGCCTGGGCCGCCGGTACCGCGCAGTGCACGGGTCCGGTGACCTACAACGTCTATCGCGCGACCACCCCGGGCTTCACCCCGATGGTCGCCAACCGGATCGCCGCGGGCGTCTCGGGCACCTCGTTCAACGACCCGGGTCCGATCGCGAACGGCACCACCTACTACTACAAGGTCCGCGCGGTCGACGCCGGAAACAGCTCGGAAGACACGAACACGGTCGAAAAGAGCGCCGTGCCGACCGGGCCGATCGCGATGGGCACGTTCACCGAGACGTTCGAAGGGCCGATGGGCTTCGACAACGTCGGCTGGACGCACAACGCGGTCACGGGCGCGTCCGACTGGACGCTCTCGACCGCCCAGTCTCAGACGCCGACCCATTCCTGGAACTCGACCAGCCTCACCACGGTCTCGGATCGCGTGCTCACCTCGCCGTCGTTCATCGCGTCGGCGACCACGGTGCTCACGTTCCAGCACACCTTCGCCCTGGAGCAGAGCACCACGCCGACGACGTGCTTCGACGGCGGTACGCTCGAGACCTCGGTCGATGGTGGCGGCACCTGGGTGGTCATCCCGGACGCGGCGATCACCGCCGGGCCGTTCATCGGTACGGTGAGCTCCAGCTTCTCGAACCCGCTGGCGGGTAAGCGGGCCTGGTGCGGCAACACGGTGATCGGTCCGTTCAGCCAGGTGACGGTCAACCTCGCGGCGTTCGCGGGGCAGACGATGAAACTTCGCTGGCACGAGGGAGACGACAGCAGCGTCGCCCGCATCGGCTGGTTCGTCGACTCGGTGAGCCTCAGCAACGCCGGTACGGCGAGCGTCTGTGCCATGCCTGTCGGCCTCTCCGGGTTTACGATCGAGTAACGCCCGTCCTTCGAGAAGCACCCCGAACGCCCCCGGCGGGAACCGCCGGGGGCGTTTTTCATTCCGCCCCCTGACGCAACGTTCCCGCCGCTTTCTGCGTACTCCAGGCATGGAACCTGGCCGAGCGATCGATTTTTCGAGTTTGCGGCTTCCAGTTCACCCCGTAGTTTCCCGTTTTCCTCCCCGGCTGATCGAAGCTCAACCCGTCCGACGCCAATTGATCAGGATTTTGATAGTGAGGCCGAATTCGTGCCCGTATGCTTTCGCAGCATGAGTAACCGTGACGCCACCTCCGCCTCGGCCGACCGTCCCGTTCCTGGGATCGATATCGACTGGCTCTTCATCTCCTGCAGCTTGCGGATCTCACGCTGGCGGTGCCGCTCGGAGAGTCCCGCGCTCTCAGCGGAGCGGAGCCAGCCTTGGCACGTCCTCGGTTTCACCCACTCCGGCGCTTTCGTGATGCACGCGGAAGGGCGGAAGGTCGTCGTCGACGCCAACACCGTCATGATGACCAGTCCAGGCCTGCCCTATCGGACGGCCCACCCGTTCGGATGCGGCGACCGAGGAAGCTCCTTGGTCCTCCGTCCGGAGGTTCTGCGGGAGATCGTCGGCCGTTACGACATGTCGCGCGTGGAGCGCGATCCCGAGACCTTCCGATTTCCCGCATCTCACGCGCTCTGCTCGCCAATGGGGTATCTCCTGCAACGGTTGCTGTTCGAGCTGCTCTCGCGGCCGAGCGGGGCGGACCTGATGCGAATCGAGGAGACCGGCCTGGCGCTGGCCGAATCGGCGATCCGGGAGTGTTTCCGCGGCACCGCTTCCGCCAAGCGGCAAGTGCGGGCCGCCACCGCTCGCCAGCATCGGGAATGCGTCGAGGCGGTCAAAGGGCTCCTGGTCGCCCGTTTCCGAGAGCCGCTTCGGCTCGACGACTTGGCGCTCGAATTGAACGTCTCGTCCTGCCACTTGGCGCGGGTGTTCAAACGCGAGACGGGCCTGCCGATTCATCGCTACCTGAACCGACTCCGGCTCCGCTCGGCGCTCGAGGAGCTACCGGAGTGCGGCCGTGACCTCACCAGCCTGGCCTTCGACCTCGGCTTCTCGAGCCACAGCCATTTCTCTGCTAGCTTCGGCCAGGAGTTCGGGCTCACCCCGTCCCAAGTCCAGCAAATCGCGCACTCCGGACATCTACCCGAGAGCTTCGAGCGACGGAATCGGATCCGGTCCCGGCCGATGGCGGCTCAGGGGGTGGGCGGGTGGTCCGGCTCGCCGCGATCGGTGTCGTCGGCGCCCGCTGGGCCGAGCCGCGATGCGACCGCCGCGTACTTGGTGTCGAGGGTGTCCCAAAGAGCCGCGAGCTGATCGAGTCGGAAGCCCAGCTCCTCGGTCCAGTGCTCTCCCTTGACCGGCTCGAACTTGACGCCGGAGAGGCGATACGAGAGCCCGTCGAACCGCAATGGCACCGTACCGACGAGAATTTTCGCGGCGAGCATCTCCGCCCCTTCGGCCACGAGGCGGTGGAGTTCGTTGAGCACGCCTCCTGCCAGGGTCACTTTCGCCTCCCGGGTCGCGAGCCGCACCGAGCCGGTCTCCGGTTCGATCAGCACCTCAGGATCCTCGAGCAGCGCGCGGAGAAAGCGGCAGCCGAGCACCGACTGGCCGGGCTCCTTCGGAATCACGATGTCGCTCGACTCGTCGGCCTCGGGCGCGTTGTCGAGCCAGGGCGCCTTGAACTCGGTCGCCACTCCGGCTTGACGCAGCAAGGCGAGCACTGTGCCGAGGGCCGTCTTGGCGACGCTCCCCACGAAGAGAACGCCGTTGTCGAGGACGCATTCGACGATTCGCGTCCGCGGTCGCTGGCCGATCAGGAATTCTTGCTCGGCGAGCGCGCGCAGCTCTTTGCGACGCTTTCCTCCTACGTAGGGCCGCCCGGTGATCTCGATCTCGGATTTGACCAGGGAGGCGACCCTCTCCCGTACCGCGGCGGCATCGGGCGTCCGCTTGTCGACCCGGACCCGAAAGGCCCAACGCCTTACGCCCACCTCATAAGGAACGTCGAGCTCGAACGGCATGAAGCCGTAGCGCTCTCGGACCTCCGAGCCGGGCTCGATATCCCGGAACGGCGCGGCGTCGAAATCGGGTCCTTCGGGAGGAACGGCGGCGTTGAAACGGGTGCAGGCGACGGCACCGTGGAGCAATCCCATGCGCTTGGTCTCCGGGAGATGGGGCGAAAGGTGAGCGGAACCTGAAACTCCCCGAGATCCTATCGCGGGCCTCCATGCTATGTTGGTTCCCTCGAACACTTGAGCCTGTTTCTGGGAGGATTCCTCATGACATCGACCGGCGCCCGGCGTGGTCTTTCCGGCTTGAGCTTGGCCCTTCTCGTCGTTCTCGCCTGCGGTCCCAAGGCGGAACCGCCGGCCGCCTCCCCTGCCACCGCCGACCCCGCCGCGGCCCAGAAACCTCCCTTGGCCGATTCCCTCAAAGTCGTCTGCTGGGACGACTACATCACCCCCGCGGTCTCGCAAGACTTTCAGAAAGAGTTCGGGGTTCGGCTCGACGTCGAGTTCATCAACAACAACGAGGAAGTGCTGGACCGCTTGGCGAAGGGGGAGTCCTGGGATGTCTGGACGCCGAGCGATTACGCGGTCCAGGCGGCCGCGGAAAAGAACCTGCTCGCGCCCCTCGACAAGAGCGCGATTCCCAACCTCGTCAACGTGGGCCGGCGCTTCCAGAACGCGATCTACGATCGGGAGTTCCATTACTCCGTGCCGTTCTACTGGGGAACGACGGGTCTCGGATACGACAAGAAGGTCTTCCCGTCGCCTCCTGAAAGCTGGGGTTACGTCTTCGACCCGAAACGTCGCGCCAAGGCGGCAGGTCGGATCAGCCTCCTCGACGACATGCGTGAGGCGTTCTCCATCGCGCTGATTTTCCTGGGCTACGATCCGAATTCGACCGACCCCGCGGCCCTCGTCAAAGCTCGCGACCTCCTGATCGCCACCAAGCCCGCCCTGTCCGGCCTGGACAGCGAGAGCTACGAAGACAACCTGGGATCCGGCAAGGTCGTCCTCACCCACGGATGGAGCGGAGACCTCTCTCAGATCGTGGCGGAGGATCCCAACAAGGGATTCGCTCTCCCCAAGGAAGGCTTCATGCTCTGGGTCGACAATCTCGCCATTCCCGCCGCGAGCCAGAAGAAGGCGACCGCAGAGGTGCTGATCGACTATCTGCTTCGCCCAGAAGTTTCGGCCAAGCTCACCAACGCCAACCGAAATCCGACCACGGTCCCCGCGGCGCGTCCGATGATCGATCCCAAAGTCCTCGATAGTCCGTCCTACCAGTTACCGGAGGATCGCCCCTTCCACGTCATCCGCTATCTCGGCCAAGACACGGCGAAGGTGGAAAAACTGTGGCAGGAGGTCCTCCAAGCCAAGTAGGTGACCGCGGAGACGATCGGGATACAGGCCGTCGCGGATCCGCTCGGCGCCGTGCCAGAGAGCGACTTTCCAGATCAGCAAGTGATTTCCTGGGGCCCGGAAGTGATCTCAAAGCCAGGAAGTGACTTCCCACGCCAGGAAGTGACTTCCCAGCCCAGGAAGTGACTTCCCACGCCAGGAAGTGACTTCCCAGGCCAGGAAGTGACTTCCCACGCCAGGAAGTGACTTCCCACGCCAGGAAGTGACTTCCCAAGCCAGGAAGTGACTTCCCGGGCCAGGAAGTGACTTCCTACGCCAGGAAGTGACTTCCTGCGACCGAGGACGGCCATCGGTGCCGGGAAGTCGATCTCCGTGGCCCGAAGAGCAATCTGCCCGAGATCTAAAGCGGTATTCGCCGACGCCCGAAGGCCGACCTACGCTCGCCGGCGGTGCAGCACTTCCTCGAGCAGCCCCGGGTTTTTGTGGATCGAGACAAGGAGGTAGCAGCGCCAGCGGCGCCATTGGATGGGGATGACCACGGTCTTCATGTGGCGGGGAAGTGTGATCTCGTCGAGCTGGCCGCGGAGGACGATCGGGACGGAGATCAGGAACTCCGAGCCGAAGAATTTGCGGGCGTTGCCGGCGATGGTGTTCGCGATCTCTCCCACCAGGTCGGCTTGGTTGGCCGTTCCCTGATCCGTTTCTCCGAAGCTCTGAAGCAGGTCGACGAGCGGTTCGCTCGCGGCGGTGAAGTAGACGGCTCCGCGGTGACGCCCCGAGATGCCGATTACCCCGGTGTACTCGAGCGCGACCGATTCGTCCCCTTTGAGGTAGGGAGCGTCGACCGCCGCGGGCGAACCGGTGACGCGTTCGAAGTAGTTCAGCGCGCCGTCGATGAACACCTTGATCTCTTCGTCCGTCATTGCGGCGCCTCGATCAGGTTGCGCAGCGCCTGGTTGAGGTCGTTCTCCGAAAAAGGTTTGAACACGTACTCGTTCGCTCCGCGTTCCACCGCTTCGATCGCGGTTTCGGCGTCGCCCAGCGCCGAGATGACCATGATCCGAGTCTCGGGCTGAATCGCCATGATCTTCGACACGCAGGTAAGGCCGTCCATCTCCGGCATGGTGATGTCCATGGTGACGAAGTCGGGGCGGTGCTCGAGGAACATCTCGATCGCCTCCCGGCCGTTGGCCGCCTGGAGCACGGTCGAGATTTTGGGCATTTTGAGGTTGCGCTCGATCGAACGACGGACCACGCTCGAATCGTCCACGATTAAAAGTTTCAAGAGAGGGTCCTCCAAAATCTCACCCGATCACGCCGTCGGTACGACGATCTCGATCTCGCAAAATTGGCCGGGCCTCTGGCGGATTTGGATCTCGCCGCCGAGGCTGTGGACCTGATCGCGCACAGCGGAGAGGCCGAAACCCCTTCCGGAGTCCATCGTCACGTCGTCGCTGGTCGAGAAACCGGGATGGAAGAGGAGAGCGTCGAGCTCTTCGACCTTCCATCGGTTGTTCTGGCGATCGATCAACCGATCGAGCAGGGTAGGCTGCACCTTGGCTAGCTCCTTGGCTCGTTCGACGATCTTCTTGTAATCGAGCCCGCGGCCGTCGTCTCGGAAGACCACCACGGTCTTGCCGCCGTCCTTAGCGTGAGTGGCGAAGCGGATCTCGCCCTCTTCGGGCTTTCCGGTGGTCTTTCGTTCGTCGACGGTCTCGATCCCGTGAACCAGGGAATTGCGAACGAGTTGGGCCAGGATGTTCTTGAGCGGCGCCTTGATTCGGAACGGGATCCGCGCGCCGTCCGTCTCGAAGTGGAAGGCGACTTTCTTCCCTTGCTTTTCGGCCAGGTCGTCGATGAAGCGTTCGACCACACCGGCCAGCGCTTCTCCGTCGCTCCGGCCGGCCTCGCTGCTGCGCTGCACCTCGCTGAAGCGTTGGATGACGCCGCGCACCTCGGTGAGGCTGTCGACCAGCTCGGAGAGCTCGAGCACGATCGGAACGAAGTCGTTGCCTTCGAGCGTGGGCCGGGCCTTGAGCTCGGCGAGCTTCGATTCGAAGCGATGGGCGCTTTGGGCGAAATAGTCGATTCGGAGCATCGCCGCCGTTCCCTTGATCGTATGGACGCTCTGGAAAACCTGATCGGCGAGCCGACGGTAGACGGCCTGGCGCTCGGCGGGGCCCTGACCTTCGGCACGTCCCGCACGTAGGATCGAGTTCGCTCTCTCGAGCTCGGCGTGGGCGCCTTCGATGAAGTCGCGCAACATCTCGGGCTCGACGTGCATGATCGACAGGAGCAGCTCGGCCTGGCGCTCCATCCGCTGTTTCGACTCGGCGAGCTCGCGGGCGAGCGCCACCTTGGCCGTCACGTCGGAGACCGTGACCATCGCCTGGCGGATCTCGTCACCCTCCCGGATCCGCTCGAAGGAGAAGGCAAGGAACTTCGGCTGGAGCTGGCCGTGCTCGTCGGGGAACGCGGCTTCGATCTCCTTGAGCGGGTTGATCTTCGCCACCACGCTGTCGGTCTTCGTCGGGTTGAACAGCAGCTTCAGGAAGCGCACGGTGAGGTCGTGGGTCTTCGCCGGCGTGATCTTTTGAAGGAGTTCGAGGAAATCGCCGCCGCCGAGCTCGTCCGCCCCGAGGATCTGACGTAGCGCGGCGGAGTACTTCGGCGCGATCTTGAGCTCGGGATCGAGCAGGAAGAGGCCCTCGGCGACCGATCCCATGATGGTGTCGGTCATCTGAAGGCTCTGGGCGAGCTCGGCGTTCTTGCTTTCGAGCGTCTGGGCGTTGCCCCGGAGCCGGCCGACCATTTCGTTGAACGAATCGGCGAGCTGGCCCAGCTCGTCTTTGCCGATCACCCGCGCCATGGCGGCGAGATCGCCGTCTCGGACTCGCGTCGCCGTGGCCGAGAGGTCGGTCACCGGCCGGATCAGGCGACGGCGCAGGAACAGATAGGCGAGGGCGAGCACCGGCAGGATGATCCCGGCGAGGGCGAGAACCAGCAGGCGAGAGATGGTGGTCGCCACCCCTTCGGCCGCCGCCACCGGGATGACGTACACGAGCTTCCAGTAGGAACCGGGAACGTGGAACAGGAAGGCGAGGGAGCGCTGGCCGCTCACCGGATCGTCCGCGACCTCGGTGGTCGAGTAGAGGTTGCCTCGCTCCTGGCTCTGAGGTCCGAGCGGATCCACCAGGGTCGCCGCGATGTATTCGGCTTCGGCCGCGTCGATCGCGTAGCTCGCTTGGTCGATCTTCCCCGCGGCCGTGGAGTCGAATCCCCGGGTCGTCCGGGCCCGGGTGAGCACGTCCCGGTCCATCGTGCGGAGGGCCTCGGCGATCGGCGCGAATCGCGGCTCTTTCTTCGCGAACGCCTCGGCGGTGAGGAAGTTCTCGGGCCGGTTGCCCTTCTCGTCGATTCCGATCGTGGTGACCATCTCGACCTTCGGGAAGGTCAAGAACCGGTCGTTTCGGTCGAGCAGGAAAACGTATCCGCCCCCCGCCTTCTGCCAACTCGCCACCAGATTCGAGAGACCGGCGAGCTGGAGATCGACGGTCGTCGCGCCCAGGAAGCGACCGTCTTCGAAGACCCCTGTGGAGCACGTGACCTTGGGCGTCAGGGTGTAGGGATCGGTATAAGCTCCGCTCCAGAAGACGCTACCCGGCGCGCGAAATTTGAGCGGAACGTACCACTCTTCATTGTGGTATCCGGGTCCGAACGTCTCGTTGTAACCGTTCGTCGCAACGAGGGACCCACGAGGGTCGCGCCCCCAGAAGAAGCTTCGGCGATCGATCCCGGGTATGAAAGCTTGCGGCTCCGGCCAGAATCCGCCGCCTGCGATCCCCGGGTCTCGGCCGAGGTCGAGCAGCGGGGGCAGCGTTTGAACCACCACGCCTTCGTCCTTCGGTAGTCCCTCGGTCACCTTGGCCACCGTACGGACCAGTGTGGAAATCTCGTGGGAACGGCGCTCCAGCTCGGCGACGCGCCGGTTGCCCGCCTCCTCGATGCGCCGCTTCGTCTCCGCGATCACCAGGCGTTTGCCGTAGGTGTTCATGATCAGGATGATGCTCGCGAGGAGGAGGGCGAACAGTACGCCCAGCCATAGGAGCGATTCGAGCACCAGCCGGCCGCGGATAGGCCGGGATGGAACGGCGCCGGGCTTCGCTTCGATTTGCGAAGCTGGTGCGCCGCCCTGGAGCGGTGTGGGGCTGTCGCTCATTCCTCTCCTTCGAGCACAGGCTTACGGATTGCGAAACCGGCGTGGCAGTGCGAAAAAAGATGACCGGACAAAGACAACTAAAATCTTATCATCTCCTCCCGATCTGCCGGCTCTTCGAGTGTGAGGTAATGTGCCCACCGACGATTTGAGCCGTGCCAGGGAGGAAACGGAGCGGGGCGATCCTTCGGCCCCTCCGAAGCGGAGCGCGGGCCCTCGGGTGCGGCCAGAGGCTTGAGAGATGGGGGCGATGATGATTTCGCGGATCCTCCGGTCGGCACGTCCGGACGAGGCGGACCAGCTGGTGGAGCTCCAACTTCGGATGGCCGAGGAGACCGAGGGGCTGGCCCTGGATCCCGACGTCATCGGGCGTGGCGTCCGGGCGGTGTTCGACGATCCGCGACGCGGGGGCTATCACGTGGCCGAGGAGGGGGGGCGGATCATCGGCATGCTCCTCACGACCCCGGAGTGGAGCGATTGGCGGGCCGGCTGGGTTCTTTGGATTCAGTCGGTCTACGTCGTTCCGGAAGCGCGCGGGACGGGCGTCTTCGCCGACCTCTACGCCCGGCAGAAGCGCCGAGTGGAGGAGGATCCGGAGCTTTGCGGCCTCCGCCTCTACGTCGACCGCCGGAACCCGGGAGCCGCCGCGGTTTATCAACGTCTCGGCATGAGCCGTGAGCATTACGAGATGTTCGAGTGGCTGAAGGACGGTTGACCGGCGATGGTAAAAAGGCGGCGTCGGGCGGGATTCACGCTGATCGAGGTGGTGGTCGGCCTGGCGCTGCTCGGGATCGCCACGCTCGTCGGGCTCCTGGCGCTCGAACAGTCGCAGCTCGCCGTCGAACGGTTGGAGGCCCGTCACCGCGCGCTCGGCGAGATCGAGGCCACGCTCGAAGCGGTGCGCTCGGGGGGCATTCCGCTGGCCTCCGGCCCCGTCGTTCCGAGTCTCGAGACGACCCCCGGCCGTGAGCGCGGATTGCTCGTCTTCCTCGACGTCCAACCGACCGGGACGGCCGATCTCTATCAGGTCGCGGCGACCGCCCGCTGGTTGCTCCGCGGTCGGCCGGAAACCCATCGCGTCGAGACGATGGTCTACCGGCCGTGAGCGACCCGCAACGCGCGGAGCGGCGACCTCGGTCGAAAGCCGCCGGCTTTTCGCTCGTCGAGCTC
The DNA here is from genome assembly GCA_044226625.1 of Thermoanaerobaculia bacterium. GTDB lineage: Bacteria > Acidobacteriota > Thermoanaerobaculia > Multivoradales > UBA5704 > DASYKS01. Next base: position 19,588 of record JBGAGQ010000022.1, read on the forward strand.
CTGGTCGCCCTTGCGATCCTCTTGATCGCGCTTTCCATAGCCGCCGAGATCGGAATCCGAGCGCGCGCTCTCCTCGCACGGTCGGTGCGCGACGCTCGCCGGCCGCCGATCGCCGCGACGCTAGCTCGCATACGCGACGACATCGCTCAGGCCGAGCGGTTCGATCCGGCCGCAGCGGATCCCATCTGGGGCTGGACCTTCGATCCCCTGGTCCTCCGCTCCTCAAGCGGTACCGTGATCTATCGAGTCGCCGGGTCGACGCTCGAGAGGGCGACGGTGGACTCCACCGGGCGCGAGGCGGGGCGCCTGGATCTGGTGCGGGACGGCGCATCATGGCGCTGGCGCGCGTTCGGCGACAGCTTGGTCGAGATCTCGGTCGGATACCTCGCCGAGCCGGGTGCGCCCGGAGCGGCCGGCCGGGTCGTGCGCCGAGAGTCGCTTCGCGTCGCCCTGCGGGGCGCGCCGGGACGGTGGGGATGGTGAGCTCAGCCTTTTCCTGGGGCATCGCCCGGCCCTCCCGGGGATGCCGGCGGCATCGACCACCCGAGAATGTCCCCGGCGGGGAGCGCGAGGCGGGTTCAGCGGTCGCGCTCGCCTTGATGCTGCTGCTCGTCCTGGGGCTCGCACTCGCGATCCTTTCCGAAGGGGTGGTCGCTCGGATGCGCGAAGAACAGCGAGAGACGCGATCGGTGCGATTGTCGGCGGCCTGCGACGCGGCGCTCGCGATGACCTTGGCGGGGCTCGCCTCGGCGCCGACCTACCCTGGATTTCCCGCTCGCCCTTTCGGCGGCGGCACGATCGAGAGCGAGGTCGCGCCGGGCACCTCGGGCCTTCGGGTCGTCGCCCGGGCGGAGCTCGGAGGCGCTTCGAGGCAGATCGAAGCCGAGGTCGCTTTCTCGAGCGGCCGTCCTTGGGTCGTGCGGTGGCGCCGGATTTCGTGAGAGGCGCGCCCGCTCTGCCGCTTTGCGGCAAAAAGAAAGGCCATGTCCCCCCTTGATCCCCGCTGCCGCTCTGGTACACTGACGTCGCAGTGCGGCATTGCCGCCGCCGAGCCGGACGGTTCCGTAGCCTCTAACGGGAGAACGTCATGTCGACCCAGGATCCCAAGCACCCCCACGTCAGCGAGCAAGAATCCAGGAAAGTCGCCGAGGCGTCCCGCGAGCAGTGGGAGCGCCCGAGCTTCATGAAGGAGATGTTCCTCGGCAACTTCCGGCTCGACTTGGTCCATCCGTATCCGCTTCCGGCGCCGGAGCGCCCGGAGTTTGCGGCCTTCTACCACGCGCTCGAGGAGCTGGTGCGAACGGAGGTCGATTCCGTCGAGATCGACGCCACGGGCGAGTACCCCGACCACGTGGTCGATGGCCTGCGGAAGCTGGGTGCATTCGGCATGAAGATCCCCAAGAAATACGGCGGCCTCGGGTTCTCGAACCTCGAGTACCAGAAGGTCATGCAGCTGTTCGGCAGCGTGGACGGCAACCTGTCCGCCCTCCTGTCGGCCCATCAATCGATCGGCGTGCCGCAGCCGCTCAAGACCTTCGGCTCCGAGGCGCTCAAGGAGAAGTACCTGCCGCGTTGCGCCGCGGGCGAGATCTCCGCTTTCGCCCTCACCGAGCCGAACGTGGGCTCCGACCCTGCCCGGGTGGGGACCACGGCGGTCAAGAGCGCCGACGGCTCCCACTACGTGCTCAACGGCGAGAAGCTCTGGTGCACGAACGGCACGATCGCCAAGCTGCTGGTGGTGATGGCGGTCGATCCGAAAACCAAAAAGATCAGCGCTTTCGTCGTCGAGACGGAGTGGGCGGGCGTGAAGGTCGAGCACCGCTGCCATTTCATGGGCCTCCGGGCACTTGCCAACGCGGTGATTTCGTTCACCGACGTCAAAGTGCCGGTAGAGAACTTGATCGGCGCCGAGGGCAAGGGACTCAAGATCGCGCTCACAACCTTGAACGACGGACGGTTGTCGATTCCGAACGGTTCCGTCGGCACTGCGAAAACCTGCCTCGAGATCGTCCGGAAGTGGGCGAACGAGCGAGTGCAGTGGGGCAAACCGGTCGGCAAGCACGAGGCGGTGGCGCACAAGATCGCCGACATGGCCTCGGTCACCTTCGCGATGGAAGCGATCGCCACCCTCGCCACCCAGATGACCGATCAGGGGGGCTACGACATCCGCTTGGAAGCCGCCGCGTGCAAGGAGTGGAACTCCTGCCGCACCTGGGAGATCGTGGACGAGACGATGCAGATCCGCGGCGGCCGCGGCTACGAGACGGAGATCTCGCTCGCCAATCGCGGCGAGGAGCCGGTCGGCGTCGAGCGCATGATGCGCGATTACCGGATCAACAAGATCTTCGAGGGGTCGAGCGAGATCATGCACCTCTTCATGGCGCGTGAAGCGGTCGACAAGCACCTCGAGGTCGCGGGCGCGATGATCGATCCGGAGAAGAAGCCGGGCGAGAAACTGGCGGAGCTGCCGAAGATCGCCGGTTTCTACGCCGGGTGGTATCCGACCCGCTGGCTCGGCTGGGGCCACTGGCCCCGCTACGGCGAGTTCGGCGAGCTCGCCACCCATCTTCGCTTCGTCGAGCGGAGCACCCGGCGCCTTTCTCGCCAGGTCTTCCACGGCATGCTCGTCCACCAGGCGAAGCTGCAGCACAAGCAGGCGTTCCTGTTCCGAATCGTCGACGTCGCCAACGAGATGTTCGCGATGACGGCCGCTGTCGCCCGGGCTCACGCGATGCGGGAAGCGAATTTGCCCGAGGGCGAGAGCGCGGTCGAGCTCGCCGACCTCTTCTGCCGCGGCGCGCGGCGGAAGATCGCACGCCTGTTCCGCGACCTCTGGTCGAACGACGACGTGCGGAAGTACAAGATGGCGCTCGCGATCCTCGACGGCCGGCACGCCTGGCTCGAGCGGGGCGGTCTTGGCGTCTTTAAGACGCTCGAAGCCAAGCGCGCCGCGAAGGCCGAGCGAGGGAACTCGCCGGCCGAAGCGCCGCGCCGCGCGCCGCAGCCGGTCGGGCGGTAAAAACCTCCGGCGTACTCTCCTGGGGGGGAGGGGCCGGGGTGAGGGAACAGCATTCCGACATATGATCGGGGCAGCCATTTCGGTCGCCCCGATCGTCGTTTTGAGGACCCGCCAGGGAGGGAGCATGCTCGCGGTCGCCCCGTATCTACCCGGTTCCGAAGCGAAACCCCGACTCGTCGAGCTTTCCGATCCGGTGCCGGCGGCGGGCGAGGTGCTCGTCGCGGTCGCCGCGACCGCGTTGAACCACGCCGACCTGCTCCAGCTCAAGGGTACCTATCCTCCGCCGCCAGGTGAAAGCGAAGTCCCAGGGCTCGAGCTCGCCGGTACGGTCGAAGCTCTGGGCCCCGGCGTCGATCCCTCCGGTCCGTTTCGGATCGGCACGCGCGTCATGGCGCTGGTCGCCGGTGGGGGGCATGGCGAACGCGCCGCGGTGCCCATCGGCCAGCTCCTGCCGGTCCCCGAAAACCTCACCCTGCTCGAAGCCGCGGCGATCCCCGAGGCGGCGCTCACTGCCTGGACCAACCTGGTGGTCGAGGGCAAGCTCCATCCCGGCGAGACCGTGGTCGTCACCGGGGCGACCGGTGGCATGGGGAGCTTCGCGGCCCAGCTCGCCCGCGAGCTCGGCGGCCGAGTGGTTGCGGTCGGCCGCGACCCGGAGCGGCTCGCTCGCCTCCGAGCTCTCGACTTGAAGATCGACACGGTTTCGATCGACGACGAGCTCGCGACCGCCGTTCGCGAGCTTTCGGGAAACCAGGGAGCGGATTTGCTACTCGATTTCGTCGCCGGTCCGCGATTTGGCGAGCGGGTGAATCTGCTCCGCCGTCGGGGCCGTGTGGTGCTGGTCGGCGTCACCGCCGGAGCTCGCGTGTCGATGGACCTTTCGGTCGTCCTGTCGCGCCGTCTGCGCCTCGTCGGCTCGACGTTGCGGCCGCGCTCACGGGAGGAGAAAACTCAGCTCGTCGCGGGCTTCGCCGAGTTCGGCCTGCCGCGCCTAGCCGACGGCCGATTGCGGCCGGTGGTCGATCGGGTGCTGCCGTTTTCCGCCGTGACCGATGGCTACGCGGCGCTCGCCGCCGGAGGGGTGTTGGGAAAGATCGTGCTCGAGATGGGACGTTGAGGTTCGGGGCAGGTTCAACTGTTTTCGTCGGAGACAGGTTTCGAGAGGAGACGGCCCATGTTCAAAGGATTCCGAGAGTTCCTGAAACGAGGTAACGTGCTCGATCTGGCGATCGGCTTGATGATCGCGAACGCCTTCGGTCCGATCGCGAAGTCACTCGTCGACGACGTGATCATGCCGCCGATCGGCCTCCTGCTCGGCGGCGTCAATTTCACCAACCTGTTCCTCACGTTGAAGCAGGGAACGATCCCCGGTCCCTATCCGACGCTTGAAGCCGCCAAGGCCGCCGGCGCCGTGACGATGAACCTCGGCCTGTTCGTCAACTCACTGGTCACCTTCGTCATCATCGCCTTCGTCGCCTACATGCTCGCGAAGGCGTTCCATCGCGAGGAGCAGAACAAGCCGGCGTAGGGGGTGCGACGGCACCGACGAGACGGTTCCCAGCCAGCGCCGTCGAGGGACCTCTGGCGGGTGGGGCTCAGTCAGCTTTCGTCTCCCCCCCCTCGTCAGCACCGGCCTTCTTTTCCTTTGCCGCCTCGCGTCGGCCGATCCGCCGGAAAGCTCGTTCGAGGCGGTCGATCTCCTCGTCCGAAAGCTCGTCGAGATCGACCAGCCCGGAGCGGGCTTCCTGGACCGCGACGAGGAGTTCGTTGATCTTCAGGTGCAAGGCCTTCGAGTCGTGGTTCTGGGTGTTCTGGATCAGGAAGACCATGAGGAAGGTGATGATCGTGGTCCCCGTGTTGATCACCAGCTGCCAGGTCTCGGAAAAGCCGAACGCGGGTCCCGAAAGGGCCCAGAGCACCACGAGCGATACCGCGGAAATGAAGGCCCACGGCGACCCCAGGATGACCGACGCTTTGCGCGCCGCTCTACGGAACAACTCATTCATGGACGGGTCTCCTTTGGCCTACGGTCCTCGACAGCACGCTGGGAGCGCGCCGAAGGTAGGGCCGGGTGCATGTTAATGAAGTGCCTGGTGCTTGTGGGGCCGATTCATCTCAGGGCACGGCTCGGGCTACACTTCAGCCCGTTTTCGAAACCTGGGGCCAGCGCGCCCCTCATCCGAGGAGAGTCGACCATGAAGAAGTCCGTCGCCCCGATCAAGCTGCATCGCGAAACGCTCCGCCTGCTCGTCGCCCTGCCCACCGACGGCGCCAAGGCGGTCGCCGGCACGCATTACGAGACGATCTGCGATCCGGCCACCTGCGACACCCAGACGAACAACACGAACGCTGCGCTGTAGTCCTTCGTCAGCGGAAGGCGCACCCGAGAAGCCGAGCGCGGGGTTCGAGGCGCGACCGGAGTCCGCGGGTGCGCTTCCCGCGCCGCCTCCGCGTGGATCTCCGTTTTCTCGCCCCGGGGTTGACCGGAACCTCCAGGGTCTTACACCCGCCGACAGGTGGACGGGACACCCTGGGCAGGGCGGCAGAGGGGGCAAAAACGCACTCGACGGTGCCATCGGACAGGCGGAAGGGACACCATATGGACCGCGAAGTGCTCCTCTTGGGACAGCAGAGCAGAAACCAGAGTTGCTCCAATCTCCCTCTACCCAACAACTTCGATCCCGATGAGTCTGTCCCCGTCACAGAAATCGAGGTTGACGTCCGGCCCCACGTACTCATGCATTAGCTCTCGCAGGCTAACGCTCTTCTTTACGATTCCGGGTGCTGTTCCCGGGTGTCCCGGCAACCTGAGGTACGCGACACCTCGATCGTCCTCGCTCACTCTGAGTTCGAACTCCTCGTTGCTTTCCATCAGCTACCTCGCAGTCAATATCGTCTTCAGATTCGCAGTCCCGTTGGGTGCGAGTTGATAGACCGCCAGACCATTGTTTCCTACCGGGACGAGGAATCGGTCCGCCCGAGCGGTATCGACCAAGGTCCCCACCGGAAACGTCCCAGAGTCTGTGATTTGCCTGGTCAGGCCTCCCTCCTGCAGCTCGGCGAAAGGAAGCGCGGCCCGGAGCCCGACCGGCCCGAAACCCGCCGCCACGCGCTGGGCGACCGGAGAACCCTCTCGCCGGTCGGCGCGCACCGCCGACTTGAGCGTCCCGACCGGCACTTCGTAGAGCGCCGCGACGTGCGCTTGCGATCAGCAATGCCGTTCGAGCGCCTGACGGTTCGCGATCGTCGGTTCGATCCCTTCGCAGCAGGTCTTCCGCTCCCCTTCCGAGGGGTACCAGAGGCCCTCCTTCCACTCGCCCGCCGGATGGCTCAGACGACTGCTTCGGGCGTAGAACTCCTCGACCGCGAGCCGAAGGCGCTCGGACCGGGCAAGGCCGGCGAAGTCGGGAGGTGGAGCAGGGAGCGTCATGCTCGGTCGGAACTAAGGTGGCGCAGAGGGTTTCTTTTGGGGGTCAACCCGAGCCATTGAGTCGTCGAATCCGGTAAAATAGTACTCCCAGTAGTTGAAAGCGGCAACTAGGGTCCGTCGTTGCAGTCAGGTCGACTTGACAGAATATGCGTCAACCCTTACAGTTTGTTTTGTGAAATTACATGGATTCAATCTGACATTTTCGGTCGCCCGGCTGGTGGTAGTCGTCCTACTCGCGACACCTTCTCCCGGTCACTCCGTTGCGAAGCGCTCGGCCCCGATCACGCCGCTCCCCTCGAAACCGGCGGCTCAGAGCCAGGAGCCGCCGACGATCCAGGTCGTTTCGGAGCGGACCCTCCCTCCCGAGCTAACCAAGGCGACCGATGTCCGCTGGGCGAGCGATCGATCGGTCTATCTTGCGCTGCGAGCTCACGGGGTGGTCGAGGTTCCGCTGGGCGCGACCTCGGCGTCGGTGATCTCGGCGGCGTCGGCTAGAAAAGTCGTCCCCGGCCGCGAAGAGACGGGAGGGTTCTGGTACGCGACGCTGATCGGCGCTTCGCCTCGAAGAATGGTCGTCGGCGCCCCAGCCATGACGATCGCCGCGGTCGACCTGGAAACGAAGCGCCGAAGGGACGAGGCCTTCGATGCGATCCATGCCCTCGACGTGATGGACGATCGCCTGCTAATCCTCGGGATGCGCCGAGATCCGATAGAGCGGAAAGTCGGCACGGATGGTGCCATCGCCTGGCTTGGCCCGGTGGATCGTGCCTTCGACGACCTGAAACCGGTGACGTACGACGCGACGGGTCCGGGCATCCGCAACATGGTGCTCTGCGGATCCGTCCGGATGGGCGGCGTCCGCTTTCTCGCGGATGGACGTTTTGTGGTCGTGCCCGGTGTACAGCCAGGCATCCAACTGTACGACCGTGACGGCCGTCTGCTCCGCGGATGGGATTCGGGGGAGTTGGGGATCGATTCCGATTGCGGGGCTTTGAGCGCCGAGGAGTCTCAAGCCCTGTCCCTGTCGATCGAGCGCCGCGAAGATTGGATCAATCGGCGCCGGACGGTCGATTCGGTGCTCCCGCTGCCGGAAGGGCCGGGTCTGGTCGTGCGGTCGCTCGATGGCGGTCGCCTGCGGTGGGATCTTTGGGTGCTCAAGGAAAAGAGCGCGCCCTCAAAGCATCGCCTGCCGATCGACACGGACGGAGTGCACTTTCACCTGCGAGGAGATTTTCGTGCCGGCAAGATGATCTTCCTCTTGTCCGAAGAGAGATCCAAAGACGAAAAGTACCCGGCACCGCGGCTCGTCATCGCGTTACCCCCCGCTTGAACGACCTGTTCCAAGGAGAAAGACCATGCGCAATCGAATGGTTTGGATGGTATTGGGAGCGACCCTGCTAACCCTGGCGCTCGCGGGCTCCGCTTCGGCTGATTGTTATACCTATGCCTCGTCGGTGGTCTACGCCTATGCCCCCTACGAGTATGCCTGCATCGGGGGTGGAGGAACCTGTCGAGAGTGCGGTCAATACAACAATGGCGGCTATGGTTTCATGATCTGCTGGGATGCCGGCCCTGGATCACCGAACGTGATCTGCGTGGACTATCAGGGAACAATGGGATTCGGCTTCTGATGGCGGGGTTCGCCCTCTTCCTGCTCTGGCTCCAGCTCACGATCCCGCACGAGCGATGGCTTGTCGTCGACCGATCGGGTTCGATCGAGACGTTCGAGCGAGCCCCCGATCTCACGGTGGAGCAGGTAGGGCGAGCCTCCTCCGTCTGGGCCTGGTCGGCTCGGACGGCGCCACGCCGCGTCGAGCTTCGAGGAATTCGCCCGGATGCGCTCCCGGTGGACGCGGCCCGCCTGGCAGTTCGTGTCGAAAGGCGCGCTCCCGGTAGGGCGCCGGCGGATCTTCGCCTCGTCGCCGCGCCGATCGAGATGTGGACATCCCTTCCGGAAACGGTCCTCCCTTTCTGGCCCGTTCCCGCCGACGGTCGGTTATCGATTCCGTTAGATCGCGATCACCCGGTTCGACTTCGCGTCCTCGGTCGGGGGGAGGGCAGCTGGTGGGTCGACGTGCCGGCCGGCTTGACGGAGACGGGAGTCGCCACGGTCCCGGCGCGCGGCGTCGACCTTCAAGTCCTCGACCCGCACGGGAAACCGGCGAGGCCGATCCAGGGCACGCTCCAGAAGCCGCGCGGCAACGTGGTTCAGCCATGGTCCGGTCTGCGGGGGGAAGAGGGAAGGATCATCCTGGATGGGTTACCGGATCAGGAGGAGATCTCTCTGCTCCTCCGTCACCCTTCGGGAGCGCCATTGCTTTTGGTGGGGCGGCCCAGCTCGCTTCCGGCCGAGGCCCGCCTTTCCGCCTCCGCGGATCTCAGAGGGCGACTCCTCGATAGGCAGGGAGCCCCGGTCGCGGGAGCGAAGGTGGACGTCGAAAGTTGGGTCTCCCACGACCTTCCGATGATGCATCGAATGCGGACCGTCTCCGACGTCCGAGGACGGTGGCGCCTTGAAGGGTTACCCACAGGAAGGGTTGCCTTGACCCTTCGCGCCGAGCGCTTCGTGCCGGTCGTCGAGAGGTTCGAGATCGAGCCTGGCGAAAGGGATCTCGGAGACCTTCGCCTGGATCGAGGCGCGGAGCTTCGGATTCGGGTGGTCGACGAAGAGGGACTTCCCGTTTCGGGAGCCCGGATCGACGTCGGGCCGGCTGGGGAGCCGACGATCGCGGACGCCCGCGGCGTCGCCCATCTCACGGGACTGCCCCAAGCACCGGTCGAGATCCGAGCTACGGCGCGCCATTTCCAGCCGGGGCAGGTGCGTCTGAACCCGCCGTTCCCGATCGATCCTGAGCTTCGGCTTACGAGAGCATTTACGCTCGCAGGACGCATCGTCGACGAATCAGGACGTCCCGTGCGATCGGGCCTGCTCACGGTGCATACCAAGACGTGCAGCACCGATTCGTCGCTCGGGGAAAATGGGGAATTCGATGTGGACCTACCTCCGGGTTTGGCGGGAGAGCTGGCGTATCGGTCTCCGGTAACCCGGGAGCTGCGGGTAGCAATCGCACCCGGAGCACCGGGGGAGGTTCGAGATCTCGGGGACCTGGCCGCCGCGATCGGACGGGTCGTCGTGGGCCGAGTGGTTCGCTCGAGCGACGGTACCGCCGTTGCGGGGGCGCGCATCTGGACCACCCGGCAGGGGGCGGAAGGGCCGGACGTCGCTTGGGCGACAGGAGACCTCCTGCAAGCAAGTTCAGGAGGTGACGGCCGTTTCGCTCTGCGCGGTCTCGTCGAAGGGGCGATCACCCTACGCGTCGAAGCTCCCGGTTTTGCCCGATCGCAGCTTGGCCTTTTCCTGGGAGTGCCGGCGGAGGAGCGATCGGATGACGACGTGGGAGACGTCGTGCTGACGGGTGGCGCGCGGGTCCGAGTACGGGTCGACCCGGAAAAGGTCGGTCTCGACGGGGCGATCGCCCGGGTCGATCTTGGAAATCGCTGGCAAGATGCTGATCTGCTCACGGCGCAGGTTTTGGACGGCCTCGCGGTGATCTCGGAAGTTCCCGCCGGGGAGGTGACGGTGACCGTCCTCTCGAATCAGCGTCTGCTCTGCGAGCGTATCGTCACGATCCTCGAAGGAGGGGAGCAAGAAGTCGAGTGTTCGAGCCCAGCGGTGACCGTGTCGGGTCTTGCTTTGATCGGTGGCATGCCCGCGGGCGGCGGCTCGCTCGCCTGGCGGAACGCGGGAGCCGAGTCTCAGTCCGGCCTGATCCAAAACCACGTCTCGCCAGGCGGCCTGCGCCAGCAGCAGGTGGCGGGTCTGGGAAGACCTCAGGTCGACGTGGCGGTCGGGCCGGACGGGAGATTTGGAACCGACCAGTTGAGCCCGGGTCTTTGGCAGGTTTCTTGGCGCCCGGAGGCCGGCTCGTTCTCCGGCTCGGTGCGCGTCGAAATTCCTCGCGGCGAGCGCTTCGACACGGTGCTCCCCTTCGACGGCCTGGCTCTGGCGGGCCGGGTGACGGATGCGGAAGGCCAGCCTGTCGAAGAGGCGAGAGTTCGCGAGCTCGAGACCGGTGCTTTCGCCTTAACGGGATCGGACGGCTCGTTCGTGTTGGCGGGTTTACGTCCCGGCAAGGCTCAAGTCCAGGCGCGGTTCCGAGACCGGACGAGCGGGCTCAAGGAGGTCGCGATCGCGCCGGCCGAGCTTCCCGAGCCGATCCTTCTGGTGGTGGATCGAGACGAAACGCCCTCGATCACCATTGAGGTCGTCGACCTCACGGGCGCTGCGGTTCCTGGAGCGTTCGTGTTCCTCGAGCAGGAGGGAAAGGGTGTTCAGATCCTCTCCACCGCGACGGATGGCTCGGCCCAGGCGGTGGTTGAGGCGCCGCTACCGAAGCGGGTCCGGGCCGCCGCATACGCCGGAGGCGTCTGGGGATTCGGAACCTGGGCGACCTGGCCGGAGGCGGCGACCGGCTTGGCCGTGGCCCTTTCCGGCGGCGGCGCTCTCTCAATTCGCAGCGATCGACTTTCCGGACTTCCCGTAGTAGCCCAGGGGAAAGGCTGGGACGTTTCTTGGCTCCTTCGCCAGTTGGGAGAGCCTCTGCAGATCTCGTCCGAGAAGCCGCTTGCGATCGGCGGACTGCCGGAAGGGCGATACGACGTGAGCCTCGGCTCGGCGCGGATCAGCGTCGAGGTCTTCGAGGGGAAGGTAGCGGAGGGAACGCTCGACTGAGGGAGGGCGCGAGATCCGCCAGCCGCGCGAATCAGAACGATTGGGCGGCTCATTCGGTTTGAATAGCCTGGCCCTCCCGTTTCAAGCCGGCAGGGCGGCGAGACGCTCGATCACTTCGTCGGCGTTCGCGGGACGGTCTTCCGCTCGTTTCTCGAGCAGGTTCTCGACCAGCGTGATCCACGGTTGCGGGAGGCCGGGGCGGATGCGATGGAGGTCGGGGACCGGGCTCTGGAGATGGCCCATGGCGATGGTGGTGAAGGTCTCGCCATGGAACGGCTCGTACCCGGCGAGCAGGGCGAAGGCGAGGATGCCCACGGCGTAGAGGTCGGAGCGGCCGTCGATCGACAGGCCCTGGAGCTGCTCTGGGCTCATGTAGAGCGGGGAGCCGACGGCGAAGCCGGTCTGGGTGAGCCGGACGTCGTCGCCGATCTTCGCCACGCCGAAATCGAGGATCTTGAGCCGCTTGTCGTTCAAGATCACGTTGCCCGGCTTCAGATCGCGATGGACGATGTTGAGCGCGTGGGCGCTGCCCAGGCCGGAGACGATCTCGGACAGGACGCGCCGAACCTGTTCCAAGGGCATCGGCTCGACGTCCTTCATCAAGACGTCGAGACCCTGCCCCTCGATCAGCTCCATGGTGAGGAACAGGCCGCCGGGGAAGCGGCCGAAGTCGAACACCCGCACGACGTTCGGATGGTCGATTTTGCGGCAGATCTGGAGCTCGCGCAGGAGCCGCTCCTCGTGCTCGTTGGAGCTTTCCCCCTGGCCGCGCATCACGGTTTTGATCGCGACGACCTCACCGAGCGCGGTGTCGCGCGCCTTGTAGACGCAGCCCATGCCTCCTCGTCCGAGCGTGCCGAGGATCTCGTAGCGGTTCGCGAGGCGGTAGCCGGCGGGCCATTCGCCTGAGGAGAGGACCAGCGGCGGCCGAACCGGCGCCTTGTCCGCCAGGGTGCGCAGCTTGAGCGCCGCCTCGGCGTAGTCGGGCTTGAGGGCGACGGCCAGTCGGTAGCGGGCGAGCGCCTCGGTGATCGAGCCGAGCTCCTCGAGAACTCGCCCCTGCCAGTAGAAGGTTTCGGCGCTCGCCTGGCCCGGAGGTCCGCTCGCCGACGGCGTCTGAAGGCGGGCGAGCGCCTCGTCGAACGCGCGTTGCTTGAGCAGGATCGGGGCGAGCATGTGGGTCGCGGTGATGTATCCGGGGTCGGCGGGCTGGACCGATCGCAGGACCCGCGCGGCACGCGAGGCGTCGTTCGCCTGGGAGTAGGTGCGCGCGGCGTCGAGCATTCGGCCGGCCTGCTCGAGCGCTGAGCCCGCGGCGAGCAGGTCTCCAGCGCGCAGGTACATGCGCGCGGCGGCGTCCGCTTTGCCGGCCGCGAGATAGGAGCGACCGGCGTCGGCATAGCGCTCGGCGCGATCGAAGGCCTCGGCGGCGCGCAGGGGATCGCGCGCCGTCTCCCAAGCCGTCGCCGCCCGGGGCCAGTCGCGCCCCTGCTCGAACAGCTCGGCGGCCTCGCGCATCTCGCCCAGGCTCACGTACTGCTGAGCGGCCTCGATCGGCCGACCGATCCGGCGTAGCGCTTCGGCTTTGAATCGGCGGTCGAGCCCCCGTCGCCCTTCGAGCAGACGGAGCGCTTGGTCTTTGTCGCCGGAGGCGAGGAACGCCTCGATTTGTGCGCGTACGTCGCTTTCGCCTTCGAGCGGCCGGCCGGAGCCCGGGGGAGCGGGGAGGGTTCCGGTCGGCCGGCGAGGCGTCTCGCTCTCCGGCATGACGGGCCGTCCCGACGCCCGGGCCAGCTCGTTCCGCTGCCGTTCCACCCGCTGGAGGACCGATTCGGCCGCCGGGTCCGGTCCACGGCGCAGAATTTCACGTAGACGCGCCGCTTCCAGGTCGAATACGCGGAGCGCGTCGTTCGGTTGTCCGGCCTTTTGGTAAAAGAGCGCCGCCTGATCGTAAGACTTACCACGCTCGAAGTACGTCGCGGCTCGGCTGTGCTGATGGAGCTTCAGAGCGGCCTCGGCGGCTTGCTGCCAATCTTCGGCCAGATCGAACAGGGTGAGGGCCTCTTTGACCTTGCCCGATTTGGCGAGCAGCTCGGCGGTCTCGGCGGCGTCCAGCCCTTCGTATCCCTCGGGGATCCGGCCGAAAAGTGTCAGGAGCGTATGTTCTACCGCGGCAGGTACGTTTCGAAGGTCGACCGCGAGCTTCGCCGCCTGCTTGTGATCGCCCCCCTTGGCGTAGAGCTTCAACGCGTCGGCTTTCCGCCCTTCTCGCTCGGCAGCCGCGGCGCGGGACCTGGGATCGCCGAACAGATTGGAGAACAAACTCTTGGTCATGGTGCCGGTTCGGTTGAATCGCAGGCACTGTATGCGGTTTCCGTGCCGATTTCACCCCCCTCCAGACCTCCCCCGCAAGCGAGGGGGAGGGACCCTGCGACGGGGGTATGAGTCGAGCGGAACGATCTCCGGAACCAGCTCCGAGCCTGGGAGAAGGGGCCTGCCTTGCCCTTCCCCGTTGCGGGTGAGGATCGAGGTGGGGGCGCTCAGACCGGCAACGCGGCGATCGCCGTGCGGGCGGCGGCGGCGTCGGGAATGCGATCCTCGGGTGCCTTGGCGAGGAGCTTCTCGATCAGCTTGACCCACTCGATGCCGAGATCCGTACGATGCTTCCTCGGATCGGGGACCGGGCTCTGGAGGTGGTTCATGGCGATCACCGTCATCGTGCTGCCTGTGAACGGCTCGCGCCCCGTGAGGAGTGCGTAAGCCAGCACCCCGAGCGCATACAGGTCCGAACGCCCGTCGAGCGCCATGCCCTGGAGCTGCTCCGGGCTCATGTAGAGCGGCGAGCCGACCGCGAAACCGGTCTGAGTGAGCTTCGAGTCGCCGGCCATCCGGGCGATGCCGAAGTCGAGGATCTTGAGGTGGCGTTCGGCCAGAATGACGTTGCTCGGCTTCAAATCGCGATGGATGACGTGCAGCGCGTGCGCCTCTTCGAGGCCGGTCGCGATCTCGGTCAGGACCCAACGGATCTTCTCGAGGGGAAGCTGGGTGTCGCGGCGGATCAAGGAGTCGAGCCGCGCCCCTTCGAGGTACTCCATCGTGATGAAGATGCCGCCCGGGAAGCGGCCGAGGTCGTACACGCGGACCACGTTCGGGTGGGTGATCTTTCGGCAGATTTGGATCTCACGCAGCAGGCGCTCCTCGTGATCGCCGCTCGCGCCGTCTTCGCCCGGACGGCGCAAGACGGTCTTGATCGCCACCAGATCGTCGAGCTCGTGGTCACGCGCCTTGTAGACACGCCCCATGCCTCCCTTGCCGAGCTCGCCGAGGATCTCGTAGCGGTCGGCGAGGCGGAAACCTTTCGGCCACTCGCCGCTCGGTGGAGCCTGCGCCATCCGGAGCGGCTGGGTCGGCTCCTCGGGTGCGGCGATCGTTCGCCCGGGGGTGGGGAAGCGCTGGGTCGCCGGTTGTAGTCCCGAGGAGAGAGCGAGCGCGCGTTGGGCCGCGTCGGCCTGGTCGGGCTTGAGGGCGAGTGCCTGGCGGTAGCGCGCGACCGCCTGGGCCGCCGAGCCGAGCGCTTCGAGGACGCGCCCCTGCCAGTAGAAGATCTCCGCGCCGAGGATCCCCGCACCGGCGGCCGAATCCATCCGCGGCGTGAGCGGCTGGAGGCGGGTGAGCGCCTCGTCGTACGCCTTCTCGTCGATCAGGATCGGGGCGAGCGCGAGCACCGCGGCGGCGTAGTCGGGGTCTTCCCGCGGTACCGCCCGTAGGATTCGCGCGCCCTGGGCGCGGTCTCCCGCCTTGAGCAGAGCCTGGGCCGCATCGAGCCGCTTGCCCGCCTTCTCGAATGCGGTCGCCGCGGAGCGCGGATCGTTCGCTCGAGTGAACGCTTTGGCTGCCACCTCCGGCTGGTTCGCGGCGAGGAAAGAGCGTCCGGCTTCGCTCCATTTTTCGCCCCGCACGAACGCCTGCGCGGCGCGGACGGGTTCCTTGGCCGCCTCCCACGCGCTCCCGGCGCGGGCGAAATCGGTTCCCTGCTCGAAGCACTCCGCCGCTTCGCGCATCGCTCCGGCGGACACGAACATCTGACCGGCCTCGACGAGCTTGCCCGCTTTTCTGTACGACTCGGCCTGAAACCTTCTGTCGAGGGTCGGGTTCTGTACTAGCAAGCGGACCGCCTCGTTCGGCTCGCCGATCGCAAGAAAGGCCTCGATCGCCTCGCGCACGTGCCCCGATTGCTCGAGCAGCCGAGCGGAACGCGGAGTAGCCGCCGCGGTCCCCTCTTTGAGCAGGGCCCCGGCTTCGCTCTGCTTGCCTTGGCGCGACATGATGGTCGCCCGTTCGAGCTCGACTTTGCGCAGGGCTTCTTCGGCCTGGGGATCGGGTCGGGCGCGGAGCGCCTGTTTCAAACGGTTCGATTCGAGCTCCAACACCCGGGCCGCGTCGGCGATCTGTCCCGCGCGCTGGTAGTAGAGGGCGGACTGGGCGTACGACTTCGCCCGCTCGAAATAGCGCGCCGCGCGCCCCGGCTGCTGGAGCTTGAGGGCGGTATCGGCCGCTTGAGGCCAGGCGGCGGAGAGGTCGAAGAGGGCGAGCGCCTCCTCGCGGTGGCCCGCCTTGGCGAGCAGCTCGCCGGCCTGGCTCGCGGCGAGGTCCTCGTATCCCTCGGGAATCTTTCCGAACAGGGCGAACAGCGTGAAGTTCACCGCCTCCTGCGATTTTCCGATCACCGCGGCGATCGTCGCCGCCTTCCGAAAATCGCCCCCCTTGGCGTAGAGGCGCATCGCCTCCTCCCGCCGTCCGTCTTTCTCGGCAGCGGCAGCCTGCTCTAGAGGATTCCCGAACAGAGAAGAGAAAAATCCGCCCTTGGCCATCCGAAACGATTCGCCTTTCCGCCCAAAGAGATGGGGGGAGTATAGCGCGCGGCGGAGAAATCCCCGGAAGCGCCGGTGCGGCGATTCCTAAACGTCCCGCTCCAACGCCTGCCGTGCCGCTTCGAGCGTCGCGCGGAATCCCTCGCGGTCGCGCACTTCGACGAGATGCTCGAGCTCGTCGATCGCGTCGCGGGCGGCGGCGTAGACCGCGGTTCGGTGCGGGTTCAGGCGCTGGATGTCGAGGTAAAGGTCGGGATCTTCGGAAAGCACCGAGAGCGCGGTGGCCGCCTGGCGGGAGAAGGTCGTCGAGGCGCAGTCGTAGAGCTCGCGGGCGCCAATGCCGGAGCGGGTGAGCGCGGTGCCGAACGCCAGGTTGGAAAGATGAGCGAGGCCGAGCAGCCAGCCCATCAAGCGGTCGTGATGAAGGAACGGTACGACCACGAGCTTGGTATAGGGGTGATTGAGCAGCGGCTCGAGGAGCGCCCGCTCTTCGTCGAGGTCACCCTGCGCCGCGAGAACGAAGGTGAGCGGTTCGAACAGCGATTTGGACGGTCCGAACATGGGGTGGAGAGAGAGCATCCGCAGGCCCTGGGATCGGGCGGCTTCGAGCGGCTCGCGCAGCTGGTCCTTGATCGAGGCGATCTCGATGACCAGACCGCGCGGCCGGCGCGCCGCGATCTCTTCGAGCACCGCCGCGGTTACTCCGAGCGGCACGGCGACGAAGATCGCGGCGTAGGCATCGAGATCTGCGATGTCCGCCAGGCCGGCGAACCGGCCCGGGACGGGCACGTCTCGAGAAAGCGGCGCCTCCTGCGGCAGCGAAGCGAACGACGGATCGAGCAGGTCGATCGAATGGCCACCGAGCGAAAGAAACCCGGAGAGCCAAGTCCCCATGCCGCCCGCGCCGCCGACCAGGAGAATTCGCTCGCCCTGGAGCTCGCGGAGCGCGATCCCCTCCCGATGTTGTCGCTCGACCGAGGCGCGGAGAATGTCGCGAAAGATCTCCTCCATCACCATCTCCGAGATGCCGCACGGTTCGGCATGCTGGCGGGCTCGGGCCAGCACGCGCTCCTCGACGTCCTTGACCGTTACCGGCAGGCCGTCGCCGGCTTTGATCCGGCCGATTTCGGCGGCGATCGCCATGCGGCGACGCAGCAGCTCCAGGATGCCGCGGTCGACCCGGGAGATCGAATCGCGGAGGGTCGAAAGTTCGGTGGGCGGGGAAGGGATTCCGGGTGCGGTCATGGGGGTAGCTTAGCCCGACCCGGAGCTTAGACCTCGCGCGGGACGGGTGCCATGAAGTCCGAACGGGACGGAGATCACCCCTGGATCGAAAGTAGCGATCGGTCTCTCGCCGCTTCCGTCGCCCGTCCCAGCTCGCACGGCGTGCCCAAAGCGCTGTGCTACGCTCGCCGGCCAAATTTCCCGGGAGATCCGAGGCCATGGCAGAGACCGCCCAGCCCGCCCAGTCGCAGTTGAACCCCGCGTCCGACACGTCGTTCTTCGGACATCCGCGAGGGCTCGCGACGCTGTACGGGATGCGCGCTCTCCTGATCCTGTTCATGACCGCCGGCGAGGCGAGCGGTGGGCTCGGTTACGACGCGTCGCGAGCGGGGGCGATCTACGGTCTCTATACCGCATCGGTCTACCTGCTCGCCCTCCCCGGCGGCTGGGTGGCGGACCGCCTGCTCGGTCAGCGGCGGTCGGTCCTCTACGGTGGCATCCTGATCGCCTGCGGACACTTCAGCATGGCGATCGAGAGCGTTCAGACCTTCTTCCTCGGCATGCTCCTGATCGTCTTCGGCACCGGCATGCTCAAACCGAACATCAGCACGATGGTCGCCGAGCTCTATCCGGAAGGAGGCTCGCGGCGCGACGCCGGATTCTCGATCTTCTACATGGGGATCAACCTCGGCGCATTCATCGCGCCGCTCATCTGCGGACCCCTCGGGCAGCGGGTCAACTGGCACGTCGGCTTTGCGGTGGCTGGCGTCGGCATGGTGCTCGGGTTGATCCAGTACGCCCTCGGCGGCAAGCACCTGGGGCAGGCGGGGATCGAGCCGAGCGCCCAGACCTCACCGGCCGAGCGGGCTAAGGCGCGCAACGGCCTGCTCGCCGCGATCGCCGTGTTGATCCTGCTCGTCGGGGCGGTCTGGACGGGCCTGCTGCCGATCGAGCCGCAGGCGTTCGCCAAGGTCACCGGATACGTGATTGGCGGCCTGGTGGCGCTCTACTTCCTGTTCCAGTTCCTGTCCGGTGGGTACGACGCGACCGAGCGGAAGCGGATCCTCGCGATCTTCCTGCTCTTCCTGTTTTCCTCGGTTTTCTGGTCGGGATTCGAGCAGGCGGGCTCGTCGCTCAACCTGTTCGCGGAGCAGAAGACCGACCCGAACGGCTTCGGTTTCAACCTGCCCGCGAGCGTGCTCCAGGCGGTCAACCCCCTGCTGATCATTCTCTGCGCCCCGGTGTTCGCCTGGCTTTGGGTGCGGCTGTCGAAGTCCAAGCTCGAGCCGTCGGCGCCCGCGAAGTTTGCGCTCGGCCTGATCCTGTTGGGAGGCGGCTTCTTCGTCATGGTCGGCGCGGCGAAGGCAGCCGAGGGGGGCGTGCTGGTCTCGCCGCTTTGGCTCTGTCTGACCTACCTGTTCCACACCTGCGGCGAACTCTGCCTGTCGCCGGTCGGGCTCTCGACGGTGACCAAGCTCGCGCCGCACCGGATCGTCGGCCAGATGATGGGCATCTGGTTCATGTCGCTCTCGCTCGGCAACCTGATGGCCGGCATGGTCGCGGGCCGGTTCCAAAGCCTGCCGCTGCCGCAGCTGTTCGGCTCGGTCGTGATGACGACGGTGGGTGCGGGCATCGTGCTCGCGCTCTTGATCCGGCCGATCCGGCGCCTGATGAGCGGGGTGCACTGAGCGGGGTTCGATAAGACGCGATGTCCGAGAAGCCGGACGCCTCGGAGAAGCATCCTCCGGGGCTTTACGTCCTCTTCCTCACCGAGATGTGGGAGCGGTTCAGCTTCTACACCGTGGCCTCGCTCTGGACGCTTTACGTGCAGAACGCCGAGCAGGGTTTCGGCTGGAGCCGCGATCGGGCGACCTCGGTCTTCTCGTTCTACTTGATGTTCGTCTACGCTAGCCCTTTGGTCGGCGGCTGGATCGCCGACCGGAAGCTCGGCTATCGTCGTTCGGTCCTCCTGGGCGGTCTGTTCTTCGTCGCGGGACATGCGCTGCTCGCGTTTCGGAGCGTCCCGATGATGTTCGCCGCCCTCGGCTGCCTCGTCGTCGGCAACGGGTTCTTCAAGCCGAACGTCTCGGCGATGGTGGGCAATCTCTATCCGGAAGGCAGCCGCCTCAAGGATCGCGCCTACAACGTCTTCTACATGGGGATCAACGTCGGTGCCTTCACGGCGCCGCTGGTCGCCGAGTGGATGCAAGAGCGCTTCGGCTACCACCCGGCCTTCGCGCTCGGCGCGCTTGGCATGGTGGTCTCCGTGGCGACGCTCCGGTTGTTCCAGAAGCATGTGGCGGCGGCTGATCGAGGCATCGATCGAGGCCATCCACAACAAGCTGTAGCCGAACGACGGCTGGCGATCGACGAGGTGCCGGACGGCCGTCGGATCGGCGCGCTGCTCGTCGTCTTCGGCGTCGTCGTGGTCTTCTGGATGGTGTTCAACCAGATCCCGATCACGCTCACCTATTGGGCGAACGACAACACCGCGTGGAACGTCTCGGGAACCCTCTCGAACGCGATCAACCCGGGTTGGGTGCTCGTGCTCACGTTTCCGCTGATCGCCGTCTGGCGTCGTCTCGACACCCTGGGCCGGGAGCCGTCGACGCCGATGAAGATGGCGATCGGCATGGTGCTCACCGGGCTCGCGTTCTTCGTGATGTTCCTCGCCGGGCGGGCCGGAGGCGACACGGGTCGGGTTTCGCCGCTCTGGATGATCGGCGCCTACGGCGTCCTCACCCTCGGCGAGTTGATGCTCTCGCCGATGGGGCTCTCCCTGGTCTCGAAAGTCGCCCCACGTCGCCTACGCGGCGCGATGACCGGCGGCTGGTTCGTCGCCATGGCGATCGGCAGCAAGCTCACCGCGATCGGAGTCTTCTGGGATCGCTGGCCCCACTCGACTTTCTTCGCCGTCCTCGGCGCCTCGGCGATCGGAATGAGTCTGGTGCTCTTCGCCCTCCAGAAACCGCTCCGAAGGGCGATGCCGGGCGTCTGAACCCGGCGGCACCTTGAAAATCTAGCGTGTGACGCTTGGATTTCAAGGTGGAATCGATTTTCACCTTGAAAATCTAGCAGGGGGCGGGACCGTGCCGTCGTAACCCCCTTGGGTTCGCTACAACTCCACCTGTTGACCGAGCTCGATCACCCGGTTGGGGGGCAGGTGGAAGTAGCTGCTCGCGGTCTGGGAGTTGCGGGCCATCAGGGCGAAGAGCTGTTTGCGGAGCCAGCTCATTCCTTCCCTACGTTTGGGAAGGAGCGTCTCTTTGCCGAGGAAGAACGTGGTCTTCATGGGCGACGGGTCGAGGCCGAAGGCCGGAAGGCCGAGGAGGGCCTCGGGAATGTCGGGGGTCTCCATGAAGCCGAAGCGGACGGTCACCTGGTAAAACCCCTGGCCGAGATCGACGACGTCGAGGCGTTCCTTCTTGGTGGCGGCCGGTGTTTCTAGGCTCTGGACGTTGAGCAGCAGGGTTTGCTCGTGGAGCACGCCGTTGTGCTTGAGGTTGTGGAGCAGGGCGTGGGGAACCCCTTCCGGATCTCGGGCCATGAAGACGGCGGTGCGGGGGATGCGTGGAAGCCGCTCGACGTCCAGGTGGGAGATGAACTCCCGGATGCGGAACCGGTCACGGGTGAGCTTTTCAGCGAGCAGTGCGCGGCCGCGCTCCCAGGTCGACATCTGAACGAACATGAAGACGCCGACGACGATCGGCACCCAGCCGCCGTCGCGGAACTTGATCGCGTTCGCGCCGAAGAAAGCGAGATCGACCGCGAGGAATGCAACCGTCACCGATAAGGCCGCGGCGAACGGCCAGCGCCAGATGCGCCGCGCGACGATATGGGCAAGGAGTGTCGTGATCACCATCGTCATGGTGACCGCGATGCCGTAAGCCGCGGCGAGCCGGCTGGACGATCGGAAGCCGATCACCAAGGCGGTGGTCGCCACCGCGAGCAGCCAGTTCACCGCGGGCACGTAGATCTGGCCGATTTCCCCTTCGGACGTGTGGACGATCGTCATCCGCGGCAGATAGCCGAGCTGGACCGCCTGCCGGGTGAGCGAAAAGGCGCCCGAGATGACCGCTTGCGACGCGATGACGGTCGCCGCGGTCGCGAGCGCCACGAGCGGGTAGAGAGCCCAGGTCGGCGCGAGCTTGTAGAACGGATTCCACGAAGCTCGGGGATCGGTGAGGAGCAGCGCGCCCTGACCGAAATAGTTGAGCAGGAGCGATGGCGCGACGATCGAGAACCAGTCGATCTGAATCGGTTTCTCGCCGAAATGACCGAGGTCGGCGTAGAGCGCCTCGCCTCCCGTCGCGACGAGGAAGACCGCGCCCAAGACCAGGAACCCCCGGCCCCCGTTGTGAAGAAAAAAGCGAACCGCATGGTACGGGTTGATCGCTTGGAGGACCGCGGGATAGCGAGCGATCCAGCGTACCCCCAGGGTGGCGAGCGTCCCGAACCAGAGCAGCATGATCGGCCCAAAAACCCGCCCGAGGCCTCCCGTGCCGGTACGTTGAAAGGCGAACAGCAGGACGAGGATGGCGACCGTGATCGGTACCACGTAGGGTGTGAAGGCGACGGTCGCGACCGAGAGACCTTCGACCGCGGAGAGGACGGAGATCGCCGGGGTGATCATGCCGTCGCCGTAAAGAAGCGCCGCGCCGAACAGGCCGACTGCGATCAAGAGGCGGCGCGCCCGCGGACTCTCGAGCTTCCCGCGAACGAGAGCCATCAGGGCGAGGATGCCGCCTTCCCCCCGATTGTCGGCGCGCAGGACGTAGACGTGATACTTGACCGTGACGATCACCACCAGCGCCCAGAAGACCAGGGAGAGGACGCCGAGGACGTTTCTGGCGTCCACCGGCACGGCGTGGATGCCGTGAAAGCACTCTCGGAGCGAATAGAGCGGGCTGGTGCCGATGTCGCCGTAGACGATGCCTAAGGCGCCCAGGGAGAGGATCAGCAGGCGGCGCCCGGTCGGTGTCGCGGGGCTGTGGCCCGAAGCGGTCGGCGCGGATGGAGCGGAACGGCCCGGGTCCGAGGGCCCGGGCCTTGCGTGTCCCGCGTCGGATTTGGACATCCGCGGGTTAGAGCTCGACCTGCATCCCCAGCTCGATCACGCGGTTGGCGGGGATGCGGAAGTAGTCGGTCGGACGCAGGGCGTTCTTGGACATCGCGGCGAACACCTTTTCGCGCCAGAGCGCCATACCGGGGCGCTTGGAGGGAATCAACGTTTCGCGACCAAGGAAGAAGGTGGTCTTCATCATGTTGAGGTCGATGCCCTGGGCACGCATCCCCTCGAGCATGCTCGCGATCGAAGGGTCCTGCATGAAGCCGTAGCGGGCGATTACGCGGTAGCACCCCTTGCCGTAGGTGTCGACCGTGATCCGTTCCTTCTTCGGGACCTCGGGGACCTCTTCGGTGATCACGGTGAGGAGGATCACCTGATCGTGCAGGACCTTGTTGTGCTTGAGGTTATGGAGCAGCGAGGTAGGCGTGGCGAACGGATCGCGTGCCATGAAGACCGCGGTGCCGGGAACCCGCGGAGGGGTCTCGGGCTGAATGTTCTGGACGAACGAATCGAACGGCAGCGCTTGGCGCTGCAGGCGCTCGGCAAGGATCTGCCGCCCGCGCCGCCAAGTGGCCATCAGGGTGTAGATGATCGACCCGACCAGCAGGGGAACCCAGCCGCCGAGATGGACCTTCACGATGTTGGCGCCGAAGAACGACAGATCGATCGCGAGGAAGAACGCGGTCATCGGCAGCAGCCAACGGCGCCGCCAGCCCCAGACCTCGCGTGCGACCACCTTGGCCAGCAGGGTGGTGATCACCATGGTCATGGTCACCGCGATGCCGTAGGCGGCGGCCAGCGCCGTCGAAGTCTTGAAACCCAGCACCAGGCCGATGGTGCAGATCATGAGCATCCAGTTGACCGCCGGGACGTAAATCTGGCCGATCTCCTCACCCGAGGTGTGGACGACCAAGAGACGCGGACAGTAGCCCAGCTGGATCGCCTGCCGGGTGAGCGAGAAGGCGCCGGAGATCAACGCTTGCGAGGCGATCACCGTGGCGAGGGTGGCGAGGGCGACCAGCGAGTAGAGGATCCAGGGCTCATCCGGGGCGAGGTGAAAGAAGGGATTTTCCGCCACCAGCTTCTGCTCTTTGAGATTCGGCTGGCTGATCAATAGGGCGCCTTGGCCGAAATAGTTGAGCAGCAGGGAGGGGAGGACGAGCGCGAACCAGGCGATCTGGATCGGCTTTTTGCCGAAGTGGCCCATGTCGGCGTAGAGCGCTTCGCCGCCGGTCACGACCAGGAACACCGAGCCGAGCGTGAGGAAGCCGGCGAGCCGGTTGCGCAGGAAGAAGGCGACCGCCTTCGACGGCTCGATCGCGGTGAGCACCGACGGATCTCGCAGGATGCCGAGCACTCCCAGGATCGCGAGCGTAACGAACCAGATCGCCATCACCGGACCGAAGATCGCGCCGATGCCGCCGGTACCCTTGCGCTGGATCAGGAAGAGCGCGACCAGGATGCCGATCGTGATCGGCACCACCCACGAATGGAAGACGGGGGTCACGACCGTGAGGCCTTCGACCGCGGAGAGGACGGAGATCGCCGGGGTGATCATGCCGTCGCCGTAGAGCAGCGCCGCGCCGAAGATGCCGATCGCCACGAGGACGAAGCCATTCCGGGATTCGCGCACCTTGGCCGGGATGAGCGAAATGAGGGCGAGGATCCCCCCCTCTCCTCGGTTGTCGGCCCGCATGACGAACAGCAGGTATTTGACCGAGATGACGATCAGCAGCGACCAGAAGATCAACGAGAGGATGCCGAGCACGTTGGCCCGGTTGAGTGCCAGGGCGTGTGCGCCGTGGAAACACTCGCGCAGGGCGTACAGCGGGCTCGTGCCGATGTCGCCATAGACGACGCCCAGGGCGCCGACCGCGAGGGCGAGCCAGGGTTTCGCGTGATGACCTTGAGGGGGATGGGCCGGTGAGAGGCTATGAGAATGCGCCGGCCCGCCTTCGGAGCCCTTGTCCGCCGAAGCGGCAGGGCTCTCGGAGTGACCTGTTTGCATCGTGATGTGATCTCCTGCGCGGGCGGCCCCCGAGGGGAGGTACGAAAAAAGCCGGAAGGGGGTCGCGGGCGATGACGCGATCCTAGCAGCGACGGCGAAGGACGGCGAGCGACCCGAGAGGAGGGGGAGTCGAGGGCTCGGCGGGCTCGATTGACCTGGGGCGGAATCGCCCGTACCCTCCCGACCGATGATCCCGCCCCTCTCTCGCCCCGATCTCGGATTCCGCTGGATGGCCCGGGAGGAGGATCGAGGGGCGGTCCGCTTCTCGGTAGAAGTCCCTCGGGAGTGCCCGGCCTTCGCCGGCCATTTCCCCGGCCGTCCGATCCTGCCGGGCGTCGCGCAGCTCGCCCTCGTCGAGGAAGGGATCGCGCGGCTGCGGGTGGAGAGGTCGGTCGGTTCCATGTTCTGCCCGGCGCTCACCGAGATCTCGGGCCTGCGGTTTCGGCGGCCGATGGGACCGGGAGAGAAGCTGGAACTCAGGCTCTTGCCGGTGGCCGCTGCCAACGCGTTCCGCTTCGAGCTCCGCGCCGAGGGGAGCGTGGCGACCGGTGGATCGGCGCAACTTGGCGGTGGACCCGAGCCCGAAGCGGCGATGGCCGGCTCGGCCAGCGGTCCCGCCCACTCGGGCGATTCGCGGTTTGCACCGATTCGGGCGCTCGGGCGGGTTCCCCATGCGCCGCCGGCCCTGCTCGTCGAGAGCCTCATGGGCCGGGACGAGCGAGGAGCGCGCGGGATCGCGAGGATCCCGGCGGCGAGCCCGTTCGTCGTTGCGGGTGTGGCCCCCTCGTATTTGGGGCTTGAGCTCGCGGCCCAGACGGCCGCCCTGGTGGAGGCGGTCGGACGCGAGGAGGGAGACGAGGAAAAAGGGGCTCCGCGCGAGGGATATCTGGTTGCATCGCGCAACGCTCGCTTCTTCGTGCCGAGCCTTCCGGCCGAAGAGTCGCTCGACGTGATCCTGGCCTTCGCGGGTAGCGCGTCGCCGCTGGCCATGTACGAGGTCCGGATCGAGCGCTCGGGTGCGATCCTGGTCGAAGGGACGATCAGCACCTGGATCGCGGAGCCCGTTGAAGCGAACATCGGCAGTCAAAGCGTGGAACGAGGGGGGGAGTCTCGATGAGTTCGTTGCTCTGGGTCGCCGCCGTGGCGTTCATCCTGGTCGGACTCGCCGGGACGGTGCTGCCGGCTCTTCCGGGAACGCCGCTGGTCTTCGTCGGTCTGCTTCTCGCGGCCTGGGCGGACGGGTTCACCAAGGTGGGTTGGTTCCCTCTCACGCTGCTCGCCCTCCTGACCGCGGCATCGTTTGCGATCGATTTTTTCGCGTCGAGCCTGGGCGCCAAAAAGGTCGGCGCGAGCCGGCTCGCGATCGTGGGGTCGGTGGTCGGCGGCCTGATCGGATTCTTCTTCGGGTTGCCCGGGCTCTTTCTCGGCCCGTTCCTCGGCGCGGCGCTCGGCGAGTACGTCTCGATGCGGAACCTGAAGCGGGCGGGGAAGGTGGGTCTCGCGACCTGGGCCGGCATCCTGTTCGGCACGGCGGCGAAGATCGCCCTCGCGTGCACGATGCTGGGGCTTTTCGTCTTCGCTTACGTCGTCTGAGGACGGCGCGGCGCCCCCACCTCGATCCTCCCCCGCGAGCGGGGGAGGAAGCTCGCCGTCGAAAAGCTTCGGAGATTGGTGCGGTGGGTGCCGCCTCCACCGTTAGCGAAGGTCCCTGACTCTTCTTGGAGGCGAGGAAGCCAACCGGCGAAAGCCGGCTCGGACCTCCGCCCGAGATTCCCTCCCCCCGCTTGCGGGGGGAGGCTAGGAGAGGGGCGCCAAGCTCAAGGCCTACCCTTCGAGCACCGCGTAAAAACCTTTGGTCGAAAGGCTCTCGCGATCGAGCGTGAAGCCGAACGGCCCGGCCGTCTCGGCCAGGCGTTCGAAGCGCTCGGGAAGCTCGGTTCGCTGCGGGTGAATCTCGAAGCGATGCCAGCCGGCGCCGCGGAGCCAGTCGTCGAGGGTCTTCCGGGTAAAGAACCGGTAGTGCGTGTAGCAGAGAAGGCCGATCGGCAAATAATCCCAGCGGCCCGCGAGAAGGTCGTCCACCACCGACCAGTGGCCGACGTTCGGGATCGAGAGTACGATCCTCCCTCCCGGTCGGATCAGCTCGGCGGCCCGGGCGAGGAAGTCCGCGGCCTCCGGCAGATGCTCCACGATCTCGCAGCCGAGCACCGCGTCGAACCGTTCGGGGATCTCGAGGGTCTGCAGGTCACCCACCAGGACGGCATGGAGGCGGGTCGCGGCGTCGGCCGCCACCTCCGGATGAAGCTCGACTCCCGTCACCCGACAGCCGAGCGTCCGCTGGAGATAGGCGCCGGTGACCCCCCGGCCGCAGCCGACTTCGAGCACCTCGCCCACTCCCGGCGGGAGGAACGGGACGACGTCCTCCCGGACCTCGCCGTAATAGTCGATGAACTCGTGGCAGAGGCCCGCCGTTGCGACCTCTCCTTCGGCGCTCGACCCCGCGGAGGCGTCGGAATTCCGTAGCAGCCTCTCGAGCGGCACGCGTGCGAGCAGCTCGCCGAGGGCCTTCTCGGTGAGGAGTGTCACCGGCAGGTGAGAGGCCGAAGCCGGCAGGACCTCCGCCTCGCCTCGGCCGAGGATCCGTGCTTCGACCTTCTCGAAGCCGCGCAGCGTGTAGATCGGCTCGTCCAGCGGGATCGCGAGGTCGGCGAGCCGGGCCGGCCGCACCTGGGCGGCGCCCTCCGCGAGGCGCTCGCGCATCGCGCGGAAGCTCGCCGCGGTGAGCAGCACGTTCTTCGGTCCGAGCAGCAGATAGGTCGGGCAGTCGCCCGGCGGCAACGCGGTCGGGTTCGGATGGAGCTCGACGTCGCCTTCGAACGCGCGCGACGCTTCGAGGCGGAGCTGGCTGAGCAGGTGGCGAAACTCCGGGGAGCCGGCGCTTTCCGGATCGAGGGCCTTCAGGATGCGGAGCGCGGGCATGTCGAAGATTCTACGCGCTGTATCGGGAGACCTGGGGGATAGAATCCGCCGGTCATGGCCGATCCCCAAGCCTCTCCTGGCGCCCGAGTGGCGATCTCGGTGGTGATCCCGGCCTATAACGAAGAGGAACGGCTGGGCCCGAGCCTCGAACGGGCGATCGCCTTCCTCGCGGCGCGTCGCGAGCGTCGAGGCGAGAGCTTCGAGATCCTGGTTGCCGACGACGGCAGTCGCGACCGCACGGTCGAGGTGGCGGAACGTTTCGCGGCTTCGGGAGTCCGCGCGATCCGCCTGCCCCAGAACCGAGGGAAGGGAGCGGCGGTCAAGGCGGGGTTGCTCGCCTCGGCGGGCGATCGGGTGCTGGTTTCGGATGCTGACTTCTCGACTCCGATCGAAGAGGTAGAAAAGCTCGAAGACCACCTCGTCCACTCGGACCTCGCGATCGGCAGCCGGGCGACCCGCGGCTCCGACGTCCGCGAACGGCAACCGTTCTATCGGGTGCTCCTAGGCAAGGCGGGAAACAAGGTCATCCGTCTCCTTGCCGTCCCCGGGATCGCCGACACGCAATGCGGCTTCAAGCTGCTGCGCGGGCCGGCGGCCCGCTCTCTCGCCCGAGACCTGACGATCGACGGTTTCGCCTACGACGTGGAGCTGCTCTGGCTCGCCCGGAAGCGGGGATTGAAGATCGCCGAGGTGGGTGTGGTTTGGGTGAACTCCGCCGCCTCGAAGGTCGATCCGCTTCCCGCCGCGATGGCCGCCCTGCGCGATGTCGTTCTGATGCGGCTGCGCCGGAGACCGCGCTCTCGAGGCGAGGCTTGAACCCGGCCCTCCCCTGGCTCGCGCTCGCCACCGTCCTTCCCGCGCTCGGCCTCGGCCGGGGATCCGGAAGGGCCGTCGGCGGGGACGCTCCAGTCGAGGAGGGCACGCTCCGCGCGCGGGTTTCGGAGCTGGCCGTCCCGTGGATGGTCGCGGGCTGGCTCGGGATCGCCATGTTGGCTCCCGCATTGCGCCTGCCGGACGGCATTCCAAGCCCTGCGGCGGACCTCAAGGCGGTGGCCCCTTGGCAGGGGAGCGAGGCGGGCCTCTCGGATCTCGGCGGGAATCCCGTGCTGCGCGATGTGAGCTTCCAGATCCAGCCCTGGCTGGTCTTCCTCAAAAGGGAGTTGCTCGAGGGGCGGCTCCCGGGTTGGAACTCTTACTCGTTTGCCGGCGCCCCGTTCTGGGCGAACGGACAGTCGGCGCCGCTCTTTCCCCTGCACCTGCTGTTCGCGCTCTTGCCGCTGCAGATCGGCTTTGTCCTGTTGCCCTGGCTGCGGATCGTGATCGGCGGCTGCGGCGCGTGGCTCCTGGCGCGCGAGCTGGGCGCGTCCCGGCCGGCGGCGCTGGTCGCGACGATCGGGTTTCCGCTCTCGGGCATGCTGGTTTCCTTCCTACTCTTTCCGATGGGCAACGCGCTCGTCCTCGTGCCCTGGGTCCTCTGGGCGGTCGAGCGGCTTGCCGCCGGGCGATCGGGCGGGGCGCTGCTCGCAGTCTGCGCCGGAGTCCAACTGCTCGGCGGGCATCCCGAGACGTCGCTCCATACCGCGATGCTCTCGGCGCTCTATCTCGCCGTCCGGGGCGCGAAGGATCGATCCCTTGCGGCCTGGGGGCGCTTCGTCGCCGCGTGGGCGGTCGCGGCGGGGATCGCCGCGGTCCAGATCCTGCCGCTCGGCCTTCTGCTGCCCGAGACGAGCAAATGGGCGAGCGGCGGATCGGCGGCCGGGGTGGCGCCCGGCGGTGGACCGCCACTCGCCCTGCTCTTGCTTCAGCCGCTGCGGTTGCTCCTGCCGCAGCTGTACGGTCATCCGGCCAACGGCACCTGGTGGGGACCGTTCAATTACTCGGCGACCGCCGCATATGCCGGGGCGATCACCCTTCCCCTGGCCGCGGCGGGGCTGGCGCGAGCAGGCCGCGACCGGCGGGTGTTGGGGATCGCGGTTCTCGTCGCGTTCTCTTTCCTCGGCGCCTACCACCTGCCGGGCGTTCACGACCTTCTGGCGTCGCTGCCGCTGGTCGGTCGAGCGGCGCACCACCGGCTGATCTTCGGGCTCGAGCTGGGATTGCCGCTGCTGGCCGCGCTGGGCGTCGACGCTTGGCTTGCGGCCCCGTCTGGGCGAGGACGTAGCCTGATCGTTGGAGCCTCCGCCGTCGCGGGGATGCTGGCAGCGGCTTGGCTCGCGCTGGGCGAATCGATCCGCGCCCACGGTCTCGCCATGGGGCTTGCGATATCGACCGGGGTCCTCCTGCTGGTCGCCTTTCTTCTCGCGCTCTCGACCCGGCTGCCGATAGAAGCTCGATGGAGGATCGTCCTCGGGGTGCCGGCAGTGCTGGCGATCGATCTGCTGCTCGCCCACGGGAGGATCGTGCCGGGCTTGCCTTTCGGGCGCTTCTATCCGACGACCGGGAGCCTTCGGTTCCTCGAAGGCAAGCCCGGCCGGGTTGCCGCGCTGGGCGAGCAACTGCGGCCGAACGCGGGGATGGTGTACCGGTTGCGCGACCTGCGCGGAGACGATCCTGTGAAGCTCGAGGCGTTCGAAGCGGCCTATGGCGGGCTGGGGCGGCCCGATCCGGTCTACCTCCGGCCGATCGGGCGCTGGGACGACCCGCGCCTGGACCGCTGGGGGGTACGCTGGGTTCTGGGAGGTCCGACGGAGGCGTCACCCGTCTCCGGCTGGCGGCTCGCCTATTCCGGTTCCGATGCGCGGGTCTGGGAAAGGCCGACGGCTCTGGCGCTCGTCCGGTGGGCCGACGGCTCGACCGCGGGGCTGTCGATCGAAGTGAGCGAGCCCGGCGTCTGGCGCATCGGGGTGCCGGGCGGCGCCGCCCGCCGTCTCGTGGTCTCCGAGACCTGGGAGCGCGGTTGGAGGGCCTCGGTTCCTGGGGTCGGGGGTACCGATGCCGTCTCGCCGCTCGACGACGGTACGGCGCTGGCGGTTGACCTGCCGGCCCGGTCGAGCCGGCGCGAGGTCGAGCTGACCTACCGTCCGCCCGGCCTGATGGCGGGCGCGGCGATCTCGCCGCTCGGCCTCCTCGCGGCGTTGGGACTTCGGCGCCGGGAGCGTTCGGCGTGAGCATTTCTTACTCGAGTTCGGCCCACTCGGCTCTTCAGCTCCGGCCTACCGAGCCGGAGGACCTTGCCGCCCTCTCCGAGCTGTTCGAGCGGCGATTCGGCCGGCCGCTCTCGGCGGCGGAATGGACCTGGAAATATCGGCAGCTGCCGGGGGAGGGGCGCAGCTGGGTGGCGGCGCTCGGTCCGCCCGGCGCCGAGGTGGTCGCGCATTCCGGGGCGTTGCGCCTTCCGGCTCGCTGGAGCGGCGGCGAGGGAGGGATATGGCAACTGGTCGACTGGGTCGCATCGGAGCGGCAGCCGCACCTGAGGCCGCCGCTCGTCGATCTCGGTCGCTCTCTGCTTTCCGACCTACCGGGGGAGCACGACGCTCCTTGGATCTTCGGCTTCCCGAGCGACCGGCATTTTCGCCTCGGCCAGAGAGTGTTCGGCTACCGCCCGCTCGCCGAGATCGCGCCCCTCGAAGGGGACGTGGCGGCTGCGGCGGTGGGGCGCGAGATCGCCTGGGGCGACGTGGCGCCGGAAGGCGCGGCGGAGATCTGGACCGCTTCGGGAGGACCCTTCGGGATCGTCCGTTCGGCGGCGTTCCTCAACTGGCGCTACCATGCCCGGCCGGATCGCTACTACCGGATCTACTCGCCCGAGGCGTCCGGCGTCTCCGGCTTGGTCGTGGTCGGGTTCGCCGGTCGCCTCGCCCAGGTGGCCGAGCTCTGGCTGCCGCGCGGAAGGGACTGGCGTGCCGACCTCGCCGGGATCGCCGCGGACCTGGCGACGGCCGGTATCGAGACCTGGGCCGTCTGGCCGCCGCCGGCAGACCGGCCCGATCTCGACGAGGCGTTCGCCGAGCTCGGCCTGCGCCCGGCGGAGGAGCGGGTCTTTCTCGGATGCCGGGGCCGCCAGGAGGGGCCCGATCCGGTCGCGGCGGCGGAGGGTTTCTATTGCGCGATGGGGGACTATGACCTGGTCTGAACCGAAGGGGAGATCGAACGGGAGCCCGGCCGGAAAATTCGCCCGGTTCAGGCGCTGTGCGCTGCTCGGAGCGGTCCTCGTCCTCGCCTCGTGTGGGCGCCGCCTCGATTCGCACCTCGATCTCAACGACGCGGTGCGAGCCCACCGATTCGCCTCCGGGGAAGGGCTCGTCGCGGCGACCGTCGCCGGTCGCCCCGGACTCGCGTTCCGTCGCCCCCCGAGCCTCGCGCGGCTCGAGATGGGACTGGAGAGCCGGCCGGCGGTGATCACCTCGGTCGAGCCCTGGGCCTGGCGGGGGCGCCTCCCCCAAGGTGCCCGGCTTCACCTCGGGGTCCAAGCGCTGCCGCTCGGCTGGCGCGTGGCTTCCGCGCTGGAGGTCGTCGTCGAGGTCGCGGCCGGCGAGGGCAGGGAGGTGGTCGAGGTCGCGCGGCGCGAGAAGAGCGAGTCACCCGCCTGGCTCGATCTCGACGTCGATCTCGCGCGTTTCGGCGGCGAGGACGTCGCTCTGACCGTCCGCCCGACCCTTGCCGGCCTGCTCGCCGAGGATCGCGCGACGCCGCTCCTCGCCTGGAACCCAGCGCGCCTTTCGTCGTCGGTCGCGATCGCCGAGGCACGACCGGACGACCGGCGGCCGAACGTCCTGTTCATCCTGATCGACACGCTGCGCGCCGACCATCTGACGCCATACGGCTACCGGCGCGAAACGAGCCCCGAGATCGCGCGTTGGCTGGCGGCGGGCGGGACCACCGTCGAGACCGCTTACAGCCAGGCTCCTTGGACCCTCCCTTCGCTCGTCGCGATCATGAGCGGGCGCTACCCGGGCGAGATCCTCGGCGATCCGGTCGAGTCGTTCGCGCTTCCGAAGGAGGTCCCGTCGCTCGCCGAGCGGTTCGCGGTCGCTGGCTACGCGACGGCCGGATTCCTCGGCAATCCTTCACTCCATCAGGGCAACGGCTTTGCCCGCGGCTTCGGCACGTTTTATACCCCGCCGCCGGTCCCGGCTTCGATGGACCTGCATGGGGGGGGCCTCACCGATCGCGCGCTGTCGTGGCTGGGTGCCCACGCGGGCGGGGCCGAGCGGCCGTTCTTCCTCTACGTCCATTTCATCGACCCGCACGACCCGTACGACTCGCCGGAATTGAAGAACGGCGTCTCGTCGTTCGATCCCGGGTACCACGGCAAGATCGGCACGAACTGGATCCACGGCATCTACACCGGCCGGCTGGCGCTCGACGACCCGGCCCGCGACCTCCAGCACATCGAGGCGCTCTACGACAGCGAGGTCCACTACGCCGATTCGCAAGTCGGCCGGCTGCTCGCCGCGCTGCCGCCGGAGGTTCTCGCCAACACGCTCGTGGTACTCACCGCCGACCACGGCGAGGAGCTGTTCGATCACGGCGGCTGGAAACATGGCCAGACGCTCTACGACGAGCAGATCCACGTCCCGCTGTTCTTCCGCTGGGACGGCAAGATCCCCGCGGGGCGACGCCTCCCGGGAGTCGTGCGGCTGCTCGACCTCGCGCCCACCCTGGCCGCGGCGATCGGTGCGAAGGCCGATCCGGCGTGGGACGGTGTCGACCTCCTTCCGGCTCTCGAAGGACGGAATGCTGTGCCGAGGCGGCCGGCGTTCGCTCAGCATCTTGCGAGCGGACCGCTCCGGGTGGCGACCATCGTCGACCGGGACAAACGCATTCGCTTCAATCGGAACGCGCCGTTCGTCGCGGCCGATGAACTGCAGGCGCACCTCTATCGGGTCGACCTCGGGCGGATGCCCTCGGAGGAACGATTCGATCTCGCAGCGGATCCCCACGAGAAGAAGAACCTGATCGATCCGTCGGCCGTGGTCTCCCCGGGCGGAGGGGCCTCTTCGCCTCCAATGCCGCCCATCGACGCGCTCCTCTCCGCCCAACTCGACGAACAGCTCCGAGGTCTAAGGGTCGTGGCTCGTCCCTGCCCGGGGGGGGCACGGCTCGGTGGTAGCATCTCTTGGTCGTCCACGGCTCCGGCCGGCGTCTTTCCGCTTTTCCTTGCGCCCGGCGACCGGGTCGAGATGAGCGGAAACTCGATCCGCTTCGAATTCGTCTGCGAACCGAACCCTTGGCGGAGCAAAGGGTTCCTGGTCCAGGGTGGGTCCGGCGCGCCTCTCACGATCTCGGCTCGGCTCGGCGATCGCCCGCTCGGTCCCGACGAAATCCGGGTCGGCGGCGGCACCGCTTACAGCGGGGGCCTAGTCGCCGCGTCGGCCCTCGAGGCTCGGCATTTCCCCCGGATCGACGCCGGGGGGATCCTTTTGCTTTGGAACCGCAGCGACCTCGGGCGGCCCGCTCCCTCTTCGGCGAGCGAGGAGACCGAGAAGAGCCTACGCGCCTTGGGATACATCCAGTGACCGTCCGCCCTACTCTTCCTGCGCCGCCCGGAGCCTGCGAGCGCGTTTTCGCATCAAGCGCCCTGGCGATCGCGCCCCATCCCGACGACGAAGTGCTGGGCCCGGGAGGCCTGCTCGCCCAGCTCGCCGCATCGGGCGCCGCGGTGCGGGTGCTGTTCCTCTCGGACGGTGGTGGTGGGGAAGAGCCCGTCGCAGATCGCGCCGACTACGCCGCGCGACGGCGGGCGGAGTCCGCCCGCTCGGTCGAGATTCTCGGTCTCGCCGGCTGCGATCTCTTGGACCTTCCGGACGGCGGCCTCGCCGAACGCCTGGACGAGATCGCGGAAGGGATCCGTCGCGCGCTCCTGTCGCAGCGGCCGGACCTGCTCCTCGTGCCGTCGCCGCTCGAAGCGAGCGCCGACCACCGGGCGGCTTTCGCGGCGCTCCACCGCCTGCTCGCCCCGTTGCGAGGCGAAGCGCTCGCCGACTTCGCGGGCCTCCGCATCCTCGCCTACGAGGTGAACCGCCCCGGGTATCCCGACCTGCTGGTCGACGTATCGGCCGAAGGGGAGCTCCTGGAGCGGGCTTTCTCGGTTCATCAGAGCCAGGCCGAGCGTCATCCGTATTGGAACGCGGCGCTCGGCCTGCGCCGGCATCGGACTTTGTCGCTCCCGGCGGGGGTCGAGCTGGCCGAGGGGTATCGGCGGCTTACGGTGGACGACTTCCGCACCCGCAGCCCGGCGCAGCTGATCCGCCATCTCGGTGGTCTGCCGGAGCAGCTGGAGGTGCTGGAGGGCCCGGACGTTTCGGTGATCGTCCGCACCAAGGACCGGCCGGAGCTACTCGCTGAAGCGCTCGCCTCGCTCGCCGGCCAGACTTACCACCGGACCCAGGTCGTGCTGGTCAACGACGGCGGTGCCCAGCCGGCGCTTCCCCCCGAATTCCCCCTGCAGGTCGTCCGGGTGGATCTCGACCCCGGCCGCGGCCGGGCGGCGGCGGCGCAAGCGGGGATCGAGGCGGCGACCGGCCGTTTCGTCGCCTTCCTGGACGACGACGACCTCGCCGCCCCGGAGCATCTGGCGATCCTGGCCTCGATGGTCCAAGGCGCCGGGGTGCGGGTCGCCTACACCGACGCCGCGGTCGCAATCTATGAGCTCGCGCGGGGCGGCGCACGGGGTTGGAGCTGCGCCGAGCGGCGCCTTCCCTACAGCCGGGATTTCGACCCCGACCTTCTGCTGGTCGACAACTACATCCCGTTCAACACGCTGTTGATCGAACGCGATCTGCTGCTCGCCGCCGGCCCGGTCGACGCGTCGTTGCCGTTCTTCGAGGACTGGGATCTGCTGATCCGCGTCGCGGCGCTCGCCCCGTTCTTCCATCGGCCGGTGGTCACCTGCGAGTACCGCCATTTCCGCGGTGCGCCGCACCACGTGTTCGGCGAGCGGCCCCGGGAGCGCTCCGACTTCCTCGCGGTCAAGGCCCGGGTGATCGAGAAACACTCGGGCCGCCTCGGCGCCGACCGGATCGCCCGCGCGGTCGATACCCTGCGCCGCGAAGAGGTCGAAGCGCGGGAAGAGGCGGCGCGCCGCAAGGCCGAGATCGACGGTTTGCGCGGCGAGCTCACCGCGGAGGCGGCCCGATTTGCCGCGTTGGAGGCTACCCATCGCGACCTGTCCACCGAGCGGTTCGCCTGGGAGACTCGCTACCACGAGGTCAACGGCGCGCATGCCGCCCTTCTCGCCGAGCGTGCGCGTCTGGTGGAAGATCTCGAACGGCTTTACGGCGAGGAGCGGTCGCTACGCGGGACGGTCGACGAGCAGACGCTCCACCTGGGGCGGACGTATGCCGAAATCGAGCGTCTGAACGAGCTGGTCCGAACCATGGAAGCCTCACGGGCCTGGCGGCTGCACAGGCTGATCTCCCGCTGAGATTCCTGCCGCTGCC
This sequence comes from Thermoanaerobaculia bacterium, assembly GCA_044226625.1. Classification (GTDB taxonomy): domain Bacteria; phylum Acidobacteriota; class Thermoanaerobaculia; order Multivoradales; family UBA5704; genus DASYKS01. The sequence continues at coordinate 55,300 of JBGAGQ010000022.1, forward strand.
GATGCCTTCCGCCCCTCGCGTCGCGCTCCTTTCGAGCGAGCCGATCCGTCCGAAAATGGCCGGAATCGGCATCCGCTACGCGGAGCTTGCCCGCCGGCTCCCGGGTTACGGCATCGACGTCCTTTTGATCTCTCCTGCCACGTCCGAGGAGATGCGGGCGGCGTCCGGGCTTGAAGGAGACCGGGTGGCGACCTTCGAGCGCGGAAGGTTGGGAGACCTCGCCGCCGGCTGCACCGCGGTCGTCGCCCAAGGGCAGCTCGCAAACGACGCGGTGGTCGAGCTCGGGGCTCGCGGTCTACCCGTCGCGATCGACCTCTACGATCCCTGGCTGATCGAAAACTTCGCTTACGTTCCGACTCTCGGGCTCGACCCGTACCGCAACGATCACGCGACCTGGGTGCTCCAGATGTCGCGCGGCGATTTCTTCCTCTGCTCCTCGGAAGAGCAGAGGACGTTCTACCTTGGTTTTCTCGCCGCGCTGGGCCGTGTGAACCCCGAGCGCCTGGCCGGAGATCCCGATCTCGCCGGACTGATCGCGCCGGTGCCTTTCGGCGTGCCGGACCGCCTGCCGCCCCACGAGCCCTACCTGCCCGAGCGCCGGTCCGGCGAGAAGCGCTTGCTCTTCGGCGGGGTCTACGACTGGTACGATCCCTGGACGCTGCTCGACGCGCTCGATGCGATCGGCGCCTTCGACCGCCCCGACTGGACCCTCCTCTTGATCGCGAACCCGAATCCGGATCAGACGCCGCAACGTCTCCTCGGCGAGGTCGAGGCGCGCTGCCGTCGTCGAGGGGTCTGGGGGAGCCGCGTCCGCTTGATCGATTGGGTTCCCTCCGACCGCCGGTACGACCTGCTGCGCGACGTGGACGTGCTGGTCGCGCCGCATCGACCGACGCTCGAGACCCGCCTTTCGCTCCGCACCCGGTTCCTGGACGCCCTCGCCGCGGGGTGCCCGGTGGTGACCAGCGCCGGAGGAGCGATGAGCCGGATGCTGGTCGAGCACTGCGCCGGGCTCGTCGTGCCTCCCGGCGACGCCCCGGCGCTCGGCAAGGCGCTCGAAGCGGCGGTCGGTCGGGTCGACCGCGAAGCGATTGAAGCCGGCGCCGCCCGTCTGCTCGAGGGCTTTCGATGGGATCGCGCGCTCGCGCCGCTCGTCGCCTTTTGCCGCGAGCCGCGCGTCGACCCCACGAAGGAGCGCTTCGCCCAGGCCCTGCCGACGTCGGCGCCGGCTGATCCGCTCGCATTCCGGGTGCGCCGACGCCTCCGAAGGATGCTCGGCGGGCGATGAACATCGAGCGCGTCTCGGTCGCGGTCCTGTCCTGGAACGGCCGCCACCACCTCGAAACCTGTCTTGCCGCGCTCGGCGTCCAGGAAGATCCGGGGGTGCCCTGGGAGATCCTGGTTCTCGACAATGGCTCGACCGACGGAACGGCGGATTGGCTCCGCTGCGAGCCGCCGCCCGGGCTCGCGAGCCTGCGGTTGGTCGAAAGCCCGGTGAACCTAGGATTTTGCGCCGGCAACAACCGCCTCGTCGCGGAGGCCGTCGGCGATGCCGTGGCCTTTCTGAATAACGACACTCGCCCCCGGCCGGACTGGATCAAGCAGCTGGTCGCGGCGCTCTCCGCCGCCCCCGACGACGTGGCGGCGGTCTCGGGCCAGATCGTCGATTGGCCGGGGGAGCGTCTCGACTTCGCGTGCGGGGCGATGACGTTCGACGGTCACGCGTTTCAGCTCGACTATCGTCGTCCGCTCGCCCGGGCGAAGGTGCCTGCCGACGGGGAGGAGCTCCTCTTCGCCTGCGGCGGAAATCTGCTGATCCGCAAGAGCTCGTTCCTGGCCGCGGGGGGATTCGACGAGGCCTACTTCGCCTATCTCGAAGACGTCGACCTCGGCTGGCGTCTCTGGTCGGGTGGGGAACGCGTGACCTTTGCGTCGAAGGCCGTCGTCCATCATCGGTCGAGCGCGACGAGCGACCTGCTCGGCCTGTTCAACCGCGGGTTCCTGTTCGAGCGGAACGCTTTCCTGACCGCCTACAAGAACTACGAGGCGGGCACTTGGGAGCGATTGATGCCGGCGATTCTGCTCGCGTTCCTCTCGCGGACCCAGACGATGCTGGTGGACAACAACCCCGGTGGAGGAGCGTTCGCGATCGATCCGTACGCCGGCTGGATTGCCAACACCGCCCCCGGCAAGAGCGGTCCGGCGGGAGCCCCGAGCCAGCCGCCGCCCGCGCCTCGCGAGCCCTGGACGCCCGCCGGTATCGCCCGTCGTTTTCGTCGCCACGGCCTCCGGGAATCGATGCGGCGAGGGCTGCTGAAGATCGCGGGCCGGCTCGACCGAAGCTCGGCGTCCCCCGCCACCTCCGCGCAGCCCACGCCCCCTCCTCCAGCCGTGACCGACGAGCGGACGATCGCCCAATTCCGAACCGCCGCCTATCTGCTCGGCCACCTGGACGAGGCAGCGGCCAAGCGAGCGGCGATCCAGGCGCGACGGAAGCGATCCGATCGCGACATCTTCGCCCGCTTTCCGCTCTACCTCGTACCAACGTACCCCGGCGACGCCGAGCTGTTCGCGAGCGAAGGCTTCCGCAGCTGGCTTCCGGCGGACCTCCCGACCCTTCGCGCCGAGCTGTCGGACGTGATGGAAGCCGGCTAGTTCAGCGCCCTTGGCTGAGGCCCCCCTCCTGGCCTCCCCCCGCAAGCGGGGGGAGGGACGCTTCGCTGAGAGGATGTGAGGACTGGAGCGAGGGTGAAGCGGAGACGCAAGGGCGTGAAGGGGACGGGCGGGCCTCCTCCCCCGCTTGCGGGGGAGGACCGAGGTGGGGGTCGGCACGGTTCGCCGAAAGAGTCGCCTCCTAAGAATCGGGCGCGAGACACCCATGATTTCCCCGGCTCAGGATTCATTCTCCTGGCTCAGGAATCGCGCGGGAAGCTCCCGAAGCGCTCTCGGTGCTGAGATTTCGATTTCTCGCGTCGCGCGGAATTCTCGGGCCGGAAGGCTAGCCGAGCACCCGGCTTTCGGGAGGCCCGAAAGCGGCTCAGGCTACGGAGGTCCTAGGGTCTTCCTGGAAAGTGCCTCGAGTGCGACGCTCGATCGCGCGCCTTCCTTCGTCGTCGATCGCGTGCCTCAGATCTTGGGGAAGGGCGATCAGGAAATCTCGGTACAGGTCGTTCGATGGGGTGTCGCGAAACCTCCTCAGCATCTTTCGGGAGAGGAAGATGGTTCGAGTTTCTCCTCGGTCCGGTATCGGGTACTCCGACGTTCCGGGGCTATGCCAGGCGAGCTGGATCGCCAGCGGCCCCGCTCCGCAGCGAAAGAGGAGGCCACGGAGCTCCATCGGATTCTCGACGCTCTTCGCCAGGGCGGCGGCTACCGCGTGGAAATACTCGAAGTCGAAGAGGAGCTTCCAGTGGCCATCGCTCGTGAGGTCATAGGTCGAGAAGTCGAGAAATTGCGATCGGCCGAGTAGACCTTCCAGGTCCCGAGATTTTTCCGATTCGAAGGTCAACCGCTCCCTTAGCGATTCGCGCTCCAGCTCGAGGGCGGCGACCTTGGCGTGAAGTCGAATGACGGCCGGATCGATCGGGCCCGATGTGAGCCTTCCCGCCCAGATCGACAGCTCGAGCTTGCCTCGAGAGCGTCGTGTAACGCTGAGATCGATGTAAGTGAGGCCGGCGAGATCCACCGGGTGTTTGGGCGACCCATCCCTGCAGATGATGGCCCTCCGAGGGTCGAGCGCGCCGGCGAAAAGGCCGTACTCGATCAGTACGTTGTCTCTTGGGAGAGCGACGGAATCGCCTCGATACCAGGCACGGTCGTCAGCGGAGAAAACGAACACCGCCGCTTCGACCGTCCGGCTGATATCGATCAGCGTTTGAAAGGTCTGAGCGCCCGGCACGAACAAGCCCGGTTTGTCCCAAGGAACCGGCTCGTGTCCCTTTTCTTCGAGCCAGACTTCGATCTCTCGAACCAATCCGAGGCTTTCTCGAGAGCTGGCGATAAAAATTTTCATCGTAGCCTTCGCTAAGCGCCCCCTGTGCCGGATCCGTGATCTTCGAGAAAATTCTACGCTCGAAACGAGGAAACTGAACGGGAATACGCGGATGGCGGGGGCGCTTCAACCGACGCCCGTGCGGGTCGGGCCCTTCGTGCCGTCACGAGCCCTCTTTGGGAACTGCGCTCCGAAGGCTCCCAATCCGCCCGATATAGGATCCTGAGGTGCGCATCCTGGCCGGACAGAACCATGTCGTTCGCATAGAGGCCGAGTCGGGAAATTCAGATTGGTATGGATCTAGTGCCGTCTCGGCCGTGGGATCGGCGGACACTTCGGAGAGTGAATCCCCTGCGAAAGCGAAGCGGCGGGAATGAGCAAATCGGACCCGTCGGCCGATGCGCATCTTTTCGAGGGGAACGCCCCGCTCGCGGCGCCTCGACGGTCCCGGTTCCGGAGAGCCCTTCCGGTTGGGAGCGCTCTCTCGCTCGCTCTGCTGATCGGGGGGATCGCGGTCTGGGTGAACCCTCTCGGCATCTGGCGCGTCATCGTGCGGTTCCGGTTGACGCTCGCGGGCCTGGAGCATCGGACGATGGCCGGGCCGAAGGGGAAGCTGAGCTATTGGGTCGGAAGCGGGAAAGCGCCGTCCGGCGCTACCCTCGTGCTGGTTCACGGGCTGGGTAACGACGCGGGGGTCTGGGCACAATCGGTGCCAGCTCTCCTCGAGGGTCACCGTCTGATCGTGGTCGACCTTCCCGGGCATGGAGGGAGCGCGCCGGCGAGCGGGCCCCTTTCGATCGCCGACGAGGTGGCGGGTCTCGAGGCATTGCTCGGCGCGAATCTCCTGGGCTCTTCCTCGAACGTCCCCCCGATCCTGATCGGCAACTCGCTCGGCGGTTGGGTGTCATTGATCTACGCCGAGCGCCATCCCGATCGCGTCTCGCGGCTGATCCTGGTCGACACCGGCGGGTTGCTCTACGAGCCGAAGGTTCGATTTCTGGTCCGGAACCGCGCCGAGGCGCGCGTCTTCACCGACGCGCTGCTTGGCCCGCGGATGCCTCGGCTTCCCGGGTTCGTGCTCGACGACGTGGTGGACAAGATGCAGTCGGGACCTTCGCCGCGCATCTTCTCGACCTTTTCCCGTGGCGATTTTCTCGACGGGCGCTTGGCCCGGATCGCCACCCCCGCGGATCTGATCTGGGGCGCGGCCGACCGGCTGTTCCCACCCGAGGTCGGACGCCGCTATGCGCGGGAGCTGCCGCGGGCGCGCTTCCATCTGATCGCCGAGTGCGGTCACACGCCGCAGGCCGAGTGCCCGAAAGAGTTCGTCGCCCACGTCCTGTGGGTCTTGAAGGAGCCTCCTCCCGACCCGATCCGCGACGTCCCGGTCGAGCCCTGGCGCGATCCGGTCGCCGAGAGTGAGCCCCGGGGCGGTTCTTAGCCGCCCTCGTCGGCCCGCTCTACAGGCGGCGCAGGCTCACGCGCAGGCCGCCCTTCGGCTCAGGCGGGATCTTGCTCCAGTCGTACGAGAGGTCCTGGCCCGGGGTGAGCTCCCACTCGTAGCCGCGCAGCAGCTCGATCGCGAGGGCCGACATGAGGAGAGTCGTGAAATCGAGCCCGGGGCACTTGTGGCCGGTCGCGGGGCCGGCGCCTTGGGGGGCGTAGCCGAACGGGTGCTTCCTGTCCTCGGCCCGCTCGGGCGCGAAGCGATCGGGGTCGAACCGATTCGGTTCGGGGTAGACCGATTCGGCGAGCAGAGAGGTCCGGTGCGACCAGAGAACCATCCACCCCTCAGGGATCCGCTTACCCTCGAGCGCGAACTCCCGGCGCGCGCGGCCGAAGAAGACCGGCACGATCGGGCAGATCCGCTTCGTCTCGAGGACCACCTGGTGGAGGTAGGGGAGGCGGCGCAGCGAAGTCGCCGAGAGCGGCTCCGCGGGGGCGGCAGAGATCTCGGCCTTCAACCGCTCTCGGACGTCGGAATGACCCGCGAGCGCGAGCAGCAGGGCCGCGAGCTCGGACCAGACGATCAGTCCGGCGATCACAACATGGTGCAGCTCGACCTTGAGCTCTTCCTTGCCTATCCCTCCTCCGTCGGCGGCTCTCGCCGCAAGAATGCGCGACAGGCCGTCCTCTCGGGGCGTTTTCGAGGCGTCGTCGATCAGGCCGTCGAACCGGGCGAGGATGCGGGCCAAAGCGGTTTTCGCTTTGGTATACCCGGTCCCCGGCAAGGGGACCGGCAGCGCGGAGAACCCGGCGAGGATGACCTCGTAGTCCGCGGCGAACGCTTCGAGCAGCGGACCGCGGGGAACGCCGAAGATGCAGAGGCAGATCGTCTCCAGCGCCAACCGCTTGAGCTCGTCGACCGCGCCGACCTCCCCGCGCTCGGCCCAGGAGGCGAGGGCCGACGCCACCTCGCGCTCGATCGTGGGCAGATAGGCGGCATAGGCCTCCGGGGTGAACGCCGCGAGAACGAAGTCTTTCCGGCGCCGATGGGCGGTCCCGTCGAGCAGCGGCAGACTGACCTTTCCCATCAACTCCGCCACGTGGGGAACCATGGCGTTCGAGCGGAGGATCCGGTCCTCGTCGTTGAACGCAGCCGTCGCCTCCGGCCCGGAGATCACCACCGTCTCGCGGCCGAGGATGCGGGTCCGGAATACCGGGCCGAACCGCTCGATCCGCTCGGCGCAGAATCCGAACCCGTCGGCGAGAAACGGCCGCGTCTCGCCGATCCAGGGCAGGCCGGAACGGCCGGGAGGCATGGGCGGAGGGGCGGCGGCGGGCGCGGTCATGGGAGCGGACCTCCTCGGAATCTCAGGCTTCAAGGTTGGTTTCGTAGATCCTCTACGCACCGCGATGGGATTTGGACGACGGGGAAGCCTCCCGGTACCATACGGGGGCAACCTAGCGAAAGGACATCCCTTCCCATGACGGATACGAGGATCGAAAAAGACAGCCTCGGCGAGATCGAGGTGCCGGCCCGGGCGTATCACGGTGCGCAGACCGAGCGGGCGTTCCGCAATTTCCCGGTCTCCGGGCTTCGCTTCCCCCGCCGGTTCATCGCGGCGCTCGGCAGCATCAAACGGGAGGCCGCGGCGGTGAACGCCGGGCTCGGCGTGGTGCCGGAAAACATCGCCGCCGCGATTCAGGCGGCGGCCCAAGAGGTGGTGGACGGCAAGCTCGACGAGCACTTTCCGCTCGACATCTTCCAGACCGGCTCGGGCACGTCGACCAACATGAACGCCAACGAGGTGATCTCGAACCGGGCGATCGAGGCGATGGGGGGCAAGGTCGGCTCGAAGGCGCCGGTCCACCCCAACGACCATGTGAACAACGGTCAGTCGAGCAACGACGTGATCCCGACCGCGATCCACGTCTCGGCTTACGCCGGGATCGCGGAGGATCTGGAGCCCGCGCTGGCGCGGCTCGCCGAAGCGCTCGAGGCCAAGGCACGGGAGTTCGACGACGTCGTGAAGATCGGCCGCACCCACCTCCAGGATGCGGTGCCGGTTCGGCTCGGCCAGGACTTCTCGGGCTATGCCCAGCAGGTGCGCTACGGGCTCGACCGGCTGGCCGCGGCGAAGCCGCGCCTCGCCGAGCTCGCGCTCGGCGGCACGGCGGTGGGCACCGGCTTGAACGCCCACCCGGATTTCGCCCGCGAGGTGATCGCGCGGCTCGCCCGGGCGACCGGCCATCCATTCGTCTCCGCGCCGAACAAGTTCGAGGCGATGGGGGGCAAGGACGCCGCGGTCGAGACCTCCGGCGCACTCAAGACGATCGCTTCCTCTCTCGCGAAGATCGCGAACGACCTGCGCTGGCTCGCTTCGGGCCCGCGTTGCGGCATCGGTGAGATCTCGCTGCCGAGCCTCCAGCCGGGCAGCTCGATCATGCCGGGCAAGGTGAATCCCGTCATTCCGGAGATGGTCCTGATGGTCGCGGCGCAGGTGATCGGCAACGACATGACGATCACCCTCGGCGGCATGGGCGGCAATTTCGAGCTGAACGTGATGATGCCGGTGATCGCCTACAACCTGCTCCAGTCGATCGAGATCCTGGCGAACGCCTCGACGCTCCTCGCCGACAAGTGCGTCGCCGGGATCACCGCGAACCGCGAGCGCTGCGAGGAGCTGGTCGAGCGTTCGCTGGCGATGGTCACCTCGCTCGTTCCGAAGATCGGCTACGACGCGGCGGCCGAGATTGCCAAGGAATCGGTGAAGACGGGCAAGACGGTGCGCGAGCTCTGCCGGGAGAAGGGAGTGCTGCCCGAGGACGAGCTGCGCGAGGCGCTCGATCCGCGCGGCCAGACCGAAGGGGGGATCCACGCCGGAGGGGGCGCCGGGGGGTAGGACGACCTCTTCCCCTTTTGCCCGGATGGCACGGGCGGATTGATCGGGGCGTGATCGAGGCGTAAAGTCCCCGCGGCAGCCGGGTGGTCCGGCTGCCGAGGCCGACTTTCCCGTGATCGAGACGCCCGCCCCCGAGCCGCCCGCGCGTCGCATCCTGCACTGCGACCTCGACTGCTTCTACGCCGCGGTCCACATGCGCGACGATCCGTCGTTGCGCGGCAAACCGGTGATCGTCGGCGGCCGGCCCGAATCGCGCGGGGTGGTCGCCGCGGCGTCGTACGAGGTGCGGGCCTTCGGGGTCCATTCCGCGATGCCTTCGTCGCGCGCCGTACGACTCTGTCCGCAGGCGATTTTCCTCCCTCCGGATTTCCGGCGCTATCGGAAGGAGTCCGAGAAGATCTTCGCGATCTACCGGGAGATCACGCCGACCCTCCAGCCGGTGTCGATCGACGAGGCGTATCTCGACGTCACCGACCATCTTCGAGACTGGGGCACGGCTACCGCGGTCGCCAAAGAGATCCGCCGTCGAGTGCGCGAAGAGCGGGGGCTCACGGTCTCCGTCGGGGTCGGTCCGAGCCGATTGATCGCGAAGATCGCCTCCGACTGGAAGAAGCCCGACGGGTTGACCGTCGTGCCGCCTCACCGGGTCCTCGAATTCCTCGCGCCCCTCCCGGTCCGCAAGCTCCACGGCGTGGGGCCTGCGACCGAAAGGGCGCTCTCGGAGATGGGAGTTTCCACGGTCGGCGACATTCGAGTCCGCGCTCCCGAGGAGCTGTCCGCCCGCTTCGGCCGCCACGGCCGGGTGCTCTGGGAGTTCGCCCACGGGGTCGACGAGCGACCGGTCGAAACCCATCAGGAACGCAAGAGTCTGGGTACCGAGAACACCTACGCCGAAGACCTGCGCGGGCTCGAGCCGATGGAGCTTGAGCTCCACCGCATGTCGGTCGAGGTGGCAGGCTCCCTCGAAAAGAGAAACATCGCCGGCTGTACGGTCACGCTCAAAATCCGCTATTCGGACTTCACGACCCTCACGCGGTCGCGCACGCTCGGCTGGCCGACGGCGGACGCCCGAACCATCTACCGCGAGGTCCGCGGTCTCCTTCGCCACGCGACCGACGCCGCGAGCCGCGCGGTGAGACTCCTCGGCGTGACGCTTTCGAGCCTGGTGCCCGGCGGCGGCTTCGCCCAGCTGGAGCTGTTCGATGACGAGGGGGATGTAAGGGAATCCGAGGGACTCCCCGGGGTGGCCCGTTGAAGCCTGCTAAAGTCCCGGGCGGAAGGTTTTTTCGTGCCTGAAACACCCATCGAGCCGTCGACCGATTCCTCCGATCCGTTGGACGACCTCGCGCGCGAGGGGGTGTTCGCCCGCGCTTTCGGCGTCCGAAGCGGGCCGCTCACGGGCCTCTTCCTGCTCGCGGCGTTCTATACGTTGTATGTGGCGCGGACGTTCCTCCTGCCAGTGGTCCTCGCCGGTCTGCTCACGCTCTTGCTGGAGCCGGTCGTCCGATCGCTGCGCAAGCGTTTGCGCATCCCCGTCCCGCTCGGCGCGGGAATCGTCCTGTTCGCCCTGCTCGGCGGTCTCGGTTTCGCGGTTTACCAGCTATCGCAACCGGCCTACGATTGGATGGAAAAAGCGCCGCAGAGCCTGCGGAAGGTGGAAAAGCGCCTTCGCGATCTGAAAAAGCCGGTCCAGACGCTCGGCAAGGCGACCGAGCAGGTGGAGAAGATCGCCCAAGTGGGCTCCGGCCCTAGCCAGAGCGTGACGGTCAACCAGCCGTCGCTCGGACTGCGCCTGGCGAACCGGGCGACACAGGTCGCGGCCGGCGCTGCGGTGATGTTCATCCTGGTGTTCTTCCTGCTCGCTTCGGGCGATCTGTTCCTGCGCAAGCTGATCAAGGTGCTGCCCACTCCGGAGAGTAAGCGTCAGGGGGCGGAGATCGCCCGCGCGCTCCAGGGAGAGGTCTCGCGCTACCTCGTCACCGTCACCTTCATCAACCTGGGGTTGGGCGCGAGCACGGGCCTGGCGATGTGGTGGATCGGCCTGCCGAACCCGGTGCTCTGGGGGATGTTCGTCGCGCTCGCCAATTACATTCCCTATCTCGGAGCCGGCGTCTGCTACGTGCTGTTCGGACTGCTCGGCTTCCTCACCTTCGAATCGCTCGGGCAAGCGCTCCTGCCGATCGGCGCATTCCTCGTCTTGAACGTCACCGAGGCGTACATCGTCTCGCCGCTGGTCCTGGGTCGCCGGCTCACCCTGAATCCGGTCGTGATCTTCCTGAGCCTGACGTTCTGGACCTGGCTATGGGGAATCCCGGGGGCGATCCTGGCCGTGCCGATCACCGCGGTGTTCAAGATCCTGTGCGATCGAATCTCACCGCTCGGGCCGATCGGAGAGTTCCTCGGGGAGTAGGTTCGCCGTCTAAAGGCCAGCGGGGGCCGGTATCGCGGACGGCGCCCGCAGCTCCGCCAACAGCTGGCGGAACTCGGGCAAGCCGTCGACGAGCTGTGCCCGAACCTCTGCCAAGATCGGTGCGTAATGTCGTGCTGCCTGACCCCCGACGATCAGATCGACGTCGCGGTCCAGGAGCCGGCGTAGCCGGCGCAGGTCCTCGGGGAGGCGTGCATCATCGGGAGGAAAGGTGATGCTCAGAGCCACCGCTCGTACCGCCTGCTCCCTGGCGGCCGACGCAATGTCATCCGGCGGCAAATCCGGTCCCAGATAGATGGCTCGCCAACCTTCGGAGCCGGCGGTCGCGGCGACGATGAGAGCGCCGAGCTCATGGTGTTGACGCGCCGGTGTGGTCACCAGGAGGCGAGGGGCTTCTGCGACTCGATCGGAGTGACGGAAGCCTCCAAGGAACGACCGGGAGGCGGCGGAGGCCAGATGTTCGTGAGCGGGGCGCAGCTTGCCTCGGTGCCAGAGATCGCCCACGGCATGCATCATCGGGACGAGGACCCGATCGATCACCTGAAACTGAGACAGCTCGACCGCGGCTCTTTCGAGCTGGATCTCGAGCTCGATTCCGTCAAGCCGTTCGATCGCGGCGAGGCAAGCCCGCAGGATCACGTTCGCGGCATTCGAAGAAGAGTCCGGCGCGTGCAGGTTGCTCGAAATCGTACGGTCCTCGCGGATCAGCGCTCGCAGCTGCTCCGGATCGAGGTCGGCGGCGTTGCTGATGCCGCGGCCCGCCTGCACCGCCTCGCGAAGGAGGGCGAGACGCTCGATGTCCAGGTCCGAGTAAAGACGCCGGCCAGTGGCGGATCGAGACGGCTCGACCACGCCGTAGCGACGCTCCCAGGCTCGGATCAGGTCCGTCTTGAGACCGGTTCGGCGCGCAACCACTCCGATCGGGTGGCGCGGGAGCTCGGGAGAAAGGCTGGGCACGGTGGGATCGTAGATCTGCGTCTATGTTCTGTCAACGTTTAGATCCAATTTTCGGCATCCAAACACAGACAAAAGATAAACATGATGAGACTCAGTCTTCTCCCCTTTCCTCCCAACGCTCGATGTCTCGGCGATCCCGCTTGGTGGGACGCCCCGCTCCGGCGTCGCGCAAGGAGGGAGGGCGGCGCATCAGACGTCGGAACGGATCGGGCTCGGCCTCGGGCCTCGGAGGGCTCTGGTCCTCGAACAGCGTGAGGGCGACGGCCTTGGCCACCGGGCGGTCGGCGAGCTCTTTCACGATCAGGATTCGTTGCCAATCGCCCTGTTGAATCTCCACCCGGTCCCCCAGGGACAAATGCCGGTGGGCCTTGGCATTTTGCCCGTTGACCTGAACGCGGCCGAGCTCGCAGGCATGGGTCGCCTGGGTCCGAGTCTTGAACATCCGGGCCACCTGAAGCCACTTGTCGAGGCGTACGCTCATCCCTTTTCCAGTCCTTTCAACGCACTCGCTCGGCGTATCGCGTCCGGCCGCTCGTCTCGTCCTTCCGACCGCTTTTTCGGCCTTCGCTGGCGCGCGAAGTCATTGAGATCATGCAAGTTCTAGCCCCTGCCAACGAAAGTTGGATCTTCCTCTAGGTCCCCGGCTGTGGCATGCTTGTGACATGCCGAAACCAGCGAAAGGGGGGGCCAAGCGCCCCAGTGTGCCCGTAAAGCCCAAGTCTGCCAAGCCGGCTCCCGAGCCGGTCGATTTTGCCGACGTCATCCGCAAGCTCTCAGGCCAGGGCCGAACGGACAAATCGCCCTTGAACGTCGCCGAACGACGGGAGCTTGCCCGTCGCGCCGCGCGCGCCGCCGCCCGAGCCGCCAAGTAGCTCCGCCCGATTTTTTCGCTCGATCGACCCGGCCGCCAGGCCGGATAAGACCGGCCGCGTCGCGGCCCGGCTCGAGCGGATCCCTTGCGGGTGGGGTGGTGGCGGGGTCTCCACGCGAAGCGTAAGCTCGCTCCGCGGATGCCTTGCCTAGGAACCTCCCCGGGCGGTCCCCGGCGCGCGGGCGTCACGCCGGCCGCCTCGGGACGGTGCGCGGCAGGACGCCGGAACGCAAGGCAGGATCCCCCTCGCCAAGACCAGGAGACTCTCGAGATGCCACGGATCACCAAGGTCTACACCCGGACCGGCGACGACGGGACCACCGCGCTCGGGGGAGGGCAGCGGGTCGACAAAGACGCGTTGCGGATCGAGGCGTACGGCACGGTCGACGAGCTGAGCTCCACCCTCGGCGTCGCGATCGCCCATGGTCTGGACGCGGAGTTGACCGCGGAGCTGCTTCGGATCCAGAACGAGCTGTTCCATCTCGGATCCGACCTCTGCATCCTCGAAGAGGACAAGGAGCGGTTCAAGGTGCCGACGATCGAAGAGCGTCACGTGACGGCGCTCGAAGAGGCGATCGATCGGTGGAGCGCCGAGGTCGGTCCGCTGGCGAATTTCATCCTTCCCGGGGGCACCGTCGGCGCGGCCCATCTCCACGTCGCGAGGACTGTCTGCCGGCGCGCCGAGCGGCTCCTGGTGTCGCTCGCCCGCGCGGAACGGGTTGGCGCGTGGACGCTCTGTTACCTCAACCGGTTGTCCGACGCGCTGTTCGTCTATGCCCGCGCCGAGAACCGCCGGCGGGGGATCGCCGACGTGCTTTGGGACAGCCGCGCCTAGTCGTGTCCGTCTGATTCCGACGCCCGGCGCGGCCTGCGATCACGCCACCGTTTCGCGCAGCACTTCCTCGATCGTGGTCATGCCGTCGCGGATCTTCTGCATGCCGCTGTCACGTAGCGTCTGCATGCCGAGCTGGATCGCCTTCGTCCGCAGCTCGTAGGCGCTCGCGCCGGAGAGGATCAGCTCGCGGATCTCGTCGCCCACTTCCAGGACCTCGTACAGGCCGACGCGGCCCTTGTAGCCCGTGGCGCTGCACCGCTCGCAGCCGCGACCCTTGAACAGTCGCAGAGTGCGCGCCTCGGCCTCCGAGAAGCCGACGTTCAGCAGCGCGGTCGCGGGCAGGTCGGCCGGTTCCTTACAGAAGGTGCAGACCCGGCGCACCAGTCGCTGCGCGACGATCATGTGGACGGATGTCGCGACCAGGAACGGCTCGATGCCCATGTTCATCAGGCGGTGAACGGAGGACGGGGCGTCGTTGGTGTGCAGGGTCGAGAGCACGAGGTGGCCGGTCATCGCGGCTTTGATCGCGACTTCCGCGGTCTCGAAGTCGCGGATCTCGCCGACCAGGATGATGTTCGGGTCCTGGCGCAGGAACGAGCGGAGGGTGGCCGCGAAGTTGAGGCCGATCTGCTCGCGCATCTGAACCTGGTTGATGCCGGGCAGGTTGAACTCGACCGGGTCCTCGGCGGTGAGGATGTTGACCTCCGGGGTGTTGATCCGCGACAGCGCCGAGTAGAGCGTGTTGGTCTTGCCCGATCCGGTGGGGCCGGTGACCAGCACCATGCCGTACGGCTTCAAGATCGCGTTCTCGAAGCGGCGGAGCGCGTCCCCCTCGAAGCCGAGCTTGCTCATGTCGAGCATCAGCTTGTCTTTGTCGAGGAGCCGCATGACGATCTTTTCGCCGAACAGGGTCGGCAGCACCGAGACCCGGAAGTCGAGGTCCTTGGTGCGGCCCGACACCTTCGTCTTGATCTTGATGCGGCCGTCCTGCGGCATCCGCTTCTCGGCGATGTCGAGCTTGGCCATGATCTTGACGCGGCTGGTGATCGCCTCTTTGAGCTTGATCGGCGGATGCATCATCTCGTAGAGGATGCCGTCGATCCGGTAGCGGACGCGGAACTCTTTCTCGTAAGGCTCGATGTGGATGTCGGAGGCGCCGCGCTTGATCGCGTCGGACAGGACGATGTTGACCAGCTTGACGACAGGAGCCTGCTCGGACTCCTCTTCGAGCGTCGCGAGGTCGAGATCCTCCTCCTCGTCGAGCACCTCGAGGTCGCCGCTCGCTTCCTCCGAGAGCCCCTCCATGACCTTCTTGAGCTCGATCGCGTGGGTCGAGCCGTAGACCCGGTCGATCGCGCCGCGGATGCTCGTCTCGGAGGCGACGACCGGCTCGACCTTGTAGCCGGTCATGAATTTGACGTCGTCCATCGCGAAGACGTTCGTCGGATCGATCATCGCCACCGTGACCGTGGCTCCCGCCTTGGAGACCGGCAGGATCGTGTATTTGCGCGCGATGTCGGCCGGGATGATCTTGAGGACGTTCTCGTCGATCTCCATCGAGTTGAGATCGACCGCGGGGACCGAGAAGTGTTGCGACAGGGCCTCGACCAGCGCCTTCTCGGTGATGTAGCCGAGCTTCACCAGGTTCGTGCCGAGACGCCCGCCCTGCTCCTTCTGCAGCGCCAGCGCTTCCTGGAGCTGCACCTCGTTGATCTTCCCCGCGCGGATCAACATCTCGCCGAACTTCGCGGCGTTGGCGGCATTGGCCGACTGCGCCGACGAAGCGGTGGGACGGGCTCGGGGTTCGGGCGGAGCGGGGGTCTTGCCGAAAGCCATGTCGGGTCCTCGTGAAAGTCCTAGAAGGAGCGCGCGCGGGCTGACAGAAGCGTTTTATTCGCCTTCCAGCATAACAGTCGCCGGAAGCGAGGGTCAATCCGAAGGATCGGCCTAACTACTTGAGAAACCGTTAGATCGGAGGATCGCTTCGGCGCGCGCCGCGACCTCGGAAGGGGCGATCTCGAGCAGGCAGGCCTTCACCTCGGCGAAGCGACGGTGGCAGAAGCTGCACGGGAGCCGCTTGGCGAGGGCGAGCTCCGGGGCGGCGTACGGCCCGTGCAGGTGAGGATCGGTCGGCCCCATCACCATGAGCACCGAGCGACCGAGCGCGTGGGCGAGGTGGGTCGGACCGGAATCGCCGCCCAGGACGATCTCCGCCCGTCGGGCGAGCGCCGCGAATCGGGGGAGCTCGGCCTGGACCGCGCGTGCCGCACCCGCGCTCGCCGTGACGATCGCCGCCGCCATTTCCTCGTCGCCTGGTCCGGACGCGACCACGGACGGAAGGCCCGTCGATCCGCGCAACGCGAGAAGGGCGCTTCCCCAGCTCCTGGCCGGGTACTTCTTGTTCCCCCAGCCCGCGCCGGGATGGAGGAGGGCGAACCGTTCGGGGAGGCCGGCGGTGACGAGATCCGCCCGGGAATCCGCGGCGTGGCGATCGTCGAGCCAGGCCCGCGGGAGGATCTTGTCCGGTTGGAAGTCGGCCGTTTCGAGCGGAAGCCCGAGGGCGGGGAGGACCGCGAGCATCCGGTCGACCGCGTGAGCCTCCCGGCCGCAGGCGAGCTCCACTCCCTCGTTGACCCAGATCGCGCTCGAAGGCTCGCGCCGGAACGCGTGCCCGGGGCCGATCCGCCGGTCGGCGAAAGAGAGCGCGGCGAGGACCCCCGCCTTGTGGTTGCCCATCAGATCGAGCGCCACGTCCGGCGAGAGGGCGTCGATCCGGCGTTTGAGATCGGCGAGCCCGGAGAGCGTGGCGCGGGAGAGGGGCCGCTTCCGCCACGCTCCGAGCCGCACCGGGATCACCTCGTCGAGATCGGGATGGTCGGCGAGGAGCGGAGCGATCCACGCCTCGACCACCCAGGCGATGCGCGCCGCGGGGAAGTGGCGGCGCAGCGCGCCGAGCACCGGCAGCGCGTGGACCACGTCGCCGAGCGCGCTGGTCTTGATGATCAGGATGCGCACGGGAAGTTCCGGAATCCGCTCAGAGGGGCAGCGCCCGGACCTTGGCGATCAGATCGCTCGTCGCATGGTCCTTCGGATCGCCCACCAGCGCGGTCCGCCCGCCGTAGGCCCGGACGGTCTCGTACTCCGGGACCCGCTCCGGCGTGCCGTAGTCGGTTCCCTTGCAGTGGACGTCCGGCTTCAAGTCCGCGAGGAGTGGGGCGGGGGAGTCGCCCGAGAAGACGACCACGAAATCGACCGGCGCCAGGGCGGCGAGCAGCTCCGCCCGTTCGGCGGCCGGCACGATCGGCCGACCCGCGCCTTTGAGCCGGGCGACCGAATCGTCGTCGTTGATCGCGACGATCAGGACGTCTCCCTCCGCTTTCGCCGCCTCGAGGTAGCGCAGATGGCCGACGTGGACCAGATCGAAATGGCCGTTCGCGAATGCGACGCGACGCCCCGCGGCGCGGAGCGCCGGCAGCTCCGATCGCAATTCGTCGAGGCCGACTACCCGACCCATCGAAGCTCCTCGACCGGACCGCGGTCGGCCTCGATCGCGGCCTTGAGCTCGCTTCGCGACAGGGTCGCCGTCCCCATTTTCATCACCACGATTCCCCCCGCGTAGTTGGCGAGAAGGGCGGCCTCGAGCGGCGTCGCTCCGGCGGCGAGGCTCAGGGCGAACGTGCCGATCACGGTATCCCCCGCGCCCGTCACGTCGGCGACCTGATCGGTGCCGTGCACCGGCAGGTGGGCGGCGCCCCGGGGCTCGAACAGGCTCATCCCCCGGCTGCCGCGCGTGACCAGGAGGAAGCCGGCTCCAAGCGTCTCACGAAGCCTTCCGCCGGCCCGGGCGAGCGATTCCGGCGCGTCGTCGAGGGGACCGCCCAAGAGCGCCTCGGCCTCCTCCTCGTTCGGCGTGGCGCCGGAGAGACCGCGGAAGTCGCCCAGCCGGTAGCGGCTGTCGCAGAGCAGCGTCGACCCGGAGCCGAGCGCCGCGCGCAGCCGCGGCAGGAGCCCCGGCTCGACGGTGCCGTAGCCGTAGTCGGACAGGATCGCCGTCGAGAGGGCGTCGTCCTCGCGTTTCCAGGCTTCGAGCCGCTCGACGAAGCGCACGCGGTCGGCTTCGTCGAGGGCGAGGGAGTCCTCGATGTCATAACGCACGATCTGCTGCTTGATCGAGTGCTTGCCGCCCCCGAGGATGCGGACCTTGGTCGGCGTCCGATAGCCGGAGCGCACGAGCACGCCGGACGTATCGACGCCGCGCGCGGCGAGATCCTCGAGCAGGTCGCGGCCGTTCGCGTCGTCGCCCACGGCGCCCAGCACCAACGGCCGGCCGCCGAGCGCGGCGACGTTCGCCGCCGCGTTCGCCCCGCCGCCGGGGGCGATCCGCTCGCCCTGATACGAGAGGATCAGGACCGGCGCCTCGCGGCTGATCCGCTTCGGCGTACCGGTCAAGAAGCGGTCGACCACGAGGTCGGCGACCAGCACGACCGGCCGGTTCTCCATCGCATCGACCAGCTCGAGCAGACGGCCCGAGGAGGGGATCGCCGGAGGGCTCACGGGGATTTCGCTCATTCGGCCGGGGATTGTAGCCCGAGAGAGGAGCGCGGCCCGGCGGCGATCCCATAGAGTCGCTCCTCATGACCTCTCCGGCCGACCGTTTGCGCGCGCGCCTCCGTGGCGAGGGCCCGATCCCGTTCGCGCCCTTCATGGAGGAGGCGCTCTATGGCGCGGGCGGCTATTACGCGCGGACCGAGCTGCCGATCGGCGAGGACGGAGATTTCGTCACCGGCTCCTCCGTCTCGCCGCTGTTCGGCCGAGTCACCGCGCGCCTGCTATCGCGTCTCGACGCCGCCCTCGGATTCCCAGCCGAGCTGTTCGAAGTGGGTTACGGCACCGGCAAACATCTCGAAAACCTGCTCGCCGCGTTCCCGCCGGGGAGCCCCGCCCGCTGGCTGCGAGCGTGGGATCGAATCGCCCGGCCGCTTCCGCCGGCCGTCGAGCCGGTCTCCCGCCTCGACCTCGTTGCCGACCGCTCGATCCGCGGCCTCGTATTCTCCTACGAGCTGTTCGACGCGCTGCCGATTCATCGCCTGGTCGGACGGGAAAACGGGCGAGTCGGCGAGCTCTGGGTCGATCTCGACGCCTCGGGGGCCTTCTGCTGGCGCCATGGCGAGCCGTCCGATCGGACGCTGGTCGAGCTGCTCGACGGCCCGCACGTCGATCTCGCCCCGGGCCAGGTCGCGGACCTCTCCCCCGGCTGGCGTCCGCTCTATCGCGAGCTCGCCAAGAAGCTCGACCGCGGTCTGCTGGTGACCTGCGACTACGGCTTTTTGAAGCCGCAGCTTTTGGACGGGCGCATCCGGTTTCACGGCACGCTCGGCTGCTATCGCCGACACCGAGCCCATCGCGACCCGTTCCGGGACGTCGGATCTCAGGATCTGACGGCGCACGTCGATTTCTCCACCCTGATCGGAGCGGGGGAACAGGAAGGGCTCACGACGGTGGTCCTCGGCCGCCAGGCGCTGTGGCTCACCGCGTGCGGTCTCTTCGAGGAGCTGCGCGGGGCGGACGCCGCCGTTCGCCGCCAGGCCATGGACCTGCTCGACGGCGAGGGGATGGGGGAGGAGATCCGCGTGCTGGTCCAGGCGCGAGGGATCGATCCGGGCGAGGTGCTCGATCTCTCGGCGCTCGGCGGATGAAATCGGCTCGTCCGGCTTGAAACCGGAACGGCCCGGTCGGCAAACTGACGGGTAGGGGTCGCCTCGACCCTCGGTCCGTTTCGAGAATCGGACCGGCACGAGGCGGTCCGGATCCGTAACCCGCTTCACGACAGAGGAGCTTCACACCATGCGTCATCGCCTCTCGCTCGCCCTGCTCGTCCTCGTCGCCGCCGTCGCCCTTTGCTCCCCGCTCCTTGCCCAACCGCCGATCGAAAAGGACAAGAACGGCTTGGCGCTTCGGGGCTGGGACACGGTCAGCTACTTCGACGGCAAACCGGTCCAGGGCAAAGCCGAGTTCTCCACCGAATGGAAGGGTGCCACCTGGCGCTTCGCGAGCGCGGCCCATCGCGACGCCTTCATCGCCGACCCGAACAAGTACGCGCCGCAGTACGGCGGCCACTGCGCCTACGGTCTCGCCAAGGGGCATCTGGTCACCGCCGACCCGCAGATCTGGAAGGTCATCGGCGGCAAGCTCTACGTCAACTACGATAGTGACGTGCAGAAGTCGTGGGAGAAAAAGACGGCCCAGTACATCGTCGACGCGAACGCCGAGTGGCAGAAGCTCGGCGGCAAGCAATAAAACCGGACAGCGCGGCAATCGGCGGATCACCCGCCGCGGCTCAACCCGCCCGGCGCGCCAGCTCGACGAAGCCACGGGCGGCGGCCTCGCGGGCGATCGCCGCGCGGCGGCCGGCGCGGGCCGGCGTGCGATCGAGATCCGCGAGCGCCAGTCCCGCTTCGAGGCGGAGTTCGACCAGGCCGATCTTCTCGGCCTCGGCGAGCGCCGCCTCGAGCTCTTTCTGGGTCGCCGGCGAGGCGACGGCGCGGCCCGTGCGCACGGCCACCGAGAGGCGGGCCTTGGCGTCCTCTCGGCCGACCGGTTCGGCGACCAGCGCTCGCGCCTTGGTGGCGGCCTCGCGCGCCGGTCCGGCATGACCCAGACGCGCCCCGGCCTCGGAAGCGAGGGATAGGGCTACCGCCTGGTCGCCCGGCGACCCCTGCACGCTCAACGCTTCGGCGGCGGCGCGCGCCTCGGTTTCCGCTCGTGCGAGGCTCTGCGGGTCGCCGAGGGCGAGCAGAACCGCGGCGAGCGCCGAACGGCTGGCCGCCTCCTGGTTCTTCTCTCCGAGGTCGGTTCGCAGCTTGAGCGCCTCCTCGTGCGCCGTCCGCGCCGCGGCGAGCTCGCCGCGCCGCGCGAGCCTCTCGCCCTGGCCGGAGCGCGCCGACGCTTCGAGGCTGCGGTTGCCGAGCTTCTTGGCGAGGGCGACCGCCTCATCGAAGCGTTGCCCCGCGCCGGCGAGATCGCCCTGATCCAAGAGGGTGGTGCCGAGGCCGACGAGCGACGCCGCGACGCCGGCGATCTGGCCGATCTTGCGCCGCGCGGCCAGCGACTCCTCCTGTTTCTGGCGCGCGCCGACGAGATCCCCCTGCCGGCGCAACACCGCGCCGAGGTTGTCTAGCGCCGAGGCGACCCCCGCCGGATCGTCGAGGTCGCGGCGGATCGCGAGCGACCGCTCGAGCAGGTCGCGGGCCTTGGCGAGCTCGCCGCGCCCGGTCGAGAGCGTGCCGAGATTGCCGAGCGCGCTCGCTTCGCCGTAGCGGTTGCCGGTCTCTTTGGCGAGCCCGAGAACCTGCTCGTAGAGCGCCACCGCGGCGGCCGATTCCCCTTGGCGCCGGAGCACCACGGCGAGGTTGTTGAGCGCGCCCGCTTCGGCTCCCTTGTTGCCGAGGTTGCGGAAGGTGGCGAGGGCCTGCTCGTAGAGCCGTTTGGCGCCCGGTAGGTCGCCCCGGTCGAACGCCAAGTTCGCCGCCTGGGTGAGCGCGTCGGCGACGCCCGAGGAATCGCCCGCCTCGGAGTAGAGGACCCGCCCCGCCTCGCACGCGGCCTCGCCCGCATCGACCTGGCCCAGATTGCGGAGCGCGCGGCATTCGGACAGACGGGCTTGGGCGGTGAGCAACCGGGCGCCGCGCTCGGTCGCGCGGGACGCCGCCTGGGCCGCGCTCTGACGCTGGCGCTGAAAGTCCGCCAGAGCCTCCGCCGCCGCCGCTTCCGACAGGTCGATCCGCGGATCCTCCTTGGCGGGAGCGGGCAGCGCTCGCAGGCTCGCGACGGTCGCGAGCGCCGCCTGCGCCTGGCCCGCCGCGGTTTGCGCCGCGACCAGCCGGAGCCCGTAATCGAGGTCGTCGGGGAAGACCCGGAACAGCGACCGGTAGATCTCGGCCGCGCGCGGCCAGTCCTGGTTCGCTTCGGCGAACCGCCCCTCGATCACCAGCCGCTGTTCCTGCGGCAGGTCGCGCGCGAGGTCGATCGCCTTCTTCGCCTCGTCGGCGGCCCGTCCGGCATAGCCGAGCCCGGCCCAGGCCGAGGCGAGCGCGGAGTGGGCGAGAGGATTGTTGGGATCGACCGCCACCGCCTTGGCGAGTAGATCGCGCGCGGCGAGCGGCTCGAAGTTGCGGAGCCGCTCGAGCCCTTCGGCATAGAGCCGGGCCGCCTCGGGATTCGCCGGCAGGGGGGCGCGCCCGGCGGTTCCCGGCGTCGCGCCCTCCGCTTCTTTGATGCCGAGCGCCTGGCGCAAACGGACGCCGCTCTTGGCCACAAGGTCGAAGAGCGCCGCCTCGGTGCCGGTCTCCCCGATCGAGGCGGTCTCGCCGCTGTCTGTGTTCTGGAGCCGCAGGTCGAGTCGGATTTTGCCTCCCGACTCGGCGCCTAGAGCGGTATAGGAACCGAGCACCAGGAAGTCGGCGCCGCTCGCGGTCCGGAGGCGCGCGAGGGTATCGGGCGCCAGGCTCTCGGGATCGGTGAGGCCGAGGTCGCGTTTCACCCGAGCGACCTCCTCGCCCGCGATGACCCGCACGCCTTTTTCGGCCGCGAGCTCCGTGCCGAGCATCTCAGCGAGCGCGCCCGACAGCCACTCGGCGCCCGGCCGGCCCGACCGGTCGCGGAATCCGAGCACCGCGATCGCCCGGCGGTTGGCGACCGGTTCGGAGGGCAGCGTCGCGTCGAGCATCTGCTCCTGGAGGCGCCGCTCGTTCCGCCAGGTGACGATGCGATAGGCGACGAAAGAGAACGAGGCGAGGATCACGATCGCGAGCGCCGCGAGGACCGCAGGGTTGCGCTTGGGCGCCGCCTTCGCGGCAGCGGCGGAAGCCGCGACGGCGGCCGGCGGCGCGCCGGACAGCGCTGGCGATACTTTCGCGGCGGGCGCGGAGGGGCGCGCCGGAAGGGGCCGCGGGTCTTCGAGCGCGGCGATGAGGTCGCCGGCGCGGGGGAACCGGTCTTCCTGCTTCCGTTCGAGGCAGCGCAGGATCGCCGCCTCCCACCGGGCGTCGATCGACGCCGCGTGGAGCCTGGGCGAAGGTGCGGGCTGCTGAAGGCGTTTGACCGCCGTCGCGATCGCCGTCTCGCCTTGGAACGGGACCTTGCCGGTGAGCATCTCGAAGATGACCACGCCGAACGCGTAGACGTCGGTGGCGGCGGTAAGCGCCCCTCCCTCGATCTGCTCCGGCGCGACGTAGGCGGGCGTGCCGATGAAGAAGCCGGCCGCCGTCATCGTCATCGACGTCTCGGCGGCGCCGATCCGCGTGTCGACCCGCGCGAGGCCGAAATCGGTGACCACGGCGCGCACGCCGTCCGCTTTGCCCGGCGCCGCCGCCGAGACCAGCACGACGTTGGCGGGCTTCAAATCGCGGTGGACGATCCCTGCCTCGTGCGCGGCGTCGAGCGCCGCGGCGATCTGGCGGAGGATGGGCAGAGCCGCCTCGGTCGACATCGGTCCGGAGGCGATCCGCTCGGCGAGCGTCGGGCCGACCAACAGCTCCATGGTGAGGAACAGCGTGGCCGGGGCGCTCGGCTCGGCGCGGTGATAGGCGAGGTCGAACATCCGGCAGACGTTCGGATGGGTTACCCGGCGCGCGAGCTGGATCTCGCGACGGAACCGCTCGAGCGCGGTCGGATCGGCCGCGACGTCGGCGCGCACGGTCTTCGCCGCGAGGCGTCCGCCGAGCTCCAGGTCCTGGACCTCGTACACCTCGCCCATGCCCCCTTCGGCGAGGAAGCGGATCACCCGGTAGCGCTCGGCGAGCAGATCGCCTTGCGCGAACATCGGTCCCCGCCCTTTGGCCCCCTCGGGGATGCCATGTCCCGTGCGGGCGATCTCGGGCGGAGCCGGCATCGGGGTCGTCGGGGCGGAGAACGCGATGGGCACCGAGGGCGAGACCGTCGGGCTCACGGTGGCTTGGGCGATCTTGCCCGAGCCGGGCCACTGCACCGCGAAGCTGTTCTGGCAGGAACCGCAGGTGATGCGGAGGCGGACCGGGGCGTCCCCAGGCGAGGAGAAGCGCAGCCTCGTGCCGCAATGGGGGCACGAGGTGGTGGCGGTCGATCGAGGTGGGGCAGGAGTCATGGCCGGAGACGCCGAACGCCGAGAGGCGGAATTCCCGAAGACGCCTCCGCGCGGACGGTCACGCCCGGGCGGTCCTCCCGATTAATTTCTGGCGCCGCGTTCTAACGATTCGTTACCCCTATCCTATCGCGTCCTGATCGCCTGGGCGCGGGGATCGGAACTGGAAGGCCGGGAGAGCCTTGATCTCAGACCGGCGGGCTCGCCGGTCTCAGGGGGGTGGGGCGAGGGACGGTTCCGGGCTCTTCGGCACCTCGAGCATCCGCTCGCCCGCGGTGGGCAGCCGTTTGCGGGTATCGCCCCCGCCGGCCTCCAGCCAGATCGTTCGCAAGGCGATGGCGGCGTCGGTCACCGCGTGGCTGTAGGCGAGAGAGGCCACCGCAAAGGCGCTCGAACGGTCGTCGAACAGCGAGCGCCCCGAGCCGAAGCCGATCCGGCGGTACTCCCGCCCGATCGCCGGGTAGAACCTTCTCGATCGCGTGAGCGCGTCGCCGACGAGCAGGGAGAGGTCCGGCCTCCGGTCCCAGCCGCGCGGCAGTCCGTAAAAGACGAGCGGCAGCCGTGGCTCGGCGCTTTCGGCGTACAGCAGGAAATCGGCGAAGTAGAGCCCTTCCTGCGCGTCCTCGTTCGAAGCGGCCAGGGGGTTGTTCGCGTCGGCGACGTAATGGCTCACCCGGCCCAGCCGGGCGACGATCTCGGCGAAGGGACGGTGGTCGCGGATCGCCGCGATCGCCGCCGCGGCCTCTTCGCGCACCGCGCGATCGAGCGTGCCGGTGCCGTCGGGGTTTCGGCTGTGGCGGCCGGGATCGCGGTCGGAAAACGGGGAGAGCGCGCCCTGGTCGAACTCACGGCGGTGCCTCTCGATCTGCCGGTAGAGGTCGCGTGGCCCCAGCCGGGCCGCCTCGGTCGCGATCCGGCGCTGCATCTCGGGGGTCCAGCCGGCGGAGGGTCGGGCGATCGCGAAACCGGTCAAGCCGAGAGCCGCGATCAGACCGAGGGCGATTCGGCGCGCGGCGGGGCCGCCCCCGGTGCCTCCCTGTCGTCGTGACGCCATTCGAGGCTATTCTAGAGGCGATGGATCATCTTTTGCGCTCCGCCGTTCGAGCACACTTTTTTGGAAGGAGCCTACTTTGGCCGATATCGCTCGCCGTTTGGATGTTCGAGGGGCCCTCTGCCCGCTGCCCGTGCTGCTCTCCGTCCGCGAAATTCGCAAAGTCGAGCCCGGTGAGCTGCTCGAGGTTTGGGGGGACGATCCGTCGATGAACGAGGACATGCCGGTTTGGTGCGAGCGCTCCGGCCACAAGCTGATCGAAATCGGCGAGATCCCGGGGGTACCCGGCACCGTACGCTGCCTGATCGAGCGCGGCCAACCCGACCGGCCCTGATTTCGCCGGGTGCGCTCCCGGCCTTGACGGGCCGCCCCGCCGACTGTTAAAAAGCGGGTCCCTCGAAGGTCGCAGGTTCCTTCCCGGCCAGGTAGCTCAGTTGGTAGAGCACGTGACTGAAAATCACGGTGTCGGCGGTTCAATTCCGTCCCTGGCCACCAAATCCTCCGTCGTTCGTTTTCGCTCCGCCTTCTCACGTTCGTCTGAACGTCGTCTCTGAATCGCGGCCATGCGCGCCCGCGCCATTCGATCTCACGGCCCGTGAGACGTAGCCACGATCGGAGAGATCGGTCTCGCGCCGAGTGAAACGGATCATGGGCGGAAAGATCGGTCTAGCAGGGCGTGAGTCGGACCCACGGGCGGAAAAATCGGTCTCGCGGAGAGTGAGTCGGAGCCACGGACGGAACGAACGGTCTCGCGGCGTGTGAGACGAAGCCACGAAGCGAGAGGTCGGTTTCTCAAAGCTGCTGAACCCAGACCTCCGGATGAGGCGCCGCCAGTGGCACGACATCTTCGGGATCCGCCGTCAGGATCATCCCGCCTCCGGCCTCCACGGCTTGCGCGACAACCAAGGCATCGATCGTCGAGGCGGATCGGGCCGCGCCGAGGAGCCGACCGGCGATCCGGCCATGGGACTCTCCCATTTCGGGGACCGAGCCGATGGCCTTGAGGATTCGGTGAACGGGAGCGTCCCTGGGGTCGCCTCGAAGGGTTTCGGCGACGACGACCACCGGGATTTCGATCGAGGCATCCATCTCGAGAGCGCGAGCCAAGAAGGCCCGAGCCCGTTGATCCCCGCGCGCCAAACCGATGACGGCGCCCGAGTCCAGGATCAGGCGCTGCGGTGCTCTTCGTTCGCTTCGGAGGGGGCCGGCCATTCTCTGCACACCTCGTCCAGCACCCGCGAATCGACCGGTCCGAGCTCGGAGTCGAGCTCCGCGAGTAGTGTGGAAACGCGATCGCGCTGCAACTGGCGGCTCAGTGCGTGGTTCACGTAGCCCGAAAGGCTTCGGACTCCGACGATCGCTCGGGCTTCTGCCAGCAGATCTTCTTCGAGGGAGAGGGATACTTTTTCGGTCGCCACAACGAGATCCTACTCGAAGTAGGATCGAAGTCCAAAATGATTGGATAGGCCCTTGCGGGGAAGCCGGAGGTACGCCGTCAGGCGCCTTTGGCGTTCGAATGGGAGCGATCAGCCGCCGTTTGGAGGAGACGAGACGGCCGCTGGGGCAGATCGGCCGCATTTGGAGGAGATGAGACGGCCGACGGGGAAGATCAGCCGTCGTTTGGGCGAGATCAAACGGCCGATGGGGGAGATCTGCCGCCGGTTGGGCGAGATCGATCGTCGGATGGGCGCCCTAGATCGCCGTTTGGAAGCGATAGGACGTTCGTTGGGCGAGATCGACGTCCGATTGGGCGAGCTGGCGCTTCGATTGGGGGCGATAGAACCGGGATTGGAGTCCTACGGAGGGAAGTAGGTCCCCAACTGGAGTTTCGGCTCGCCCAACCGGCGTTCTAGCTCGGCCAAACGAGGTTCGGGTCTCATGGACGAGCGTTCCGGCTCTCTCGACGAGCGTTCGGAAAGGTCCATCGGCCGTTCGAAGATCCCCAACGGCCGGCGGGCGGTCCGGTATACTGAATCGCTCTTTCTGCTAAAGCCTGCTGGGTCGTCACTTCGATCGTCGGAGGAGGGAATCGCCCTCATGGATTACGGAACCAACCCGCCGTCCGCGCCGCAACCGCCGCCACGAGGGATCGCCCCCGCTGCGCCGGGCGGAGGAGTCGCCGAATCGTTGATTCCCTATCGGAACGGCGCCGCGCTCACCGCTTATTACCTGGGAGTCTTCTCCCTCGCCTGCGGCGCACTGCTCGGGATCCCCGCGCTGATTCTTGGAATCAAGGGGCTCAAGGTCGCCAAGGAACGGCCGGAAGCACACGGCCAGGCGCATGCCTGGATCGGTATCGTCCTGGGCAGCATCATGACGCTCGTCTCCCTCGCCGTCGTGGCGTTCTTCGTCCTCGCCGCGAGAGGCGGACAGTAGCGGATGGCGTTCGCCGCGGACCCCTTCGCCGCGACGCTGCGAGGGGTCCTCGGGCCGGTCACCCTGATCGGCGTGTTCGCCGCACCGCTCGCGTGGCTACTCGCCCTACTTTCGATCCGGTGGCGATTGCCGCACGCCTTCGCCGTCCTCTCGCGCTGGTTCGTGGGTATCCACGCCGCGGCGGGAGCCTTGGTCCTTTATGGTTTGATCGAGGGAGTAGCGATCGGGCAGCCGCTGCGCGAAAACCTCTGGGGGTGGATCTTCCTGGCGGTGGCTCAGTCGGGCGCGGGATGCTGGATCTTCGTGGGGCGGAGGAGCCGGCGAGACGAAACGCCGGCCTCTCTGACTTGACCCGAGCCGACTGGCCCTGGGAGGCCTAGGGATTCCGCTCAGTCGCGGGAACCTTCGGTTTTCTCGGGCGTTGAGGTCTTAAGCCGAGAGACCCTCAGGGAGCCCCCCATGAAGCCCGCCGATCGTCGCCGTACCCTCTTCTCGAGTCTCTTGGTCGTCGCCGTGCTCGCCAGCCCGTTGGCCGCCGCGGAGCCGCCAAAGCTGCCCGACACTCCTGCCGGCCATCGAATGAGCGCCTATCTCGCGGCGTTCAACTCGGACGAGCCGGGCGCGCTCGAAGCGTTTCTGCGCGCGGCGTTCTCGCCCGCGGTGCTCGCGGAGCGACCGATCGAGCCGCGGCTGGCGTTTCACCACGAGGTGCGGACGGAACAGGGCGGCCTCGAGGTCTTGAAGATCGTCGACTCCCAGCCCACCGAGCTCACGCTCGAAGTCCGGGGAACGAAGAGCGGCGATCGGCTCAAGCTCGGGATCGAGGTCGAGCCGAGCGAGCCGTTTCTCGTCCGCGGCTTCCGCATGGAGCTGGACGCTGGCGGGCCGGAGCCTCCGGCGAGCGCGCCCGCATCTCGAATTTCTCTCGCCGAGGCGAAAGCGGCGATCGACGCCGAGATCTCCGACGCGGCGAAGGAAGAGCGCTTCTCCGGCGTGGTCGTGATCCGGCGCGGTGAGACCCCGTGGTACAAGCGGGCGGTCGGTTCGGCGAACCGAGAGGCCGCGATCTCGAATCGGCCGGAGACCCGCTTCAACCTCGGCTCGATCCAGAAGTACTTTACTCAGGTGGTCATCGCCCGGCTCTGTCAGGACGGCAAGCTCCGGCTCGACGACAAGCTGATCGAGGCGCTGCCGGGGTATCCGAACTCGGAGGTCGCACGCAAGGTGACGATCCGCCAGTTGGTGGAGCACAAAGCGGGATTCGGCGACGTCTTCGGACCGGAATTCCGGGCGGAACCGAAGAAGTTGCGGACGCTCGCCGACTATCTCCAGGTCTTCGTCGACCGGCCTCTCCTCTTCGAGCCCGGAACGAAATCGGAATACTCGAACGCGGGCTTCGTCGTTCTTGGGAAGGTGATCGAAGCGAAAACCGGCCTCACCTACGACGAGGCGGTGCGCCGCTGGGTCTTCGAGCCAGCGGGAATGATGTCCACCCGCCTCGACCCGGTCGAGAACGAGGCCGCGGACCGGGCGGTCGGCTACTGGAAGCCGGACGGCCGCGGCACCCCCTGGAAGTCGAATCGGGACGTCCTGCCTGGGAAGGGAAGCTCCGCGGGGGGAAGCTATTCGACGGCGGCCGATCTGGTCCGATTCGTCGACGCGCTACGCGCCGACCGGTTGCTCTCCTTCGGTTGGACCGAATGGATGCTTCGGCAGCCCGCTCCGACGGCCGGGGCGGCTGGAACGAGCGCTCCAGCGGGCGCCCGCCATCGCGGTTCCTTGATCGTCGCGGGAGGAGCGGAGGGCCTGAACGCGGTGCTCTCGTTCTCGGCCGAGGACGGGTCGGTCACCGTGGTGCTGTCGAATTTCGACGAGCCGTCCGCCGAGAGAACGTTTGAGCGGATTCGCGGCATCTTGGGACGCGTCGCGAGCTGATCACCCGGGAGGCCCTGCTCGCCGAGCGGCCCAATCCGACGGCCGGCGAGAGGGGATCGATTGAAAGGAAGAAGGCTCCGAAATTTCTCTCTCGGAGCCTTCCAACCTCAGCCGGTTGGGCCTACTGGACGGGAAGCGCTGCGGCGTTCGAGCGGTCGAGCGCGGAAAGCTTTGCTTCCAGTCGGGTCAGCCGCTCATCGAGCTCTCGATTCCGCCGGGCAAGATCGGAGTTCTCGCTCTGGACCTCGGCGATCTTCGAGTCCTTCTCGGCGACCAGTGAATAGAGGCCCTGGATCGCGGCGAAAGCGACTCCGGCGCTGTCGGTTACCGAGATCCCCTTGTCGTCCGCTCCCACCTGGAACGCCGAGTAGAAGTCCTCGGCCATCGGCCCGATGTGGCGCACGTTCGGATCGGCGTTGTAATTCCACGACGTGATCGGCAGAGCGACCACCCGGTCGAGCATGCCGCGCGGGTCGACGGGGGAGAAGCCGTGCTTGATCTCGCGGCTCGACCCCGGGGTCACCGTACCGAGCACGGTCAGATTTCCCGTGTTGGTCAGCGTAAATTCGACGCCGGCGTGCGCCTGCTCGTCGAGGATGAAGGAGGAGCCCAAGGTTCCCGCCGACCACCTTTGCGTGAGGCTCGAATCCTTGAAGATCATGAACGTGCCGCCGTTGTTACGCAACTCCAGCAACTCGCGGAAGGCGTTCGTGCCGCTCGCTTCTTGAACGAACGCCTTGGTCGTACCGCCGGTTCCGTAGACATGCAGTTTGTTCTGCGGAAAGGTCCCGAGGCCGATGCTGCCGTTGCTGCGGACGTAGAGCGACGAGGTGGGCGCGTCGGACTCGACCACGAAGGGCCGGTTGCCGGTGTCGACGTCTTTCAAGGTGAAGTTGTTGCCCGTTCCGTTCTCGTCGACGATCAGCTGCCAATCGCGATCGCCCGTGACCACGCCGAACGTGTCCTGAAAGGTGATGCTCGGCTGGTCGCGCTTCAGGAGCAGATCGAACGGGGTCTCGGTGGTCAGGCAGTCGGCGCCGATGCAGGCGTTGCCCTGGACGATCAGCGGTGCGGCGACCAGCGTTCTCTGGAGGGCGGCTTCGCGATCCCAGGGCGCGATTTCCGCTGCCGGGCCGTCGGGTTCGGGGAACTCGGAGAGCACAAGCTGCCCGTCGCGAACGGACAGAGCCCCGATTTGAAGATCCGGGCTGCCCTTCGAAGCCGCGACCTCTGCGGCGCCTCGCGCAACTTTCGCGACCCGGCGTAGCTCGTAGGTGTAGTCGCCGTCCGGCCACGGCCGGCCGGCTTTGTCGACGAGGCGCAAGGTGGGGTTCTCGCCGGCTTTGAACTCGCGATGGAGCAGGAGCTCTTTCGGCCCAGCGACGGTGAGGAGCAAGCGGTCGTAGCCTTCGACGCGCGGTTGCCACTCGACCGTGGTCCCGGAGCCGCTCAAGGCGGCGACGGGAAGCAGCTTTTCATCGGACGAAGAGAGAGGAGAAGCAGAGGCGGATCTCAGGACGGGAGTTGCGAGGACGAGGAGGAAGACCCAGGCGGCTTTCCGCAACATGGAGATGCTCCTTTCCTCTCCGTCCGCTGGGGCCGAGTGATTCGGAACCGCGAAGCGGACGGAGGAACCACTAAGGAACATCGATAATAAGTCTTAAAGATAAATTCGCGCAATACTTCGTTTGCTTAGGAAGTCGACGCCTCCACCATGTGCGGACCGAGCAGGGCGTCCCAGGATCGCGACATCTTCTGGTATTCCTCCTGACAGCGCTCGGCGCGCTCTTCCGGAAGCTGCCAATCTTCTAGCTGGTCCTGGAAGTACTCGGGATCGCTGCCGTAGGTCCAACAGACGAGGTTGAAATAGCGCTGCTCGTCCAGGGCGTGCTCGTCGGCCATGTCGGGATCTTCTTCCCGTTCCGCAGCCGAGGAGTCGAACCACTCGGCGCTCGCCGTCATCGCGAGCTCGCTGTCTTCGCCATCCCAAGTCTCGAGCAGCATGACCGTGGCGAGCTGGTCGACGGCGTCCTCCTCGCGCCCGGTGATGGGAAGGTCGTAGACGTCGATCAGCGCGTGTCCCAGCTCATGGTAGAAGGTGAAGGTCAGCGCGGCGATCGCCTTGGACGCCGCCTCTTCCGATTCCTCGTCGGTCTGGGCGTCCTGGCCGAAGATCTGTAGGAAGTGGTCGAGCAGCTCGTAGCAGAGATGGACCGCGTGATCTTCGGGGTCATAGAACGCGTTCACCTCGCCGTCGCACTCCTGGAGCCGGACCTCGACGTTGCGCGGTAGGACGAGCGTCTTGTCGAGATCCTCGACCACCTCCTCGAAGTAGCGCTCGTCATGAAAGACCTTCTTCAAATCCTCGTGGTCGGGGTTGGTCACCTTGGCATAGCTGAACCGCAGATGGCCGCGGCCGGAGCCCGCCCGGGCGGTGCGACGGATGTGGCGGCGGGGGCCGCCGGCGTCGCTCGCCGGGTCGGGGGTCGCCGCCTCGGCCGAGGTCGCGGCCTCGCCCTGCGATTCGGCGGGAGGGGTCGAGCTGCCGCAACTGGAGAAGAGGATGGGAAGGGAAGACGACAAGAGAAGGGCAAGCCAAGGGCCGGCCGCCCGGCGGCGAACGCGCGATCTGGATTCGGTCATGGTGCGGCGGTTTCTATCAGCTCTCCGGGCGAGGCGCGAGGGGATTTTCGGAACGGCGGTCCGGGTCGGCGATCCGGTTCGGTTCGAGCGAGGCGCCCCGTTGAAGCGCAGCGAATACAATCGCGCCCCGTGCCTCGAAACGTCCCGATCTGTCGCCTGCTCATCGCCTCGGCCTGGTCCGAGTACGCGCTGCTCGACAGCGGCGAGGGCGAGAAGCTCGAACTCTACGGCGCGGTCCGCGTGATTCGCCCGGAGCCGCAGGCGATGTGGCGTCGGACGCTGCCGGAGCGCGAGTGGCGGGCGGCGGGCGCGATCTTCGAGCCCGGGGGGTCCGAGGACACGGGGCATTGGCGCGTCCCGCGGACGCTCCCCGAGTGCTGGCCGATCTCCTACCCGGGCCGCGCGGGAAAACTGACGCTCGCGGCGCGGCTCACGCCGTTTCGCCACCTAGGCCTCTTTCCCGAGCAGGCGAGCCATTGGGACTGGGCGGCGAAGAAGATCCTCGCGGCGAAAGACGCCGGCCGCCCGGCGCGGGTGCTCAACCTGTTCGCCTACACGGGAGCCGCCTCCGTCGCTGCGGCTCTCGCGGAGGCGGAGGTCACCCACGTCGACGCCTCGAAGAAGGCGATCGCTTGGGCGAAGGAGAACCAGGCGCTTTCTGGCCTCCGCGAGCGGTCGATCCGCTGGATCGCGGAGGACGCGGTCGCCTTCCTCCGCCGCGAGGTCCGCCGCGGCAAGAACTACGACGGCATCTTTCTCGACCCCCCGAAATTCGGCCGCGGCGATCAAGGGCAGGTCTGGAAGCTCTTCGAGAACCTCCCCGAGGTGCTCGACCTCTGCCGCCAGCTGCTCTCCCCCGAGGCCTCATTCCTGATCCTCACGACCTACGCGATCCG
>JBGAGQ010000023.1:0-83767 GCA_044226625.1 Thermoanaerobaculia bacterium
GGCGCCCGCGCGCGCCACCTCGGTCCCGCCGATCGCGAGCATGGGGAACCTCGCGAGGGCCTTGCCGGCCTTCTCGAGCTCGTCCGGGTCCTCGAAGCCGCGCAGGACCTCGGCGATTACGAGATCCGCGATAAAGATCGGCGCCCGGCCGAGCAGCTCGTCGAGGTAATCGGCACGCGGCGTCCGCCGGCCGGAGAAATAGTCGATCCAGACCGTGGCATCCGCGAGGACGCGCATCAGCTTCTCCCTTTCGCTGTCTCTCCTCCCTCCCATCGCAGCCGCCCGCGAAGATCGCGTACCTCCCGCTGATCGTGCTTCTCGATCAGCGCCACGAGCGCCGCGCGGACCAGCTCTTTCTTCGTCCGCAGCCCCGTGAGATAGAAGGCCCGATCCGTCAGGTCCTCATCGATGTCGATATTCGTCAGCATATAGAGTCCCTCGTGATTTGAATTGTATAGAGCGGGGCAATGTGTGTACGTATTGTTTCCTGGGAGATGCTCTCGGGGAAGATTCTGTGCAATCCACTATCCATCCCATATATCTAGGGCCCTAGATTGTACAGATCTATCGCTACAGTGTGCATAATCTTGCACGATATGTGCAGGCGTGTGGCCGAATTGTACATAACAGGACGATATAGCGGCTTTAGTCGGCTGATTTATATAGATATAGTGACGATCTGTATAGTGCAGAAATTCATGGGCGCTTTGGGGGAGATGGTTGTACATAGCTCCCGATGAATTGTGTGCTCCGACGGCTGAGATGTACGTCTCAGTATGTGAATTGTACAACTCAACGAGCGATTGCCGGGTGGAGGAGCCTTCGCGGCCAATGGATTGCAACTCTCTCGAAGTGGGGGCAAGAGATTCGTCGTTCCGGGTTTTCGTTCAAGCCCCGCCGACACCTGAAGGAGCAGCTCATGACGATCCAGAACGCGCTGGCGAGCGTCGCCATCCGAGACGTGAAAACCGCGGGCGATTGGTACTCCCGCCTCTTCGGCCGACGGGGCTCGATGCCGATGCCCGAGGTGGCGGAGTGGACCTTCGAACGAGGCGGGGGCCTTCAGGTCTACCAGCTCCCCGAACGCGCGGGCGAAGGATCCTGCACCCTCGTCGTGAGCGACATCGAAAAACTTGCCGCTCACCTCGAAACGCTGGGCATCGACACCTCGGAGCGCACGTCCAGCGAGCGGGTGAAGACGGTGATGATCACTGACCCGGACGGCAACCACCTCGCGTTCGCCGAGCCGTTGGATTCGAAGTTGGCGCAAGTAGACACCGGGCCGGTGCGCAGGCTTGCGGCGGGCTGATACGCTTCTCGTCGGATCCCGAAACTACGAACGGACGAGCGGGCTTGCCCCGATCGCCGAACGGAGGAAAGCGTGGCCGCCGGACCGATGGCCGGTACGTCGATCGAGCTGAAGCTCGGAAAGAAGATCCTCCATCTCGCGGGGGAAGCGTGTCCGCTCGGCGACGGCGACGCCGCGCGGTTCGGCGTCTGGGCCGATCGCTACCGCAAGCTGCGGGAGCGGGATGACGGAGTCGAGACCCGCGATCTCTTCCTGGCGCTCGGGCGGGAAATGTTCGAGTGGCTCGACGGTGCCTGGGGTGGGGCGTTCTTTAGGGCGTTGGAGGATGCTCGCCCTCCGGTGCTGTTGGAAGTCGCGGTCCCCCTTCATCCCGACGCGGACGAGACGGCGTTCCTCGACGTTCCCTGGGAGTTGCTCGCCGATTCGCGTGGGCACCTGGCCGGTCTTCCCCACGCTCTGCTTTGCCTCATTCGTCGGCTGGGTCGCGCCGATCCGCCCGAGCGGCAATCGGAGCCGTCGCCGTATCGCCTGTCGCTCCTCTTCATGGCGGCGTCCCCGCGAGGCGAGGTCGCGCTCGACGTCGATCGGGAGGAGGCGCGCATTCAGCGCGAAGCGGGGAGGATCGGAATCGACTGGGCGGTCGAAGAGAGCGGCACGCTCGAATTCCTCGCCCAACGAGTGGCCGGCGAAGCGATGGTCGGCGGGCTCGACGTGCTCCATCTCTCCTGCCATGGGCGTGGAGGCTCTCCGGCGGATGGGAAGATGCCTCCCTTGCCGCCGATACTCGCGCTCGAAACCGAGTTGGGAGACCTCGCCCCGGTGACCGCGGATGACCTCGCCGAGGAGTTAGGCGAGCACCGCCCGCGCTTGTTGTTCCTTTCCGCTTGCGAGACCGCGTCCCCCGAACGCACCGTCGGCTCGCTGGCCGCCGGCATGGTTCAACGTGGTTTTCCCGCCGTGCTCGGGTGGGGCGGCAGCGTCTTCGAAACGGAGGCGTCGCGTTTCGCCGCGGATCTTTACGATCTGCTTGCCCGTCACCAGAGCCTGCTGGGAGCGCTCGCCTATGCGAGGAAGAAGCTCTACGGCGCGCCGGGAGAGGCGCCGTCGGCCGAGTGGCATACCGCCCGGCTGTTCCTCGGCGCGGGCGACGGACGGCGGCTGTCGGTGGGGGAGGCCAAGCGTCGCCGCGACCCGGGGAGCGCGCACAAGGTCTTTCTCGATCGCCGGAACGACCGCGTCGAGGTCGCCGGGCCTCGCGAGTTCGTGGGCCGTCGGCGTTCCCTCCAGGAGGTCTTGCGCGCGTTCCGCGCGCCGCGCGAGGAGCGTCCCGCGGGGGTGCTGATCCACGCGATCGGCCACCAGGGCAAGTCGAGCCTTGCCGCCCGCGTCGCCCAACGGCTCGACCGCCACGAGCTTCTGGTCCTCCACGGCCGGTACGACGAAGAGGCCGTCCTCGGCGCCTTTGCGCAGGTGGCCTCGAGCGCGGAGCTACGAAAGAGGATCGAGGAAGACCTCGCCGAGGTGCAGACGCACCCGACGACCTTCGAGTCGGCGCTTCGCGGACTGCTCGAAGGTCCCTTCCGGCAGGAGGAGAACGGAACCTCCCACCGACCGGTGCTGTTGGTGGTCGACGATTTCGAGCAGGCGCTCGTCGCGGATCCGTTGGGAGGCCTTCACCGCGTCCGCTCCGAGGCCGCCCCGGCGATGCGGGCGGTGTTGCGCGCGTTCGGTGGTGCCGAGACGGAATCGCGCCTTCTCTTCACCAGCCGCTTCGAATTCACGCTGTGGGACGAACGTGGGGAGAAGGATCTCGCGCTCGGTCTCCATTCGATCTCACTCCCCGCGATGGGCTCAGCGGAGTCGATCCGCCAGGCGAAGGCGAAGCTCGAATTCGGTGCCTCCGTCGCGCAGCCGGTGGACCTCGGACTGCTCAAGAGGGTTGTCAGCGCCGCGCGGGGAAATCCGGGCCTCCAGGACGTTCTGTTCGCGCTGGCGCTAGGAGATCCGAGCGCATGCGAACGCGCGCTCGGCGAGATGGAGGCCTACGTCGAGGGCGGGGAGCTGCCGGACGAAGGGACGGTTCTGGAGTTTCTCGAATCCATTGCCCTCGGCGAGATCTTGGGCCTCCTGAGCCCCGGCGAAAGGGAGCTCTTTCGCGCCTCGACCCTCTTCGCGCTTCCGGTTCCGTCGATCGTTTTGGAGCGGGTTGCCGCGGCGCGCGGCCTCCAAGTCGGAGATCCGCCGGGCGCGCGGCTCGGCGCGCTCGGGCTCTGGGAAGGGCGGGAAGACCCCGCCGACCCGCACAGAAAGGCCGTCGCGCCGAACGCTCTCGCCGTCGCGCGGGTGGAGCCGTTGAGTGAGGCCGAGATCGCCGAGGTCGCGGCCATTGGCGCACCCGCACTTCTGAAGGCCTGGGTCGGCGAAGGCGAGAAAGCCCCCTGGCCGAGCGCACTTTCGGTCCAGATCGCACAGCTTGGTATCTGGGGACAGATCGCCACGGTGCTCGTCGCCAGTGCCGAGGCGGCGGTACGGACTCTTGAAAAGAGGTTTGCCTATCGACCGGCTGCGGCATTGGGCAAGCGAGCCTTGGACATCCTCGAGGAGCAAGGCGTCGTGCCGCCGATTTGGCTTCTCCACACCTCGGGCGAGCAAGCACAACAGATCGGCGAGGTCGAAACCGCTCGTGCCTGCTTTGCGAAGGCGCTGGCCGTTCTCGATGAGGAGGCGGAACGAAACGATCCCGAAGGCGCTGCCGCGATCTGCCTCGCCCAAGCGCGGATCTTGGGTCAAAGTGGGGAACCGGACGCCGCGATTCCGCATCTCGAGCGTGCCGCGCGATTGCTCAGCGAGGGCCATTTCCGCCGCGAGAGCGCGATCGTAAAGGGGGACATCGCACGCATCCGGGTCTCGAAAGGTGAGGTGGACGAAGCCCTGCAACTGCACCAGGAAGAGCTTCGGGTGTACGAGTCCCTCGGCGACCGTCGCTCGCGGGCGGTGACTCTGGGGGACATCGCACGCATCCGGGCCGATCAAGGTGAGGTGGACGAAGCCCTGCAACTGCACCAGGAGAGGCTCTCCGTCTTCGAGGCCCTCGGCGATCTCGACGGCAAGGCGCATGTACTTTGGAGCGTGGCGCGGCTAGAGATTCGTCGCGGGGATTGGCGAGAAGCGTTTGATCACTTGGCCGAGGCGTATCAGCTCAACCTCAAGCTCGGGCGTCTCGATGGGATCTGTTTCGTCGGCTGGGACCTGGGCAGCTTGCTCTGCCGGGCGGGCGAAGTTTCCCAGGGGATGGCGATTCTCGAGCGGAGCCGCGCGGGATTCGCGCAGCTTGGCCGGTCCAACCTCGTCGAGGCCGTCGAGAGTTTGATAGGTCAGTTTCGTCCGGAAAGCGATCCTGTCGAAGCACCTTAGGCTTCGAGCCCGAAATTTCCTTTCACTCCCCCTGAAGCGCCAGCACCGGACTGATCCGCGTCGCCCTTCGCGCGGGGAGCCAGGCCGCGAGAGCACCCAAACTCCCGAGGACCAGCGCCGTCCCCGCGTAGGTGGCCGGGGCGTG
Source organism: Thermoanaerobaculia bacterium (assembly GCA_044226625.1). GTDB lineage: Bacteria > Acidobacteriota > Thermoanaerobaculia > Multivoradales > UBA5704 > DASYKS01. The sequence goes on from JBGAGQ010000023.1 coordinate 4,869, forward strand.
GGAGTCGACGCCGTAGAGCGAGGGATAGGGCTAGGCCCCGAGCGAGAACCTGCCCGACGATGCGGCCGGGGGAGGCTCCGAGGGCGGCGCGGACCGCGAGCTCGGGCGTCCTTCGGGTGACGTTGTAGGCGACGAGCCCCGCGATGCCGATCGCGGCGAGAAGGAGGGCGAGGCCCGCGAAGAGGCCGACGATCCAGGTCTGGAGGCGGGGCTGGGTGACGCTTCCGGCGACCACGGAGTTGAAGGTCTGAACGTCGAATAGGGCGACGTCGGGGTTGATCTGGCGCAGGGTCCGGCGGACGTCCGGCGTGAGCGCGGCGGGATCTCCCGCGGTGCGGAGGGCGAGCGTCATCGTCGGCCAGAGGGACCAGGTGGTGGGCATGTACATCGTGGGAGTGACGTCCTCGCCCAGGCCGAGCTGGCGGACGTCGCCCACGACGCCGACCACCGTGCGCTCCTGGTTGTTCGACAGGTAGACCGTCCGGCCGATCGGATCGGCGCCGTTCGGGAAGAGGCGCTTGGCGAGCCCCTCGCTGAGCAGGAGCGAATGGTAATTCTCTCCCTGGGCGGCGAATCCGCGGCCGCGCAGGAGCGGCACGCCGAGCGTCGGCAGGTAACCGTCGGTCACGATGCGCCAAGAGGCCTGGACGCCTTCGCGGTTCGCGGTCGCCTGGCCGGTCTCTCCGGGGAGCGGCGCGACGGAGGAGACCTCCATGCTCGTGTCGACCGAGCCGAGCGGGATCTCGCTGGTGAGCCCCGCGGAGGTGACCCCTGGGAGCGTACGCACCCAGTCGAGCAGCGAGGCGTAAAGCGCGATGCTCGCGTTGTAGACCGCTTCGTTCTCCTCGGAGTCCTGCAGGGTCATCCGGGCGGTCAGCAGGTGGTCGGGACGGAAGCCGAGCGACTCGTTCTGCAGCCGGCCGAAGCTCTGCGCGAGCAGCACCGCGCCGATCACGAGCGCGGTCGCGAGCGCGAGCTGCGCTATTACGAGGCCCTCGCGCAGCGGCGTCCGGCGCGCGTCGACCGCGGAGCGCCCTCCCTGGGCGAGGGCGGTCCGGACGTCGGTCCGCCCGGCGAGCGCCGAGGGGAGAACGCCGAAGGCGAACGCGGCGAAGCCCGTGAGCAGGAACGCCACGAGCACGACCGGCCCGTCGAGCGCGACGGACGAGAGCCGCGGCAGCGTCGCGGGGAGCAGCGCCGTCGCGCCGCGCAGGGCGGCCCAGGCGAGCGCCAGGCCGAGCGCGCCGCTCAGGAACGCGAGCAGCAAGTTCTCGGTCATCAGATGGCGGACCACCCGGGCGGGGCTCGCGCCGAGCGCGCGGCGGATACCGATCTCCCGCACCCGCGCCGTCGCCCGAGCGAGCTGGAGGTTCGCGACGTTCGCGCAGGCGACGAGAAGCAGCACTCCCACGGCGGCGAGCAGCACGAGCAAACGGTCGCGCAGCTCCCCGCCGACGATCCAGTCGCGCACCGGCTCGACCACCGCCTGCCAGCCGAGGTTGGTGTCGGGGAAGTCCTTCTCGAGCTGGCGGCTGATCCCGCCGATCTCCGCCTGCGCCTCGGCGAGCGTCGAGCCGGGAGCGAGGCGGCCGAGCACGTCGATCCGGCGGTCGCCGCGGTTCGCTCCGGTGTGCTCCAACGCGAGCGGCAGCCAGAGGCCGACCTCGGAGGAGAAACCGACGTCCGCCGGAGCGATGCCGACCACCGTGCGCTCCTCGCCGTTGACCCGGATCGTGCGGCCGAGAATCGAGGTCGAAGCGCCGTAGCGTCGCCGCCAGAGCCCCTCGCCTAGGATCGCCACGGCCGGGCCGCCGGGGGCGTCTTCCTCGGGCGTGAACGCCCGGCCGGCGACCAGCGGCGTGCCGAGCAGCTCGAACAGGTTCGCCGTGGCGGCGAAGGCGTCGACCCGCTCCGGAGCGCCGTCGCCGGAAAGGTTCACTCCCACCCCGGAGAGCGCGGCGAGTGAGGAGAGGCTCCGGGAGCGCTCCTGCCAAGTCTGGAAGTCGGGAATCGAGACCGAAAAGCGCGGCACGTCGTGGGTCGGATTGGCGGCGGCGAGATGGACGACCCGCGCGGGCTCCCGGTAGGGCAGCGGCGCGAGCAGGATCGCGTGGACCAAGCTGAAGATCGTCGTCGCGCCGCCCAGTCCCAGGGCGAGCGTCGCGACCGAGGCGAGGGTGAACGCCCGGTTGCCGCGGAGCGCGAGCGTGCGCGCCGCCTGAGCGAGGTCGCGGGCCGCTCGGTGGCGATGCTCGGCAAGCGCGGTCGCGAAGGCGTCTGCCGCCGCGGCGAGGCAGACGCCGCCGGCGGCGAACGGACGGCCGCCTCGGCGCGCCTCCGCCCACCGGGCCGAGAATGCCGCCGTCATCTCGCCGCCGTACTCCTCGCGAAACGAGCCGGGATAGAGCCAGAGGAGCGAGGCGTACGCCCGCTCCGCCCATGAGGCCCGAGGCGTCGCGTTCATCGCTTCACCGCCCCTCGAACAGCAGGCCAGCCCGCCGGCCCAGATTAAGGAGGTCGCCCAGCCGCTCGAGCTCGAGCTCGGCCACCTCACGGCCGAACGGAGTCAAGCGATAGTGACGGCGGCGCTCGTCGGAATTCGCGGCGACGTCCTTGGCGTCGAGCTCGACGATCAACCCCTGCTCGAGCAGGCGATGGAGCGTCGTGTAGAGCGTGCCGGGGTTGAGCTTCGTGCGGCCGCCGGTCCGCTCGGCGACCTCCTGCATGATCGCGTAGCCGTGTCGGTCTCCCTCGGCGAGAGCGACCAGGATGTGGAACGTCGCACTGGGCAGCGGAAGCAGCGAGGCGGCGGTGGGATCGTCGGAGGTCTCGGTCGGCTCGGGCATGCCGAGAGTGTATTGGTGTCAGGTATATCTGGTCAAGATATAATTTGAGGCGCCCGATCTTCCTCTGACTCCTCCTAGTCGACCGAATACTCGATGAGCTCGACGGGGCACAGCTTGTTGAGTAAGACCGTGTACGTCCCCGAGCTTCCGGGTCCGGACGCGATCGGTGAGTCGATGAAGAGGTAATAGTCGCCGGCCGGCAGGGAGCTGAACTCGAAAGGAATCTGCTCGGAGACGCCCGGCCCGCCGTTGTTGACCGCCCGGACGCAGTTGGTCACGGCATTGGTCATCCCGGCGGGGCAGCCCGGGGCGGCGCTGCTCAACACGTAGAGCGCGACATCGTACCCGGCCGACGGAAACACGATGAACGTGGGGAAGGTGACGTCTTGAATGCCGACCTTGATCTTATAGGCCACGTCGGGGCCGGGCATCGAGAACACGCCCTGGCAGCCGTTGACGAGCTGGCTCACCGTATCGTTTGCGCCGACCGTGGTGCCGGAGTCCTGGGTTGGGGACAGGCACGAGAGGGCGGCCGAGGCGGGGCAGTCGTCGCTGCCGAGGCGGGGCGAACCGTCTGGCATCCCGGCCGTGGCCGAGGCGGACGATGCCGAAAGCGACGCGAGGAGGAGGACGAAGGCGGATCGCATGGGACCTCCGTGCCGATTGGATCAGAATTTTAGATTCCTCATCGTAGCATGACGGCTCCCATCGAACCCCACAGGCTGTTCATCCCCTCGATCCCCTCCGCCCGAGCGAGATCCGCGACCGTCAGGATCCGTTCCTCGATCTCCCCCCGTTCGAGCCGCCTTCTCCGCACCGTTCCCGGCAGACAGCCGGTGGAGAGTGGCGGCGTGAGCCAGCGGCCTCCGATGCGAAGCGCCAAGTTGCAGCGCGAGCCCTCGCACAGCTCGCCGCGCTCGTTGAGGAGGATCGCCTCGTCCGCGCCGAGGGCGAGGGCTCGTGCGTGGGCGAGCCGGTTGGCCTGGTAGGAGAGGCTCTTGAGCCCCGCGAGGGGACCTCGGGAGTCGACGCGGATCTCCGGGATCACGACGAATTGGAGCGGCCGGGCTGGATCGGGGGGAACGTAGGGAAACGCCTCGATCAGGCGCGTCGGTCCTTCGGTGGAGGTTCCGCGGGTGACGGTGAGACGCAGCCGGGCGTACGGGCGCGGGGCGTCGGCCGCCACCTCGGCGATCGCTTGGGCGAGTCCGTCCGCACCGTCGGGGAGGTCCATCGCGATGCGCGGCAGCGAGGCGAACAGGCGGTCGAGGTGGGCGGGGACGTCGAGGGCCGCGCCGGCGTCCACCCGCAGGGTCTCGAACAGCCCATCGCCGAAGCGGAAGCCAGCGTCGTCGGGGGAGATCTTGATCTCGGCCCGGGGGACGAGCCGGCCGTTCCACCAGGCAAGCTCGGCCGTTTCGCTCAATCGAACTCCAGGCCGCCGATCGCTTGGAGGAAAGCCGCGGCCTTTGCCTCACTCTCTTCCCGTTCGAGCGTCGGGGTCGAATCCGCGGTGATGCCGCAGCCGGCGTGGTAGGCGATCTTGCCTTGGGCGAACGCGGCGGTGCGGATGGCGACCGCGAGCTCGAGGTCGCCGTTCATCGAGATCCAACCGAACGCCCCCATCGCCGGGCCGCGCCGGCGCTCCTCCTCGGCCGAGATCACCGTCATGGCGCGGATCTTCGGCGCGCCGGAGATCGAGGCGGCGGGAAAGGTCGCGCGCAGCAGGTCGGCCGGGCCGACGTCGGCGCGCAGCGTGCCCCGCACGGTGGCGACCAGGTGATGGACGGTCGGCAGAGTCGCGAGCTCACCGAGCGCCGGGGTCACGATCGAGCCGGGCTGCGCGACGCGGCCGAGGTCGTTCCGCGCGACGTCGACGATCATCGCGAGCTCCGCCCGGTCCTTGGCGCTTTCGACCAGCTCGCGGGCGAGCGCGCGGTCGTCGTGCGGGGTCCTGCCGCGCGGACGGGTCCCCTTGATCGGCCGCGTCTCGACGTTTCGTCCGCGTACCGAGAGAAAGATCTCGGGGGAGATCGATAGGAGAGCGCGCCCCGCCCCGAGATCGAAAAACGCGCCGCGGATCGCCGGGCTCGCGGCGCGCAACCGGCGATAAAGCGGCCAGACCTCGGCGGCCGAGCAGGGAGCTTCGAGGCGGCGGCAAAGGTTCGCTTGGAAGATCTCCCCGCGGGCGATCCGCTCGACCGTCCGCTCGACCGCCGCCTCGAAGCCGTCGCGGGTCGGCCGGCTCGCGACGTGGAGCCGAGTGGGGACCGCGGCCAAGGGGGACACGGCGATCGCCGCCGCGCGTTCGAGCAGCGCCTCGGCGTCGCGGATCGGGTCGCCGCCGCGCCAGCCGTTCGACGATTCGAGCGCCCAACCCTTGCCGTCCCAGAGCAGCACGCGGTCGAACAGCGCGAGCTTCAAGTCGGGAAGCGACAGGTCGTCCCGTGGCGGGGTAGGTAGTTTTTCGATCTCGGCGCCGAGCTCGTAGCCGAGATAGCCGATCAGCACCCCCCCGGCGCCCTTCCAGGCTTCGAGCGCGGTTTCCAGAAGATCGAAGCCGCGGATCGAAAGGGCGGATTTGCCTTGTGCCGAGGAGACCGTGGCCCGGCCCGCGCGGACGGTGAGCTCGGCGAGCGGCTCGACCGCCAACCGGTGCCCCTCGCCGCCGCCGTCCAGCCAGACGAAACCGGGCGAGGTGCGAAGCAGCTCGGCCACCCTCTCGGGCGTGGCCTGACCGCGCAAAGGGGTTTTCGCCCCGCGCGCGCCCTCGCGCGGCGGCGGCAGGAGCACCCGGAGCTTGGCCGTGCGGCGGGCACGGACGGCTTCGCTGGGGCGATCCGACCACATGGCGCGGCGATCCGCCGTTAGAGCCGGCCGAGCGCGGCGCGGGCGATCTTCTCGGCTCCGGCGAACGAGGTGGCCGGATCGGCGAGCTGGCAGGTGATCAGGAGCTGCTTCTCTCCCTTCCGGACGTGGAGCTGCATCAAGCTCCCTCCCGCCCAGAAGGCCCCGTCGCCCAGATTCGGCACGTCCTTCAAGTCGCCGCGGGTCAGCTTTTCGAGCGAGCCGCGGGTGCTCGCCAGGGTCCGCTCCGCGCGCTCGGGGCTCGCGTGCAGGCGCACCAGAAGGCTCAGGATTCGCGGCTGCTCGGTCGAGCCCGCGTTATAGGCGCAAGAGAGCGGATCGCGCCCCTTGGCGTCCTCGAGCGTGCTGCTCATCCCCGAGACGTACCCGCCCGCGATCGTCGTCGCCTCGTCCTGGGGGAAAAGATCGCAGGCGTCGATCGAGGGTTGCGGGGCAGCCGCGCCTCGCTCCGCGCCCCCTTTCGAAGGGGCGGGACCGCCGCAAGCGGCGAGCAGGAGCGGGGCGAGCAGCAAGGCGAATCTGGGATTCATGACGTGGCCTTTCCGAAAGGATCGAGCGGATTCTAGCCTCGGAGCGCGGGGAGTGTCCTCGTTGGAGGCGGCTTGGGAGTTCTCGTGGGCCGCCCTCGGCGCCCTTTTCGCTCGCGCGAGGTCATCCAAGAGACGAATGGATCGCGAAAGCGTGGCGCCGGTTCCCCGGGTTCAGGCTAGAATTCCGCGTCATGAGATGGGAAGGCCGGCGAGAGAGCACGAACGTCGAGGACGTCCGCGGTAGTGGCGGGGGCGGGCGGCGCGGATTGGGCATCGGATGCGGCGGCATCGTCCTGGTGATCATCTTCGCCCTGGTCACGGGCAGGAACCCGCTGCAGCTCCTGCAGACGATCGAAGAGGTCCAGGGCGGCTCGGGTCAGACGGCGCCGGTGGGCGATGGCGGTACGCCGCCTCCGGACGACCAGGAGGGCAAGTTCGTGCGCACCGTGCTCGCGAGCACGGAGGACGTCTGGACGAAGCTCCTCGCGAACACCCAGACGCCCTACGAACAGCCGCGGTTGGTTCGCTACTCCGGCTCGATCGGTTCGCAGTGCGGCATGGCCTCGTCGGCGGTCGGACCGTTCTATTGCCCGGCCGACCAGAAGGTCTACCTCGACACGGCCTTCTTCGACGAGCTCGCGCAACGCTTCGGCGCCCCGGGTGAATTCGCCGCGGCGTACGTGGTCGCGCACGAGATCGGCCATCACGTCCAGAACCTGCTTGGGATCGACCAGCAGGTCCGCGAGGCGCAGCAGCGCGCCTGGAACGAGTCGCAGTCGAACGAGCTGTCGGTCAAGATGGAGCTGCAGGCCGACTGCCTGGCCGGAGTTTGGGCGTACCACGCCGACCGCGACGAGCAGATGATCGAACCGGGCGATTTCGAATCGGGCCTGACCGCCGCTCAATCGATCGGCGACGACGAGATTCAGAAGCGGACGCAGGGCTACGTGGTCCCCGAGAGCTTCACCCATGGGACGGCCCGGCAGCGCACCGAGTGGCTCCGCCGCGGTCTCCAGTCGGGTGACCCGAACGACTGCGACACGTTCAGTCGCTAAGCGGCTCCCCCGCCGAAGGTCTCCGGTCCGGGACCGGGAAAAATACCCCACCAACGAGGGGGCTCTACCTCTTCGCCCGGTCTGTGTCGAATTCACCGTTCTTGGCTTACTTCGCCCGGCCCGGTGCGAACACGCAAGATGGTTGCTGGCTGGTCGACGTGAATCAAAACGGCAACGTCGACGCAGCCCTCTGTTTCACTCTTGCAAACGACCCGGTAACTCTTACCCAGACGCGGTACTTCAGCTGCGGCGATTCCGAGCACCTCGACCTGCGCGAGCGCGACGGAGCAGATCCCGGTTCCCACCGGAACGAGCTGCGCGGCGAGTGACAACGTGACCTCGCCGGACATCCTGTTCAGCTGCCCGTCCGACACCCGCGATTCCGGGGTCGAGTGTTCGGTGCCGCTGGCCGCGATGGGCTGGACCAGCGGTACCGTGTCGTTGCTCCGCGGGTGCACGTTCGCCAGCGCGCAGCCGAACTCGAACTCCAGCGATTGCCTCGCCGACGTGGGAACGCCGTTCGTCGTCGATCCGGAAGGGGGCGGCAACACCCCGGTCGAGCTGATGGGCTTCTCGATCGAGTAAGCCGGGGAACGAAAGAGGGGGCCCTCCGCCTGGGGGCACCCTCTTCCCTCGGAAGAACTTCTTACTGCATTTCTCCGGCTGCGCCTTTCGCTGCGCATCGGCGATGAGCCGCACCTCGAGCCCGAGCCGCCGGCCGACGGCGTCGAACGGACGACAGTTTCGAAACGTTCCTAGATCGGCGCCTGGATGGCTCTTAACCGCGCGGTCCGCGGATTCAGAACGCGGTTCGATCCGCGCGGCTGTCGATCCGTCCAGAAGGATTGGCGTAGAGCTTCGTCTGGCCGGTTTCGAGGTCGGTGACCTTGACCTTATATCCCTTCGGCGCGAGGCCGCCCAGATAAACCCAGAACTTGCCGTTCGCCGCGCGGCCGTCCGTCATCGTCAGCACGACGAGGGGGATCTCCGGAGCGCTCGGAAAGGCGAACATGCCGCTTCGATCCGTACGGAGGATGGCGAGCGCCGGACGCGGGTTTGCTCCGGCGAGCAGCTCGGCGCGGAACCGGCCGCCGAGCAGGCAGAGCGCGCGGCTCGTGGGGACGCAAGGCTCGCCGAGCGCCGGGGCGGCCGCGGGCGCCGCCGCGCTATCGGCAGCGGATCCAAGAGGTTCTCCAAAAGTGGCCGAAATGCTCGGCAACGCGCCGAGGAAGCGCTGGCTCGCGAACCGCCCGGCCGGCTTGGCGAACGTGCGCACCATCCCGGTCGTCTTGTCCGTCACGCGAATGTCGAGCGCGGCGCCCGTCGTGGCGGAGAACGTCAGATCGCGCGCGCCGGGGCCGGAGAGAAGCACGGCGACTTCGTGATCGGCGACGTTGCGCAGACCGAACGTCGCGACGTTTCCCGCGAGCGGCAGAGGCTTTGCGGTGCCGCTCTGCGAGCCGTTTCGCCAGGCGATCTCGACGGCGTACCGTCCGTCGGGACCGAGGCAGGCGGCGTTGCCGCCCGGGAGGCAGGGGATGGTGAAGATCGCGCCGAACAGATCCGCGCTGCCCGGCACCGACGGATCGAAGCCGGACCAAGCCACTTGGAAGCTGGTCGCGCCGCGATCCGGGAGCGTGGCGCTCACGAACGACAGGCTCCCCTCCGAGAGCGGGAACGGCGCGGTCGCGGAAAGGCCCGTGCCATCGAACAGGCGGCCGACGATCTTGCCGTCGGGGCTCCGACCGAGAAGCAGGGCCCGGTCCGCGCTGTCGGTCCCGATCGCGGGGCGGCTCTGATTCGATCGTGGTACCCCGAGGGACTGCTCCGCCACCACGGGCAAGCCGTCCGGTCCCAGACGGACGATCCGAGTCTCCCCCGGCTGGTCGGTCGCCCCAAGGCTGGTCCATGCGGCCCACCAGCCGCCGGAGGCTCGAGAGACGACCCGTACGTCGACCTTCTGTTGACCAGCCTGCTGCGGGCTGATTGGAAAGGCCTCGGACGTCGGGTGGCCAGCGGTGTTGAATCGGCGCCCGTAGATCCCGCCGTAGGTGGTGAAATCGGAGGACTGCGACCAAACCGCGAGCGCGGTCGAGTCGGCGGCGAAAGCGATGTCGGGCGTGGCCTGGAACCCCGTCTCGATGGCTGCCAGAGGAAAGGCGTCGGTAAACGGGGTGAGGGTCGAATCGTAGAAGCGGCCCATCACGAAGAAGAAGCCCGGAAAGCTGACATTCGACGAATACCAGACGACCGCCACGTTGCCGTTCGGCGCCACCGCCAAGCGCGGATCGGAGCTGTAGGCGAACTCGTCGTAGTCGAAGGCGACCTGAACCGGCGCGCCGACCGGACGCCCCAAGGCATCGAGGCGATGCAGCCGGATCGCGGTTTGGAGCGATGCCGGACTGTCGATCGGCTCGCGAGCCGATACGGCGAGGAATCCCCCGTCGGGAAGAGCGACCAGGTTGGCCTCGGACCCTAACGGATGCTCGACCTCCCCTCCCAGCCGCCGCCCCGCGGCGTCGAACCGGAGAGCTCGGTGGAAGCCCGTGGTTGTGCCGGCGCAGCCGCCACCCGACCAGAGGAGCAGAAAGGAGCCCCCGGGCTGAGCGGCGATCTCCGGAGTCGTCTCATAGCAAGGTGCCGGATCTCCCGCCGTGAACGAGCCGACCCGGTCGAGCTGGGCGTCGAGCGCGGGCGACGCGCAGAGCGATGTGGTGATCAGGAAAGCGAAGATGGCCAAAAGCGATCCGTGGCGAGATGTGCGCATACCGAATCCTTTTCCATGGGGCTCGAGACAGCGGTCAGAAAGCGGTCCGATCCGCCCGGCTCTCCAGCCGGCCGACGGGGTTCGAATAGACCTTCTCCGCCCCGGTCGACAGGTCGGTGATCTTCACCTTGTAGGCCGCGCGCGAGAGGCCGCCCAGATAGACCCAGAACTTGCCGTTCGCCGCGCGGCCGTCCTTCATCGTCAGGACGACGAGAGGCGTTTCCGCCGCGCTCGGGAAAGCGAACGTACCGCTTCGATCGGTGCGGAGGATGGCGAGCGCCGGACGCGGGTTCGCTCCGGCGAGCAACTCGGCGCGGAACCGCCCGCCGAGCAGGCAGAGCGCGCGGCTCGTGGGGACGCAAAGTTCGCCGATCACCGGGGCGATCGCGGGCGTCGCGGCGGTTTCGGCGGCGGACGGGAGAGCTTCTCCGAAAGCCGACGAGGCGCTTGGTAATGCGTCGAGGAAGCGCTGACTGGCAAACCGCCCAGCCGGTTTGGTGAACGTGCTCACCATCCCGGTCGTCTTGTCCGTCACACGGATTTCGAGCTCCGCGCCGGTGGTGGCCGCGAAGGTCAGATCGCGCGCGCCGGAGCCTCCGAGGATCACGGTGACCTCGTGGTCGGCGACGTTGCGCAGGCCGAACGTCGCGGCGTTGCCGGCGAGCGGCAAAGGTTTCGCGGTGCCGCTCTGTGAGCCGTTTCGCCAGGCGACCTCGACGGCGAATCGTCCGTCGGGACCGAGGCAGGCGGCGTTCTTCCCTTCGAGACAGGTAGGGGCGACGAGGGAACCGGCCAGGTGAAAGCCGGATTGGGGAAGGGAGCCGGCCCACGCGGCAAGGAATCCGGCGGTGCGGCCACTGGTGAGCGTCGGGTCGCGTACGGTCGCGGTCCCCGAGATTTCGATCAGGTTCGAGCTCTCGTTCCCTTCGTGGTCGAACATCCGTCCCACGGCCAACTCGTTGCGGCTTCCCAGGACGAGGAGCCGGCCCGCTTGATCGACGGCGGCGGAAAACGGAAAGGCCGCATGGAGGTCGGGCACCGGCCTCTCGGTACCGACGGGTCTGCCGTCTCCGTCCAGTCGAACGAAGCGAATCTCCTCCGTCGCGAGAAGAGGCGCGCGAAACGTCGGAGTAAGAATCCTGTGCGACCAGACCGCCCACCAGCCGCCCCCGGGACGAGCGATCAAGCGGGGCGAGAAGTCGCCGTGGCTCGGCTCCAGGGTGCTGATCGGAAAAGGCTCGGAAAGCGGTTGCCCGGTGACGGCGAACCTGCGGCCGAAAATCTGGGTTTGCGACGGCGAGAGATATCGTCGCCAGGCAACCAACGCCGTGCCGTCCGGGGCGAAGGCAACCTCGGGATCGAATTCGCCGACTTGGCTCTCGGGGCTCGACAGATGAACTCCCTCGGCGATGGGGCGCAGGTTGGCGTCATAGAAGCTGGCTTTGAGTTTGCCCTGAAAGTCCGTGGAAGGAGTCGGGTCGAGCCAGACGACCGCGACAGCTCCGGCGGAGGAGACGGCGACGCGCGGCTGGAGATTGAGGGTGAAGGAGCTCGTGTCGTAAGCGACGGCGATCGTCGCGCCGACTTGCCGACCGAGCCCGTCGAGACGATGCAGGCCGACTCCCTGGGGCGTGAGGGAAAAATCGAACCAACCGAGGGCGACGAATCCGCCGTCCGGAAGCGCCGCGGTCTTTAGTTGGACCAAGTGCCCGAGCGAATTGGCCGGAGCGAGGGGCCGGCCCGCGGCGTCGAACCTCTGGGCGAGCCCTACATTGCAACCGAAGCAGGTCGCGCCTTTCGAAGTTAGGAGGTACGAGCCTCCTGGCTGGACCGCGAGATCCGGATCGAGGTCGTAGACGTGCGCGGACCTCCCCGCGGTGAAGGAAAAGAGTCGTTCGATCTCCGCCGCGCCGAGGGGCGCGGCAAAGAACGAGGCGGCGATCAGGAAGCTGAGGGAGGCCGAAAGCCATTTGAGGCGAGATGTGCGCATGGTGATCCTTTACCGTGGGTTCGAGAAACGGTCAGAAAGCGGCTCGATCGGCGCGGCTCTCCAGCCGGCCGACGGGGTTCGAGTAGACCTTCTCCGCCCCGGTCGACAGGTCGGTGATCTTCACCTTGTAGGCCGCGCGCGAGAGGCCGCCCAGATAGACCCAGAACTTGCCGTTCGCCGCGCGGCCGTCCGTCATCGTCAAGACGACGAGAGGCGTTTCCGCCGCACTCGGGAAGGCAAACGTGCCGCTTCGATCGGTGCGGAGGATCGCGAGCGCCGGACGCGGGTTCGCTCCGGCGAGCAGCTCGGCGCGGAACCGCCCGCCGAGCAGGCAGAGCGCGCGGCTCGTGGGGACGCAAGGCTCGCCCAGCGCCGGGGCGATGGCGGGCGTCGCCGCACCTTCGGCGGCGGATGGGGAAGCCTCTCCGAAAGCGGACGAGGCGCTCGGTATGGCGTCGAGGAAGCGTTGACTGGCGAACCGCCCAGCCGGTTTGGTGAACGTGCCCACCCTCCCGGTCGTCTTGTCCGTCACACGGATTTCGAGCTCCGCGCCGGTGGTGGCCGCGAAGGTCAGATCGCGCGCGCCGGGGCCGGAGAGGATCACGGTGACCTCGTGATCGGCGACGTTACGAAGACCAAACGTCGCGGCGTTGCCGGCGAGCGGCAACGGTTTCGCGGTGCCGCTCTGTGAGCCATTTCGCCAGGCGGCCTCGACCGCGTACCGTCCGTCGGCACCGAGGCAGACGGCGCTCTTGCCTTCGAGACAGGTGGGGGCGACATACGTTCCGGTAAGAGGCGTCGGCGACTGCTGCGGCGATAGGGCCCAAGAGGCCAGGAAACCGGTGGGGAGACTTTGGCCGAGGACCGGATCGAATGCGGCCGAGCCATCAGAGAGGGGAATCCGTTCGGAGACCGCGTTGCCGTCGCGATCGAAGAGTCGACCGACGATCGCATTGCCGTTGATTCCAGCCACGAGAAGTCGACCTCTCCCGTCGACCGCGGCGGAAAAAGGCGCGAACGGGTCGAGGTCGGCCACCGCCTGCTCGCTGCCGACCGGCTTCCCGTCGGCGTCGAGCCGAACCAGACGAACTTCACCTATCGCGGCGAGAGGCGTGCGGATCGGCGGAGGGGAAAAGCCCCGGACCGACCAGATCGCCCACCAACCGCCCTCGGGTCGAGCCACGAGGCGGGGCTGGTCCTGCTCTCGATTCGGTTCGGCTACGCTGATCGGAAAGGGCTCCGACAGGGGATGGCCGGTCGAATCGAAGCGTCGTCCGAACATCTGCGACGCGAACGGCCCGACGAAACGCATCCAAGTGACGAGCGCCGTGCCGTCCGTGGCGAAGGCGACCTCGGGACGGTATTCGCCGCCGACTGGGATCTCGGGCACCGACAACTCAACGCTTTCCGCGATCGGTCGCAGGTTGGCGTCGTAGAAGCTGCCCTTGAGGCCTTCGGCAGTCGTGAACTGGGTCGTGTCGTCCCAGACGACAGCGACCGTGCCGGTGGGAGAGACGGCGATCCGGGGATCGAGGTTGAGGGTAACGAAGCTCGTGTCGATCGCGACGACGATGGGATCGCCGATGGGGCGGCCGAACGCGTTGAGCCGGTGGAGGCCGATTCCTGAAAGAACGTCGGGAGAGCGCAGCGAAAGGTCGAACGCCGTGACAGCGACGAATCCTCCGTCCGGCAAAGCCGCCAACCCGAGGTGACCGCCTTGCCAGAGCGAGTTGGATGGGGCGATCGGTCGGCCCGCGGCATCGAATCGCTGCGTACGGACCGAATCGCACCCGACGCAACTGGTGGCCTGCGACGCCAGAAGAAAAGAGCCTCCCGGCTGGATGGCGATAGCCGGACCGTAGTCTCGGAGGCTTGCGGGATTGCCGGCCCCGAAGGAGAAGATGCGGTCGACTCCCGCCGCGTCGGCGGGTGATGCGAAAAGCGAGGCGGCGCTCAGGAAAACGAGGGCGTTCGAAAGCGATCTGTTGCGGAACGTGCGCATGAGGGGTTCATTCCATGTTCCTAAGAACGGCGATTAGAAAGCGGTCCGATCTAACCGGCTCTCGAGCCGGCCGACGGGGTTCGAATAGAGCCTCACCGCCCCGTTCGTTAAGTCGGTGATCTTCACTTTGTAGGCACCCGAGGCGAGACCGCCCAGCTGGACCCAGAACTTGCCGTTCGTCGCCCGGCCGTCGACCATCGATAGGAGGACGACGGGAGACTCGGGAGCCCTGCCGAGAGCCAACCCGCCGCTCCTGTCGGTGCGCGAGAGGGCCGAGGTCGGCCGGGGATCCTGCTCCGCCAGTAGCTCGGCCCGGAATCGGCCGCCGAGCAGGCAGAGCGCGCCGCTGGTCGGGACGCACGCTTCACCCACCGTCGCGACAGGGGGGACCGGGTCGATCGCGGAGAAAACCTCGGCGGTCGCCTCCCGCTCGCCCGCGACCGGAGGAGGGAACCCACCGTCGAGCGCGGCGGTCGGCAGGGCGTTCACGATCCGCCGGCTCTCGAAGCGTCCCGCGGCTTTGGCGAAGGTGCGCAGCATTCCGCTCGTCCGGTCGGTGACCCGAATCTCGAGCGCGAGGTTGGTGGTCGCGGCGAAGGTAAGGTTCTTCCCCCCGGGGCCGGCGAGAAGCACCGTGACGTCGTGGTCGGCCGTGTTCCTGATTCCGAACGTCGCGACGTTGCCCGAAAGCGGCAGCGCCTTCGCCGTGCCGCTGCCAGCGGCCGATCGCCAGACGACCTCCACCCGGTAGCGCCCGCCCAGGCCTAGACACGCTGCGCTGGGCCCCCCGATGCATGGGGGCGACAGAAGCGACCCGGAGAGGTCCGTGCCTGCGACCCCTGCGGAGGTTAGGGACCAGGTCGCCGGGATCGCGCCGGACGATCGATCGGGCAACGCGGGGAGAGCGGCCGTCTGCGGAGCGGGCCCGGAGAGCCGGACGCGGTCCGAAGCCGGCAGGCCGGCGGAATCGAACCACCGGCCAGCGACCGCTCCGGATTTTTCGCCGACCAGCACCAGCAGATTGCCCGCGGCCTCCCCGCCGAGCGCGAAAGATTCGATCGCGTCGGAATCGACGAAGGGCTGTTCGCTTCCCATCGAGGCACCGTTCGTTGCCAGGCGTTCGATCCGGACCTCGGAGATCGGCGGTGGGCCGGCGGGAAGCCCCTGCTGGCTTTTCCACCCCACCCACCAGCCGTCGGCGCCGCGCCGTACGACCCGCGGCTCGACGTTGATCCGAAACCGCTCGGACCGGCTGATCGGAAACGCCGGCGACAGCGCGACGCCGCTGGAGCTGAATCGACGGCCGACGACCTGGTACTCGTTCGTGTCGACGAAGTGTGCCCAGACCGCGAGCGCCGTGCCGTCGCTCTGGATCGCGACGTCCGGATCGGTTTCGCCGAACGGAGGCGCGGCGAGCGGCGATAGGGCGAGGGCGTCGGTCAAGGGGCGGAACGCCACATCGAAGAACCGGCCGCGCGGGATCCCCGCGGAATCCCGCCAGACCACGATCACCGAACCGTTGGGCGCGACGGCGAGGCGGGGTTGGGTATTGGGGTTGAGGTCGTTGGGGTCGATCGCGACGACGGTCGCTCCTCCCTTCGGCCGCCCGAACGCGTCGAGCCGGTGGAGACCGATCCCCGCGGGACCTTGGGGGCGCAGGGACGACTCGAATTCGGAGACCGCCGCGAACCCACCATCGGGCAAGGGAACGGTCCGCGGCTGAGCTCCGTCCCAGAGCTCGATGGCGGGGGCTGCCGGCCGTCCCACGGCGTCGAAACGCTGGGCGCGGATCCTGCGCGTCGCCCCGTTCGGACAGCCGCTCCGCTGCCAGATCAGGAGGAACGAGCCGCCCGGCTGGACCGCGACGTCGGGAGCCCGGTCGGCGCAGGGCGCCGGATCGCCGGCCGAGAGCGGGGCGATCCGGTCGATGTCGACGCCGAAGGCGGGCCAAGCGGCGAGCGTCATCGAGAGGGTGAGAGCGCGGCGCAGCGCGCCCGCCGTTGCGCTATGGAGGGGAAGCGCCCTCGGAGGCGTCACACGCCGGCTCGCCGGCGGCTCGATGCCGCCGCGTTGGAGTCTCTCTTCGATCGACATCTCTTCGGACGGCATGACACCCTTTCTTCGGACTCTTTTGAGCTCCAATCCCTCAGTGGGTCACCGGACCGCCGACGCGGCGGCGAACGCCGCCCCCGCCGGATCGAGCGCGTCGAACGCCCGCGACCAATACGGCGTGGGCACCGGCCCATAATGGCCGATCCCCGGCACCTCGACGTACGCCGTGTGGGCGAACCCTTCTCGCTCGAAGGCGTGGAGAACCTCGCGGGTCTGGACCCGATTGAAATCGCGCTCGGCGGTGAGGAAGACGTAGCGATTGCGGCTCTTGGCGAGGTCGAGGTCGTGCTTCGCCGGCTTGGGATAGAGCGCGGGCCAATTGGTCCCCGGCCGGTCGGGGATCGGCAGCGGTCGAAACCAGTCGCATCCGACCATCATCAAACCACCTCGAAAGACCTCCGGATAGGCGACCGAAAGGACGCTCGAGACCCGGCCGCCTCCCGAGTAGCCGGCGATGTAGATCCGCTCCGGATCGATCGTGTAGAGCTTCGCAGCGGCGTGCGCGGCGTCGAGCGCGAGCGCGAAGCGGTACCAGCGCGGGCGCTCGTTGCCGGCGTCGTTGGCGCCGACCCAGATCAGCCGGCGGCGCGCCATGTCCGCGAGAAGGTCGGGGCGCGAGGCGCCGCCGATCGGGCTCGGGCTCACCCAGATGATCAAGCCGTGCGCGACGCTCGGTGAATAGCTTTCCGGCACGACGAAGCTGAAGCTCTCCCGCGCGAGGTCGTAGCGCCCGCGGTTCGGATCGGCGTCCAGCTCCTTGCGTGCGATTCCGGTACGGCGGGCGAGCTCCGAGAGGTCGGATCGAGGGCTCCTCTCGGCGAGGCGGGCGGTGATGATCCCGGTGCGATGCGGGCTCGCTACCGTGAGGACGGGCGCGGCTTCGCGGTTCGGGGTCGCTGGAGGGGACGCTGGAGCGGCTTCGGGGCCGGATTCGGATCCGCCGCCCGCGGCGTCCGCCATCAATAGCTCCAGCAGGCGGGCCGACTCCGCGTCGTTACGGTCGGCCGCGATCGCTCGTTCGAGGGCGGCGATCGCCTCGGCGCGGTTCCCCTCTTCGAACCAGGCGCGGGCGATCGCGCGCAGGACGGGAGCTTGGCCGTCCGGCGGCAGCTCCGGCAGGGCGCGCTGCCACAAGGCACGCGCCTCCGCCCGCTTCCCTTCGGCGAGTCTCCGGTTTCCCTCGTCGATCCAGCCGCGCACGACCGACCGATCGGTCTCGTGCGCCCCGGCCGCGATCGAGGCAAGCGGGCGGAGCTCGAAGTGAAGCTGCGGCCCGGGCCCGTCCTCCGGCACCTGGGCTTGCCCCTCGGCGCGAAGGTATCCCTCCGCGTCCACCGTCGCAAACCAGGTCCCGGCGCCGAGGCCGAGCGCGGACCAGCGGCCGCGCGCGTCGCTCTCGGTCGTCGGTCCGGGACCGTCAGGGCGCTCGAAGTGGAGCGCGACGCGGGCCTTCTCGATCGGACGGGAGCCGGCGTCGGATACCTGCCCCGAAAGCCGGCCGACTCCGGTCCACGACTGGGCCGGAGTCGCCTGGGGCAGGAGGAGCAGCCCGGCGAGCAACGACAGTCGGGCGGCCGAACGGGGCTGCAACGATCCTTCTCCTTAGAAAGCCTGCCGGTCGATCCGAGTGGTGGGGTGGCCCGCGAGCTGGTGGTAGACCTTGATTTTTCCGGTTTGGGTGTCGGTGACCTTGACCCGATAGGCCGCGTCCGAGAGCCCGCTCAAGGAGACCCAGAACTTGCCGTTGCTCGTGCGTCCGTCGACCAGCCCGACGACGAGGCCGAGGCCGCCGTAGCGTTCGTCGAATCGAAACGTCGCCCGCTTGTCGTCGAACAGAGCGCCGCGAGACTTCTGTTTCGTCCCGTCCGGCAGTGTCCAGTTGACGTCGACGCGGAAGCGACCGCCGAAGAGGTCGATCGGCAAAGCCATCGCCGCGGCCGCGGGGCTTTCGGCGAGCGGCTCGGTCTCGGCGGTCGCCGCCGTGCGTGCCGCGTTGCTAGCGATTCCGAGCCGGCCGCTCGCGAAGGCCCCGGGCGGTTTCGTGGCCGTGGCGGTCGCGCCGGTCGCGCGATCGATCAGCCGGATCGTGATGCCCACGCTGGTGGCCGCCGCGTAGGTCAGGTCCAGGTTGGGCTCACCCCCGAACCGCAACCGAACCGCCACCTCGGGTGCCCGCGCGCCGAACGCGAAGAGCGCGCCCGTGGCGTCCAGGACGATCGGCCGCGCGTGCTCGATCGAGCCGCCGGCGCCGGTGCGCGAAATCTCGACGCCGATCTGGTCCCCGAGAAGGCACGCGGCGTGTTGCGACACGGGGCAGCTCGGACGGAACGTCCGTCCGCTGATGTCCATTTCCTCCGGGTCCGGGAGGTCGCTTTCTTCGTTCACTCGCTCTGCCTTCGTCCAGGCCGCGACGAGGGTGCCGGTGGAGGAACGAGAGATCGCTGGAGCGTCGAACACCCACACCGGTTTCGGCGCCACCTCGAACGGTTCGGTGAGGGCGGCGCCGTTGGGATCGAACCGTCGGGCGACGAGAGGGGCTTCGAGCGGTTGGACGAGCACCAGGACGTTGCCTCCCGGGTCGAGCCCCAGGTTTACCGCGGTGCTGTCGAGCCGGGGAGCGCCGCCGACGTAGGTGCCCGAAATCTGGCCGCTTTCCACGCCCTGCGCGGGAAGGTGGGCGAAGACCGAGCCCACCTCGAAGCCGAGTCTGCGCTCCCAGGTGAGCGACCATCCGCCATACGGGCTCCCGCCGATCAGGCGGGGGTTGAGATTGTCGCCGAAGCCGGGCACGGTGATGAGGAACGGCGGGCCTGCGGGCGAGCCGTCGGCCGGATAGCGACGGCCGAAGATCGGCGTAAAGGCGTAGGGGAATTCGGCGACGCTGCGAGCCCAAACGACCAGCAGATCGCCGCGATGGTCGAACGCGAGATCGGGCGCCTCGAAGGCATTCGGGAGATCCTCGAGCGGAATCGGTGCGGAGGCCGGCGTGAGGTCGGCGTTGAATCGCCGGAGCATGATTTCCTGGCGGTACGGCTGCTGCAGCTCTCGGATCCAGGTGATCGCGAAATTCCCCTCACCGCTGACCGCGAGCCGGTGCCGAAGCTTCTTGCTCGGGTCGGTCTCGCCTGCGTCGACGGACCTCGGCGAACCGAGCTGCCACCCCCGGGCGTCGAGGCGGACGAGCTCGAGGTCGGAGCTGAAGGCGGACCGCGAACGGGTCCAAGCGATCGCGAAGCCGCCGTCGGGAAGGGCGATGAGAGCGGGCGACCGGCCCGTCCCGAGGTCGAGCTCCGCTCCGATCGGTCGGACCTCGGCGTCGTAGAGCTGACCGACGAGCCGCGTTTCGAACCCCTCGCAGACGCGGTTCCATACGAGCAGAAAACTGCCGCCCCGCGAAACGGCGACGTCCGGCGCGATGTCGTCGCAGTCGACCGATCCGGCCGCGAAGGTGCCGATCGAGAAGTCTTGCGCGGGGAGCGCGGCGGGGGCGAGGCTGGCGGCACCTAACAGGATCGTGGCAAGCCCAAGGATCGAGCGCATCGAAACCTCCTCAGAATGGACTTTTGGAGGAAAGGCGCAATCGCCGTTGGAAGGGGGCCAGCTCCGTCTCGACCGCCATCTCGGCTATGGGTCTCAGAACGCCTGCCGGTCGGCGCGGCTTTGGCGCTGGCCGGCCGCGTTCGAATAGGTCCGCGAAGCGCCCGTGGTCACGTCGGTCACCTCGACGTGGAACGAGGCGTCGCTGAGGCCGCCGACGTAGACCCAGATCTTGCCGTTCTTCGACCGTCCGTCCACGACGGAAAGCGCGGCGCCGCCGGCCGCGCCGGGCAGATCGAAGTAGACCTGGCGATCGGCGTAGGCAAGCACCTGGGCCGCGCGCTCGACGCCGTCGGCCCCGGTGGAGAAGGCGGAGACTCGGAACCGCCCGTCGAACAGGCACCCGGAGGTCGCCGAAGGAGCGCAGGTCCCCGTCGGCGGTGGGGCCTCCGGGAGGATCGCGTCCGTCACCGCGGCCGCGGGGAGCGGCGCGCTCGTCGGGGCAGGCAATGCGAGATGACCGCTCCGGAACGGGCCGCGCGGTTTCTGGGCGACGAGCGTCGCCCCCCCCTCGGTCCAGCGGATCTCGACCTCGGCGTTGGTGGTGGCCGCCCAGTCGATCGCACCCCCAAGAAGGTCGACGGCGACGTCGAACCGCCCCGGGTTCTCGAGCGCGAAGAGGAGATGCCTGCCGAGCCGGAGGCCGCGACCGGTCCCGGCGAGCGCGCCGAGCTTCCACCGGACCTCCACTTGGGCTTGAACGGGGGACTGCACGTCGCCGAGGCGAGCGCAGAGCGCGGCGGGGTTCGGACAGGACGCGGCGAGCGTCGCGCCGCGGAGGTCCCATCCCGCCTGCGCGACCGGAGGCGGCGGATAGTAGTCGACGTCTCCCTCCCAGATCGCGGTGAAGCCGGACGGGGAGGCCGGCGCCAGGTCGACGCGCCCGAGCGGACGCGGATCGGGACCCGCGGTGCGCAGGAGGTTCGAGGCGGCGGCGCCGCTCGGTTCGAACAGCCGCGTCGTAACGCTTCCATCGGCGGCTCGTCCGGCGACCAGAACGAGGGCGTCCGGATCGAGCGCGACGACCGGTTCGGCGAAGTTGCCGATCAGCCCGACGTCGATTCGCGGACCCGCGAGCCCGCCATCCGGTCCGAGGGCGCGCAGGAAAGTCTTGGTGACGACCGACTGCCCTCCCTCGCTCTCCTCCCACACCATCCACCAGCCGCCGCCGCGCCGGGGTGCCAACCGGGGATTGGCCGCGAAAAGGCCGCCGCCGCTCACGTCGACGGCACTGCCGACCTGAATTCCCGAGGCATCGAAACGGCGGGCCGCGACGTTGCCGAGCGCGAGGACGGCGATCGCGCGCCCCTCCTCGTCGAACGAAACGTCGAGATCGTCGAGGAGGCCCGCGTAGCCGAGCTCGAACGACGAACCGGCCGGCTGGGCGTTCGCATCGAGCAAGCGGCCAGCGGCCAGGAGCTGGCTGATCGGGATCGGAATCGGCGTGAGGAAGACGTAGCGCCAGGCGGCGAACAGCCGGCCGTCAGGCGCCACGCTCAGCCGGGGGGCGCTGTAGTCGACCCTCGTGCTCTCGGTCGTCTCATCAAGCCGGACCGCGGCGCCCAGCGGGAGCCCCGTCGAGGCGAGCCGCCGCGCGTGCACGGTGAACAGCCCCCGTTCCCGGTCTTCGAGCAGGTAGGCGAGGGCGAAGCCGCGATCGGGAAGGGGTACGACCTGGGGAAGCAACCCTTCGCCGAGGTCGATCGGCGCTCCGAGCTTGCGGCCGAGAGCGTCGAGCCGCTGCGCGCGAAGGAGAGTAGGGAAATAGCAGCGCTGCCAGACCGCGAGGAACGAGCCGTCGGGCTGCGCGGCGATCTTCGGCGCGACGTCGTCGCAGGCGTCGTCGCCTAGGGCGAACGAGGTGCGGCGGGCGACCTCGAGGGCGGAGGCCGGCGGCGCGGTCCAAGAGGTCGCGCAAAGCAGGAGGACGGCGACGAACGGCAGAAGGGCGCGGCGGCTCGGCATGGGAGCTCTCCTGGGCGACATGTTGTTACAGCATATCAAGGAGCGAGCGTATCGCGCGACAAGGGCCGTCGCTATCGAATTCTTGCGCGGCGAGGGCACCCGGGGAGGGGGGAGAGCCAAAACGAAACCGGGCGGCCGTTTCGAACGGCCGCCCGACGGAGGGAGAAGGTTACTTCGGAAGCGGCTAGGCGGTCTGGTTCCGCTCTTCCCAGGCGGAGACCTCGCGCTCAGCCTCTTCGCGGGCCTTGCCGTACTTCTGCTGGATCAGACCGACCAACTGGTCGCGTTGCCCCTCGATCTTGTCCAGCTGGTCGTTGGTCAGCTCGCCCCACTGTTCCTTGACCTTGCCCTTCATCTCGTTCCACTTGCCGGTCGCCCAGGTCTGATTCATGGTCTCGCTCCTTTGAGAAAAAGCGGTGCCGCAGGCTGGCTGCGGCACCGGGGACGTGGCGACCCGGCATGACTGGGAGTTCATCTCGGAGGACTGCCGGATCGTTGGAGTGCAGCCGCTCGGCGCACCGTAAGGCTTGCTCCGCGACACTACCTGGATAGGGCAAAGCCCATGCCACATGCCATGCGCCACGAGCCCGCCGGCGTGGAGCCCTCGAACCGCCGCCTACCGATGCTTCCGGATCGCCTCGATCAGATCGCTCTTGTTCATGCGCCCTCGCCCGGCGATGTTCCTCTCGCGCGCCCGGTTGCGCAGCTCGATGACCGTGAGGTCCTCCAGCCGGCCGTTTGGATTGCCCGTTGCGCGGCTGGTCTTGCTCTTTGTCCGGCCCTCGGTCCGCCGCTGTTTATTGACGGTTCGGGCCGCGATCTCTTCCGCCCGATCGTTGCTCCGACCGCGATCGAGCTCGCTTTCCTTGACGTGGTCGTATTGCCGCTCGTCCTTACTGTTCCAAGCTCCTTGAGGCATGGCGTCGTTCCTCCTCGCCCACCGTCGGGCGTTTCGCGAAGAGGAAAACGCAGTGCGCATGCCAGGCGAGATCGTCCGCCGGTGCCGCAACGCACAAGGCGTCCAGCGGAATGAGTTGCTACCCCGCGGAAAAGGTTGCCGAGAAGGAGTTGTTACCGAACCCGCTTGCGCCGATTGCGAATGTAGTCGGCGAGCAGGAACTCCCCAAGGTTGTACGGGGAGGCGAAGTAGGCGCGGCCGCGGTTGATCTGCGTGAGCTTCTCGACGAAGTCGGTGAGCATCGGATCGGTCGCGAGCATGAAGGTCGTGATGACGATTTTCTGGCGCCTGCAGATGTCGGCCTCTTTCAAGGTGAGGTTGACGATCCGCATGTCGAGGCCGAAGGGATTCTTGTAGACGTGATCCCCTTCGGTGATCGCCGAGGGCTTGCCGTCGGTGATCAGGAAGATCTGCTTGTTCGGCTGCTTCTGGCGCGACAGCATCCCTCGGGCAAGCTGGAGCGCCTCGCGGGTGTTCGTGTGGTACGGCCCGGCCTGGAGGTAGGGGAGGTCGGCGAGCTTCATCGGCTCGGCGCGGTCGCCGAACTGGAGGACGCCGAGGTGATCCTTCGGGTACTTCGTGGTGATCAGCTCGGTGAGGGCGAGCGCCACGGTCTTTGCCGGGGTGATCCGGTCCTCGCCGTAGAGAATCATTGAGTGGCTAACGTCGATCGCGACGATCGTGGCGCAGGAGGTGAGGTGCTCGGTTTCGAAGACCTCGAGATCCTCTTCGGCGAGATCGAGCTCGCCTTTCGTCCGCCTCATCGCGTTCTGCAGCGAGCGGGCCGAATCGATCAGGTTCAGGTCGTCGCCGAAGCTCCAAGGCTTCGTCTCGGGCTGGCGCTCGATTCCCTCGCCGGAGGCCTGGATCGGGTGGTAACCCGCGGTCGAACGGTCGAGCCCGCCGAAAATCTCCTCGAACGCGCTCCGCCGGATCTTTCGCTCGCCCCCGTAGGTGAGCGACATACCCCCCTCCTGGTCGCGGCCGATCAGGTTCTGCTGCTCCAGGCTCTCGAAGAACTCCTCGAGGTCGAGGTCTTCGGGAAGATACCCCTGGGACTGGAGCTCCCGCATCCAGTTCATCGCCTCTTCGGGATCGCCCCCGGCGGCCAGCACCAACTGATTCCACAGGCGCAGCAGATCGAGCCCCGCCATGATCGCGCGGAGCAGTTCGGGGTCGAGCCAGGTGTACTTGTGGCGCATGAAGGGATCTACAAGCTCGAATCGAAGGTCATTGAACGGCGCGGTCTCCTCGGGGCAACGGACATGGGGAGATCATCGCACGGCGTTGCGGAAGCGGAAAGGGCGACCGACTTTCGGGTCCAGGGAGGATGGGGCGCGCCGAGGACGAGAGGATCGATCGGAACGAAAAGCCGAGCCATGTGCACATTACTGGTAGAGAGGCGAACGGATCGCCTCCGTTCGGGGTAAGGAGAGGGAGAGATGAGAAAGCGTGCCTTGAAGCTCAACCTGTCGAAGGAAACCCTGCGCAGCCTGGCCGACGAGGAATCGGTCGAGGTCGGCGGCGCCACCCGGCGAACCTGCGTGTTCACCTGCACCGGCAGCGCGGTCGCCTGCTGCGTGACGGGCGGCGAGCTGTACAGCTGCCCCTGCTCGTAGACGAACCTTCGCGGGCGCCGGACCTCCCGACGCCCGCGCCCCCAGAGCGATGAAGAGGCTCGTCGTCGCCGACTCCATCTTGGGACTTTTCGGTACAGTCTTTAGATCTGGCCGAGCTCGATGCCGCGGAGCACCGCACGGGTACGGTCGCGGACGCCGAGCTTCGAGAGGATGCTCGAGACCTGGTTCTTCACCGTCCCTTCCGAGGTACCGAGAGCGGAGGCGATCTCGCGGTTGCTGTATCCGCCGGCCATCAGTCGCAGCACGTCGATTTCCCGGGGCGTCAGCGGATCGGCGCTTTCGAGGCTCTCGAACGTGCGGGCCGCCCCTTCGATCAGGCTCACGACCCGCTCGGTGACCGCGGGACGGATCAGCGTCTCGCCGCGGGCGATGGCTCGAATTGCCTCGGTCAACCGCTCGAACGAGACGTCCTTGAGCAGGAACCCTTTTGCGCCTGAACGCAGCCCCGCGAACAACGCCTCGTCGTCGTCGAAGGTGGTGAGCAGCAGCGTGGGGGGAAGCTCGTTCGTCCGCCCCAGCTCCCGCAGCACGTCGAGACCCGAGACTCGCGGCATGCGAACGTCGAGCAGCAGGACGTCGGGCCGCTCGCAGCGCGCGGCTTCGATCGCCTCGCGGCCGTCCGCCGCCTCGGCGACGACGCGCAGATCGGGGGTCAGCTCCAGCAGGCCGCGCAAGCCCGCGCGCATCAAGGTCTGATCGTCCGCGAGGAGGATGCGGATCACGAGGCGCCTCCCGCGCTCCGGGGTACGCGCACGCGGACCGCGAAGCCCGAGGTACCCTCCTCTCCCCGGGGCTCGATCTCGACCGAGCCGCCGTGTACGCCGAGCCGCTCTCTCAGCCCCGCGAGTCCATGCCCCTCGGCGAAGTCGGCCGCGCCCCGCCCGTCGTCCGTCGCCGACAGCTCGACCGTCTCGGAATCTGCCGAAAGAGCGATCCGAAGTGTGGTCGCTTCGGAGTGACGGATCGCGTTGGTGATCAGCTCCTGCGCCGCTCGCACGAGGTCGGCCGCGATCTCGGGGTCGAGCGGCGGCAGCTCGTCCGGCAGCCGAAGGTCGACCTTCAAGGAGGGGACGCCCGCGGTGAGTAGCCGAAGTCCTTCGGAGAGATCGAGCCGGCTCGCAGCCGAGCGACCACGTCTCGCACCTCCTGAAGCAGCGCCCGGGCGACCCCCTGCGCACGGCGAAGCGTGGCCGAAAGGGGCGCATCCGGCTCGCCGGACGCCCCACCGAGCTGCTTCGCCAGCTCCAGATGAACCGACAGCAGCGCGAGGTGATGGCCGACCCGGTCGTGCAGCTCGCGCGAGATGCGGAGCCGCTCCGCCGTCCGGCTCCCTTCGGCGAGGCGGTCCTGCGCGGCGGAGAGGTCGGCATTCGCGCGTTCGAGGTGGCGCCGCGCCCGCTCCTCGCTCGCCGCGGCGTACCCGGCAAAGAACGCGAACGCCTGCCAGGCGAGCGCGCCGAGCGCCGTGAGCAGGGTGGCCTCGACCGCCGGGAGGCCCCGGGCGGCCTCCCAGACGACGACGTTCTCGCTGCCGGCTGCCGCGAGCAGGAGGGCGGTCATCGCGATCCCTTGGCCGGCGAACGCCGCGATGCCGAACCCGCCGGGGAGGACGAACGGGATTTCCGCCGCAAGGACGACGAGGAAATTCGTATGCATCGCGAGCGCCGTTGCGAGCTGGAGACCGAGCAGGACCGCGCTCGAACCCTGCGGCCGATCGACGCTCCGCCGCGTGTTGCGCACGAACGCCCAGGCGAAGAACAGGCTGAGCAGGATGAGGAGGACGCGCGGGACCCAGATCCTTCCGGATCCCGCCGGAACCGAAAGCTTGAGCTGGTTCCAAAGATCGACGGAGAGGGTTGCGATAGCGCACAACCCCGCGATCTGCAAAAGGCGCCGGGGACGCATGACGGTTCGGATTGTAAGAGCGCTGGACGGAGCGGCGCATAGGCCGAAAGTCATGCCGTACGCCCACGACTTTCGGCACGCGACGGGGTCGTAGGAGGGCGCCTACGCTGCTCGCGTCGATTCGGAGACTTTGTTCGTCGATCGGCGTGAACCGAAAAGGAAAGGAACTCCCTCTATGCGTCCGAATTCTCGCCACAGAAGAGCCCGGCGCCTCGTCTGGCTGCTCGCCGGTTCTCTCCTCGTCTCCTATGGGACCTCTCTGGCGGCCGAGGAGCCGACCGTCGCTCCGACCCCTAGCGCCGAACTGACCCTCGACCAACTTTTGTCGTTCGTCGTCGCCCACCGCGACGACATGGCCGTCGCGAGCTTCTCCGCCGACTCCACCGGATCGCCCGACGCGGCCGCGCCGGTCCTGGTCCACAACGCCGCGAGGCCGCTGCCGCTGGCCTCGACGATCAAGATCGTCCTCCTCGCCGCGTTCGAGCGTTCGGTGGCGGCCGGCCGGATCGATCGAGGCGCGACGGTGCGCGTCGGCGATTGGGATCTCCTCTACCTCCCCGGGACGGACGGCGGCGCGCACGCCCGCTCGCTCGTGGAATTGGGGATTCCGACCGACGACCTCGGGTTCGCGCGCGATCCGGAGAGGAGCGTGACGCTCGATCAGATCGCCCGCGCGATGATCCGCCAGAGTGACAACGCGGGCGCAGACTTGATCGCGGAACGGGTGGGTGTCTCCACGATCCGCGCGACCCTCCGCGCTGCCGGCATGCCGGGCCAAGAGGAGCCGATCTCAATCCTCGGCCTCAAGCTTGTGCTCCACAACTGGCAAGACGGGCCTCTCTCCTGGCCGCGCGTCCAGGCGATCCGCGCAATGTCGCGCGCTCGCCTTGCCGCCATCGCGCGCGGCTACGCGAACCGCTATCGCCGGCCGGCCTGGCGCAACGCGCAGATCGCCTGGCTGCTTTCGACGCCGGCACCGAGCTATCGGCTCCAGGCCGCGGGACTTCAGGCGGTTTGGCCCAAGGGGACCGCGGCGGACTACGCGAGCGTGCTCGCGCGGCTCTCGGCGGGGCGTTTCCTCTCGCCCGCGATCTCGACCGCGATGCTCGACAAGCTCGCGATCCCGCTGGCGGATCCGACGGTCTTCTCGTTCGTGGCGGAAAAGGGCGGCTCGGAGCCGGGTCTTATCACCGAAACCGTCTTGGCGGTTCCGAGCGTCGGGCCGTTCGCTGGCACCCCTCGGATCTCGGTGATCTTCCTCCGCCGGCTGGACGAGCCCGAGTGGAACGCTGCGCTCGACGGGGCCGCGCCGTTCCAGCTGGCGGGGTTGCTCGCGCTCGATCCGTCGGTCGTGGAGGCGGTCCGGCAGGCGCTGGGGGAGTGAGGGGCGGCCCAAAACGAAACGGCGGGCCGAGATCCGGCCCGCCGTCTTCAGGAGCTTCGAACCGCTCTAGTTCAGATCGCTCTCCGACCGCCCGCGCGAGCGTCGCGGTTTCAGAAGCTGGAACTTCACCAGCTCTTTGTAGCTGATCCGGCTGTCGAGGTCGTGACGGGCGAGCTTCATGTGCTGGTGGAGCCCTTCGAGCACGATCTCGGCGGCGAGGGTCCGCTCCGCGTCCGTCGTGCTCTGGCCGCGATAGCGCTCGACCAAGGCGAACAGCCCGGGCACGCGGTCCAGTTGGGCTCGGTACTCCTCTCCCGTCTGCTCGTCGGAAAGCGCAACCTCGTTGCCCGCCGCGAACCAGTGGACGATCTCCGCGTACGGACCGTCGTCCTCGCCCCCCCGGCTGCCGACCTCGCGGCCGACCTCAGGGAATCCCGCGTCGAAGACTTTCTTGACCGCGAGGCCCACGAGCCGCCTGGCGACCACTTCGGCCCCCTGCTGCTCGCCTTCGTAGACCATCTCGACCTTGCCGGTGATCGCGGGCAGGAGCATCTGCAGATCGGCGAGGCGTGGGTAGACCTTTGCCTCGTTCGTCCGCAGCTGGCGGCGTTCGAGATTCGAGACCAGCAGCTCGAGCGCGGCGATCGCCACGCGGGCCGAGACTCCCGAGGATTGATCGACCAACTCGCTCTCGCGCGCCACGATCGAGATCTCTTCGATCAGCGTGCGGATCTCGTCCGGGATCTCGAGCCCCGTCACGCCGCGTTCGGTCCAGGCTTCCTGGGCGGTGATCGCCGCGGAGGTCTCGGCGTCCGGCGGGTAGTGGGTCAGGATCTGCGAAGCGATCCGATCTTTGAGCGGCGTGATGATCGAGCCGCGGTTCGTATAGTCCTCGGGGTTCGCCGAAAAGCACATCAGCAGGTCGAGCGGGATGCGCACGGGGAATCCCCGGATCTGGAGATCGCGCTCTTCGAGCAGGTTGAACAGGCCGACCTGGATGCGGGGTGCCAGGTCGGGCAGCTCGTTGATCGCGAAGATCCCCCGATTCGTTCGCGGGATGATGCCGAAATGGATCACCTCCGGGTCGGCGAACGTGAGCCGCCGGGTCGCCGCTTTGATCGGGTCGATGTCGCCGAGCAGGTCGGCGATCGAGACGTCGGGCGTCGCGAGCTTCTCGTTGTAGCGCGCCTCGCGCGGCAGCCATTCGATCGCGGCGTCGTCGCCCGCCTCGGCCGCCGTCCGCTGTCCGGGCACGGAGATCGGTGCGAGCGGATCGTCGTTCAGCTCCGAGCCCGCGAGGATCGGAACCTCCGGATCGAGGAAGTCGATCAGGCCGCGCAGGATGCGCGTCTTCGCCTGGCCGCGTAGGCCGAGCAGGATGAAGTCGTGCCCGGCGAGCAGCGCGTTCACCACCCCGGGAATGACCGTCCGGTCGTAGCCCAGGATGCCGGGAAAGAGCGATTTGCCGGATTGGAGCCGCTGTCGAAGGTTTGCGCGCAGCTCGGTCTTGACGGAACGGGGGCGGTAGCCGGTTTCGCGCAGGGCGCCAAGCGTGTTCGGTCGCTTCGTCATCCGTGGGCCGCCGTTTCCGCCATCACGTGTTCCAAGGTCGGCTCGACGCCGTGCTCCGCGAGGTGGCGCTCGGCATCGATCGCCGCCTTGCAGCCGCTGCCGGCCGAGGAGATTGCCTGGCGGTAGGTCGGATCGGTGACGTCTCCCGCCGCGAAGACCCCCGCCACTTTCGTCCGGGTCGAGGGCTCGTCGACGATCAAGTAGCCGCCTTCGGTCATCTCGAGCTTGCCCCGGAAGAGCTGGGTGTTCGGTACGTGGCCGATGGCGTAGAACAGCCCTTGGGTCGGGTAGTCGCTCTCGGCGCCGGTGACCGTGTCGCGGACGCGGATGCCGGTGACTCCGGTTTCGCGGGATCCGTGGACGTGGATCACCTCGGAGTTCCAGAGCCAGGCGATCTTCGGGTTGGCGAACGCCCGGTCCTGCATGATCTTCGAGGCGCGCAGCTCGCTCCGGCGGTGGACCACCGTCACTTTCGAGGCGTATTTGGTGAGGTAACTGGCCTCTTCCATCGCCGAGTCGCCGCCCCCCACGACCACGACCTCCTTGTCGCGGAAGAAAAAGCCGTCGCACGTGGCGCAGGCCGAAATGCCGTAGCCCATCAGCTCGAGGTCGGCCTCGAGCCCGCCGAGCTTCGCCGAGGCTCCCGTCGAGACGATCAGCGAATGGGCTCGATAGGCCCCCTCGTCGGTCCGGACGGTGAACGGCCGCTCGGAGAAGTCGACGTCGATCGCCGCCTCGAACTTGACCTGGGCGCCGAATTTCTGCGCCTGCTCCCGCATCTTTTCCATCAGCTCGGGGCCGAGGATCCCTTCGGGAAAGCCGGGGAAGTTCTCGACCTCGGTGGTGATCGTGAGCTGGCCCCCTGGCTGGTTCCCTTCGAGCACCAAGGGGGCGAGGTCGGCACGCGCCGCGTACAGCGCGGCGGTCAACCCCGCCGGGCCGGAACCGAGGATGATCAGGCGATGCACAGGAACCTGGGCGTTCGCATCGGAATTGGACATGGGAAAAGCGAACCTCCTGGAAATCAGATGGCGCGGCGGCCGGAAGACGGCCCTCGAAAAAGTCGAGACGTCAGTATATCCGCGGCTGCCGGTCCGTCCGGTGAGAACAGGAGGAGGGCGGGAGTTGTTCCAGGGGGTTAGGGACCGGCAAACCAGCCGTCGAACCGCGCGGCGTCGATCAGCCGAACCCCTTGGGTCCCACGTGGCGTGTGAGAGTGGCGGGTCCGGCTCGCCACCCAGTTCTCCGTCTCAACCTGGTCGCCGAGGAGGTCGCGCACCGCTAGCAGCGGCTTGAGCGCCCGAGGATCGGAGAAGGTTTCGGTCCATTTCGCCTCGATCAGGCGGAGCCGGCCGTTGCGCTCGATCACGAAATCCACTTCGACGCCGCGGGTGTCGCGCCAGAAGAAGACGTTTCCCGCCGAACCCGCGGCAGTCTTCGCCCGAAGGATCTGACCGAGGACGAACGTTTCCCAGATCGCGCCCGAGAACGGCGAGGCGGCGAGCGAGGCCGGCGACTCGAGGCCGAGGAGGAAGCAGAGCAACCCCGTGTCGCGGAGGTAGAGCTTCGGCGACTTGATCATCCGCCGGGTCGGATTGTCGAAATACGGCTCGAGTAGAACGATCTGGTTCGACGCTTCGAGCACCGAGAGCCATTCGCGCGCCGTCGAGCCGGCGATCCCCACGTCGCGCGCAAGCTCGCTCAGGTTGAGTAACTGCCCGGAGCGAAGGGCTGCTGCGCGGAGGAAGCGCTCGAAATCGCGCAGGCTTCCGACTCGGAGGGCGAGCCGCACGTCGCGTTCGAGGTAAGTCGCCACGTAGCTCGAATAGAACAACCGCGGCTCGTTCTGCCGGTCGCGCCAGAGCTCGGGGAAGCCGCCGCGCCACAGGATCTCTTCCGTCAGGATCCCCTCCTTCGGCCACGCTGCGTGGATCTCGGCGCTCGCGAGGGTATCCAACTCGAGGACGGCACATCGGCCGGCGAGGCTCTCGGAGAGCGCCTGCATCAGCGCGAACTTCTGCGAGCCGGTCATCAGAAAGCGCCCGCGCCCTCCGCGGTCGGCGTCGATCGCGACCTTCAGATACCGGAAAAGGCCCGGCGCGTACTGCACCTCGTCGAGGATCACCGGCTCGGAAAACCCCCGAAGGAACGCCTCCCCGTTCTCCTCCGCCTGAGCCGCCGCCGAAGGAAGGTCGAGTGAAGCGAAATCCGCCGCCGGAAAGAGGTGTCGAAGGAGCGCGGTCTTACCCGTCTGCCGCGCCCCGGTGATGACCACCGCCGGGTATTGGCGCGCGGCGGAATGGACCTGGTCCGCAAGGCGACGGGAAATCCACACGGAGACAGTTTATGGTTGGTAGGCTGAGATATCCAGGATTCGGGGTGAAGATCTTCCCCCAAGAGGGGGCTAAGGCCGTCGGCGCTCCCTCGCCCTCCGGAGATGCGAGAGATCGGCGAAGTCTTGTGGCCGGCTCGCGGCCTCCTTTTCGCGGATCAGGTCATCGAGGTCGAGGAACCAAGTCGGAACTCTGCCGAAGCGTGCGCCGGATCTTCGCTCCCATGCCTCTTGGAAGTCGATACGGCTTGCCAGCCTGTTCATCAGGTCGATCCGATGGGGAGATACACCGAGTTGGACAATACGGCCGGGCTCGCGGAGATCTTGGGCCGTGATCGACAGGGTCTGACCTCCAAAGAACTCCCGAATCGCGTCGAGCGAGGCCTCGACGTTTCCGGGCTCGGGGTCGAGGAAGAGGTCGAGGTTCTTGGTCGCTCTTGGGATCGCGTGGTATGAGAACGCGAAACCGCCGACGATCAGATATCTAACACTCCTCGCGTTGCACGACTCGAGAAACTCCTCGTAATCGGGGTAGTTCATCGATCCCCTGTGCCTTGAGGCTGTCCATGAGGCAATCCATTGCGACCACCACCCGCTGCTCGGGCGTCATCTCGTCATGCCAGAAGCGGAAATCCTCCTCCTCCGCCTCCTCGAACGTCAGCACCCGCGCCTCCCAAAGGCGTCCGTGACGATCGGCGGCTCGGCCACGTGTTTCCATAGGGTGACTCTATCGTGGACCTTGAAAGAAGGTTCGGCAAACGCGACCACCGACACGGAGCGGCTCCGGCCTCTCCCGACGCACCGGTGTCACGAGCGGGATCACCTTTGCAAGGTCGGGGTGCTTCAGAGGCCCGACCGGCCAAACGCCATCGCGTATGATCCGTCGTCCGGTTCGGGAAGCCCCCCATGGCCATCAGCGTTTTCGACCTGTTCACGATCGGCATCGGCCCTTCGAGCTCTCACACGGTGGGGCCGATGCGGGCTGCGAAGCGTTTCGTGGAGCGGTTGGAGCGGCTCGGGCGGATGGGTGCCCTCGCGCGGATCGAGGCGACGCTCTACGGCTCGCTCGCGATGACTGGCAAGGGGCACGGGACCGACAAAGCGGTCCTGATGGGGCTCGAAGGGGAGACGCCGGAGGAGGTCGATCCGAGCGCGGTCGTTCCGCGCGTGGCGGCGATTCGGGAGACGGCGAGGATTCGGCCGTTGGGCCGGCTGGAGCCCGAGATCGGGTTCGAGGAGAAGCGCGATCTCCTCTTCAATCGCAAAGAGGTGTTGCCGCTCCATTCGAACGGCATGCGGTTCCGGGCGTTCGACGCCGCGGGGACGATGCTCGAAGAGCGGATCTACTACTCCGTAGGTGGCGGGTTCGTGGTCGATGAGTTGTCGGCAGGGGCCGACCGGCTGGTCAAGGACGAGACGCCGCAGCGGTATCCGTTCTTCTCGGGCGAAGACCTGTTGCGCCTGTCGAAGGAGAACGGCCTCGCGATCTGGCAGCTGATGCTCGAGAACGAGAAGGCCTGGCGGAGCGAGGAGGAGATCCGCGCCGGTCTAATGAAGATCTGGGGGGCGATGCAGGCCTGTGTCGCTCGCGGTTGCGCCGAGCATGGGGTACTGCCGGGGAGCCTCCACGTGCGGCGGCGCGCCTCACGCCTGTACAAGGAGCTGGTCGCCCGGCCGGAGGCCGCTCTCCAGGATCCTTTGACGCTCCTCGACTGGGTAAACCTCTACGCGCTCGCGGTGAACGAAGAGAACGCAGCCGGCGGGCGGGTGGTGACGGCGCCGACGAACGGCGCAGCGGGGATCATCCCGGCGGTGCTCCATTACTACCGGCGCCTGACCCCGGGAGCGGACGACGAAGGGGTGATCCGCTTTCTGCTCACCGCCGGCGCGATCGGAATCCTCTACAAGGAGAACGCCTCGATCTCGGGCGCCGAGGTCGGATGCCAGGGGGAGGTGGGCGTCGCCTGTTCGATGGCCGCGGGCGGGCTCGTCGCCGCCCTCGGCGGGCCGACGATCCAGGTCGAGAACGCCGCCGAGATCGGCATGGAGCACAACCTAGGCCTCACCTGCGATCCGGTGGGCGGTCTGGTGCAGATCCCCTGCATCGAGCGGAACGCCATGGGCGCGGTCAAGGCGATCAACGCCGCCCGGCTCGCCCAGCGCGGCGACGGCTCGCACAAGGTGTCGCTCGACCGGGTGATCAAGACCATGCGCGAGACCGGAGCCGACATGAAAACCAAGTACAAGGAGACGTCGCGCGGCGGCCTCGCGATCAACGTCATCGAATGCTGATAGGTTCCCGCCCGAACGTCCCCGAGGAGATCCCATGTACGCTAGCGAACGACTGATTGCCGCCTTCAACGCCCAGATCGCTCATGAGATGGGTGCCTCGATCCAATACGTGGCGCTTGCCGCCTATTTCGACTCGGCGACCCTGCCGCAGCTTGCGAGCTTCTTCTACCGCCAGGCGGACGAAGAGCGGATGCACGCGATGAAGTTCGTCAAGTTCGTGGTCGACGTGGGCGGGCGTGTGGACATTCCGGCGATCGAGAAGTCGAAGTGCGACTTCACCTCGGCCGAAGAGGCCGCAGCGCTCGCGCTCTCCTGGGAAAAGCAGGTGACGCAGCAGATCTACGACCTGCTCGACATCGCGCAGGATGACAAGAACCACATGGCGCGCCGCTTCCTCGACTGGTTCGTCGACGAGCAGCTCGAAGAGATGAGCTCGATGGGGAACCTGCTCCAGGTGATTCAGCGTGCCGGCACTGACCGGCTGCTCGCGGTCGAAGACTTCCTCTCCCGCCAGGGCGGGAAGGCGAGCCCACTCGCGGGCGGCGAGTAGCCCGTCTCGAAACGCGCGGTCCGAACCCGGTACCAACTCGGAGGGCCAGGCTCGGCCGCGCGGCTTACCCCTATTCGTAGCGCAGCGCCTGCACCGGGTTGACCCGGGTCGCCCGCGCGCCCGGCACTGCGCCGGCCAGGACCGCGACCGCGAGCAGCACGGCGGTCGCGACGGCGATCGTCGCGGGGTCGGTCGCCGTGAGCCCGTAGAGTCGGCTCTCGACCGCCCGCGTCGCGGCGAGCGCGGCGGGGAGGCCGATCGCGGTGCCGGCGACCGCGAGGATCAGCGTCTCGCGGAGGACCATCCACAAGACCTTGCCGCGCTGCGCGCCGA
Organism: Thermoanaerobaculia bacterium; assembly: GCA_044226625.1. Classification (GTDB taxonomy): domain Bacteria; phylum Acidobacteriota; class Thermoanaerobaculia; order Multivoradales; family UBA5704; genus DASYKS01. The sequence goes on from JBGAGQ010000023.1 coordinate 39,567, forward strand.
GCGCCATGCGCAACCCGAGCTCGTGGGTGCGCCGCGCGATCGTGTAGGAGATCACGCCGTAGAGGCCGATCGCGGCGAGGCTAAGGCCCAGCAAGCCGAAGATCGACGAGAGGCGGGCGATCAGTCGCTCGGCCTCGACCTGCGACCCGAGGGACGTCGACAGCGGATCGAGATCCTCGATGGGGACGTCGGGGTACGCCGCGAGGAGTGCCTTCTTGACCGGTTCCTTGAGCGCGGCCGGTTTCGCGCCGCGGATCTCCAGGTTGAGTCGCGACGGCGGGCGTTCTCCTTGGAGGATCGAGCTGAAGAACCGAGGCGGAACGTCGCCCCGCAGCTCGTGATCGCGGGAGTTGGCCGCGACCCCTACGATCTCGTAAACGCGTTCGGGGGCGTTGTTTTCGTCCAGAACCGAGATGTGCCGGCCGATCGGGTTCTGCCCCTTGAAATAAGTTTCGACGAGCGCCCGGTTGACGACGGCGACGCGCGCACCGCCCTGGCGGTCGGTCTCCGAAATGTCGCGGCCGGCCTGAAGCGGAATGCCCACGACTTTGAAATAGCCCGGGGCGACTTCGTCCGAGTTGACGTCGGGGAAGCCGTCCGCGGCGGGCGCGAATCCTTCCAGGCTTACGGTCTGCGACGACTCGGTTCCGCTGAACAGTCCGTTTTCCGACGCGGTGACCGCGGTGACGCCGGGGATCGCTCGGATCCGCTCGAACAGGTCACGCTGGTAGGTCTCGAACCGTTCGAGCGTGATCCCGCCGCCGACCGGATCGAGACCCGCCATCAAGATCCCTTCGCGTTCGTAGCCGAGATCGAGCCGCTCGAGGTTCGAGAGCGTCCGCACGAAGAGGCCGGCTCCCACCAGCAGCAGGAGCGACAGCGCGAACTGGGCGACCACCAGGAGCTTGCCGAGCGGCCAACGGTTGCCCGAAGCGCCCGCGAGGGAACGCGAGCTCTCCTTGAGCGTCGGCGCGAGCTCGACGCGGGTGGCGGTAAGTGCCGGGGCGAGGCCGAACAGCACCGCCGAGATCAGCGCGAGAAGGGCGGTGAAACCGAGGACCGTCGGGTCGGGCCTTAGATCGAGCGCGCTCGCCGACCCGGCGACCAGACGAAGCAGAGCGACATCGGCCCAGTACGCGGAGGCGAGGCCGATCCCGCCGCCCAGGACCGAGAGGACGAAGCTTTCGGCGAGCAGCTGTCGGATCAGCCGGCCGCGCCCGGCGCCGAGCGCCAGGCGGACGCCGATCTCTTTCTTTCTTCCAGTCGCCCGTTCGAGCAGAAGGTTTGCGACGTTCGCCGAAGCGAGCAGGAGGACGACACCAACGATCGCCAGCAGGGTGAAGAGCGAGCGGCCGAACTGCGGCCGGAGGTAGGAGAACCCGCTGGCCCCGGGGGAAACCGGCACCTCGGCATGGAGCAGCTCGGGCGCGTCGGCCGCGGAGACGAGATCCGGCGGCTGCGCTGCGATCAAGCGATGGAAAATCCCCTGCATCTCGGCGCGAGCGGCGGACAGGGTGACCCCGTCGCGGGTTCGGCCGATCAAGAGGAGCCAGCTGATGTCCCAGTGGGTGCCGAACGAGCGCCCCGGGTTTACCTGCTCTTGCATCGAAAGCGGAATCCAGATCTCCGTCGGGGTGCCGACGATCTCGCCGGTGAATCCCGGCCGGGCGATGCCGACAATCGAGAAAGGCGAGCCGTTGAGGGTGATCTTCCGTCCGATCGCATGCGGGTCGGATTCGAGCCGTTTGGTCCAGTAGCCGTGGCTCACCACGACGTACGGCGATGCGCCGGGGGCTTGATCGTCCGCGTCGGAGAGCGTCCGCCCGCGAAACGCCGGAACGCCGAGAACCGAGAAGTAGTTGCCCGAAACCAGCCGGCCGCGCGCGTAGGCGGAGGCGTCGCTCGCATCGGCCGGGGCCGCGCCCTCATCGCTCGAAAGGCCGACCCGCAGCCGCCCCGCGCGTCCCGAGGCGAGCAGCCCCGAGAACGACCGGCTCTGGGCGCGTAGCTCTCGGTACATGGGCACCGAGAAGATGTCCTCCCGGAGGCTGCCGCTCGAAACCGACCCGACCATCGAGCCGTCGCCGACTACCACCAGCGATCGGGGGTCCTCCACCGGCAGCGGGCGCAGGATCAACGCCGAGATCAGGCTGAAGATCGCCGTGTTCGCCCCGATCCCCAGCGCGAGGGAAAGCGCCGCGATCAGCGTGAACCCGGGGCTCTTGCGCAGCGTGCGCAGTGCGTACCCGAAGTCCTGAACGGTCGTTTCGAGAAAAGAAGTCGAGGCCATGGCGGATGCTCTCCCTGACGAATCGGGTCAGGGAAGCATACGCAAGGGGAAGGGGGAGGTTTAGGAAGAGTCCCTGTACCCGACGTTTCTTCCTACATCTGACCGGTGATCCACCGTACGACGTTCTTCTCCAACAGGTCGAGCGGAACGGAGCCGCTTCCCAGGACGACGTCGTGGAAGGCGCGGACGTCGAACTTCGCGCCGAGCGCCTGTTCCGCTTTCCGGCGGAGGCTCTTGATCTGGATCTCGCCCAGCTTGTAGGAGAGCGCCTGCCCCGGCCAGGAGATGTAGCGGTCGGTCTCGGTCTCGCACTCATGGAGCGGGAGGGCGGTGTGGCTCGCGAGGTAGTCGATCGACTGCTGCCGGGTCCAGCCCATGGCGTGGATTCCGGTGTCGACCACCAGGCGGCAGGCGCGCCACATCTCGTAGGTCAAGCGGCCGAAGTCGTCGTACGGATCGGTGTAGAAACCGGCTTCGACTCCGAGCCATTCGGAATAGAGCCCCCACCCTTCGCCGTAGGCCGAGATGTAAGAGTGGCGGCGGAAGTTCGGCAGGTTTTCCATCTCTTGGGAGAGCGCGCCCTGTAGATGGTGGCCGGGAACCGCCTCGTGGAGGGTCAACGCCGGCAGGTTGTAGAGCGGACGGCTCTCGAGCATGAAGGTGTTCACCCAATAGATACCCGGCTGGGTTCCGCCGTACGGGGCTCCGACGTAGCGACCGCTGGTGTATTTCGGCGCGAGGTGGTCGGGGACCGGCTGGACGGTGTAGGGGAGTCGCGGCAGCCGGCCGAACAGCGAGGGGAGCTTGCCGTCCATTCGCTTTGCGATCCAGGCGGCGCGCATCAGCAGCTCTTCCGGTGTCTTCGCGTAGAAGCGCGAATCGGTCCGTAGAAACTTGAGGAACGCGGGCATGTCGCCGGTAAAGCCGGTCGATTTCATGACCCGCTCCATCTCCTGACCGATCCGCTCGACCTCGGCGAGGCCGATGCGGTGAATCTGCTCCGGCGAGAGGTCGAGCGTCGTGTACTTCCGGATCTGCTGTTGATAGTAGTCCGCGCCGCCGGGCATCTCCGAGGCGCCGAGGGTCGTACGGGCTTTCGGGTAGTACTCGTTCGAGTAGAACTCGAGGAAAGTCCGATAGCCCGAAACCGCGCGTTGCACCGCCGCCCGACCGCGCGCGAGAAGGCGCTCGCGTTCCGGTGCGGGGAAGGTTGCGGGCAGGTGGGCGAGCGGCGCCCAGAAGACGCTCTTCGTCGGATCTTCGACGACGTGCGCCGAGATCGTCTTCTCGTACCCGGCGAGCGTCGCCTTTGGTACCGTGAAGCCGCGCTCGAGCCCGTGCCGCATCAGGGCGATCCGCTGCATCACGATCGTTGGCCAGGCTTCGAGGCGCGAGAGGTAGTTGTCGTAGTCGCGCACGGAGCCGAGCGGTACCGAATCCGGCAGCTGGGCGAACTCGCTGTGGAAACCCGAGTCGGCGTTGAACGGCATCTCGTCGTCGTCGAGGTCGAGATCGGCGAGCCGCGTCTCCAACTGACGGCGGAAGACCTGGGCGCTTGTCTGGTCGTCGGGCGAAAGCGTCGCGGTGTCGATCGCCTTCAGCTCGGTGAGAAATCCCTTCGTGGCTTCGGCCCGCCGCGCGAGGTCCTCGGGCGCGACGGTCGTCAATCGGTCGTCGTACTCGTGCCGTCCGACCGAGGTGGCGAGCTCCGGAAACTCCTTGATCCGCCATTCCCACTCGCGGTCGAAAAGCTCATGGAGGCGCGTCGTGGGGGCCGTCGCGTCCGCGGCGTAGGCCGAAAAGGGCGCGGTCAGAAGGCAGCCGAGGAACAGACCGAGAAGGGAACGTCGAGGCATCGCGAGGCTCTCCGGGAAGTGGGCTTTCCCGGAGACTATCGCGACGAAGGGTCGAGTGAATCAAGAGGGCGGGCGGCGAAGGAGCGCCCAAGGGGCGCGGGGGCTTCGGCCCCGTGGGCTCTCCCCGGGGCAGACGGCCGCCGGGGGGATGGGCTCGCGTCGATCGCTCTACTGCTGGACGATCTTCACCTCGTCGACGCCCGCCTCGACCAGGCTCGCCGTCGCGGCGTCGGCGGCCGAGATGAGGATGCGGACCGTCTGGCCGGCAAACGACGAGATGTTCGCTGTGCCGATCGCCCAGACCGCATTGTCGCTGGTCGCCGCGCCGAGCTCCTGAAGGACCTGGGTGGTCGTGGCTCCGACCACCTGGACGCGGAAGAAGTCCGCCGAGGTCGAGTTCGTCGAATGCGAGAAGTAGTAGGAGAAGGTGAGCGTGAGCGTGCCCGTCGCGGGCAGTGCGATCGCCGGCGAGCGGATCGAAGTCGTGCCGCCGTCGATGTCGAACGCTCCGGCGGAGGTGCCGGCGAGCCGGCCGGTCGACAGGTCGTTCAGGCCGGAGACGGTGGTGCCCAACTGACGTGCGCCCGTGTCGGTCGTGGCCTCCGGATCGCCGCGCTCCCACTGCCCCGTGGTCGCCGTGTCGGCGCTGGACGGGTTCGTGGTCCACCCCTTGTTGGTCTCGAAGTCGTCGAAGAATACGGTGACCGGCCCGGTGCTCGCGACGATCGAGACGGAGTCCGTGGCGGAGGCGAGGCCGTCGCTCACCTGGAGTTGGAAGACGTAGGTTCCGGCGCTCGCGGCGACGAAGCTCGCCGTGGCCGAGGTCGGGTTGGTGATCGTCGCCGCCGGGCCGGAGAGCTGGCTCCAGGCGTAGGTGAGCGGGCTCGGCGAGGCGTCCGGATCGGACGAGCCGGTGCCGTTCAAGGTGACGGTGGCGTTCACACCGGCGTTCTGATCGGGGCCGGCGTTCGCGATCGGCGTCTGATTGCCGCCGCTCTCGGTGGCGTTGCCGGTGACGACGAGCGCGAAGGGCTGCGTCCCCTGGGGCACGTTGAACGCCTTGACGGTCACCGTGTAAGTGCCCGCCGCGGGGCTCGCGATCAGGACCTGCTCGAGCGTGTTCTTCCGATCGGCTGTGCCGCCGGTGGTCGAGGAGCCGCCCGAAAAGACGTTGCCGAGGTAGGTTCCCGAGGGGCCGGAGACGGTGAGGTCGAGGTCGTTGATCAGGTTCGTCGAGGCCGCCGGGGTCGAGGGAAAGTCGGTCCAGCCGAGCGTCACCTTGAGCGACTGTCCGGTCGCCACGGTGAACGTGTAGGTCTTGGTCGCGGTCGAGCCGGTGGCGAAGCCGGGATCGTCCTTCACCCAGAGCTTCCGCGCGTCGCCGGTGAAGAAGAGCGCGTCGTCGAGCAGCACCCGCCCCCACCCCTGGCAGTTCGCCGGGATGGCCGTCGTACCGGTCATGTTGACCGCGGAGTTGATCAGCATCGTCCGCACCAGCGCACCCGACGGGGTGAAGGCGTTGCCCGAGTTGGCGGCGCCGGAGGGATAGAAGCCGTCGGCGAAGTATTGGCGAGTGAGCGCCGCGAAGCCCGCCGCGCCCGGCGTCGCCATGCTGGTGCCGGACAGCGAGAGAGTGTTGCAGTTGTTGGTCGCCGTGTTGTTGTCGGCATTCGCCGAGATGATGCTCGATCCGGGGACCGTGATCTCCGGTTTCAGGCGGCCGTCCGTGGTGGGGCCGCAGCTCGAAAACGAAGCCATCGAGTTCGCTGAGGTGCTGCGTAGCGTGGCGCCGACGGAGATGACGCTCTTCGCTGTCGAGGGGCTACCGACCGAGCCGGTACCGGGGCCGGAGTTTCCGGCCGCGAACAGGATGACGAAATCCTTGTGATTCCAGAGGAACTCGTCGACGTCCTGGCTGCCGGCCGAGTAGTTGTTCTGGACCGTCGCGTTCTCGTTGTCGCCCCACGAGTTGGTGTGAATGCGCGCGCCCTGGTCGTAGGCCTGCTGGAACACCGGATTGAGGTCGACGATCGGGCAGCCGATGCCCGGCAGGTCGCCGCAGTTGTCGACCTGGTAGCCGGCGTCTTGGGCGATCAGCTTCGCGCCCGGCGCCATGCCGTCTGCCGTGTTGTGGGTGAGGAGGTTCGCGAAGTTGTCGCCGGTCGCGGTTCCCGCGACGTGCGTGCCGTGGTCCTGGGTGTCCCACTCGTTGCTCGCGATCCCGCCGTTGCACTCGGTCTGCCAAAGAAAGTCGACCGCGATCACTTTGCGCTGCGCGGTGTCGACGACCGTTCCGCCGTTGCAGGCGTTGGTCGGCGGCAGACCGCGCGCCGGATCGCGGAAGAAGCACATGTCGGCGTCGAGGCCGGTGTCGAGCACGGCGATCGTCTGACCGACACCGAAAATCCCCTTGGAGAAGATCGGCGTCGTCATGCCGCCCGAGAGCCCGGACTGGCCGACCCAGACGGTCGTGTCGTTGAGCAGCGCGCGGCGCGGCTCGAGGTCGATCCAGAAGATCTGGGGAATCCGGGCGAGGTCTTCCCGGTAGGCGGCGATCTCGGCGTTCGAAAGGAGCAGGCGGATGCGCGAGAAGTACGAGTTCGGCGAGGCGCCCGCGATCGCCTTGATCCCGAGGTTTCTGATCCGCTCGATCGTGTCGCGCAGGTCGACGTCTGGATAGACCTGCAGCATCAGCGAGCGGAACTTCGTCTCGCTCGCCTTCTCGAACAGGGGAGGCACGACCGAGGCGGCGTCGCGCGAGATCTTGTAGGCCGGCTGGTAGGGGCCGATCCAGCTCGCGCCGACCTCACGCGCGACCTCGGCGCTCGCACGCCCGGACGGAAGGCGGACGACGAACGCGTTGTCCGGCAGATAGGCGAAGACGGACTGCGTCGCCGCGTCGAGCTTCGCGCGCTCTTCCGTGCTGACCGGACTAGGGAACTGGACCAACACGACGTCGCCGTCGAGGCCGTCGCCCGGCTTTACCTGCAACGCGTCCGGAATCGCCGGGAGACGCTGGGTGTCGAGGAGAATCGAGTTGAGTCGGATCGCGGTCGAAGCGAAAGCCGCGTGCGAGACGGAGATAGCGCAACACAGGGCGAAGGCCGTGGCGGCGGCCCACCGGACGATCGACATACGAGATTCTCCCCTCCTGTTTGGAGCTTGCGAAAGCTGAGGGAGGGTACCACGAAGGCCGCCCCCTCCGGCCGTCGCGCAAGCGGCTTACGAACCGCCTCAGGCCGGCAGCCGGATCTTCCGCTTCTCCGGGTCGGACTGCTCCCGGTAGAGGATGAAGATGTGGCCGACCCGGCCGACCACTTGCGCGTCGAGCTCGCCCTCGAGATGGGCCGCGAGCTCGTCCTTTTCCTCCCGCGGAATCGCCGCCTGGACCTTGATCAGCTCATGGTCGGAAAGGGCGGCGTCGATCTGGGACAGCACCGCGGGCGAAGCGCCGTTCTTGCCGAGCCGAACGATCGGCTCGAGGGCATGGGCGAGGCCGCGAAGGTATTTGCGCTGGGAACCTTTGAGCTGGGGCATGGCGTCGGATCTCGAGTGGGTAAAGAGTGTCTGCGAACGGCGAAGAAGCGCCAGGTTAGCACGCGGATTCGGGGGCCTGCCAAGGGCGAAGCGGGCGACCAGCGCCAGGGTTACAAGAATCTGGAAGAGGTCCGAGCCGCGGAGCTGCGGGAGAGCTTGCTCGAGGTCTTCGCCGCGCGCGGGCTCGCGGTCGTCGATGCGGCACGTGCCGCCCGCGGCGGCGACGGCCCTACAGGATCAGCCGCTCGATCAGCGCCTTGGCGTCGCGCTCGACTGCGGCCATCGCTCGGTGCTCCGGGCGGACGAAACCCTCGGCGACGAGGTGATCGAGGAATGCGAGCAACGGATCGAAGAAGCCTTCGAAGTTGAGCAAGCCGATCGGTTTCGCGTGGAAGCCGAGCTGCGCCCAGGTCCAGATTTCGAACCATTCGTCGAGCGTGCCGAGGCCGCCGGGGAGTGCGGCGAAGGCGTCGGAGAGAGCGGCCATCCGCGCCTTGCGCTCGTGCATCGAATCGACCAGCTCCAGCTCGGTGAGGCCTCCGTGGGCGACCTCGAGGTCGGCGAGCGCCCGGGGGATCACGCCGATCACCCTCCCGCCGGCGGCGAGCGCCCCGTCCGCGGCCGCCCCCATCAGGCCGGTGCGGCCGCCGCCGTAGACCAGGCCGATCCCTCGGGAGGCCAGGATCGAACCGAAGGCTCGCGCGACGTCCATGTAGTCGGACGCCACCCGGGGGCTGGAACCGCAGAACAGGCAGATCCTCTTCATCTCGCCCCTGTCATCTCGTCTTTTGGAATGCCCGTTCGGGCCCGAGATGAGACCACTCGCGGAGGCGGTAAAAAGGCGGAGAAAAAAAATTCGAAAAACGTGTCACGCTAGAGGCACCTTGTCGCACTCATTCACCGACCCGAACGGGAATGGATTCTTGGGACCGGTCGTTCGACCGGTGTTCCGGAGGGATTCTGTGCGCAAAGTCGCGATCGTGGGGGCCGGTCAGGCGGGGCTTCAGCTCGGTTTCGGCCTTTTGTCAAAGGGCTATGACGTTACCCTGTACTCAGATCGTACCTCGCGAGAGGTCTTCGAGGGGCGGTGCACGGCGACTGCGTTCCTGTTTCACCAGGCCGTCGAGCACGAACGCGCGCTGGGCTTGAACTTCTGGGATGCCGAGGTCGAGGCGGGAGAAGGCGTTCACCTCGACTTTTGCCCGACGCCGGGCAACATCCTAGTAACCGTCTCAGGCCGGTTTCGGCGTCCGGGGATGGCGATCGACCAGCGGCTCAAGTTCTCCCGTTGGATGGACGAGTTCGAGGCGCGCGGCGGACGCCTGATCATCCAAGAGATGACGGTCGCCGACGTCGACGCGGTGGCCGCGCGCAATGACCTGGTAGTCGTGGCGACCGGTAAAGGGGAGCTCTCGGGTCTGTTCGACCGAGATGCGTTGCGCAGCTCCTATGCCCGGCCCGCACGGCGCCTGGCGCTCCTCACAGTGACGGGTCTCAAAGAGTGGAGCCACGTGCCGTTCCATCCGGCGAAGTTCACCCTGGTCGGGTCGGACGGCGAGATCTTCTGGATTCCGTTTCATGACAAGACCGCGGGCTCGTGTTGGAGCCTGGTATTCGAGGCGAAGGCCGGCTCGCGTTTCGACCGGTTCGGCGGCGTGCGCTCGGGAGAAGAGGCCATCGCCGCCGCCCGTGCGGTCGTTGCCGACGTCGCACCTTGGGAGCTGCACCGGCTGGACAACATCGAGCTGACCGATCCCAAGGCGTGGGCGATCGGCGCGATCACGCCGACCGTGCGTAAGCCGGTGGCGCTCCTGCCATCGGGGCGCGTCGCCCTGGGGCTCGGCGACGCGGTCGTGTTGAACGATCCGATCGCCGCCCAAGGTGGGAACCATGCCGCCAAGGCGACGCACGCGTTGTTCCAGAAGATCCTCGAGCGGGAGGATCGTCCTCTCGACGGCGCCTGGATGGCAGCGACGTTCGAGGATTTCTGGCAGCGGGAAGCGCGCTACATGACTCGCTTCTCGAATCTCTTCCTGGAGCCGATCACCCCGCCCGCGCAGGAGATCCTGCTGGCCGCCTCTCTGGGTACGGCGGTCGCCGAGGATTTCTTCGAGGGGTTCAACGCGCCTCACACCCTCTGGCCCTGGATCGACGACCTACGCCTGGCGCGTCGACGTATCGCCGAGCGCACGGGCTTGCCCTGGATTGGCACCGCCGTAGCGTCGCGATTCTCGGTCTTGAAAGGTCAGGTCGGCCAGCGTCTTGGCAGTCGGCGGCCGGCCAAGCTTCCCGCGTTCGGCGGCATCGGCTCGACCCCGCTCGACCCCCGGCCGATGGCGGGCCCGTCCACCCAATAGATACCTCGCGCCCGATCGCGTACGACGGGGTCGGACTGTCTCCGTCGTCCTCCGATTGGCGATTTGGCCGCGGTTCGCTCGGCGGTGCCGTTCGGGCTGGGGCGACGATGCCGCTCGGGGTGCGGTGCCGAAGGCCCGGTAGCCTTCGCAGAATCGCTCGTCCGTTTTCCAGGTATGATTTACGCCTCAGAAGCTTAGGTTTGAAGGACGGCGAACCGCCAAGAGGAGAGTTGAAATGCAAAATCCAGTGGGGATTCTTACGCGCGTGGGGCGCGTCGCGGGGCTGGCCGCCTTGGGAGTCGGCGCCCTTGCGCTGGCGTCGGCGATGCCGGCCCAAGCGGCGGATGCGGCCCCGGCCTGTAAGGTGTCGACGCGTCAACAGACGATCACCCGAATGGGTCGGAGCCCGTTCGTGAAAGGTGGAGTGACCACCCGCGAGGGGCTCTCTGCCCTGTTCGTGGACCAGAAGGATGCCATTTCTTGCATCCTTGAGCAGCACGGAGTCGAGCGTTTGGAGGGAGCCCTCGCGCAGGCGGCAGGCGGCTCCGCGGTGACCGAGCGCGACCTGCGCTCCGACGAGTGCTTTGACTGGATGGCCTGGAAGAACCGCAAGGGCGTTCCGATGAGCGGACCGCTCTGCCTGAAGGTGAAGAAGACCTACGGCGCCTACGAGGTGCCGGTCGACGAGATGATCTCCGAGACGCTTCCCGAGGTCCGCTGCGAGATCCAGGCGAGCGGCGACGCCTCGGCCAAGCCTCCGACTCTTAGCGCCAGCATCAACGGCAGCACCCCGGGGGCCACGGCGTCGTGGACCTCGACCAACGGCACCTCGGGCGAGCTCACCGGTCCCGGTCCCTGGCAGATGGAGTGGAAGGACCTGTGCACGGCGGACTACACGTTCACGGTCAAGGACACCGACCAGGGAACCCAGACCTGGGTCACCCACACCTTCGTCGTGCCGAAGATCTGCGCCAACCTTTCCTATTCGGGCGTGAGCGCGCCGCGCACCGTGCCGGGCAAGAGTGACGAGTGCACGAGCAGCGTCGAGGTGAAGCGCTTCGTGCCGCCGCCGCCGGCGGTCACGTTGGCGGTGACGCCCGATCGGGCCGAGACCGGTGAGGTGATCGTGGCGCAGTCGGCCGCGACGTCGGTCTGCTTGAAGTCGTGCGACGCCTTCGTCACCGACGGCAGCGGCGCGGAGATCGACCGCGCGGTTTGCAGCCCGTCGTGGGAGAAGATCTACCGCGTCCCGGGCATCTACACGTATCGCGCGAAGGCGGAAGACGCGATCGGCCAGACTGGCGAGGCGGGCCCGATTTCAGTTCGCATCCACCCGCGTTGGATCGTGCGCGGCTTCGGCGCGTTCGTCGATCCGAAGGACGATGTGGTGCGGACCGACCGCTTCCGGACCCCGAGCCAGGTCGAGCGCACGTCGTGGCAGCTCGAGAAGGGCGTGGGCGTCGGCGCCACCGTCGAGCGTCGGTTCAGTGAGATCGTGGGCCTCGAAGGGGGATTGATCCTGTCGCGCGTGCAGTCGTCGTTCAAGCTCGACCTGAACAGCGCCTGGGCGATCGCCAAGAAGAAGGTCGGATTCAACCTCCTGACCCTCGGCCCGAACTTCCACGTCATGCACGAGCCCGGCCGGGCCGACCTCTACATCGGTCCGTTCCTCGGCTACGCGTTCTTCAACGGCAAATCGTACGGGGTGCTCGGCGAGTCGCACAGCCGCGATCTCGACGACAAGCTCGGCTTCGGGCTCCAGCTCGGCCTCGACCTGCCGATCCATCGCGCGGCGAGCGGCATCTGGAACTTCCACACCGGCCTGCGCTACATGAAGCTCTCGACCGACGTCGACCTCGGCGTGAACGGCTCGAAGAGCATCGACGTCGATCCGCTAATGGCGTCGGCGGGCATCAGCTACTCCTTCTAAACTCGGCACCGGCCGCCGGGGGCGATCCCTTCTCGCCCCCGGCGATATTTCCCTCCGCCGTTCCCTCCGCTTTGCAACCCATCCTGCCGGCGTCCGTACGCTCTACTCGAGCGAACGACTCCAAAGGAGGTCCTCCATGCATCGCCGATTTCCGACCGCCGCCGCACTGCTCGCTGTCTTATCGACCCCGGGGTGGGCAGCCGATCCGGTTCCCGTTGCCCCCCGCCCCTGCAAGATCGAGAGCGTCGAAGGCTCGGTTCTCTGCGCGTCCTTCCCCGTCTGGGAGAACCGACAGACTCGAAAGGGCCGAAAGATTCCGATCAACGTCGTGATCCTTCCGGCCTCGAGCAACTCCGCGAGCAAACCGAAAAAGCCCGATCCCATCTTCTATTTCGCCGGAGGCCCGGGCCAGGGGGCGACGACTACGGCCGAAGGGTGGGCGAAGGCTTCCGCGCTGCGGGCCGAGCGCGACATCGTGCTGGTAGACCAGCGCGGCACGGGCGGGTCGAACAGGCTCGATTGCCAACTGTTCGGCAATCCGATCGACTTGAAGCTCTTGGCCTCGACTTTCCTCGAGAAGAGCGCGGTGGAGGCCTGCCGGAAAGAGCTCGAGAAAAAGGCCGACCTCGCGCAGTACAACACCGAATACTCGGCCGACGACGTCGAAGAGGTCCGCCGATTCCTCGGTTACGGCAAGATCGACGTTTTCGGCGGCTCCTACGGTACGACCTCGTCCCAGGTCTTCATCCGGAGGCATCCAGGGTCGGTGCGGGCCGCGGTGCTCGACGGGCTCGCGCCGGTCGACGAGCCGATTCCCCTCCATCATGCGTCCGCCGGCCAGCGGGCGGCCGACCTGTTGTTCGCCGAGTGCGCCGCGGACGCCGCCTGTCACACGGCGTTTCCGGATCCGGGAGGGGAGCTCCAACGGGTGATGGCGAAGGTCGACGAGGGTATCGAAGTCGAGGTCCTCGATCCGCGAACCAAGGAGAAAGTGAAAGTCCGGCCGAATCGCGGCGTCGTGGCGGACGGCATCCGCCTCTTCCTGTACGGCGCAGAAGAGGACGGCAAGAATTCGTTGCCGCTGCGGATCCACCTCGCCGCCCAGGGGAACTACCGGCCGCTGGTCGAATCCGCGCTCCAGAGTCGGCTCTGGATCGACGAGGCCCTGGAGATCGGCATGTGGCTCTCGCTCACCTGTGCCGAAGACATCCCGCGGATCGATCCGAAGATCGTCGCCCGGGAGACCGCGGGAACCTACCTCGGCGACTATCGGATCCGCACCCAGATCGAGGCGTGCGAAGTGTGGCCGCGCGGCAAGGTCTCTCCGGGCTACTGGGACCTTGTCCGATCCGACGTTCCCGCGCTCCTGATCTCGGGCGAGCGCGATCCCGTGACTCCGCCCGCCTTCGGCGAAAGGGTCGCCGCGGGATTCCGGAACGGTCTCCACCTCGTCAAACCGCATGGCGGACACGGAGCGGACGACGAGTGCGTGGAGCGCATCACGCTCGACTTCTTGAATCGCGCCTCGACGAAGGGGCTGGATCTTTCGTGCTTGAAGGGGAGTGGACCGGCGAGGTTCGCGCTCGAGCTACCGAAGGAAGAAAGCCGATAGGTCGGAGGAATCTCGGGCGGAGACGAGTCTCCGCCCGAGGCCCGCGCGGGCAGGGGCGAGGCGTTCCGAGAGCGGCCTAGAACGGAATGTCGTCGTCGTCGCCGCCGCCGTAGCTCGGCCCGTCGTCGTAGGAAGGGCCTCCGCCGGGGCTCGCGGAGTGGCTGCCGTGGTCCATGTCGCCGCCACCCTTGGTGCCGAGCATCTGGAAGTTGTCGCAGACGATCTCGGTCCGATATTTCTTCTCGCCGCTCTGCTTGTCGTCCCAGGAGCGGGTCTGGAGTCGCCCTTCGAGATAGATCTGCTTGCCCTTGGTGAGGTATTGCCCGGCGATCTCCGCCTGCTTACCCCACACCACGATGTTGTGCCACTCCGTCTGCTCTTGGCGCTGGCCGCCTTTGTCGCGCCATCGGCGGGTCGTGGCGAGACTGAAGCTCGCGACCGGTTGGCCCGAGGGAGTGGAGCGCACCTCGGGGTCGCGGCCTAGATTGCCGATCAGGATCACTTTGTTGACCATGGGGTTGGTCCTCCTTTGCTGCGAGTGAGTTACGGTATCACAGGGCCTTCGGCGAGAGACCGCGGGCCGCGCCGTCGGCACGCCGCCGCCGGCTGACATTCCCAGAAAGACGGAAGACGATGCGTTTGATCTTGCAAAGGGTCACCCGGGCCGCAGTGCGGGTCGCGGGAGAGACCGTCGGAGCGATCGACGGGGGCATCTTGGTCCTCGTCGGCGTCGAGCGCGGCGACGGGGCGAAGCAGGTCGCAACGGCGGTCGAGAAGCTCTCCGGCGTCCGCATGTTCGACGATCCGGCGGGCAAGATGAACCTCGATCTCGCGACCGTGGGCGGGGCGTTCCTGGTGGTCTCGCAGTTCACGCTCGCCGGATCGCTCGCCCGCGGCCGCCGGCCGTCTTTCGACGACGCCGCGCCCCCCGACTACGCGGCTCCGGTTGTCGAGGCGTTGATCGAGGGCCTACGTGGCCGCGGGCACCGGGTGGAGACCGGCCGGTTTCGAGCGGCGATGGAGGTCGAGCTCATCAACGACGGACCGGTGACCTTCCTGCTCGAAATCTGAGGAGGTCGCGCGCTCCTTATTACACGGGCTCTTTTTGCCCGGGTGATATTGACTCCATGTTTCACCCGGGTAATACTCCGCCGTCGATCGATCCCGAGGTTCCGTTCCGGGCTCGATTCCTGGGAGGAATCCATGAAAGACCTGACGAAAGGGCCGATCTCCCGCCACATCCTGGAGATGGCGGCACCGATGGCGATCGGGATGCTGATCCAGACCTTCTATTACCTGGTCGACCTCTATTTCGTCTCGAAGCTGGGGGACGCCGCGATCGCCGGCGTGAGCGCCGGGGGGAGCGCGACCTTCGTCGTGCTGGGCCTGACGCAAATGCTCGGCGTGGGAACCGTGGCGCTGATCGCCCAGGCGGTAGGCCGGAAAGACGCGGCCGACGCGAACTTGGTGTTCAACCAGTCGCTCGTCCTGTCGGCGATCTGTGGCCTCGCGACCCTCATCGGGGGCTACGTCTTCACCGGCACTTTCATGGACACTCTGGGAGCGGGCGCCGCGGCGACTTCAGCGGGAGTGACCTACCTGCACTATTTCGTCCCCGGCCTCGCGCTGCAGTTCGCCTTGATTGCGATGGGGTCGGCGCTCCGGGGCACCGGGATCGTCAAGCCGACGATGACCGTCCAGGTCCTGACCATTCTTCTCAACATCGTCCTCGCCCCGATCCTGATTGCCGGCTGGGGAACGGGCGTGCCTCTCGGGGTCGCCGGAGCGGGGCTGGCGACCTCGATCGCGGTCGGGATCGGCGTCGTGCTGATGGCGTTCTACTTCGCCCGTCAGGAGAAGTACGTCACGTTTCGCGCTGCCGAGTGGCGCCCGCGGCTGGAGACCTGGAAGCGCATGCTCGCGATCGGCCTGCCGGCAGGCGGCGAGTTCATGCTCATGTTCGTCTACATGTCGGTGATCTTCCGGATCATCCGCGACTTCGGCCCGGCGGCCCAGGCGGGTTTCGGGGTCGGTTCGCGGGTGATGCAGGCGATCTTCCTGCCGGCGATGGCGATCGCCTTTGCGGCGGCGCCGATCGCCGGTCAGAACTTCGGCGCCCGTCAACCGGCGCGAGTGCGCGAGACGTTCCGCACCGCGGCGCTGCTCGGCAGCGCCGTCATGTTTGCGCTTACGCTGGTCTGTCAATGGCGCCCCGAGGTCTTCGTGCTCGCATTCACCCGGGAGCCGGAGGTGGTCGCCGTGGGGGCCCAGTTCCTCCGTTTCATCTCGTGGAACTTCGTCGCGTCGGGGTTGATCTTCACCTGCTCTGGAATGTTCCAGGCTCTGGGCAACACCTGGCCGTCCCTGATCAGCTCGGCCACCCGGCTGCTGACGTTCGCCCTGCCCGCGCTTTATCTGTCACGCCAGCCGGGGTTCCACATCGAGCAGGTTTGGTACCTCTCGGTCGCGACCGTGGCGGCCCAGGTGGTCTTGAGCCTGCTCCTCGTGCGCGTGCAGCTGCGGAAGAAGCTGGGCCCCGTATCGAACGAACCCGAGAACCTCCAGGGGGTGGCTGCATGAGCGCCGAATCGAATCCTTCTTCGTCCCCTTCTTCGGGGCCCACGTGCACCGCGTTCCTCGGCTCGGAGCGCGTCGCCTCGGGCGATCTGCGCTCGGTCGCGGCCGAGGTCAAAGCTCGCGTCGACCGGGACGCTCCCGCTCCGCTCCTCGTCTTCGACGACGTGACGAGCCGTCCGATCGAGCTCGACCTGCGCGGATCGCTCGACGAGGTCCTCGCCCGACTCCCGGAGGAGAGGCCGGAGGGGGCCGGAGAGGAGCGAGCCGAGGCTCGCACCCCCGGCCGGCCGAAGCTCGGGGTGGTCGCACGCGAGGTGACGCTGTTGCCGCGGCACTGGGAATGGTTGGCGACTCAGCCCGGGGGGGCTTCGGTCACCCTGCGCAAGCTCGTCGAGGCGGCGAAGAAGACCAGCGCGGAGGAGGATCGCATCCGGTTGCGCCGGGACGCGGCCTACCGTTTCATGTCGGCTATCGCCGGCAACGAGATCGGTTTCGAGGAGGGGATCCGGGCTCTCTTCGCTGGGCAAAGGGACGCCTTCGAGCGCTCGCTCGCCGCCTGGCCGTCCGACGTGGCCGACCACGCTCGATCTCTTGCCGAGGGGTCGTTTTCTCCAGAGGAGTGAAGCCTGCGTTACGGCGCGAGGACGGTGGGACCGTCGGTTTTCCCGTCCCGCGGGGCGCCGCCGAAACGCCAGGCCATTTCGGGCATCAGGATCAGGTTGAGCAGAGTCGAGGTCGCGAGGCCGCCGAGAACCGCCACCGCCATGGGCCCCTCGATCTCGTGCCCGGGGCGGCGAAGGCCAAGGGCGAGCGGAACGAGGCCCAGCGCGGTGACAAGGGCGGTCATCAGGATCGGTACCAGACGCTCGGCGGCGCCGCGGCGTAGAGTCTCGCGATTCCAGGGAGCCCCCTCGCGATCGACCAAATGCTCGAAATGGGCGAGCAGGAGGATCGAATTGCGCGCGCCGATCCCGAACACCGTGACCAGGCCGACCAGGGCGCCGAGCGAGAGCCCAATGCCGGTCAGCCCGACCGCGAGAACGCTGCCGATCAGGCAGAACGGTAGGCCTGCGAGCACCAGCCAGGGATAGGTGCGACGGCGGAACGCCAGGAAAAGGATCAACAGGACGAGGGCGACCGCGAGGGCGGTGTCGGCGAGCAGCTCGCGCAGCGCGGCTTTCTCCGTCTCGGCGGCGCCGGCGAAGCTCAATTCGACCCCGGCGGGCAGACGGAGTGCGGCGAGCCGTGCTTTCGCCTCGGCGACGACGCGGTCGAACGGCCGGCCGCCGACGTTGAAGGTCACCGCGACGCGGCGCCGGCCCCCTTCGTGCTGGATGCTCGCGCGCCCCTCGGCGAGCGACACCGCGGCGACACGGGAGAGAGGTACGCGACCCGAGGAGCTGGAGATCCAAAGGGCGGAGAGCTCGTCGAGTCGGCCGCGCCGGTCGGCCGGCAGGAGCAGGACGGCCCGCACGGTCCGTGCCCCGTCGAAGGTCTCGCCGACCTCCTGGCCCGCGTAGGCGGTCGAAATCACGTCGGTCACGTCTTCTGCGCGGAGGCCGTAGGTCGAGAGCGCGCGGGGATCGAGCGCGATCGAAAGGGTTGGAGTGCCGCTCGCCTTCTTGAGCTGCAGATCGACGACGCCGGGAACGCGCGCGAGCTCGCGGTAGACCGCTTCGGCCGCGAGGTCGAGGTCCTCGAGACGATCGCCCAGGACGAGCACCGCGACTTGGGCGGTCTCGCCGGTGAGGCTTTCACTGATCCGGTCGCCGAGGAAGGTGAGCACCTCGCCGCGAATGCCGGGATACGAAGCGACCACCTCGCGCAGGCGTTCCTGAACCGAGGTCTCGTCGATCCGTGCGCTCTTCTTGAGCTCTAGATGGAGCTCGCTCCGATCGGGTCCCCAGGTGTCTTCTCCGAGCTCGGCCCGGCCGACCTGTTGCTCGACCGTCGCGACGTAGGGAAGCTCGAGGAGCTCGCGGCTCAACCGTGCGCCGAGCGAGGTCATCTCGGCGAGCGAGGTGCCAGGGAGGCGGCTCGAGATCTGGAGCACGAAATGCCCCTCGCGGAACATCGGCAGCAACTCGCCGCCGAGCGACGGGAGCCAGACGAACGCTCCGGCCAGAGCCATGCCGAGCGCCACGACGAATCCCATGAACCGCAGTTCGGCGAGAGCCAGTACGCGAGCGTGGAGACGGGCGAGCCCGGCGAGCCAGCGGGGGGATCGTTGCCCCTTCGGCTCGGGCAAGAGGAGCGCGCAGAGCGCCGGCGTGACGGTGAACGCGACGCCGAGTGAGGCGAGAACGGCCAGTGCGAACGCGAGCGCGAGCGGCCGGAGGAAACGTCCCTCGACTCCGGAGGCGAGGAGGACGGGAAGGAACGCGATCAGGACCACGAGCGTCGCAAAGAGAACCGCGCCGCGGATCTCGAGCGAGGCGTCGCGGATTACCGTCCATCGGGGGTGGGGCGTGGATAGCGCCTGATTTTCGCGCAGGCGGCGAAGGATGTTCTCGACGTCGATGATCGCATCGTCCACCAGGACGCCAAGGGCGACCGCGAATCCGCCGAGCGTCATCGTGTTGAGCGTCTGGCCGAAATGGACGAGGACGGCGACCGCGGCCAGCAGCGAGAGCGGGATGGTGAGAAACGAGATCAGTGCCGAGCGTGGATCGCGGAGGAAGAGGAGGAGAACCGCGAAGATCAGGAAAGCGCCGATGCCGAGAGCGCCGCCCAGGTCTGCGAGGGCCCGCTCAATGAAGTTGGCCGGTCGATGAAGCGCGGGGTAGACGTCGATTCCGCCTGCCCTGAGCCGAGGCGTGATCTCCGCGAGCGCGGCCTCGACCCCCTCGGTCGCCTCGAGAGTGTTTGCGCCATACTGTCCGGAGATCGAAAGGAGCACACCGGCCTGCCCCTGGACGTTGGCGTCGCCGACCTTCAGCTCTTCTCCCAGCGCGACGCGGGCCACGTCGCGCAAGCGGATGGCGGCTCCGGAACGGACCGCGACCACGGTCTCCGCGAGCGAGGCGGGATCGGGGCTCGGGGTTGGAGTCGAAATCGTGATCCGTTGCGCCGCGAGATCGACGAAGCCCGCGCCGCGGAGCGCGAGCGCGCCGCGCGCGGCGGCGGCGAGGTCGGAGAGGCCGAGGCCGTAGGCGGCCATGCGTTCGAAGTCGGGCAATATCTGGATCTGCCGCACGGAGCCGCCGTAGACGGTGATCCGCGCGACGCCCGGAACTGCGAGCAGTCGAGGCTTGAGCGTCCAATCCGCGAGGTCGCGTAGCTCGAACGCGTCGACACGGCTCGAGAC
The DNA here is from genome assembly GCA_044226625.1 of Thermoanaerobaculia bacterium. Taxonomy (GTDB): domain Bacteria; phylum Acidobacteriota; class Thermoanaerobaculia; order Multivoradales; family UBA5704; genus DASYKS01. The sequence continues at coordinate 59,033 of JBGAGQ010000023.1, forward strand.
CAGCCCCACTTTCAGGAGGTCCATGGTGCTCGACACGAGCGGCGAGACTTTCGGCGTGGAGATTCCCGCGGGAAGCTGGCCCGCCAGACTCGCGAGGCGCTCCGCGACCCCTTGCCGGGCCGCCTGCACGTCGCTCTCCTCGGCGAAGATCAACGTGACCACCGACAGGCCGGGAATCGATTCGGAGCGGATCGACGTGAGGCCCGGCGCGCCGTTGACCGCCGATTCGACCGGTCCGGTGACGAGCCGCTCGACCTGCTCCGGGGAGAGGCCGGGTGCTTCGGTTTGGATCGAGGCTTCCGGGGGCACGAACTCGGGAAAGACGTCGAGCGGGGCGCGCCGCGCGACGCCCGTGCCGATCCACAGCCCGATGAGGGTGAGCGCGGCGACCGCACCTCGATAGCGCAGGCTCCATTCGACCAGACGGCCGCCCACTCAGGGTTCCTCTTCGGCAGCGTCGCCCAGCGTCGCTCCCACTTCGCGAGAGAGCAGCAAGCCCGCGCCTCGAACGACCACCGAGTCCCCGGGAGCGAAGCCGGTCGCCGCGAAGTAGCCGTCTCCCTCCGCCGCCGGGCCGTCGGTCCCCAGGGCGAGGGCGATGGGACGGCGAACGAAACGGCGCGCCCTGCCTTCCGACCCGGTCGCCACGAAGCACCAGGCGCCGCCGGCCGAGAGAACGACCGCACTCTCAGGGATCGATACGCCGCTCCGTCGAGTCGACAAGTCGGCAGTCGCCCGTAGCCGTTCCCCCGTCCGCGGCAGGTGGGGCCCTAAGAGGAGCGCAAAGAACGACGGTCCGGGAAGCGCGGGATCTTCGGCAGCGGGCCAGATCGCCTCGGCGACCGGCGCGCCTTTCGGGGCGGAGCCAGCCGGGGCCAGGCGTTCGAAGCGAAGCGTCGGAGTTCGCTCCGGCAACTCCGTGCCGAGGGGAAATTGCACGCGGGCGAGAACCGCTTTCCCGGCGGCGAGCCGGTCGAGCCAGCGCCGGCGCGTCGCGCCGTCCGTCAAGGGGGATCCCGAGGCACGAGGCCCCCAATCGAGCGCGAGGATCCGCTCCAGCCGCTCGACCTGCGTTATGTCGGTTGTCCTTTGCCGGCGCGCCGCTTCGACCGCGGCGAGAGAAACGCTGGTCTGGTCGGCGTAGAGCGCCTCGGCGCGATCTAGAGCCGCCCCGCTCGCGGCGCTCGCCGCCTTGGCCGCGGCGAGGTCGGCGTCGAGGTCGGAGAGGGCCGCGACCGCGACGATCGTCGCCATACCCTCGGCCCGTGCCTGGCGTGCCGCCGGTTTCAGCTTCGCCAAGGCGAGCCCGAGGTGCTCCTGATCGGCCGCGCTCAGAACGATCCCCTCCGGTTCTGCCGCCGCGGCGGGCCGTTCCGCCGCGGATTTTCTGGGCTCAGACTCTTCTGCTGAATGGCCGCAGGAGCCGAACAGCACCAAGGCCAACAGCGCCATGGGCTTCCAAGGGGAGCCGGCTCCTTTTCTCATCGTTTGGGCTCCGGCCAGATGGGGCTCTGCACCCCGGTTTCGAGACGCGTCAGCGCCTCGACCGCGGCGCGGCGAACCGAGAAAACGGCACGCCGGCCCTCGAGCTCGGCTAGGGCGGCCGAGAGGACGTCGCCGCGATCGGCCGCGCCCACGTCGCGGCGGCGCTCCGCGTTGGCGACCGCGGCGGACCGTTCTCCCTGCGCTTGCTCCACCTTTTCGAGCACGGCGTGGATCGCGGCGTAGCTCTCGATCGCCGCGGCCGTTTCGGCGAGCGATCGCGCTTGGAGACTCTCCAACGCCGCGCCCGCCTCGGCGACGTGGGCGGTCGCTCGTTCGATCTCCGCGTGTGCGGCGGCGGCTCGCGGCAAGGTGAGCCCGACTCCGAGCACGACCTTCCGGTCGCCTTGGTCGTAGGTGAGCCCCGGGCCGAGCGTCCAATCCGGGAATCGCGCCGCCACGGCGGCGCGCAGGTCCGCGATCGCCGCGGCGTAACGGGTGAGCGGACGTCGAAGGTCGATGCGGGAGATCGTCGCGAGAGCTCTCAGCTCGTTGGACCGGCTTTCGGCGAACGGTCGAGGGAGCACGTCCAGATCGGGAGGCTCGAAGAGCACATCGGACACCGCTTCGGGTCCGACGCCGAGCGCCACCGCAATGCGACCTCGCGCGGCGGTCTCCTCGAGGTGCGCCAGCTTGGCTTGGCCGGTCGCTCGCGCGAGGTCCGATTCGGCGGTCGCGAGGTCGGGCCGGGAGACGGCGCCCATTGCGAGTTGCGTCGACAGCCATCGAGAGAAGTCCCCGCGCAGCCGAGCCTCTTCGTCCGCGAGCGCGCTCTCGCGGCGGGCTAGGGTGAGGTCGATCAGCGCCTGGCGAACCTCGGCTCGAACCGCCCAAAGTGTGGCGGCGAGGTCCGCCTCGGCGAACGCCGCGTCCGAAGCGGCGCGCTCGGCGCGGAGCTGCCGCTTGCCATGGGTTTCGAGCGTCGCTCCGAGTGCAAGGGCGACGATCCAAGGAGAGAGGCCGCCAAGGGCCGAGGTGACAACTTCGGGGGTGAGCGAGATCGAGATCGGAGGCTTGGCCGCTGCGACCCGAACGCCCGCGTTCGCCGCTTCGCTAGCCGCTCGGGCACCGGCCACCTCGCCTCGGAATCTCCATGCGACGACCGTGAGGGCGTCGAGGTCCCACGGGCCTGTGGACGTTTCGGCGGCCGGAAGGCCAGCCGCCGCCAGGACTCGTCGGACTTCGGGCATGTCGAGCCTTCGGCTGGCGATCGCGTTCGCGCTCCGCGCCGGGTCGAACGACGGCGGATTGAGGGGTGGAACGCTTGCGCAGCCGAAGAGGACGAGGAACACGACGCACGAAACGGAGAGCTTCAGGCCGAGAAGCCGACTGGTCCGCGATCTTCCGCCTCGGGGGCTCATCGAGGAATGCTAGAAGGCCCTCCATGAGGGAAGGATGAATCGAGATCGGCGCACCTGACCTTCGCATACACTGCCGGTCATCGACACGCGGGAGGGCCGATGAAGCGCCAGGCGACCTATGAAGATTCCAATCTGATCCTCAAGCTGTACGAGGCGCGCCGGGAGGAGCGTCTGCGTAAGGCACGCGCCTGGCTGGTGTCGTCGTTCCATGCCAGGACCTATGCCGAGTTCCAGTCGCTCTGTCCCCCCGGGTCGGAGGAGAATGCGTCCTTTCGCATGGTGACGGGGTATTGGGAGATGGCGGCCTCGTTCGTCGCGAACGGAATCCTCCACCCGGAGCTCTACTTTCAGAACCATCAGGAGATGTTGTTCGTCTGGGAGCGGATTCGCGACGTGGTCGCCGAGGCTCGAGCTCAGACGAAGAACCCGAACCTGGCCGTCAACATTGAGCGGGTGGCCCGCGATCAGGTCGCGTGGCTCGAGCGGACGAGCCCCGGCTTCTTCGCCCTCTTCTCCGAGCGGGTTCGCACCCGGCCGGCGGCCTCCCCGCCCCCCGCCGCGCCCGGCTAGCGCGCCGGCTGCTCGAGGGCGCTGCGCCCGAGACCGGGAAACGGCAGATCCGGGCTCGGCGCGGGGCGGCTCGAGTCGTTCGATCGTCCGATCGAGCGCAGAAAGGCGTCCGCCTTCTCCGCGAGATCCCCCGCCTCGCGGCTCCGGTTCTGTCGCAGCAGCACGTCGGCGAGCTCCAGGCCCACCTGGGCCGCCTCGCGCTGGAGTCCCTCGCGCTCCAACGCTTCATGGGCGAGGCGAAGCGCGCGCTCGGCGCTCGCAAGTTGGCCGAGCCCCTGGGCGATCCGCCCTTCGATCCAGAGCCGGCGGCTTTCGACCGGAGGATGAGGGAATCGCTTGTAGGCGGGCCGTGACTCGGCGAGCATCCGGCGCCCCGCCAGGTAGAGGCCGGCCTCGGCGAGCATCGCGATCAGGTTGTGGCGGACGACCAAGCCGAGCCCCGGCTCGAGATTCGGATCGAGCAGCGGTAGGGCGAAGCGCAGCCGCTCGATCGCCCGCCCGCGGTCGTCGGCTTGGCGCGAGAGGTCGGCCAAGGCGACCTGGCAGCGACCGGCTCGGTGCTCCTCGCCCCCCGAGCGGAAGATCTCGAACGCGCGGACGAGAAAGTGCTCGGCTTCGGTGGCCCGTCCCTGGCGACGAAGGAGGGCGGACTTGAGGTTCCAAAGCTCCGCCCTTTCCAGGGGATCCCGGGTGCCCGATCGGAGGAGTCCCTCGGCGTCGGCGAAGCAACGCTCCGCCCGGTCGAGGTCGCGTTGTTCCTGGCTCGCGTAGGCGATGCGGCCAAGGCAGCGTGCGGCCAGATCCGCGAGCCGTGCCGTACCGTAGAACGTCGCGTCCAGGCGGTCCACCTGGAGGCGAGCCAGATGGGCGAGGCGTTCGGCCATCTCGGGCTCACCGGCGAGCCGCTCGCGGCTCGCCTCGAGCAGCGTCTCGACGAACCCCCAGGAACGGCAGCGCGCGTCCCGTTCGAGCGCCTGTTCGATCTCAGCCCAAGGAAGTCCCGCGAGCGCCTTCCAGCACGCCGCGGCGTCGGCCCGTTCGTGCTCGAAGGAGGCAGCCCGCTTTAGCAACTGGTGCGAGCCGCGCCAAAGCACCGAGGCGTAATCGACACCGGCGGGCCAGGCGAGCACTCGACCGCCCCGTCGCTCGTGCCCGTCGATCCGATCGGAGCCGACCGGCCCGCGGGTGAGAGCCCGCGCCCGGGTTTGACAATCGCGGCACGAGGTCAAATGTGCCAGGGCGCGGTCGAGACCGGCGCCGCGCAACGAGTCGACGAGGCTTCGTAAAGTCAGCTCGTCGGGGTGGATACGCGGCATCGAAAACCGGCCCCGGGAGTTCGAGAGAACGCGGAGAGGAGCCAACGAGGTGTGCTCATGGGTGAAGAGTTGCGCGAGGAGGCCAAAACCGAGACACGCGACGGAGAATCCAACGGGTTCGGTCAAGGGGCGATGGGTCCCGCCCACGTCGACCGGCGCGGTCCAGTCGGGGTTTCGGAAGGCCGTCTCGCGATTCGACCTCGACCCCATGATCAAAGGGGATCGCGTCGAGCGGCTCCGTCGGGTCAGCTGCCGCTTAAGCGTCCAGAGGGGCGATGCAGTCCGGGAGGTCGTGGGCCGGGCTGTTGACCACCCTCGACACCTCGCGCGTCTCGAACTCGGCGTCGGGCGCGGGGCGAAGGAGGGGCGTCACCCGTTCCGCGTCGGTCGTCTTCGGATCGAGCCATAGATCGTAATCCTCGGCCGAGAGGATCACCGGCATCCGGTCGTGGATCGGTTTCATCAGCTCGTTCGGCGTCGTGGTGAGAATGGTGAAGGTCTCGAGCGGCGGGTCCTCACGCGGAGTGCCTTTGGGCCGCCAGCTCGCCCACAGGCCGGCGAAGGCGAACGGTTTGCCGTCCGAACGATGGATCCAGATCGGCTGCTTGAGCTTCCCGTCTTTCCGCCACTCGTAGAAACCGTCGGCGAGGACCAGACAACGCTGCCGTTGGAGGCTCCGTTTGAAGGAGGGCTTCTCGGTCGCCGTTTCGGCGCGCGCGTTGATCAAGCGGTTGCCGATCGCGGGATCTTCGGCCCAGGCGGGCACCAGACCCCAACGGAGCAGGTCGAACCGGCGCTTCGCTCCCAGCGCGGGGACACGGATCACGGCGGCCTCCTGGGTCGGCGCCAGGTTCCACCGCGGCGCGAAAGTCGGGACCTCTTCGAGCCCGAAAAGGTCGGCGATCAGCTCGGGCGGGGTGGTAAGGGTGTAGCGGCCGCACATCGCGAAATCCGGCTCAGAAAGCCGCGAGCAGGAACGCCACGTCGCCCCCGATCTGTACGAGGTTGCGATCCATCAACTCCTCGTAATCGCCGCCGAGCTCGCCGACGCCGGAGCGGCGCTCCTGGTTGAATTTCGCCAGCACCTTGCCGCTCGCCGGATCGAAAATCTCGCCGGAGATCTCGGTCTTCGCCGCGCCTGCCCCGAAACCGACCCAGTAGCGGGCCGCCTGGGAGCCCGGATCGAGACGGTCGATCGTGCCGCGAAGGATCAGCTTTCTAGCGCCGGGATCGATCTCCCCGCGCGCCGCGTCGACCACCTCGATTCGCGAGCCGATCCCTTCGGCCAGACCATCGACGTAGGGAGCTGTCGCGTGGGAGATCACGCTCTTGATCGGCGCGTAGGTATTGTCATCCCGGTCCGGAAGCTCGGTGCGCGAGCCGTCGAGTGGCTCGACCACGAGTACGTCGAAATCGCCGAGCTTGAACGTTTCGAAGATCTCGACGCGGTCGATCTCGTCTTTCCAATCGCGATAGGTCCCCGGCTCGGTCGGGGATTTCTTGCTGCGCGCGAGCAGCGGAGCCGCCACGAGCAGCAAGGCGAGGAGCGGGATCGAGCGGCGGCCGAAGGAACGGCACGAGGGGCCGAAGGAGAGGGCGATCGAGCGAATCATTGCGGGCGGCCTCCACGGAGAGTTCGAGTGTTGATTTTAATCGACTTCGCGCCGGGTCCCCCTTTGCCGATTGTGGATCGACAAAGCGTCGGGCCTCCTCCGCGGCGGGGTCGCCGGCCACGGTGAGCCGGAACGCCTTCTCCAGGCGCGCGAGCGCTTCCGACGCCTCGGCCGGCAGAAATACCCCGTCGGTCAGCCGCTCACGTTGCGCTCCGTCGGTTTGAACGGCGCGAGCGAGCGCAGCACCCAGTTCATCCTTCGGCGGTTGACCGAGCGGCGAGATCCGCCAGAGCCAGCGCCAGGGGCCGCGCGCAAGGAGGGAGCCCGGTCCCGAGAAGTTCGCCAGGATGCCGTCGAAAGCGGTTTGGGCCTCGGCGGCCGAGCTTTCTACGGACCATCGGACGAACGCCAGATCCTCCTCCCTGGAGTCCTCCGCGGCGAATCGCCGCAGCGCGCAGAAACCGAGGAAGATCGCGCCGAAGGCGTCGGCAAAGCGGCCGGAGAGGCGCTCCGCGCGTTTGAGCTTGGCCCCTTGGGACAGGAGCGCGGCCTCAGCGAGAAGAGCGAAGCGGGCCGAGGCCCAGGCGAGCCGGCGCCACAGCGCCGCGGCGGGTCCCCCCACCGGGCTCTGCGTGAGCCGTCCCCTGGAGAGATCGAGGCGCAGGGTCCGGAGCTTCAAGCGCATCACGTGGCCGAGATGCCCGAGGAGCGCGGCCCGGAAGCGTTTTTCGTCGTCGGCGTCGATGGCCGCGAGCGCGCGGCGGACGTAGGGGTGGGAGCGGAAAAGCCCTTGGCCAAAGACGATCAGGGTGCGAGTGAGGATGTTCGCCCCCTCGACCGTGATGCCGATCGAAGCGCCCGCGATGGCGTCGGGCAGGACGTTCCGCGGGCCCCGGCAAAGCCCCGCGCCGCCGAGCACGTCCATCGCGTCGAGCACGATCCGGCGCAGCCGCTCGGTCGATTCGACCTTGAGCGCGCCGGAGACGACGGCCGGTTTCTCACCGCGCGCGACGGCGCCCGCCGTGAAAATGCGCGCCGCGTCCAGCCGATAGGTCTCGCCAGCAATCCGCGCGAGCGGCTCTTCGATCCCCTCGAAGCGGCCGATCGGCAGCCCGAACTGATGGCGCACCCGCGCGTAGGCGCCCGTGACCCGGGCCGCGAGCTTTGCGCCGCCGACCGATTGGGCGGGTAGTGAGATCGATCGTCCGGCCGAGAGCGCCTCCATGAGCATCGCCCAGCCGCGGCCGGCGCCCGCGGTACCGCCGAGGATCCGGCTCGCGGGAACGAGCACGTCCTTGCCTTCGATCGGGCCGTTCGGAATCGCGATGCCCGCCGGATCGTGCCGCCGGCCGATCGAAACGCCTGGAGCGGAGGCTGGGACGAGCACGCAGGTGATCCCGGGCTCGGTGCCCGCGCCGAGGAGGTTCTCCGGATCGCGGAGGCGCACCGCGAGACCCAGGAGCGTCGCGACCGGAGCGAGGGTGATGTAACGCTTCCTCCAGGAGAGGAGGAGCCAAGGCTGGCCATCGTGACCGCGAATCACCTCGCCCGTCGAAGTGAGCGACGCGGCGTCCGAGCCCGCCTCGGGCTCGGTGAGCGCGAAGCAGGGGATCTCTTCGCCGCTCGCGAGCCGCGGCAGGTACTGGCGGCGCTGCTCCTCCGTGCCATGCGCGAGCAGCAGCTCCGCCGGGCCGACCGAGTTGGGAATCAAGACCAGCGCCGAGAGGGGAAGCGAGCGCGAGGCGAGTTTGCCGAACACGGCGCTCGCCCCGAGCGGCGAAAAACCGAGACCGCCCCAGGCCGAGGGGATCGTGAGTCCGAAGAAGCGATGCTCTCGAAGATGGCGCCAGACCGCCTCGGGGATCGTTCGCGTCCGGGAGATCTCCCACGGGTCGGCGAGCCGGCAGACCTGCTCGACCGGGCCGTCGAGGAACGCACGCTCCGAGGGAGAAAGCTCGGAATAGGGCTCGGCCAGAATGCGCCGGAGATCGGGACGGCCGGAGAAGATCTCTCCATCGAGCCATACCGTCCCCGCCGCGAGCGCTTGGTGCTCGGTCTGGGAAATCCGAGGGAGGAGGCCGCGCCGGGCAAGCGCTTTCAAGAGCGACGGCATACTGCCGATTCTAGGCCGGGTTCGCCGGGCGGGCTTCGGTCGATCTCGGGTCGGGCGCTACCGCTCGCCGCTCACCCAGGTCTCGGCGATCGCGGAGTTGCCGGCGCCGAAGATCAGGCTATCGAGGAGGGTTTCGGGCTCCCAGCCGTCCAGCTCGGGCCGGTCGAGGTCGATCGCGACCAGATCGGCCCAGGCACCGGTGCGGATCTCTCCGGCGTCGAGGCCGAGCGAACGGGCGCCGCCGATCGTCGCCGCGTCGAGCAGCACGGGCGCGACCGCGCCGGCCGCGTCGCGAAGCCCTCCGCGGGTCTCGGTCTTCACCCGTTGGCCGTACTCCAGCCAGCGCATTTCCTCCAGGAAGGAGATCCGCGCGTTCGAATCGGTGCCGAGCGCAAGCCGAGCTTCGGCCGCGCCGCGCGCGGCGACGAAATGCGCGAGGTCGGGCAGGCCGTCGCCGAGGTTCCCTTCGGTCGCCGGGCAGATGCAGGCCGTGCCGCCGAGGGAAAAAAACCGCGCGAGATCTTCGGGCGTCGTATGCGTGCAGTGGACCGCGGTGGTCCCCTCCGCGCCGCCGCAGCTCTCGAGCAAAGCACCCATCGGCGTCTGGCCGTAAGCGGCCCGGCAGTCCTCGATTTCCTTGCGTTGCTCCTCGATGTGGATGTGGAAGGGGAGGCCGCGGCGGCGCGCCTCACGGTAGATCGCGCCGAGGTCGGCAAGGCTCGCCGCGCGCACGCTGTGGACGACCGCGCCGAGCGTTTGGCGGTTTCCAAGGCGGCTCTCCAGAGCGTCCATCTGGTTCCAGTAGACCGCGGGGGAGACGCCGTCGAAACGGCTTTGCGCTGGCGAGAGCGGTTGGCCGATTCCGCCGGTCCGGTAGTAGGTTTCGAGCAGGATCAGACGAATCCCCACGGAGGCCGCCGCGGCGAGGATCGCGTCGTCGAAGACGAAATCGGCACCCGGCCCGTGGTGATGGAGGTAGTGGAACTCGCCGACCGATGTGATCCCCGCCGCGCGCATCTCGGAGAACGCTTGGCGCGACAGGTCGTAGATGCGCTCCTCCGTCATCGCTTCGACCAGGCCGTACATCGCTTCGCGCCAGGTCCAGAAGCTCCCCGCCGATCCGGCGGGAAACGTCTCCCCACGCCCGCGGAGACCGCGTTGGAATGCGTGGGAATGGACGTTTACGAACCCGGGAAGGAGGGCACGGCGCTCGAGTCGGTCGAGGCGCGCGCTCTCAGGCACGGGCTCCGCGCCGACGCTAGCGATCCGACCATCGTCGCTCAGGCCGATTCGAATCCCGGCCTCGAACTTCGCTCCGGTCCAGGTGAGGTCGGCCTCGAGATAGCGCGTCATGCGCCGGCTCCGCAGAACGATTCGATCGTCCTCTCGACGATCGCGCGCGCCTTCGCGTACTCGTCCTTCGGCATCCATTCGTTCGGCTTGTGGGCAACCTCGATCGTCCCCGGTCCAAAGATCGCGCAGTCGAAGCCGGCGCGGGAGAGCCAGCCGGCGTCGGTAGCGAAGCCGACGCTCTCCATCTTGGCCTGACGAACGAGGTCGGCGAGGTGCCGGTAGATCGGAGCCTCCTCCGAGAGCGACATCGGCGGGCTGTCCGAGAGGATCTCGGTCTCGACCGTCACTCCCGAAGGCAGCACGACCGAGGCGATCGCCGCTTCGACCCGCGGCGCGAGCACGTCGGATTCGAGCCCGGGCATCGTGCGCACGCCGATCTCGACGATCGCGCGGTCTGGAACGACGTTGATCGCCGAGCCGCCGCGGACCGTGCCCACGTTGACCGCCGGGTAGGGTACCTCGGGGAAGGAGGCCGCGCCCGGGGCGCCTTCTCTTTCGAGCGCCGCGCCAAGCTCGGCAATCGCCACGATCGCGTGGCCGGCGGGGACGATCGCGTTCGCGCCGAGATGGGGATAACCCGAGTGCGCGCTCTTGCCGCGGAAGGTCGCGCGCATCTTGAGATGCCCCTTGTGAAGGCCGACCACGGCGAGCGACGTCGGCTCGCCGACGATCATCGCGCGCGGCAGCGTATCGAGACCCCGGTAGTCCTCGGCGAGCCAGCGCGCGCCGAGCGTTCCGACCTCTTCGTCGAAGGTGAAGACGAGCGCGAGCGGTGCCGCGAGCCGCGCGGCGCGCCTCGACGCCTCGGCGAGGAGGTTCGTCGCGAGCGCCACGAATCCCTTCATGTCGCAGGCGCCGCGGCCGACCCAGCGGTCGCCGCGATCGGCGAGCGTGAACGGATCGTTTTCCCATCCCGGCTCGCCCGCGGGCACGACGTCGAGGTGGCCGGAAAGCGCGAGCCCCGCGCGATCCTCTCGCGTCGGGCCGACGCGGACGATCAGGTTCGCCTTCGTGCCATCGGCCGAGGGATGGCGCTCGATCACGACGCCCGGCCGGTCGAGGTAGTCCGCGAGGAAATCGGCGAGCGGCAGGTTCGAATTCGAGCTGACCGTGTCGAACGCGACGATTCGCGCGAGCAGCTCGGCGTCGGAAAGTGTCGTGGGCATGGGAAGGTTCCGCGGGAATTCGAAGGGGAGCGAGAAGCCCGCCTGAACTAGAATCCTACGGTGGATCCACATTCCCGCGCGACCCTGATCGCGACGCTCACCCATCCGCCGACTGACGCCGAGCTCGATCGGTTGGCCGTGGAAGCGGACGTGCTGGAGATGCGCGCGGATCTCCTCGGCGACCTGCCGGCGGAGCGGCTGCGCGCGCGGTTTCCGGGCCGGCTGCTCTACACGCTGCGTAGCCGCGCCGAGGGGGGAGCGGGCGATTCGGCGCCTGACAAGCGGCGTAAGCGGATCGCCGAGTCCTCGGCGGGCTACGATCTCGTCGACCTCGAATCGGAGCGCGATCTATCGTCCGGGTTGCTTTCGGCGATCGGCGAGGAGCGGCGCATCCTGTCATGGCATGGTGGACCCACGCCGCTTGCCGGCCTGGCGGCACGGCTCGAACGGATGCTCGGCGCCTCGGCGTTCCTTTATAAGCTGGTACCCGCCGCGCATCAGCCGGGCGAGGCGTTCGGGCCTCTTCAACTGCTGGCTCAGGTCGGCCGCGGCGACGTGGCGGCGTTCGCCTCCGGCCTTCCGGGTGCTTGGACGCGCCTCGTGGCTCCCCGCCTCGGAGCTCCCGTCGTCTACGGCGCCGCGGGCGAGACGCCCGCCGCTCCGGGCCAGCTCTCGATCGCGAGATTGCGGTCGGATTACGGCTTGCCCGACCTGCCGCCGGTGGCCGCGCTATTCGGCATCGTCGGTAACCCCGTCTTCCACTCGCTTTCGCCCCGTCTCCACAACGGCTGCTATCGCGCGCTCGGGCTCCCTGGCCTCTACCTGCCGTTCCACGTCGATTCTTTCGGCGACTTCTGGTTGGACGTGGTCGAAGCCGGGGCGTTCGAAGAGCTGGGTTTGCCGCTCCGCGGTCTCTCCGTCACCGCGCCGCACAAGGAGGCCGCGCTCGCGGTCGCGGGAGCGGCGAGCCCGCTGGCCGAGAGGATCGGCGCCGCGAACACTCTGATTCTCGACGACGGCGTCTGGGAGGCGGAATCGACCGACCCCGAAGGGGTGGTCCTGCCGATCCGCGCTCGCGGCGTCGAGGTGGTGGGCATGCGCGCGGCGGTCGTGGGAGCGGGTGGAGCCGGACGCTCCGCGGCCGTCGGACTCGCCGCGGCTGGCGCCCGCGTGACCCTGGTCAACCGGAACGAGGCGAAAGGTAGGTTCGTGGCGAATGAGCTTCGTCTCGCCTTTTCGCTCCTCGACGGTTTCGATCCGTCGGGCTTCGATCTGCTGGTCCAGGCCACCTCGCTCGGCAGGAAGCCGGAAGATCCATTGCCGTTCGCGGTCGATCGGATCCGCCCGGGCACCGTCGTCGTGGATCTCGTCTACCTCGCCGAAAGCCTGGATCCGACGGCCCTGCTCGCGGCCGCGATCGGCCGGGGCGCCGTGGCGATCGACGGGCGCGAGGTGCTTCTCTCCCAGGCGCTCGGCCAATTCCGGGGGATGACGGGGCGGGAGATGCCGATCGACCTCGCGCGCACGCTGATCGAGGGCTGATCGAGCGCGAAGAGGCCTCCGGCCCGAGCGGTTCGGACCGGAGGTTGCTGCCGTCGAGACGTCAGTTGGCGCTGTAGCTGGAGTAGCGAGGAATCGGGACGACGAGGTTGTCGTCGTTCGGTTCGCCCGGGTAGAACGTGAAGCTCCAACTGTCGACGTCGAGCCCCGAAACCGGGAAGAGCAGGCGGACGCTCGAGGCGTTCGGGTAGTCGACGGGGATACCCTGCGACTGCGCCCAGGCGCCGATCGCGGTGGTGACCTGAGTCGGCGTGTCGGTGCCGGGGAAGGTGGTGTCGAGGTCGATGTCGGTCGTCGTGCCGTCGGCGTTCAACACCTGGATCTGCACCTCGACGCCATAGAAGGCGACGTCGCTCGGGTTGACCATGATCACGGCCGAGCCGAGGCTTGCGACGCGCGCCTCGTCGAGGCCGGATTCGCGCGCGAGATTCGCGGTGAGCTGATTGTTGATCCGGGTCTTTCCGTTGTAGACCTTCAGGTGCCCGTGCCGCTTCTTGCCTTCCTTCTTGGTGATCACGTTCTTGATCGTGACGCCGTTGGCAAGCACGAGGTCTTCGGCCTTTAGCTCACCGGACTCCCCCTGGTACTTCTTGTTCTTCGTCTCCTCGGTCGTGGCGGTACCGGGGGCGAGGCCGTTGATCGCCGTCTTCATCCGAGCGGCGGCCGAGCGCGACCCGGTGCCGTCGGGAACCGAGACCTTGACCGGTCCCTTGGTGTTGAGCTTCTTGCCGTTGGCGTCGCAGACGTCGAATTCGATCGTCCAGTCCTGGTCGACGACGCCTTGGGCGCCGCACTCGACCGCGACGGTGATGCGCGTTTGCTGAGCCTGAGCTTGCGCCCGAGCGGCACCGAACCCGATCAGGAGGGCGCAGACGAGAAGGGCGTGGAGTTTCGTGTGCTTGAACATGGCGGCTCTCTCCCCCCTCACTTCTTCACCGGATGGGTTTCTTTGACGACCTTCATGTCCACTTTCGGCTTGCCCGCTTCATCGGGCGGGTACTTCTTCGGCATTCCTTCCTTGTCCGGGTCGGCGCCGGCATCGGTCGGCTGGATGGTGATGCCGTTGTCGGTCTTCTCGTAGGTGAACTGGTAGCCCATCTTGATGCAGGCGTCGAGCATCATCGCGAGGTCGCAAGCGTGTTGAACGGCGCTCCGGCCCTTCTTGATTTTGAGCTCGATCGGCTTCTTGACGAACTTGCCGGTCTTGTCTTTGACATAGATGTCGAAGCTGGCCGTCCCTTCGTTGCCCGTGTAAGGAGCGTTCAGCTGGTTGCCCGGCCAGGTGACGTCGATCTGGGTCCAGCCGGGAGTCTGCGCCGCCGCGGGGTGCGGGGCGAGCACGAGGCCGAGAAAGAGAAATCCGACCAGACAGGGGATGACCGGGATGCGTACGCCGCTCCGAGTCGCAGAGGAAATCATGAGCACCTCCTCCAGAAAAACCGGGGCCGTAAATTCGGCCGCCACATCTGCTTGTGTGCAATCTGAGGCGAGAAGCGACATGGAGACCTCGGCGTCGCGGTGGGCTCCCGCCCCATCGTGCCGGATCCGGTGACGCCAGAGAATTCCGCGCGATGCGAGAAATCGAAATCTCAGCGCCGAGAACGCTTCGGGAGCTTCCCGCGCGATTCCTGATCCAGGAGAATGAATCCTGAGCCGGGGGAATCATTTTTTAACTCCCAGAATCGTTTTTTATCTCCGGGAATCGTTTTTTAAGTCCAGGAATCGTTTTTCGACCTTGAAAATCGATTCTCCAGCTTAAAAAACAATTCCTGACCTTAAAAATTGATTCCTGGAGCTGAGAATTCATTCCGCCGGATGAAAATTCAAAGTACCTCCTCGCCCTTCCCCGTCTTGTCGCCCGAGCCGGCGGGGGTGAGTCTTGGCACCTACCAACAGGAGGTGTCGAGTGAGCGAGGCAATCAGTGAGCTGCGCGCGCAGATTATCGAGACCCGAGGGCTCCCCCCGAGAACCCGATTTTCGTTCGAGCTGAGGAATCGACTGCTCGGCGTGGTAGCCGAGGAACAGCGCCAGGGCCGAGAGATCGAGGAGATCGCGGAGGATCTCGGGCTGAGGCCGAAAACCGTGAAGAGCTGGCTTCGGTCGGGCAGGGACTCTGTGCGCTCGGTGATACGCCCTGTGGTCGTCGAACCGGAGGAGGCGCGAAACCTTACGGCGCCCCTGGTGGTATCGATGGGCAACCTGCGGATCGAGGGTCTCGACCTGGAGGGTGTGGTGCATCTCCTGAGGGCGCTCGCGTGATCGGTTCAACGCGGCAGATCGCGGTCTACGCCTACGGTGCGCCGACCGACCTGCGCAAGGGCTTCGACGGGCTGAGCGCCCTGGTGAGCCAAGGTCTCGGTCGAGATCCGCTGTCGGGAGATCTCTTCGTCTTCGTCAACCGCTGCCGGCATCGAGCCAAGGTGCTGCTGTGGGATGGGACCGGGCTCTGCATCTATGCCAAACGCCTGGAGCGAGGTCGTTTTGCCTGTCTGTGGCGGGAAGGCAAAAGCGCATCGTTGCGGCTCACGGTGAGCGAGCTGGCTCTGTTTCTCGAGGGATCGACTCTGGTCGGCAAGGTGTCGCTGTCGCCGGCTCCTTTCGTCCTCGAATCTTTCCAAGAAAACCTTGCAAACGGGACTCAAGTTTGATCTATTTCTCTCGTGCTCCCCATCGAGCAAATCGAGGATCGCAACCACCTGCGACAACTCGCCTCACTGCTTGAGAAAGAGAACCAGAAGCTCCATGACAAGGTCCGCGCGCTCGCCGCGGAGAATGCCCAACTCAAGGGCCGAGACCCTTCCGGCTCGCAGCTCGAAATGACCTATCTGCGCGAGCTGCTCGCCTCGCGCGAGCGCTCCCTGTTTGGCGATTCCTCCGAGCGCCGGCCCCGCGAGAAGAACGAAGCGAAACATCCCGGCAAGCCAAAGGCCAAGCCACGGGGCCACGGCCCGCGAGTCCAAGGTCAGCTTTCGGTCGTCGAGTGCGAGCACGAGCTGGCCTCTTCGGATCGGTGCTGCACGCAGTGTGGCCGCGAGCTCGCCGAGATGTCTGGCCAGACCGAAGATTCCGAAGAGATCACGGTGATCGAACGACGTTTCGTGCTGGTCAAGCACCGGCGCAAGAAGTACCGCTGCGCCTGCAACGGTCAGGTGGCGACAGCTCCGGTGCCGCTCAAGCTGGCGGTAAGCTCCGAGGCGCGAGGCCGCCGCTATTCGATCGAGTTTGCCGTCGAAGTCGCGGTAGCCAAGTATCTCGATCACTTGCCGCTGGAACGGCAGGTCCGGATGATGGGACGCGACGGTCTGGCGATCGATTCCCAGACGCTCTGGGATCAAATCGAGGCGCTGGCCCGGGTGCTGGCCCCGGCGGAGGAGGCTCTGCGCCAGCGGGTGCTGTCGTCCCCGGTGATCGGTGCCGATGAGACCTGGTGGCGGCTGATGGCGGGCAAGAGATCCCAGGACTCGAAACGATGGTGGGCCTGGGTCCTGACGGTGGACGACGCCGTGTCCTATCGGATTCTTCCCAGCCGTTCGCACGACGCCGCCCGCAAGGTGCTCGGCGACTATCGAGGCCAGGTGATGGCCGATGGTTACGGCGCCTACCAAGCGCTGGCCAAAGAGAATCCCACCTTCGTCTTGGCCCACTGCTGGGCTCACGTGCGGCGAAAATACCTGGAAGCCGAGCCTCACTTTCCTAACCCTTGTCGAGAGATCCTGGACCGGATCGGGCAACTCTACGGTGTCGAGAGGGAAGAAGTGGCCTCGCTGGAAGAGCGCGCCGCCTTACGGCAGGAGAGATCACGGCCGATCGTCGAGCAAATCCGGGCGTTGGCCCTGTCGCAACGAGCGCTGCCGCAGAGCTCGTTGGGCAAGGCGAACGCTTACATGATGGGAATGTGGCCGGGTCTCGTACGGTTTCTCGAGCACCCACTGCTGCCACTCGACAACAACGCCACCGAGCGTGCCCTACGGGGAACCGTCCTCGGCCGCAACAATCACTACGGGTCGCGCTCGCAACGCGGCACCGAGGTCGCGGCGCTCTTCTACAGCTTGCTAGAGACGACCAAGCTCGTCGGCGTGGACCCGAAGCAATACCTGCTGGAGGCCACCCGTGCGGCGCTTCGCGATCAGACGCCGCTTCTGCCTCATCAACTCCTTAGCTGACCGCCCATCAAACCCCGCTGAGTGCGCACTTTGCCCTGCGGCCAAATGCTGCAAGACGGGGCAGGGCGAGGACGTACAATTCAAAAATCAGTCCCGAAAAACGATTCCTGGACTTAAAAAACGATTCTCGGAGTTAAAATTTCGTTCTCCAGGTTAAAAAACGATTCTGCTTCTTCGCGCACGTGCGCCTGTGGAGCGACTCGCCGCCGAGGTTTCCTGGGATGGGCGGCACCTGAGGAGGGGACGCGCTCGACCCGCCCCTTGGCCTGCGGCGAGTGGGCCACCACGCCGGACCGCTTGACAAGGCGCTGTGCGCCGGAAGATGCTTCGCCTGTCACGGACCGATCGATGACGACCACCGACCTCACTCCGAACCGCGCCCCTCTCGCGAATCTTTCGATCGCGGGCGGACGCGTCGCGTCTTCGGCCTGGGCTTGGCGTCGCCATCATCACCCCTCGATCTAGGCCGGGACGTTCGTCCTCGGCCGAAAGGCCCGGGACGAGAACGCGAACCGCATTTCGACGACTCCTTCCGGTGCCCGGAAGGAGTTTTCGTTTTGGGCATTTCACGCATCGAGAAGGAGCCGTCGTGAGGATCTCGACCGGGTTGCCGATCGGGGTGACGGCCCTCTTGTTCGACGCCGCCGCGCGCCGGAAGAGCCTTGAGGATCGGCTGGTCAGCCGCCTCTCGGAGAACGGCTATGCCGAGGTGGTGCTGCCGATCCTCGACTACGCCGAGCCGTACGAGGCGCTCCTGTCTCCCGCGAGCCGCGGCGAGCTCTATCGCTTCGTCGATCGCGACGGAGAGGTGCTCGCGCTCCGCTCGGACTTCACGCCCTTGCTCGCGAGGCTCATCGCGCCGCGCATCGCCGGTCTCGCCCTGCCCCTCCGTCTCTTCTACCGCGGCGACGTCGTCCGGTGGGCCGAGGAGCGGGCCGGACGGCTGCGCGAGAGCTATCAGGTGGGTGCGGAGTTGCTGGGCGCCGACGGTGAAGAGGCCGAGGCGGAGGCGCTCCGGCTGTTCCTCGATCTCCTCTCTTCCTCGGGCGTCTCACGCCCGACGGTGATCGTCGGTCTCGCGGGCGCGCTTGACGAGTTGATGCTCGATGCGGCCGGGCCGTCGGGCGCGGGCGGACTGGCCGCCGCGGTGGCACGTCGCGAGCGCTCGGCGGTCCGTCGCCTGGGCGGGCCTCGCGCTCTGCTCGAAGTGGTCGAGCAAGGCATGCCGGACGATCCCTTGGCGCTCGGCGCGACCGCGCCGCGCCTCGAGCGAGCCAAGGTGCTCGTCGCCTCGCTCTCCGCGCGCCATCCGGAGATCTCGATCGGGATCGACCTGGCCGAGTTCGCGCGCCACGGAGTCGATCCGCGGCTCGACGGCTCCGCTTCGCCCGAGCGGTCGTATTACGACGGCATGGTGTTTCGCGCCTACGCCGGCACCGGGGGTCTCGAAGTCGGCGGCGGCGGGCGCTACAACCGGCTGTTCGATCAGCTCGAGGTGAAGCTTCCCGCGGTGGGTTTCACCCTGGGTCTCGACGGATTGACCTCGGTCGGGGCCGGCGGCGGATTCTCGGAGGGCTCGCGATGATCCGACTCGCGCTTCCCAAAGGACGGATCCGCGAGGCGGCGCTCGCGGCGTTCGCCGCGGCAGGCGTCGCGGTCGATCGCATCGATCCCGAAACCCGCGCGTTGACCACGCGGCTGCCCGGCGGCGAGGTCGAGGTTCTGTTCCTCAAGGATTGGGACCTTCCGCTGTACGTCGAGCGGGGCATCGCCGACTGCGGCGTGGTCGGCTCGGACGTCCTCGGCGAGGTGGACGGCGACCTGCTGGTTCCCGCTCGCCTGCGCGACGGCGCTTGCCGGTTCTCCCTGATCGGGAAGGGAGACGGCGAACGCGTCGGCCTGCCGAAGGCGGGCGAGCAGATCCACCTTGCGACCAAGTATCCACGGACGGCGCGCCGATTGCTCGCGGGTCGCCCGTGGGGCGCCGAGATCTTGGAGCTTTCGGGTTCGGTCGAGCTCGCGCCGATGCTCGACCTCGCCGACCTCGCGCTCGACATCGTGCAGACCGGCCGGACGCTCGCCGAGAACGGACTGGTCGAGCTGGAGGTTCTCGAGACGATCCACCCTTGCCTGGTGGTTCACCGGGCTGCCTATCAACGGCATCGGCCGGTCCTGGCCGAGTGGGTGAACCGCCTCGAAGCCGCGGAGCTCACGCTATGAAGTCCCTGCTGCGGATCGTTTCTCTTGGAGCCGACGTCGGCGAGCGCGCGTTGGCCCGGCTTGAAAGGCGGGGCGCCGCCGTCCTCGATCGAAAAGTTCAGACGGAGGCTCGCCGTATCGTGACCGGCGTGCGGCGGGAAGGGGATGCCGCGCTCCTCGATTTCGTGGCGCGGCTCGACGGAATCAGGGTCGATCAGGCGAAGGACCTACGCCTCCGTCCGGCCGATCCAGAGCGCGATCGCGCGAGCCTGCCTTCTGGCTTCGAGCGTGGGCTCGAACGGGCGATCGAGGCCGTCGAGCGCTACCACGAGGGGCGCATGCCGCTCGGTTTCGTCCGGTCGGGGGACGGCGTCGAGATCGAGCAGGTGGTCCGCCCGCTCGCTCGCGTCGGCCTCTACGTGCCGGGAGGCCGGGCGATCTACCCCTCGACCGTGGTGATGACGGCGATTCCCGCGCGCGCGGCCGGCGTCGGGTCGATCGCGGTCGCGACACCGCCCGCGGCGTACCTAGCGAGCGCTCCGCTCCGCTACACGCTCACGCGGCTCGGCATCGACGAGGTGTGGGGAATGGGCGGCGCGCAGGCGATCGCGGCGCTCGCCTACGGAACGGAGAGCGTTCCGCGGGTCGACAAGATCCTCGGTCCCGGTAACGCTTGGGTTGCCGCGGCGAAGCTCGCCGTCCGAGGCGATGTCGCGATCGACGGGCTCGCCGGCCCGAGCGAGGTGGTGATCGCCGCCGACTCGGAAAGCGATCCCGCCGCCGTCGCGGCGGACCTGCTCGCCCAGGCCGAGCACGATCCAAGCGCGGCGGCGATCTTGATCGCGTTCGATCGCCGTTTCGCCGGCGCGGTGTGCGGAGAGCTCGAAGCGCAGCTGCCTCAGCTGTCGACCGAGGCGACCGCGCGCGCTTCTCTTGCTCGATTCGGAGCCGCTCTCGTCGCCGAGACCGACGACCAGGCGGTATTTGCGATCGAGCGGATCGCGCCGGAGCACTTGCAGCTCGTGGGACCGCTCGCGGAGCGGATCGCGCCGCGGATCGGCAACGCCGGGGCGGTGTTCCTCGGAGTGAGCACGCCCGAGGTGTTCGGCGACTACGTCGCGGGTCCGAGCCACGTGCTGCCGACCTGCGGCTCGGCCCGTTTCGCGTCGGGGGTCGACGTCGAAGATTTCATCCGCCGATTCCATCGCGTCCGGTTCTCCTCCGCGGCGGCTCGCGAAGCCGCCGGGGCCGCGGCGACGCTCGCCGACGCCGAGGGGCTTCCGGCCCACGCTGCCGCGGCCCGCAGGAGGCTCTCATGATCGAAACGTCCACGTCCGGCCCGCCGTGCACCGTCGATCCTGCCTCGCTCGTCCGGCAGGAGTTGCGCGCACTCCCTGCCTACCACCTCGAGCAGACCGAGTGCCGCCACAAGCTCGACCAGAACGAGGTCCCTTGGGAGCTGCCGAGGCGGGTGAAGGAGGCGGTGCTCGAAACGCTCGGGCGGGAGCCCTGGGCGCGCTATCCCGATTTTCACGCCGACGCGCTGCGCCGCGACCTCGGCCGGCTCCATGCCTGGCCGTGGGAGGGGGTGCTCGTCGGTAACGGCTCGAACGAGCTGCTTGCGCTCGCGCTCGAAGGGGTCGCCCCGCTCGGCGGGGAAGTGCTGGTTGCCGAGCCCTGCTTCGGGCTCTATCGGATGTTCATCGAGAAGGCGGGGGCGAAACCTCTCTTTCTGCCCCCTCGGCCGGACCTCTCGCTGCCGATCGACGAGATGCTCGCCCAGGCGGAACGCGCGCCGAGCCGCCCGGTGATCCTCTGTACCCCGAACAACCCGACCGGCGCCGCCGCGACGGTCGACGAGGTCGAGGCGCTGCTCCAGCGGATGACCGGTCCGCTCCTACTGGACAATGCCTACGCGGAGTTCTGCCGCCACGACTATCGGCCGCTTCTCGCCCGCTATCCAAACCTGATGATCTTCCGGACCTTCTCGAAAGCCTGGTCGCTCGCCGGCCTCCGGCTCGGTTACCTGCTCGCCGATCCGCGGCTCGTTCGGGAGCTGGTCAAGATCAAGCTTCCCTACAACCTGAACCGCGCGAGCGCGGCGGCAGGGCGTGCGGTGCTCGACGCGGCGGGCGCGGCCGCACGGCGGGTCGGCGCGATCCTGCGCCGCCGGCCGCAGTGGGCCGAGCGGCTGGGAGCCTCGGGATTCGAGGTCTTCCCCTCGGAAGCGAACTTCCTGCTCGCGCGGGCGCCGGGGATCGACGACGGGGCGCGGCGGGTGGCGGCGAGGCAGGGCCGCGATCGGCTCGCGGCCCATGGCATCCTCGTGCGGGACGTGGGGGGGTATCCGGGTCTGGGAGGTTGTCTCCGGGTTTCGGTAGGAAGCGGCGCCGCGTTGCGTGCCGTGACGACAGCGCTTTCGGACGAGGGCTTGGTCCCGCCGAAAAGCTCGAACCGTCGCCCTCCGATTCCCGAGTCCGCGGCGGGGGCGGCCGTGAGCGCCCACGACCTCGCGCTGGGAATGGGCTCCCGCCAGGCCCGCGTCGAGCGGTCGACCCAGGAGACGCAGATCCGCTTGCAGCTCTCGCTCGACGGCGGCGCTCGCCGCATCGGGGTTCCGAACGGGTTCTTCGGCCACATGCTCACGGCGCTCGTGACCCATAGCGGCTTCGGGATCGACCTCGACGCCTCGGGCGACACACACGTCGACCTGCACCACACCGTGGAGGATGTGGGGATCGCGATCGGCGAGGCGATCGGCTCGGCGCTCGGCGACCGGCGCGGGCTGGTCCGGTTCGCCCACGCCTACGCGCCGCTCGATGAGGCGCTCGCTCGCGCGGTGGTCGACCTGTCGGGGCGCGGGTCGTTCCATTGGCGGGTGCCGCCGGAGCTCGCCGAATCGTGGGTGACCGCGGAGTTTCCCCTGAGCCTGACCGCCGATTTCTTCGCCGCGCTTGCCGACCGTGGGCGGCTGACGCTCCATCTCGAAGTGCTCTCGGCGCGCAACGGCCACCATGCCGCGGAAGCCGCGTTCAAGGCTGCGGCGCTCGCCCTGCGCGGAGCGGTCGCGGTCCGGGCCGGATCCTCCGATGTTCCGAGCACCAAGGGGACGCTCTCGGCATGAGCGACACGGCGAGCTTCCCCGGTAGCCCAGAGATCGCCACGATCGTCGATCTCGGCGTAGGCAATCTCGGCAACGTCGCTCGGGCGATCGAGCACGTCGGCGGCACGGCCGAGGTGACCTCCGATCCGGCGCGGATCGCCGCCGCGCGTCGGCTCGTCCTGCCGGGGGTGGGCGCTTTCGCGCCGCCCCGAGAAGCCCTCCGCGGGGCGATCGAGGCGGCGTTACGCTCCGCCCTCGCCGGCGGCGCCTGGCTGCTCGGCATCTGCGTCGGCTTTCAACTCCTGTTCGAATCGAGCGAGGAATTCGGATCGACCGACGGCCTGGGGCTCCTGCCCGGGCGGATCGTCCGCTTGCCGGACGGCGTGATGCTGCCGCACATCGGTTGGAACCGCCTCCACGATGGTGTCGAGCATCCGCTGCTCGCCGGGCTCCCCGACGATCCATGGCTCTATTTCGTCCACAGCTTCGCGCCCGAGGGGGCCGACGAGGTGGCGCTCGCGTACGCCACCCACGGGCGGCGCTTCCCCGCGGTCGCCGGCCGCGGCCGGGTGCTCGGCTGCCAGTTCCATCCCGAGCGGAGCGGCGAGGCGGGGCTGCGGATGCTCAAGAATTTCCTCGCGCTTCGCGGAGAGGAGGCCTGATGGAGCTGCTTCCCGCGATCGACCTGCGCTCCGGGCGCGCCGTCCGGCTGCGCCAGGGGGACGACGCGCGGCGGACCGTCGTCTCGGATTCCCCGGAGGAACTGCTCGACCGGTTCGCCGCCGCGGGGGTCTCGCTCGTCCACGTGGTCGACCTCGACGCCGCGTTGGGGGAGGCGCCGCAGTGCGCTCTCCTCGAACGCCTGATCGGCCGGGGGCTGCCGATCCAGGTCGGCGGCGGCCTGCGCGACCGGGGAGCGATCGAAGCGGCTCTCGCTCTCGGTGCCGAGCGAGCGGTGGTCGGCTCGCTCGTCGCGCGCGAGCCCGAGCTCTTCGCCGAGATCGCCGCGGCGTTTCCGGATCGGCTCGTGCCGGCGCTCGACGCCTCGGGAAAGACCGGCGAAGTGCGCATCGCCGGTTGGAAAGAGGGAGCGGCGCGCTCTCTCGCCGAGCTGGCTGAATCGCTCGTCGGACTTCCGTGCCCCGCCGTGCTGGTGACCGACGTCGACCGCGACGGAATGATGGAGGGGGCGAACGTCGGCCTGGCACGGCGCGTGGCGCGGGCCTCGGGGCTCCCGGCGCTTCTCTCCGGCGGGATCTCATCGCTCTCCGATCTCGCCGCGGCGCGGATCTATCCCGAGATCGCGGGAGCGATCGTCGGCCAGGCGCTCTATTCCGGAGCGTTCACGCTCGAAGAGGCGCTCGCCGCGTCTCGCGGAGTACCGTTCGCATGACGCTCGATGCCCCGTCCGCTCCGCTTCCCACCGGCCTCGCCCGAAGGGTGATTCCCTGCCTCGACGTACGGAACGGCCGGGTGGTCAAAGGGGTGCGGTTCGAGAACCTCAAAGACCAGGGCGATCCCGCGGAGGCCGCGGAGCGCTACGCCGCCGAACCGGACGGCGCCGACGAGATCGTCTTCCTCGACATCACCGCCGCGCCCGAGGGGCGCGACACCGACCTCGATTGGGTGCGCCGCACGGCGGAGCGGGCGTTCGTTCCGCTCACGGTGGGCGGTGGAGTGCGCGGGGTCGAAGACGGCCGGCGGCTCCTCGCCGCCGGGGCCGATAAGTTCGCGGTCAATACGGCGGCGGTGGCACGGCCGGAGCTGCTCGGCGAGCTCGCGGCCCGATTCGGCAGCCAGTGCGTCGTCCTCTCGGTCGACGCGCGAAGGTGCGCGGCGGGCACCTGGGAAGTAGTGACCCATGGCGGCCGAAAACAAGCCGGGAGGGACGCGCTCGATTGGATCTGCGAGGGGGTCGAGCGGGGGGCCGGCGAAATTCTGCTGACCTCGATCGACGGAGACGGCACGCGGGAGGGGTACGACCTTCCCCTTCTTCGCGCCGCGATCGGATCGGTCGGGGTGCCGGTGATCGCTTCCGGCGGCGCGGGCTCTCCCGACCACCTGGCCGCCGCGCTCGAGGCGGGGGCCGCCGCGGTGCTCGCGGCGTCGATTTTTCACGGCGGCGAGTGGAGCGTCGCCGCGATCAAACGGGAGCTCGCGGAGCGCGGATTCCCCATGCGCAGGGAGGAACGATGACGGCTCCGAATCTCGACGCCCTCCGCTTTGGCCCGGACGGTTTGCTGCCCGCGATCGTCCAGGAGGTCGAGTCGGGAGCGGTGCGGATGCTCGCGTGGGCGAATCGAGAGGCGATCGAGCGGACGCTTTCCACCGGCGAGGTCTGGTTCTACAGCCGCTCGCGGCAGGCGCTCTGGCGGAAGGGAGAGACCTCGGGTAACGTCCTTTCCCTGGTGGACCTCCGAGCCGATTGCGACGGCGACGCGCTGCTTCTCCGCGTCCGCGCGCACGGGCCGACCTGCCACACGGGTGCACGCACCTGCTTCGAGAGCGGCCAGGAGAGAACTGAGGACGCTGAGGCGTCCGATCCGACGCGGCTGGAGCTCGGTTGGCTCGCCGCGGTGATCGCCGGGCGCCGCGGCGCCGAGCCGGACCAGAGCTATACCGCGCGCCTGCTCGCCGAGGGGATCGAGCGGATCGCTCAGAAAGTCGGAGAGGAG
>JBGAGQ010000024.1:0-80569 GCA_044226625.1 Thermoanaerobaculia bacterium
AGCGAAGTTATCGTTCGCAGTTAAAAATCGATTTTACGAGTCGACCTCGACACGCAACCCCCGCACCGCTTTGTTCCCCGTCGAAACCGGTACGCCCCCAGTTTCACGGCTTGCTGCTTGCTTCCCTTGGCAAAGAACGTCGTCCGCTCGAAGTCAGCGGGCGAGGAGGATAACAGAACCGGATGCGCCGGGATTCCCGACGCGATGATGCTCGCGCCCCACCGTTGCCCTGCCGCTACCGCGAAGCGGTTCCGGGCGACTGTGCAAGCAGCTCGATGGTGCGCAAGAAGTCGGAAGGTCGGGAAGTCTTGAGGCGCGAGATCACCAAAAACCATCCCGAGAGGGCGAGGATCGCGCCGAACGGCGCCAGGGGAATGAGCGACGGGAAAAAGGGCCACGCGGCCGCCACGATGCCGCCGGCCGCCGAGGCGAGCAGGACGATGACCGCGGGGATCTGAAGCCGGTACGTCGACGCTCCTTCCCGGAGGCGAAGACGGGTCTCCTCGCCCTGCTCTTCCGCCATGATCTCCACCTCGGCCCACCCCTGGCGCAGACCGGCGCGCACGGGGAGGACGAGGCGGGAGCGGTCGGATTCTTCGCTCCTCTCGGCGCCCCATTCCGCGGCCGCGCGGTCGACGAGGCTCCAGGCCTCTTCGACCGGCCGATCGACCGTCGCCGAGCTTTCGTCGGGAGTCATCTCAGGCCGCCTCCTCGAACATGTCGGCAAAGAAGTCCTCGACCGCGGCGAGAAAGCTCGGGACGTCCGGCAGCTGGTTGATCTCCTGCCGCAGCTTGCGGCCGTTCGGCAGACCGTGGGTGTACCAACCGGTGAACTTGCGCAGCTTGTGGAGCGCCCAGCTACCCCCTTCGCGCTCGGCCACCATGCGGAAATGGCCGAGGATCAGGTCGCGGCGGTCGGCAAGCGACGGCTCGCTGAAACGGCTACCGCTCATCCGCGCGGCGATCTGGCGAAACAGCCAAGGGTTGCGGGTTGCGCCGCGGCCGACCATCACCCCGTCGCAGCCCGTCTCCGCCATCATGCGCAAAGCATCTTCCGGCTCGGTGACATCGCCGTTGCCGATCACTGGAATCGACAGCGCCCGCTTGAGTTTCGCCAGGTGCGACCAGTCGGCCTCACCGGTGAACATCTGCCGCGCGGTGCGCGCGTGCATGGCAACCGCCGCGACGCCGTTGTCTTCGCACAGCCGGCCGAGGTCGAGGTAGTTGCGTCGCGCGTCGTCGAGGCCGAGCCGGAACTTGACCGTCAACGGGATCGAGATCGCCTTGCGCACCGAGGAGACGATCTCCTCGGCCAGATGGAGATCGCCCATCAGCGCCGCGCCGGCGCAGCCCTTCAGAACCTTGTTGGCGGGGCACCCCATGTTGATGTCGCAGACATCGGCGCCCAGCTCCTCGACCACCAGGGCCGCTTCGCGCATCGTGGCGGCGTCGGAGCCGTAGATCTGGATCGCGAGCGGGCGCTCCTCTTCGCAGAAATACATCAGCTCGCGGGTTCGGGGGTTGCCGTTGACGATCGCCTTCGACGAGACGAACTCCATCGAAACGATCCCGACTCCGCCGATCCGACGGACGATCAGGCGGAAATCGCGGTCGGTCACGCCGGCCATGGGCGCGAGCCAAAGAGGAGGGTCGACCCGAACGTTCTGAAGGAAAACCGGCGCCGTCATGGCGCCGATTTTACCCGGGCGACTTGCGATCGCCTAACCGCGCGGGGCTCCGACCCGGCGACTATTTCTTCTGCAGCGTCTCGAGATACGCGACGAGGTCCCCGATCTTCCTCTGGACCTCGAGGTCCTGGGCCGCATCGCTACCCGAAACCTGGAACGACAAACCCCAGACCGGCATGTCGGTCGGTCCGTGGGCGCCGACGGAAAGCCGTCCGTCGATCTTGCCCGCGACCGTGTCGCGAGGGAACGAACCGTCTTTGGCGACCAGGTGGGTGAGGTCGGCGGGCTTGCTCTTGAGCTCTTGGGCGAGCGGTCCGTCCCCGCGCGCCTCGGCGCCATGGCAGCTGCGGCAGTAGATCCGGAACGCCACCTTGCCGCGCGCGACGCGAACCGATGCCGGCTCTTGCGAGTCGCTCGGAAGAACGGTCGCGGCCGCGAGCAGGACGGGCACGGCGATGATCGAGAGGAGCGAGGCGATCAAAGCAACGGGAGAACGGGTCATGGCGCGGTCCTCTTGGAGTCCGATCAGAGACTAGGAGAGGAGGAGATCCCGTTTCACCCTCCGAAGGGGTGGAGAAATTCACCTCGTGGGGTGGGGCAGCCCGCGGCGCCGTCTCGCGCTGGATCTTCTCCAGGGGCTCGGCGCGAGACGGAGATGGAGATAGGGACGATCCGCCTTTCCAGCGAGCGCCGTTTGCGCGCAGAATCGCCGGAATGACGCTCGAAGAGCTCGGCTGGAACCCTGCGATCGCGGCCGCATTCGCCGAACACGAGGCCAAAGGGAGCCTGCCCGGACGGGTGATCGCCCAACGCGGAATGCTGGTGGTGGCCACCGAACAAGGCGAGGTCCTCGCGACCAGCTCCGGACGGATGCGCCACGACGCCGAAAGCGCCGGCGCACTGCCGGCGGTCGGCGACTGGGTCGCGATCGAGGTGCCCTCGGGGGGAACGCAGGGACGCATCCGGGCGGTCCTGCCGCGCAAGAGCGTCTTCGTGCGCAAGGCGGCCGGCCGGCGCACGGAAGATCAGGTCGTGGCGGCGAACGTCGACGTCGTCTTCTTGCTGGTGGGGCTCGACAACGACTACAACCCGCGGCGGATCGAGCGCTATCTCGCCGCGGCGTGGGAGAGCGGCGCGAGCCCCGTGGTGCTGCTCAACAAGGCCGACCTCTGCGACGAGCCGGAAGCCCGACTCGCCGAGGTCGAGGCGATCGCGTTCGGCGCGCCCGTGCACCTGCTCTCCGCGAAGATGGGGGACGGCCTTGCGACCATCGTCCCCTACCTGCATCCAGGGGTGACCATCGCCCTCCTCGGCTCGTCCGGGGTCGGCAAGTCGACGTTGATCAACCGCCTGTTGGGCCGCAAGACGCAGCGCACGCTGGAGGTCCGCGAGGGAGACGATCGAGGCCGCCATTCGACGACCCACCGCGAGATCTTCGTCGCGCCCGGGGGCGCGCTGGTGATCGACACGCCGGGCATGCGCGAGATCCAACTGTGGGATGCCGAAGAGGGAACCGGCGCCGCCTTTGCCGACATCGAGGAGCTCGCGGCCTCCTGCGCCTTCGGCGACTGCGCTCATGAAAGCGAGCCGGGCTGCGCCGTCCGCGCGGCCGCCGAGACGGGCGACCTATCCCTAGAGAGGCTCGAAAACTGGCGGAAGCTCCAGAAAGAAGCCGAAAGCCTGCGCAACCGTACCGACGCCCTCGCCCGCAAGAAGGACAAGGGGAAGTTCAAGGCGATCGAAAAATCGCTGCGCGAGCACTACAAGCTGCGCGGGCGATAGCTCCGTGGAGCCGACCGAAAGAGCCGCCCCTCAATCCATTCGCAGCACCGCCAGGAAAGCCTCCTGCGGGATGTCCACGCGGCCGACCCGCTTCATGCGCTTCTTTCCTTCCTTTTGTTTCTCGATCAGCTTGCGCTTGCGGGTGATGTCGCCACCGTAGCACTTGGCGATGACGTTCTTCGAGATCGGCCGCACGGTCTCGCGCGCGATGACACGCGAGCCGATCGCGGCCTGCAGGACGACCTCGAACATCTGGCGCGGGATCAAGTCCTTCATCTTCTCGATCAACATCCGGCCGCGGGGATAGGCCTTGTCGCGATGGATGATCAGGGACAGCGCGTCGACCGCATCGCCGTTGACCAGAACGTCGAGCTTCACCAGATCGCTCCGTCGATAGCCGATGAGCTGGTAATCAAAGCTCGCGTAGCCGCGGGAGCACGACTTCAGCCGGTCGTAGAAATCGAGGATCACCTCGGCGAGCGGGAAGTCGTACTGGATCAGCACTCGATCGGTCGAAAGGTACTGGAGGCTCTTCTGCTCGCCACGCCGGTCCTCGGCGAGCTGGAGAATCGCCCCGACGTATTCGGAGCGCGAGACGATGGTCGAAGTGATGTACGGCTCCTCGAGAGAGTCGAGCTTGCTCGGATCGGGGAGCTTGGCGGGGCTGTCGACCTCGTGCATCTTGCCGTCGGTGGTGCGCGCGCGATAGCGGACCCCCGGCGCGGTGGTGATCAGGTCGAGATCGAACTCCCGCTCCAGCCGCGCCTGGATGATCTCCATGTGGAGCAAGCCGAGGAAGCCGCACCGAAATCCGAACCCGAGCGCGCCCGAGCTCTCCGGCTCGAAGCTGAACGAGGCGTCGTTCAAGCGCAGCTTGTCGACCGCGTCGCGCAGCCCTTCGTAATCGTCCGCCGAGACCGGATAGAGACCGGCGAAGACCATCGGTTTGACTTCCTGGAAACCGGGGAAGGCCTCCGCCGCGGGACGCTCGACGTGGGTCACCGTGTCGCCGATCTGCGCCTGGATCAGGTCTTTGATTCCAGCGTAGAAGAAGCCGACCTCGCCCACCGAAAGGGAGGTGACACCGGCCGGCTTGGGATTGAAGATCCCCATCTCGTCGACCGAATAGATTCGGCCGCTCGCCATCAGCTGGATCTTCTCTCCCTTTTTGATCGAACCGTCGATCACTCGGATCATGCAGGCGACGCCGCGGTAGGGGTCGTACCAGGAATCGAACAACAACGCCTTCAAGGGGGCGTCGGGGCTTCCCGTGGGAGGCGGGATGTCGCGCACGACCCGCTCGAGCACGTCTTCGATGCCGAGCCCCGCCTTGGCCGAGGCGAGCACCGCGTCGTGGGCGTCGATGCCGATCACGTTTTCGATCTGCTCCTTGATCCGCTCGGGGTCGGCCGCGGGAAGGTCGATCTTGTTGATCACCGGCACGATCGCGAGATCTGCGTCGACCGCGAGGTAGGCGTTGGCGAGCGTCTGCGCCTCGACTCCCTGCACGGCGTCGACGACCAACAGGGCGCCCTCGCAGGCCGCGAGGCTGCGCGACACCTCGTAAGCGAAATCGACGTGGCCGGGAGTGTCGATCAGGTTGAACTGGTAGGTCTCGCCGTCGGCGGCGCGAAAGAACAGCCGGACCGCGCGCGCCTTGATCGTGATCCCCCGCTCGCGCTCGAGCTCCATGTCGTCGAGCAGCTGAGCGACCATCTCCCGCGACGAGACCGAGCCGGTCTTCTCGAGGATGCGGTCGGCGAGAGTCGACTTGCCGTGGTCGATGTGGGCGACGATCGAAAAGTTACGGATGCGTTCGTGGGGAAACATGGCGTTCCGATTCCAGGGTCCCGGCGACCGTTCGGCGCGGGGCGGGGAGCATAGCAGCCGCTGAGGGACACCTTTCGGGGGCCGAGGGTGCCGGGACGCGCCCCTTGCATCTCACCGAGCCTTTCGGCAGGCTCCTCGAATGACTCTCGCGACCCGCTCCGCCGCCCGCACGCTCGCCTCGGCCCTGGTCTTCCTCGCGTCCGCCGCCGCCGTTCCTGCCGCGTTCGCCGGGGAAGCGCGCCTGCCTACCGGTTTACGGCTCGATCCGGCGGGAACCCTGGCCGACCTGGGGAACTTTCCGGTCAACGCGATCGTCGACTCGAGCGGCGAGCGCCTGTTCGTCCTTCTGAGCGGCTGGCGAGAACAGGGTGTGCAGGTGGTCGATCGCCGCACGGGCGCCGTGCTCCAGACCCTCCCCCAGAAAGCGGCGTTTCTCGGCTTGGCGCTCGCGGCGGACGGCAAGACCCTCTACGCCTCGGGAGGAGACGAGGACCACGTCGCCCGCTACGCCCTGGACGGCGGGGAGGCCCGGCCGCTTCCGCCGTTCGTCCTGGCGGAAAAGCCTGAGGGTAAGGAGGCGACCCGTTACCCGGCGGGGCTCGCCCTGTCCCACGACGGCAAGAGGCTCTACGTAGCGGAGAATCTCTCCGACACGGTGGCGGTGCTCGATGCGAGCACCGGAGCGGTCCTGGAGCGGGTTGCCGCCGGGCTCTATCCCTACGCGATCGCGGTGGCGCCGGACGGCGCGCTCTACGTCTCCAACTGGGGAGGAGACGGGGTCTCGGTCTACCGCCCGGGCAAGGGGGCAAGCTCCGGAGCGTCGGGGCGATCGTGGTCGGCCGGCATCCCTCGGCGCTTCTCTTGAACCGAAGCGCGGACCGACTTTTCGTCGCCTCGGCGAGCACCGACCGGGTTGCGGTGGTCGACACGGCGCGCCGGAAGGTGATCGCGACGCTTCTCGATCCGCCCCCGGCCGGTCCGCACGAGGGCTCGACCCCGAACGCCCTCGCGCTGTCCGCGGACGGCCGGCGGCTGTTCGTCGCCGAGGCCGACGCGAACGCCGTCGCGGTCTTCGATCTCTCGCCGCGGACGGCGGGCGCTCCTGGGAGCGCGAAAGGAAGGAAGGCCAAGAGGTCCGTCGACCGGCTGGCCGGTCGCATCCCGGTCGGCTGGTATCCGACCGCGGTGCTCGCCGACCGCGGCGAGCTCCTGGTGATCGACGGCAAGGGGCGGGGTACCGGGCCGAACCCCGGCATGCCTCAACCTTTGGGCAAGCTGGCGAAGGACTCCCACGACTACTCGCTCGGCCAACTCCACGGCGCACTTTCCACCCTCTCCGAGGCGGCGCTTTCCGATCTGCCTGCGCTCTCCGGGCGGGTGGCGCGCGCAAATGGCTGGGACCTGCCGCGGACCCCGGGGTCCTATCCGCCGTTTCGCCATGTGATCTACGTCGTCAAGGAGAACCGGACCTACGACCAGGTGTTCGGTGATCTGCCCCAAGGAGACGGCGACCCGTCGCTCCTCTTCTTCCCGCGCGAGGTGTCGCCCAACCACCATGCGCTCGCCGAGCGGTTCGGCCTGTTCGACCGCTTCTTCGTCAACGCCGAGGTGAGCGCGCAGGGGCACCCCTGGTCGACCGCCGCCTACGTCACCGATTTCACCGAAAAGACGGTCTCCTCTTTCTATTCCGATCGACGGCCTGGCCGGCAAGAAGACGGAGATGAGGAGGATTCCGCGAGCGGCTACCTCTGGACCTTGGCGCTCGCCAAGGGCCTGAGCCTGCGGGTCTTCGGCGAGTACGCCGAACCGGTCGCGGGGTCGAACCCGGTCGTCTACCGCTCGTCCAAGGCGGCCCTGCGGCCGTACACCAGCCCCGACTACCCGGCGTTCGACATGAAGATCCCGGACCAGAAGCGGCTGGAGGTCTGGTTGAAGGAATTCAACGGATTCGTCGCGGCGGGAAAGATGCCCGCGCTCCAGATCCTCCACCTGCCGAGCGACCACACCTCCGGCGCCCGGCCGGGCCAGATGACGCCGCGAGCCCACATGGCGGACAACGACCTCGCCCTCGGGCGGATCGTCGAAGCGTTGTCGAGCAGCCCGTTCTGGCGCGACACGGTGATCTTCGCGCTCGAAGACGACGCCCAGGCGGGGCCCGACCACGTCGATTCGCACCGGAGCGTGATGCTCGCGATCTCGGCTTACAACCGAGGGGGCGTCGATCACCGGTTCGTCAACACGACCGACGTTCTCGCGACCATCGAAGAGATCCTCCACCTCGGCAACCTCTCTCAGTTCGATCATTTCGGCCGGCCCCTGCGGGAGATCTTCGGAACCCAGGCGGATCTTTCCCCGTACCGACCGCTCGTGCCTCCGGTGCCGCTCGACGAGCTGAACCCCGATTCGGGATCCGCGGCGCAGGCCTCGGCGCGGCTCCGGCTGGACGTCCCGGACGCCTCGAACGACGACCTGTTCAACCGCATCCTTTGGGCCGCAATCCGCGGCGACGAGCCCTACCCCGAGCCGAAGCGGGTTTCGACGAAGGAACTGACGCTGGCCAATTGAGGAGCCTGCGCCCGGGTGGCGAGGAGGCGGGGCAGGAAATCCGGCTCGTGCTCTACGGCTCGCGTGGGCTCCGAGCGGCGCGGCCCGCCGTTCCGCCCCGCTCGCGCAGGTTCTCCTCTTCGTGAAGGCGCGTGCGGGCGGAGAGGATTCCGGCACGGCCCAGATAGCCCACCAGTGCCCGCGGCGCTCCGCGCTCAACGATCGGCAGCCGGCCGATGTCGTTCGCGAGCATCCGATCGACCGCGCTTCGCAAGAGCTCGTCGGGAAAGGCGACGACGAGATCGCGACTCCCCGCCTCCAGAACGCTCGCCGCCCTTTTCTCGGAGCTCTCGAGCGCCCGCATGAGGTCGCCGCGCGTGATGATTCCCGCGAGCGCCCCTTCCGCATCGACGATCGGAATGCCCTGGCGGCCGACCAGGGCGGGGTCGCCGTCGGCGATCCTCGCCGCGAGCTCCGCGACGGTCATCGAGTCCGGAATCGTGACCACCTCGCGGTCCATGACTTCGCCGATGCGGTGGATCTCGAACGGATCGACGCTGTATTCCCGCACCAGATGGAGCCCTCGGCGGGCGATCTTCTCGGTCAGGATCGAGCGGCGGAGGAGCAGCACGGTCGCGCCGTGCGCGACCACCGAGCCCACCAGCAGGGCGGGCAAGACGTTCCAGTCGTGGGTCAGCTCGGCGGCGAACAGAATCGCCGTAAGCGGCGAGCGCATCGTTCCGCCCATCATCGCGGACATGCTCACCATCGCCCAGAGACCGGCGTCGCCGACCGGGATCAGCGACGACTCGAGAGCGCCCAGTCCGCCGCCCATGATCAGCAGCGGCGCGAGCACGCCTCCCGAGGTGCCCGAGCCCAGGGCCACGGACCAGACCGCCGCCTTGAGCAACAGGAGGCTCGCCGCCGAGGAGCCCGCGAGGTGGCCCGCCAGGAGGTTCTGGATCGTGTCGTACCCGACGCCCAAAACGCGCGGGTCGAGCAGGCCGCCGGCCCCGACCGCGAGCCCGCCGAGGATCGGCCACCACATCCAGTGCAGCGGGAGCTTGGCGAATAGGTCTTCGAAGGCGTAAACGAGAGCCGTGAGCAGGCCAGAGGCCAAGCCCGCCGCGAGGCCGACCGGAACGGCGAATCCGATCGCCTCGGTTCCGAGCGCGGCGTGCGCGGGAACGGGAAAGATCGGTCCCGCGCCGAGGAGCGGCACCCGGAGGAGCGCCGCGACGACCGAGGCCACCGCCACCGGGATGAAGCTCCGCGGCTTCCACTCGAAGAGCAGCAGCTCGACCGCGAGCAACACAGCCGCCATCGGAGTCGCGAAGATGGCGGCCATCCCGGCGGCCGCTCCCGCGACCAGCAGGGTCTTTCGTTCCGCGGAGGACAGATGGAACAGCTGGGCCACCAGGGAGCCGACAGCTCCGCCGGTCATGATGATCGGTCCTTCCGCGCCGAAGGGTCCGCCGGTGCCGATCGAGATCGCGGAGGAAACCGGCTTCAAGAGGGCGACCTTCGGCTCGACCCGGCTGCGCCCGATGAGGATCGCTTCCAGGGCCTCGGGAATTCCGTGGCCGCGAATCTTCTCCGAGCCGTAGCGCGCCATGAGGCCGATCACCAGACCGCCGATGGCGGGAACGAGCAAGGCCCAGGCTCCCAGCGAATTCGCGGCAGGCGACGCGAAGTGCGACGAAAAGCGGTGGTAGTAGGCGAGGTTGGTGATGACGGCGATCAACCAGACCAGAGCGGCGGCCACGAGGGCCGCGAGCAGACCGATCGCCGCCGCCAATCCGGCCAGCACAAGAACTCGGCGATCGGTGCTGAAATCTGCCAGCCGATCCTGCGGCGCGCCGGCCCGCTGGCGAGCGGATTTGGCGTCTCCGGGCGGAGATTGGCGGTTCGATGTGGCTTCGGGGCTCATCGCTTGGAGGACTCTCCGGAAGGAAAGAGGGCGTGAGGCTCGGACCCTGCAGCTGGATCCGACGCACGGACTATATATCGCGATGCGATATGAACGAGAAGTAGAATGGCTCGGTGCCAGAACCGGTGAGCGACGATCAGTTCCGCATGCTGGCGCGGTTCCGCGCCTCGCTGCGGCGGTTCCTCCATTTCAGCGAAGAGGCCGCCCGCGGCGCTGGGCTTACCCCCCAGCAGCACCAGGCTCTCCTCGCGCTCCGGGGAGGATCGGGCGAGGCGATGACGATCGGCGAGATCGCCTCGGAGCTTGCGGTGCGCCACCACAGCGCCGTGGGCCTGGTCGACCGCCTGGAATCCAAAGACCTGGTCGAGCGCCTGCGCTCCGAGGCGGACCGCCGCCAAGTCCGGGTGCGCCTCACGGCCGAGGGGCGAAGCGCACTGGCGGGCCTCGCCGCGGCGCACCGCGCAGAGCTGCGGCGGGTCGGACCGGAGCTGGCCGAGCTTTTGGCGGCACTGGGGCGGGATTCGGAGGCGAAGCCTTCTCCGAGACCTTTACGGTGGGACCCGGAGGTAGGCGTTCGGAGACCCCGCGAAGGGCGGGGGTGAAATTCAAAAACATGGATTCGAAAAAACTATCGTTTTCTCGGACCCCCCTGCTGTAGGGTCCTCTTCGCGGGAAAAAGCAGTCCGCCACCCCTTCCCCGACCAGCGTTTCCAGGCTCCTCGGCTCCTCCGTTTCAAATCCAGTCCATTTCCTGGCCTCCGAATTCGAATTCGGGAGCCGCGAAATTCATTTCGGGGCCGGCGATTTCCATCCTCCGGTTCGCGAAATCCATTTCGGCCGCTCCGAATCTCATTTCGGGACCGGCGTAGTCCATCTCTTGAGTCGCGAATTCGAATTCGGGAGTCCCGAACTCCACTTCCTCCCTCCCGAATTGCCTTTCGGGATTGCCGAATTCGAATTCGCGGGGCGTTCGCAGCTCATCCGTCGGATTCATCGGGCCGCATTTCGCGGCCCGTTTTTCAAAAGGAGAAGGACGTGTCCAGAGACGCCAGCTTCGCCAGCCGTATCAGCCAGTGTGACGTCGCGGTGCAGAATCTTCAGGAGCTCGCCCCGAACATCCCGGGCGGCGAGACGCATCTCGCCGAGATCCGGCAACAGGTCGACGCCCTCCGAGCTTCTCAGGAGAGCATCCAAATGCTGCGCGCCAAGCTCACCGACCTGGTGATCCTGCGCCAGCAGCAGAACAAGAAAGCGGGGGCGGCTTTCCGCCTGCTCGCGGCGGCCGCCGGCGCGCACTTCGGATTCGCCAACCCGATCCTCGAAAGCTTCAACGTCCGCTCCGAGCATCGGGCCAAGCGTGGCCGCAAGAAGAAGGAGGTAAAGCCGCTGCCCGAGAACTGATCAACTGATCTCGAAGGGTGTGTCGTGCGCACCGTCCAAAGGGAGCTCCCGCGGCCTGCTTGCAGGACACACCCGACGAATCCGGCCGAGATCGAAAATCGTCGTCGTCGTTTCTAGCTTCGAGGGTGAGGCTTCGCGGGCCTCACCCTTGTTCACCAGCACTGTAGCGGATTTCCGCTCTTCGAGAGGGTCACGCCTGCGACACCCCGGCCTTGGCCCTGGACGTCTGATACGATGTCGCCCGCGACGTCAGGGAGCCGTCGTCAACCGTAGGAGGCAAGCGATGTCCCGGTACTCTCTCAGTCTCCCGAACGATCTCAAGCAAGACGCCGAGCGGCTCGCGGACGAGCAGGGCGTTTCCTTGAATCAGTTCATCCTTTGGGCCGTGGCCGAGAAAGTGGGTGGCCTATCCCAAGGGTTGAACGACCCGGGCTTTCCGCAGATTACATACCGGAAGGGAGCTTCGGGATCACCGATCGCCACCCTTCGCGGGTCGGGGGTGCGGGTTCGCACGATTTGGGCCGCGAGCACTGCCTGGAGCTGGTCACCCGAACAAATCGCCCGCGAGTACGGTCTGCGGATCGATCAGGTGGAGGAGGCGCTTTCGTTCGCGGCCGCCCACCAGGCGGAGATCGAGGCGGACCTGGAGCGGGAGGAGAAGCTCGCGAGGGCGAGTGCCTAAACTGCGCCTGCACCTCGACGCCGACACCTCCAACCGAGCGATCGAAAAGGCGTTGGCCGAGAAGGGCCACGACGTAACCCGAACCCCGGCCCCGTGGATACCCTTCGATGCGGACGACGAAACGCAGCTTCTTCGAGCGACGGCTCGCGGCCGGTGCATCTTCACCTTCAACGTCCGAGACTTCGTCGTCCTTTCCGAGCGCCATCCGCAGCACGCGGGCATAGTCCTCGCCGCTCAGCGTAGCTGGACGTTGTCGGAGCTGATCGCAGCCCTCGATCTCCTGCTGACCGAATCCCCGGAGATGCGAGGAAGGGTGGAATGGCTGAGACGAGGGTAGGCGGGGGCGAGGCCACCCTTTCCCGTGGCTATCGCTCGCAGTGACGGAAGAGGGCGGCTTCGATTTTCGGGCTCAGCGAGGAGAAGGGGACGTGGGCTCGTCCTTGAGCACCCGCCTTCTCAAGCCGTAGCCGGCTTCTCGCACGCCCCCGCCGCCGGAATCTCCGTCCCGGCCTTCTCGCGTTCCTTCTCTCTCCGGGCCGCGAACGTAACCATCGCCACGCCGGCCACGATGACCCCGGCGGCGAGGAGGATGCGGGAGGAGATCGCCTCGCCGCCGAGCGCCCAGCCGAGAAAGACCGCGACCAGGGGGTTCACGTAGGAATAGGTCGAGGCGATCGCGGGCGGCGCGTTCTGCACCAGCCAGACGAAAGCGGTGTAGGCGACGATCGCGCCGAAGACGATCAGATAGCCCAAGGCGAGCAGCGAATGGACGCTGACCTTACCCGGATCGAAGCGCGAGGGTTCCCCGGTGGCCATCGCGACCAACGAGAGAACCGCGCCGCCGGTAAGCATCTGAAGCGAGGTCGAGAGGATCGGGGTCGTCGGCAGCGGCACCCGCCGGGAAAGCACCGACCCTGCTGCCCAGGAGACCGCCGAAAGAGTGACCGCGATCAACCCGAGCGGATCGACGTGCATCGATCCGCCGGAGCCCGGCGCGACGAGTAGGCAGACCCCGGCGAAACCGAGCCCGAGTCCTCCGAGCGTCTTGGCCGAAGGCGCCTTGCCTCCCGGCATCATCCAGCCGATCAGCACCATCCAGAACGGCATCGTGGTGACGAGCAGCGCGGCCAGCCCCGAGTCGATCCGGGTTTCGGCCCACACCACCCCGCCGTTGCCTCCGACGAGGAGAAGCGTGCCGACCAGGGCGGACGATGCCCAGTGGCGAGGCTCCGGCCTCCCTTCGCCCCGCGCCTTGGCGATCGCGAACAGGATCGCACCGGCGATCATGAAACGGATGCCCGCCATGGTGAACGGGGGAATCGTCTCGATGGCGAACCGAATGGCGAGATAGGTCGAGCCCCAGATCAGGTAGAGGGCCGAAAGGGAAAGGATGAGCAGCAAGCGGTGCCGGCGATCAGCCACGGGAAGACTCCTCGACGGAAAGCTCTTGAGCGACCGAGGCGTCGGCTGGCAGCTCCAGCGAAGACGCCTCGAAAAGAGTGTGCAGGACGATCGTGGTGCGTGTGCTGGTGACGCTCGGCACGGCGCTGAAGCCCTCGTTGAGCAGTCGGCCGAGGGCGCGCGTGTCCTTGGCGCGAACCTTGACCAGGTAGCAGTCCTCGCCGGCGATGTGGTGGACCTCTTGGACGCCGGGGATGTGCGCCAGGACCTCTCCGGCCCGCGCTTCTCCGGGACGCTCTTCGACCCGGACGAAGATGAACGCGAGTAGACCCAGATCGATCGCTTCGGGATCCAGCCGGGTCTCGTAGCCGCGAATGACCCCCCGCGACTCCATCTTCTTGATCCGTTCGAATACGGCGGAGGGAGCGAGGCCCACTTCCCGGGCGATCTCCGCGTTCGGCACGCGGGCATTCGCCTGGAGCGCTCGGAGGATGGCGCGGTCGAGCTCGTCGAGAGTCTGATCCTTAGACATGAGGCATCCAACAACCGAAGGATCAGCGGTATTCCAGCCGATCAATTGAAGATCGTTCGGCGATTTGTGCTCGCTGGCAGGCGATTCGCCGGCTAGATCGCGATCCGGCTTTCCGCCTCGGCGGTAAACGGATCGTCCGCCTCGCCACGCCGCAGCCGAAGGAGTGCCGCGTGGGCGATCATCGCGGCGTTGTCGCCGGAGAAAACCAACGGGACGAGCCGGAGGGCCACGTCGTTTTCGCTGGCCCACGTGGTGAGCTCTCGCCGCAGGAGCCGGTTGGCTGCGGCCCCCCCCGAAACGGCGAGCAGGGGGATCGTTTCCTGCCGGTGGAGCCGGTTGACTCGGTCGAGGACCTGTCCGACGGCGGCGGCCCGGAAACCGGCGAGGAGGTCGAGCACTTCCTCCGGCGCGTCGAGCGTTCCGCCATTCGCGCCGAGGTCGATCGGACCGCTCTCTCTCTCCAGTTTTTCGATCTCCAGAAGCGCCTGACTCTTGAGTCCGGAGAAAGAGACGTCGAGCGAGCCGCCGCAGTCGGGGATCGCGAACCGGCGCGTCGTGGGGTTTCCCCGCTCGGCGAGCTCGTCCACCCGCGGACCCTGGGGATAGGGCAAGCCGAGTCGCTTTCCCACCTTGTCGAACACCTCACCCATCGCGTCGTCCCGCGCCTCGCCGAGCGTGGTCGCCCGGTTGGCCTCGACGGCGAACAGATTGCTGTGACCGCCGGAAACGACCAGGCCGACGAAGCGATCAGGGGGCGGCTCCGCGGGCTCGGCGGCGCGGAGGAGCGGTGAAAAGAGATGCCCTTCGAGGTGATGGACCGCGAAGAAGGGGCGACCGAGCGCGAAGGCGAGTGCCTTGCCGAGCGAAAGGCCGACGAGCAGCGAGCCGACCAGGCCAGGGCCGCGGGTCGCGGCGACCGCCGAAATCCGGTCCAGGCCGATCCCCGAGCGTTCGAGGGCCTCTTCGGCGACCGCCGGCCAGTTTTCCAGGTGCGCTCGCGACGCGATTTCAGGAACCACCCCACCGTACGGCCGGTGGGCGGCCAATTGGCTGGAAACGACCGATGCGAGGACGCGGGCCTCCCCGTCGAGCACGGCGCAAGCCGTATCGTCGCAGGAGGTTTCGATGCCTAAGAGAAAGGGGGCCGGGTGCATCGGCCGACTCTAGACCGAATTTCGGGGACAGCGGGCGGTGCAGGCCCCCCGGTCGGGTCACCGGGAGGCGGGCAACCGGAACCTCGGCCCGTTCAGGACGCGGCGGGCGCGGCGTCCGCCGCGGGCTCGGCCTGCGGGATCACGATCGGTTCGTAGACCGGGATCTCGAAGCGGAGCGGCTCGGGCAGGTTGTGCAAGAACGACTTCCACTCGTCCGTGACGTTGTCGAACAAGAGGTTCTCGTTCTTGTAGATGTCGTGGGTCACGATGTAGCTGTCATGCACGTAGACGATCGACTCGTCGTCCAGGGTAAGCTGGACCTCGACCTCTTTGCCGTCCACGTCCTTCTTCTCCTTCCGGGCGTTTTCGGGCTTCTCGCTCCAACCCGGATAGGCGCGCAAGTCCTTCAAAAGATAGGCCTTGCAATAGTCGCTCATCTCTTTCTCAGCCATTTCACCATCCTCCTTTAGGGGCGCTCGAATTCACCTGCTCGATTCGCGGCCGGAGCGCTCCCCAAGGTCGCGCCTGATGGGGGACACCAATCCACGCCGGGCCTCAGTCCGACCGCATCCTATTCGGTGTCGTCGAGCGGGTAGGGCGGGACAGCGCTGATAGACTTCGGGTCGACCCGCTCGGAGGCTCCGCCTCCGAATCGCGTCGGAATCCCGGGGACAACCGGCCGGACCTCGATCCCAGCTATGACGATCCGATACGCCATCAACGGCCTCGGCCGCGTCGGCCGCGCCCTGATCCGTGCGACGCGTGGGCGGCCCCACCTGGAGCTGGTCGCCGCGAACGACCTCGTGCCGGCCTCGCAGCTTGCGCGCCTGATCTCCCGCGATACGGTACATGGGCCCTATCCCGGAACGGTGGAACCCACGGCGGAAGGTTTGCTCCTCGATGGACGAGAGGTGCCGGTGTATGCCTCGACGCGGCCGGATGAGATTCCGTGGGAACGCCATGGCGTCGAGGTCGTCGTCGAGGCGACCGGTCGTTTCTTGGGCCGCGGTGAAGCGGCAGGCCATCTCAAAGACGGGGTTCGTCACGTCGTCCTGTCGGCCAACTCCGACCCGGCCGACCCTTCGGACGTGACGATCTGCCTCGGGGTGAACGACCGGACGCTCGATCCGTCCCGCCACGGAATCATCAGCAACGCCTCGTGTACGACCAACGGCCTCGCCCTCGTCCTCGACGTGCTCGATCAGGAAGTCGGCGTTCGCAGCGCGTTGATGAGCACGGTCCATGCCTATACGGAAAACCAACGGCTTCTCGACGGATCGCATGCCGATCCTCGACGCGCCCGCGCCGCGGCCCTCAATGTGATTCCGACCCCGACTTCCGCTCCGGGGGCGCTCGCCAAGGTTCTACCGAGCCTCGCCGGGCGCGTCGAGGGGCTCGCGATTCGCGTCCCGACAGGCGCGGTCGCAATGCTCGACCTGGCCATCGAGCTCGCTGGCGACCGTTCGCGAGAGGAACTCGCACGGACTTTTCGCCGGGCGGCCGAAGGTCCGCTCGCCGGGCTGCTCGGCGTCACCGACGAGGAGCTGGTCTCCTCCGATTTCATCGGCGATCGGCGATCGGTGGTGGTCGACCTGCCGCTGCTGCAGACTGTGGGCGGCCGGCTCGCGCGGGTCGTCGCCTGGTACGACAACGAATGGGGATATGCCCACCGGCTCGCCGACCTGCTCGGCCGTCTGGCTCTATCCGGTTGATCGACCTGATCGCGAGGCGCCGAGGTCGCGCCGGTTCGCGCCGACTCGAGCTGGTTTGAGAAGAACGATCGATTCACGGGAGGGATGCTCCGATGGTGCCTGGCAACATGAAACGGCTCGCGACCCTGGAAGATCTCGATCTCTCCGATCTTCGGGGGCGGCGAGTCTTCGTCCGCGTGGACTTCAACGTACCCATGACGAAAGCCGGCGAGGTCGCCGACACGACCCGGCTCGAAGAGGCTCTGCCGACGATCCGCGAGCTTCGTAGCGCGGGAGCGAAGGTGATCCTGGCCTCTCATCATGGCCGGCCCAAAGGTGGGCCGGATCCGAAATACAGCCTCAAACCGGTCGCTGCCAAGCTCGGAGAGCTGCTCGGGGCCGAGGTCCGCTTCGTCGACGATTGCATCGGAGCGAGCGCCGAGGCTGGGATCGCCGGGCTCGCCGCAGGCGGCGTCCTGGTGCTCGAAAACCTTCGATTCCACGCCGGAGAGACGGCGAACGATCCCGACTTCGGGGCGGCGCTCGCGGCTCTCGCCGAGGCCTACGTGGACGACGCGTTCGGCTCCGCGCATCGCGCCCATGCCTCGGTCGTGGGCATCGCGGAGCGTTTGTCGCGCCGCGCGGCGGGACGGTTGATGGTTCGGGAGGTCGAGTCCCTGGGCCGGCTGCTCGGAGAGCCCGAGCGGCCGTTCGCGGCGGTCCTCGGAGGCGCGAAGATCGAGGGGAAGATCGAAACGCTCGAGAACCTTTTGCCCCGGCTCGACCTCCTCCTGCTGGGCGGAGGGATGGCGAACACTTTCCTCGCGGCGCAGGGATTCGACCTCGGCGCCTCGCTGTTCGAGCCCGACCGCCTGGACCTCGCCAAGGAGATTCTCGCGAGGGCCGCGGCGCAGGGCACGGAAGTCCTCCTTCCCGTCGACCTGGTCACGACGGACGACCTCGACGCGCCGCAGCGTGTGGAAACCGTCGCGGTGGGCGAAGTGCCGGCGGGTGCCAAGGCGGTCGACGTCGGCCCCGCGACGCGCGCGGCGTACGGAGAGGCGATCGCCCGGGCGCGGACGTTGTTTTGGAACGGGCCGCTCGGGGTGTTCGAAAAACCGCCGTTCGACGATGGGACGCGATCGCTCGCGAGGACCCTCGGCGATCTGCCCTGTTTCTCGGTGGTCGGCGGCGGCGAGACCGTGGCCGCGGTGCGCCAGGCGGGGGTCGCCGACCGGATCGGCCACGTCTCGACCGGAGGGGGCGCCTCGCTGGAGTTCTTGGCGGGAAAGATCCTGCCGGGCGTCGCGGTTCTCGAACGGCTGCCGGAAGGGGAAGGCTGAGCCGATGGCCGTCGCCGAGCCGGGACTCGAAGCCGCGAGCTGGACCGCCTGGCAGGAAGTTGCGGTGGAACCGATGGGGCGACAGCTGGTCGCCGCGAATTGGAAGATGCACTTGCTGCGCGACGAGGCGACCGAATTCTGCTCCGGTCTGCTCGATCGACTGCCCGCCGCCGGGCCGCAAATCGCGATCTTTCCGAGTTTCCCGCTCATTCCGATCGTGGTCGACCAACTCGCCGGCAGCGACGTCGTGGTCGGCGGTCAGGACCTCCACCCCGAGGCCAAGGGGGCGCACACCGGCGACGTCTCCGGTGTTCAGCTGGCCGACGCCGGGGCGAGTTGGGTGCTTTGCGGGCATAGCGAGCGTCGCCGCGACCATGCCGAAGGGGACGATTTGGTCGGCCGCAAAGTCCGTGCGGCGTTCCGAG
The DNA here is from genome assembly GCA_044226625.1 of Thermoanaerobaculia bacterium. Classification (GTDB taxonomy): domain Bacteria; phylum Acidobacteriota; class Thermoanaerobaculia; order Multivoradales; family UBA5704; genus DASYKS01. Next base: position 18,404 of record JBGAGQ010000024.1, read on the forward strand.
CCGGTCTCACTCCCCTCGTCTGCCTCGGCGAGACACGGGAGGAGCGTCAATCCGGGCAGACCTTCGAGGTGCTCGCGCGCCAGTTGACGGGCGCGCTCGGTCCCCCGATAGGACCGGTCGGCACGGACGGCCCCGCGATGCCCCGCTTCGCCCTTGCCTATGAGCCGGTTTGGGCCATCGGGACGGGCGAAGTGGCGACACCGGAGACCGCATCCGAAGCGCACCGATTCCTTCGCAGGGAGCTCGCGCGTCGGCTCGGCGAGGATGCGGCCGAGGCGATCTCGATCGTTTACGGCGGCTCGGTGACGCCCGAAAACGCCCCCGATCTCGCCGCCGCCGAGGGGATCGACGGCTTTTTGGTCGGCGGCGCGAGCCTTGACCTGGAAAAATTCTTGAGTATCATCTCCCCCTTCGGTCGGACGACCTGAAGGCTTGGAGGCTTTCCGCGTGATCTATCTCTTCTACACCGTGCACATCATCGTCTGTGTGTTCCTGATCCTGGTGGTCCTTCTCCAGCAGGGCAAGGGCGCGGACCTTTCGGTGTTCGGCGGCGGTGCCACCCAGACGGTGTTCGGGGCGCGCGGTGCGACCACCCTGCTGCACAAGCTGACGGTCAGCTCGTTCGTCATCTTCATCTTGACGACCCTCGCGATCGCCGTGGTCCAGCGGCGTGAAGAAGGAACGTCCGTCATGAAGGGCCTCGCCGGAAAGTCCAGTGCTTCGAAGCCGGCGCCGGCCGCTCCGAAGGCCCCGGCTCCCGCGCCGGCCCCGGCGCAGAAGCCGTAGTTAGCCGTTTTTTGCGAGCCGTTCCTCGCGGCCCGTTTGAAGGACCCGCCCCCGGGCGGAACGAGTTCTTTGTGCCGAAGTGGCGAAATTGGTAGACGCGCACGTTTGAGGGGCGTGTGGGGCAACCCATACCGGTTCGAGTCCGGTCTTCGGCACCATCTCCTTCCCCTCAGCTCCCCCGATCCGGTCTCAGTGAACCCAGGGTCCCTTGCGAACCTGGCCTCCCGGCCCTTCGCTTCGAGGGACGGCGCGCAAATTCCGCTTCTTCTGCAGACGAGAGAGCTTCCATTCGAGATAGCGCTTGCGGAGGCGTAGGCGGAGCTCTTTGAGTCCTCCGCCCCGTCCGCCGCGGTTACCCCGGTAGCCCCAACCCGCCGGGCGCCACCAGGCGAACGCGGTCGCCGTCCCGATACCGACGAGGCCCCCGATGTCGTGCGTCTGAAGGAAGCCAAGGAAGGCCACCAGCAGGGTGATCGCCGGAAACCAAGCCGCCCGGACCGGGAGGACGAAGAACAGATAGATGGTGGCCTCCCGGTGCAGCACGGCGAACGAGGCGATCAAGAGCGCCAGAAGGATCCGCTGGCCCTGCATCATGGAGAGATCGGCCGCGCCGGCCGCGCCCCACGTCACGACGAGGAGCTCGACGGCGAGGGCCGCGGCGCCTGCGATCAGCGCGCCCGGCAGGATCAACCGCCAGAAGCGTCGCCGCCCGATGTCGAGGAAGACGTCGCGCGAGAACCAGAAGAGGACGAGGAACTCGAAGACGATGCCGAGGCCGGGTTGACCGATGCCGGCAAAAGGATAGGTGGCGAGTTGCCAAACGAAGCCGCGCTGCCAGACGGCGGGGGATAGCCAGAGGAGCCAGGGGACGATCGCCGTGGACGCGAAGAACTGGCAAGAAAACGTGACGAAAAGAACCGCGAGGATCGCGATCACGTCCCGCGGCGGCGTTCCCGAGGGACCGCCGAAACCGGGGAGGGAAAAACGGCCGGGCTGGCTGGAATACATCGGCTAGAGCCTCCACCGCCGATTCTATCCGCCCGACGGAAGGTACGTTCGGAGAGTCCCTTCCATCTCAGGGCCGCTCAGGGCCGCTCAGGCCCGGCGCAGCCAGCGCGCGAGCTCACCGAACGTCGGCTTCTTGCCGTACATCAAGATCCCCACGCGGTAGATCCGCGCCGTCGTCCAGACCATCAGGAAGACGAAGCCGGCCGTGAGCACTTCGGCGAGCAGCACCTGCCAGAGCGGGGGCATGCGGATCGCCAGCCGGAGCGTCATCAGGAGCGGAGTGAAGATAGGGACGAGCGAAAGGACCACCGCGAGCGTCGAATCCGGATCGTTGATCACCTTCGGGGCGAGGAACATGGGCACCGCGAGCAGGAGGATCAGGGGTGCCGCCGTTTGCTGGGCCTCCTGCAGATTGTTGAAGGCGGCGCCGAGGGCCGCATAGAAGCTCGAGAACAGGAAGAAGCCGAGCACGAAGAACGCGATCAGATGGATCGCGGTTCCAACCCCGATCGAGGGGAGCGTGACGTCTTTCGGAAGGTAGGCAAGGGCCATCGCGACGCCGGGTGAGGTGACCACCGCGGCGGTGACCACCCAGATCGCGAACTGGGTCAAGCCCACGGAACCGATGCCGAGCAGCTTACCGAGCATCAAATCGAACGGCTTCACCGCCGAAAGCAGGACCTCGACGACACGGTTCCCCTTCTCGTCGAGGATGCCGGTCATCACCTGCTGTCCCCAGACCTGGATCGCGATGAACAGCATCATGAAGACGACGTAAGCGAGCGCGGCGCCGGCGAGCCCGATCTCGCGCTTGGAGCCCTCCTCCGACACGCGGACGGTGTCGAGCTCTACGCCGCGCATCAGATCCTCCGCTCGCGCCGGATCGAGCCCCGCCTCGGCCAGGCGAAGGCGTTGAAAGGCGCGGGAGAGCCGTCGCTCCACCCGCGATTGAGTGACGAACCCGGAGGTGCTGCGCGCCCGGTAGGTCACCTTCCCGGTACGGAGGGACGCGTCGTCGATCAGGATCCAGGCGGCGATCTCATGATCGAGGACCCGCCGGTCGAGCTGCTTTTCCTGCTCGGCCCGGTCCGATCGCGGCGCCTCGAGGACGAGCTCTATCTCGGACTTTCGCTCGGTGCCTTCGGCCGGATCGGCCGCCGTCTCGTCGGACGCTTTGCGTTGGAGCTCCGGCCGAATCTTGGCCGTACGGTCGAGGACGACCATTCGCTCTTTGTCGGAAGACATCGAGAGGAGGAGCGAAGGAAGGACCGTCGCGGCGAGGACGAAAAGCGGCAGACCGAGGGTCGAAAACCAGAAAGCCTTGCCCTTGACCCGCAGGAGATACTCCCGCTTGGCGACCGAAAGGGTGTGGTCAAGCCTCATCGCGAACCACCTCGAGAAAGATCTGCTCGAGCGCAGGCTCTTCGGAACGGAAGTCCGAGACGCGCAGGAATTCAACGGCACGGGCGAGCACTTGGGAACCCTCTACGCCCGAAGCGAGACCGAAGCGTGCGGTGCTGGCCGTGATGGCCACGTCCTCGACCCCGGCGATTTCCCGGAGGCGCGAGAGATCGCCCTCGGCGGTGAGCCGGAAGGAGCGGCCCGCGTGCCGCGCCTTCACCTCCGCGAGCTCGCCGGCCAAGACGACCCTCCCCTTGGAGATCAGGCAGATCCGGTCGCACATCCGCTCCGCGAGCTCCATCCCGTGGGTGGAAAGTACGACGGTCCGCCCGCCGTCCCGAAGCTCGGTCAGAAGCTCGCGGAAGAGCTCCTGATTGAGCGGGTCGAGCCCGGAAAACGGCTCGTCGAGGATCAGGAGATCCGGCCGATGGAGGACCGTGCCGATGAGCTGGACCTTCTGCTGCATTCCCTTGGAAAGCTCCTCGATCCGTCGCTTGGCCCAGGCCCCGAGGCCCGCGCGCTCTAGCCACGGCTCGATCTCTTCGAGCGCCGCGCGCCGTTTGAGCCCGCGGATCTCCGCGAGGAAGAGGAGCTGGTCCAGCACGGTCATCTTCCGATAGAGACCCCGCTCCTCCGGCAGGTAGCCGACCCGGTCGAGGTCCCCTTCCCGGCGAGATCGGCCGAACATTCGTATCTCGCCGGAATCGGGCGCCAAGATGTCGAGGATCATCCGGATCGTCGTCGTCTTCCCGGCGCCGTTCGGACCGAGCAAGCCGAAGATCGACCCCGCCGGGACTTCGAAGCTCACGCCCGCGACGGCCTGATGTCCTTCATAGCTCTTGCGGACGTCGAGCAACTCGAGAATTTCGGTCATGTTGCCTCAAGGTACGAAACTTTTCAGCCGGAGTTCAGCGACGGAGCCACATCATAGTCCCGCGCTGAAACAACCGGCCGACTGGTGGCGTAGAGGCGGATTGATGCTGGAGGAGAATGCCATGAACGACAGCCTGTCCTTTCGCGAGACGCCTCTCGGCCTATTCCTCACCGCGCCGTTTCGCGCTCGGTCGTACTCCAACCTGCTCTATCTCGCCCTCGCCTTCCCGCTCGGGCTCGTCTACTTCGTCTTTCTGGCCATCGGCCTGTCGGTCGGTTTGGGCCTGACGATCATCTGGATCGGCCTGCCGATCCTCGCCGCGGTGATGTTGGGCAGCTTCGGTCTGAGCCTCTTCGAGCGCCAGCTCGCGATCCATCTGCTGGGTGCGAAAGTCCCGCCGATGAGCTCCGCGGCGCCGCCTCCGGCCGGCTTTTGGGCTCGGGTGCGGGAGTTCCTTGCGAACCCGGCGACCTGGAAGGGGATGACCTACCTCGCGATCAAGTTCCCGCTCGGGCTCGCCACGTTCGTGGCCTTCGTGACCCTGGGGTCGATCACGCTCGCGTTCCTGCTCGCTCCGCTCTATTACGGCTGGCTGCCCGGACCCATGTTCGACCTGGGAGCCTACTCTTGGAGCGTCGAGACCTTTGGAGACGCCCTTCTCTGCTCGGCGGTCGGAGCGCTACTCGGTCTGGTGTCTCTCAACGTGTTCAACGGCGTCGCCTTCGCTTGGCGCGAGCTTTCCGCCGCGATGCTCGGCAGCTCGAGGTTCTCTGGCGCGGCCGCCGGCGCCTGATCGTTGAATGGGCCGTCCGGCGCGGACGGCCCCTTGCCTTCTTCTCATCCTCTCGACAGTTCGAGACGAACGTCCGACCGGATCGCGCCGATCCCTCCCGGGATCGACCCGCCTTAATCGCGAAAAACCTTTTGCTGGAAGGGCTTTACAGACCGCTTGATCTGTGTGTGATACCCTTCGACGGGTTCTGCTCCAAGTGAAAATCCCTCCGTTTGCCAATGAGCAAACGGAGATAGCTGTGCTGGCGGGAGTGAGGATCTTCAAACGGCAGCTCCTCCGACCGTCCGCGAGGGCCCTTCGATGACCGCCAAGAGATTTCCCCAGCTCCTCGCGTTCGCGGTGGCGAGCCTGTTTGCTCTCCGACCGGCGGCGGCAGTGACGTCCACGTTCAAGATCTATATCGACGCGGGCAACGACAACGCGGCGACCAGCTGTACCGATCCCTCCGTACCTTTCCGTTTCGACGAGGTGCTGACCACGACGGTCGACACGAGCGGAGCGGCATCGGCCTCCGTCACCGCGGTCGCCCACCAGTCGTGTCTCTCCGGCACGCTCGATCCCACGCCGCACGCGGTGCCCGGGCCGCCCACGCCGCCCTGGAACGTCGGCATCGGCAACGGCGACAACGCGACCAACGTCATCGAAACGTTCTTCAAGTTCACCGGCGCCGCCCCCACCTCCGTACGGTTCGCGCTGGTCGCGACCGGCGCGAGCGGCGGGCTGGACATCGTCACGACCACCGCTTCGGGAAGCCCGACGCCGATCGTGCTGGTGCTCGGTCCGGTCATCGACATCCCCACCCTGGGCGGCTGGGGCCTCGCCCTCCTCGGATTGCTCCTCGCGCTCGCGGCCGGAAAGACGCTGCGTCGGCGCGGCGCGCGGGTCGCGCTCGCGATCCTGTTCCTCTCGTCTGCGGGCGCGCTTTGGGCGGTTTGTCTTTTCGACGGCCTGACCAACGACTGGTCGGTCGGCCAGCGGGTCGCGCAGGACAACGCCGGAGATTCAGCGGGTGGTCCCGACGTGCGCTCGTTCTACGCCAAGTTCGAGAACGGAAGCCTCTGCTTCCGAATCGACAGCTCGCTCATCTTCAACGATCCGCCGACCGCCGATGACCAGGCCCCCTCGACCGCCGAGGACACGGCCCTGCCGTTGACCTTGACGGGAAGCGATCCGAACGGCGACCCGCTCACCTTCTCGATCGTCTCCGGCCCCGCCCATGGCACTCTCGGCCCGTTGTCCGGCGCGACCGCGACGAGCGTGAACGTCTCTTACACACCGGCCGCCGATTTCAACGGTTCCGACAGCTTCGTGTTCCAGGTCGCCGATGGTCTGGGAGGGACCGACCAGGGAACGGTGTCGATCACGGTCACCCCGGTCGACGACACTCCGATCGCGGTCAACGACGCGGCGACGGTCGCCGAGGACTCGGGCGCCACGGCGGTCCCTGTCCTGGCCAACGACACGGACGTCGACGCCGGACCGATCGGCATCGCGTCGGTGACGCAGCCGGCGAACGGCACCGTGGTCATAACGGGCGGCGGCACGGGTCTGACCTACGCGCCGAACGCGAACTACTGCAATCAGCCTCCCGGCACGACGCTCGACACCTTTACCTACACCTTGACGCCGGGTAGCTCGTCAGCGACGGTGACGATGACGGTGACCTGCGTCGACGACGCGCCGGTCGCGGTGGCCGACGCGGCGACCGTCGCCGAGGACTCCGGCGCAAGCGCGGTCGACGTGCTCACGAACGACACAGACATCGACGCGGGTCCGAAGACCGTCGCCTCGGTGACGCAGCCTACGAACGGCTCGGTGGTGATCACCGGCGGCGGTACGGGTCTTACCTACGCCCCGAACGCGAACTACTGCAACCAGCCGCCGGGTACGACGCTCGACACCTTTACTTACACCTTGGCGCCTGGCGGGTCCTCCGCAACAGTCACGATGACGGTGACCTGCGTGGACGACGCACCGGTCGCGGTGGCCGACGCGGCGACCGTCGCCGAGGACTCGGGCGCCACCGCGGTCTCCGTCCTCGCCAACGACACGGACGTCGACGCGGGTCCCATCAGCATTGCGTCGGTAACGCAGCCTGCGAACGGCGCGGTGGTGATCACGGGCGGCGGAACGGGGCTGACTTACGCGCCGAACGCGAACTACTGCAACCAGCCGCCGGGCACGACGCTCGACACCTTCACCTACACCCTGACGCCCGGCAGCTCTTCGACGACGGTGACGATGACCGTGACCTGCGTCGACGACAACCCCGTCGCGGTTGCGGACGCAGCGACGGTGCTCGAGGATTCGGGCGCGAACGCGATCGCCGTGTTGGCGAACGACACCGACATCGACGCGGGCCCGAAGAGCGTCGCCTCGGTGACTCAGCCGGTCAACGGCGCGGTGGTGATCACGGGCGGCGGCACGGGCCTCACTTACGCGCCGAGCGCGAACTACTGCAACAACCCGCCCGGGACGACGCTCGACACCTTCACCTATACCCTGGCACCGGGCGGTAGCTCGACGACGGTGACGATGACCGTGACGTGCGTGGACGACGCTCCCGTCGCCGTAGCGGACGCCGCGACGGTGAACGAAGACTCCGGCGCCAATGCGATCAACGTCCTGGCCAACGATCCGGACCTCGACGGCGGACCCAAGGTGGTGGGCTCGGTCACGCAGCCGGCCAACGGTGCGGTCGTGATCACGGGCGGCGGCACGGGCCTCACCTATGCGCCGAACGCCGACTACTGCAACCAGCCGCCGGGCACGACGCTGGACACCTTCACTTACACCTTGAGCCCCGGGGGATCGTCGGCCACCGTCACGGTGACCGTGAGCTGTCTGAACGACGCTCCGGCCGTGGACCTGGACGCGAACGACGACCAGGGGACCACGGGCTCCGATTTTGCGGCCACCTACACCGAAGGCACCGCCGCGACGCTCATCGAGGATCCGACCGACGCGACGGTGACCGACATCGACAACACCACGTTGGCTTCGATGACGGTGACCCTCACGAACCTTCTCGACACCGGTTTCGAGACGCTCTCGACGGATACGACGGGGACCTCGATCGTCGCCGTCTATACGCTCGCTCCCGGCACCGGAACTCTCACGCTGACGGGGCCCGACACGATCGCCAACTTCCGAACCGTGCTCCGCAAGGTGCGGTATCTAAACACCGACATCGACCCTGATGCCTCGGCCCCGCGGGTCGTCAACTTCGTCGCGAACGACGGCGCCGTCAACAGCAACACGGCGGTCTCGACGGTCACTGTGGTCGCGGTGGACTCGCCGCCCACGGCGGTGGCCGACGCCGCGACGGTAACCGAAGATTCGGGCGCGAACGCGGTGAACGTGTTGGCGAACGACACGGATCCCGACAATGGGCCGAAGAGCGTCGCCTCGGTGACGCAGCCGGCGAACGGCACGGTGGTCATCACGGGCGGCGGAACGGGGCTGACTTACGCGCCGAACGCGAACTATTGCAACCAGCCGCCGGGCACGACGCTCGACACCTTCACCTACACCCTGACGCCTGGCAGCTCTTCGACTACGGTGACCATGACGGTGACCTGCGCCGACGACAATCCGGTCGCGGTGGCCGACGCGGCGACCGTGAACGAGGACTCGGGCGCGAACGCGGTGAACGTTCTTGCGAACGACACCGACCCTGACGGCGGTCCGAAGAGCGTCGCGTCGGTGACGCAGCCGGCGAACGGCGCGGTGGTGATCACGGGCGGCGGCACGGGACTGACCTACGCCCCGAACGCGAACTACTGCAACCAACCGCCGGGCACGACGCTCGACACCTTCACCTATACGCTTTCGCCGGGCGGCAGCTCGACGACGGTGACGATGACGGTCACTTGCGTCGACGACAACCCGGTGGCGGTGGCCGACGCGGCGACCGTGGTCGAGGACTCGGGCGCGAACGCGGTCAACGTGTTGGCCAACGACACGGACGTCGACGGCGGTCCGAAGAGCCTGGCGTCGGTGACGCAGCCAGCGAACGGTACGGTGGTGATCACGGGCGGCGGCACGGGCCTCACCTACGCTCCGAACGCGAACTACTGCAACCAGCCGCCGGGCACGACGCTCGACACCTTCACCTATACGCTCACGCCGGGTGGCAGCACGACGACGGTGACGATGACGGTCACCTGCGTCGACGACGATCCGGTGGCGGTGGCCGATGCGGCAACCGTGAACGAAGACTCGGGCGCCAACGCGGTCAACGTGCTGGCGAACGACACCGACATCGACGGCGGTCCGAAGAGCGTCGCGTCGGTGACGCAGCCGGCGAACGGCACCGTGGTGATCACGGGCGGCGGTACGGGTCTGACCTACGCCCCGAACGCGAACTACTGCAACCAACCGCCGGGCACGACGCTCGACACCTTCACCTACACGCTCACGCCGGGCGGCAGCTCGACGACGGTGACGATGACGGTCACCTGCGTCGACGACAACCCCGTCGCGGTGGCCGACGCGGCGACTGTGGTCGAGGACTCGGGCGCCAACGCGGTGAACGTTCTGGCGAACGACACGGACGTCGACGGCGGCCCGAAGAGCGTCGCGTCGGTGACGCAGCCGGCGAACGGCACGGTGGTGATCACGGGCGGCGGCACGGGGCTGACCTATTCCCCGAACGCGAACTATTGCAACCAACCGCCGGGCACGACGCTCGACACCTTCACCTATACCCTCACGCCGGGCAGCAGCTCGACGACGGTGACGATGACGGTCACCTGCGTCGATGACGATCCGGTGGCGGTGGCCGACGCGGCGACCGTGGTCGAGGACTCGGGCGCCAACGCGGTGAACGTATTGGCGAACGACACGGACGTCGACGCCGGCCCGAAGAGCGTCACCTCGGTAACGCAGCCGGCGAACGGCACCGTGGTGATCACGGGCGGCGGCACGGGTCTGACCTACGCGCCGAATCCGAACTACTGCAACAACCCGCCAGGCACGACGCTCGACACCTTTACCTACGCGCTCACGCCGGGTGGCTCGTCCACCACGGTGACGATGACCGTTACCTGTGTCGACGATCCTCCGGTCGCGGTCGCCGACTCCGCCACCGTGATCGAGGACTCGGGGGCCAATGCGATCAACGTGCTGGCGAACGACACCGACATCGACGGAGGCCCGAAGAGCGTCGCCTCGGTGACGCAGCCCGCCAACGGTGTGGTGGTGATCACGGGCGGCGGAACGGGCCTGACCTACGCGCCGAACGCGAACTACTGCAACAACCCGCCGGGTACGACGCTCAGCACCTTCACGTACACCCTGACGCCGGGAGGCTCGTCGACCACGGTGACGATCACCGTAACCTGCGTCAACGATCCTCCCGTCGCCGGGGCCGATGCGGCCGACTTCATCGGCAACACGGAGCTTCGGGTGGATACCGGTGCGGTCGCGACCCCGCACGTGCTCAAGACCACGTCGAGCACGTTCGGCGTCCTCGACAACGACAGCGACCCGGTCGAGGGCGACGCGGTGGCGGTTTCCTCGATCACGGTCGGGGCCTGCACCGACAATTCCTCGCCGTTCGATTGCACCGACGCGGCCGTGGGCACGGTCCACATGCAGACGAACGGCCGCTTCAGCTTCGAGCCGGCGCCGGGCGACACCGGCGCAACGGAGTCCTTCACCTATGTGGTGACCGACAACGGCTCGCCCGCTCCGGCGAGCGCGACCGGCACGGTGACCCTGACTCGCTTCAATCGCGTCTGGTACGTGAAGAACGATCAGGCTGCCGGTGGTCTCGGCCGGTCGGCCGATCCGTTCGACACCTTGCTCGAGGCACAGACCAACTCGGTCGCGGGCGACACGATCTACGTCTACAACGGCGACGGTACGACCACCGGCCAGGCGAACGGCATCGTCCTCAAGGCGACCCAGCGCTTGATCGGTGAGGGTGTGCAGCTCGCCGTGCCGGTCACCGTCAATGGAGGACCGAATCCGACCGTGCTGCGTGCCGCGGGCACAGCTCCGATGGTCGACGATGTCGACGCGGGCGGGAACGCGGTCGGAGCGACCGACGTGATCCCCACCGAGATCGCCGGGTTGAACCTGGCGGGCAACACGAACGGAATCGACATCACTCACACTGGGGCTTTCGCCGGTTCGGGATCGCTGGAGATTCGCAACAACGTGATCCGCTCCGCCGGTGTCGAGGGAATCGATCTCAACAAGGGCGGCACCGGGGCGCTCACCCTCTCCCTGCATGACAACACGGTGACCGCGACGAGCAACGGCATCGACGTCCTCCGTAGCAACGGGGGCCTCACCATCACCGCGTTCGCCAACAACGTCGTGACGGGAAACACCGGAGGCTCGGGAATCGTCGTCACCGGTCCGATGTCGTTCGACTCGAATACCGCGAACGCCGTCAACGACCTGGTCTCGGGTGGCACGACCGTCATCGGCGCTTCGGGCAACGGCGTCGGGGCGAGCGGGATGGTTCTAACCAACGTCGACGGCAACTTGGAATTCACCGACCTGGACGTCTTCAACGACGCCGGTACCGGCCTCTCCGTCACCGGATCCGGCGCGTTGACCGCCTCGACCGGCACGCGGATCGCCGTTTCCGCCGGGGTTTCTACCCTCGACTCCAGCGGTGGCCCCGCGGTCTCCATCAACAACGCCACGACGAGCCTGCCGATCAACTTCTACCGGTCGCAGAACTCCCCGACGACCGGCCTGAGCTTGGTCAATGCCTTCGGCGGCGTGGGTTCCACCGCGTTCTCCGCGAGCACCGGACAGATTTCGGATCCGGTCGGTGCGTCGGGAACCGCGGTCAACGTCAGCGGCGGCAACGGCAACGTCACGATCGGGATCCCGGTGACGAACACCTCCGGCAACTCGGTCGTCGTGACCAACCGCTCGAGCGACACGGTCAGCTTCACCGGAACGGTGAGCGACAACGGCGGCTCCGGTATCTCGCTGACCACCAATACCGGGGCGACGATCGGCTTCTCCGGCGCGATCACGGCGAGCACCGGCGCCAACCCGGCGTTCACCGCGACCGGGGGCGGAACGGTAACGGCCACGGACACGACCAGCACGCTCACGACCACGACCGCGACCGCGCTGAACGTCGCCAACACGATGATCGGCGCCGGCGGTCTCAGGTTCCGGTCGATCACGGCCGGAACCGCGGGGAGCGGCCCGGCGAACGGCATCGTGCTCAATACGACGGGAGCGAGCGGCGGGCTCACGGTCTCCGGAACCGGCGGCGCCGGAACCGGCGGCACGATCCAGAAGACGACCGGACCGGGCGTGCTGTTGATGTCCACCCAGAACGTCAGCCTGAGCTCTCTCAACGTGATCAACGGTACCGACGACGGAATTCACGGCGAATCGGTAACCAACCTCGACCTGATCGGCTGCAGCATCACCGGCAACGGAAACTCCACCACCGACGACGGCATCCAGTTGGGTCTCGAGAGCGGAGCGACCACCGGTGTCTCCGGTACCTTGAACCTGACGAACACCACCGTCAGCTCCTCGGCCCACAACAACGTGCATATCCGCAACACGCTCGGTACGTTGACGATGAACGTGACGGGGGGAGCTTTCAACAACATCAGCGACACGACCGGCGCCAACTCGTTCCTCTACGAGGCCTCCGGCACGTCGACCACCACGGCGGCGACGATCAGCGGCGCGACCTTCAGCACGAACTCGCCGCAGCGAGGTCTCGAGGTCCAGGCGCACGACACGGCGACGATCACCGACTTCACGGTGTCGGGTAACACCTTCACCGATAACGGCATCCACGCGAGCTTCACGCAGGACACGAGCGCCAACCTCACGTTCAAGATGCTCAACAACTTGAACATGTTGACGGCGACGCCGCTCCACGCGATCAACGTCTTCTCCTCTTCGACGTCGACCGGCGGAACGATCCGCGGCCGGATCCAGGGCAACACCATCGGGAACGGCGCGGTTTCCGGGTCCGGTTCGTCGTCGGGCAACGGAGTCCGCGTCCTGATCCAAGGTCGCACCGCCGCCACGCTGCTGATCGACGGCAACGTGATTCGACAGACGCCGGGCGGCCGGGCCGTGGACATGCAGTTCCTCGGCTCGACGACCACGGGTCTGGGTATCGTCTCGACGAACGACGTGACGATCACCAACAACGACGTTCAGAACAACGCGCCGGCGGCCTCTTTCCCGCTCGCGGCGATCTTCCTCGCTTCCGACAACCAGGGAAGCCCGGCCCGTGTCCGTGCCGACATCCGCACGAACACCGTGCCGGCAACGGTCGGACCCAACGGCTCGTTCGACTATCCGACCTTCGACGGCAACGCGGCCTGGTTCGTCTACGAGGAGCTCGGAGGGGCGACGTCCGAGCTCGTGGACAACGCGCCCGCCAGCGGAACCGCCACAGCCGAGATGCAAAGCCACAACACCGGAACCATGTATGCCAACTCGGGGGTGGCCCTGATCGCAGGACCGATCACCACGCCGCCGTAGCGATTCGCGTTGTTTCGCGGGACGGGGAGTCCGGGCCCGGAAGTGCTAACTAGAGGAGGTATTCATGGCAGAACCTTTTTTGAGCGAGATCAGGATCATGAGCTTCGTGTTCGCGCCGAAGGGGTGGGCTCTCTGTAATGGGCAACTTCTGCCCATCAATCAGAACCAGGCTCTGTTCTCCCTTCTGGGAACGACGTTCGGGGGCGACGGCCGGGTCAACTTCGCCTTGCCCGACCTTCGCGCACGTACGCCGATCCACGTCGGCAGCGGACACACGCTCGGCGACCGTGGCGGTGAGCAGGCTCACACGTTGAGCATTGCGGAGCTTCCGACCCACACCCATGTGATGAATGCCACCTCGAACGACGCCACTCAGCCGATTCCAACGGCGAATCTGCTGAGTCGCGAGGCACCGGCAAACCCCTACATCTCGCCCACCAACCTGAGCGCGATGATCGCCGGGACCGTGGCGAACACCGGAGGCTCACAGGCTCACTTGAACATGCAGCCCTTCCTGACCCTGTCCTTTTGCATAGCCCTTCAGGGCATTTTCCCGAGCGCTACCTAGGAGGCTGGAATGGCGCAACCCTACGTCGGAGAGATTCGAATGTTCGCCGGGAATTTCGCCCCGGCGGGTTGGATGTTTTGCGAGGGCCAGCTCCTACCGATCTCCGAATACGAGACCCTCTTCAACTTGATCGGGACCACCTATGGTGGCGACGGCCAGAGCACCTTCGCGCTGCCCGATTCGCGCGGCCGAATTCCCGTTCACCAAGGAGGAGGCTTCGTCCTGGCGGAAACCGGTGGTGCCGAGGAGATCACGCTCACAGTCAACCAGATCGCCGCTCACAGTCACCCCCTTCTCTGTGCGAACGTCGTGGGAAACGATCCCAACCCGGCCACCCGGGTGCTCGCCGAGTCGTCGGCGGCGACGCTGTACCAATCGGGCGCACCCGCCGCCGCGATGGCTCCTCAGTCGATCGGGTCGACCGGCGGAAGTCAGCCCCACACGAATTTCCAGCCCTATCTTTGTGTCAACTTCATCATCTCGCTCTTCGGGATCTTCCCGTCTCCCACCTAGAAAGGGACCAGAACGATGGATCCATTTGTCGCTGAGATTCGGATCTTTCCCTTCAACTTCGCGCCCCGAGGGTGGGCGTGGTGCGATGGTCAGTTGCTGCCCCTTTCACAGAACACCGCACTGTTCTCCCTGCTGGGCACGACGTACGGCGGAAACGGGAAAAGCAATTTCGCCCTTCCCGATCTACAGGGTCGCGCGCCGATGCATCCCGGCCAAGGCCCCGGCCTGTCACTACACGATCTGGGTGAAACCGGTGGCTCCGAGACCGTCTCCCTGCTCGAGAGCGAGATTCCGTCCCATAGCCATGCCCTCATGTCCCTCGGAGCACCGGGGAACCGCACGAGCCCGGTCAACAACTCCATCGCGCGTCCGGCCGCCGGAAACGCCTTCGTTCCTCCCGCGGGTGCGCCGTTGGTCGCGATGGCCGATCAAAGTCTCCCGCCCGCCGGCGGCGACCAGCCGCATAACAACATGCAGCCGTACCTGACGTTCTATTTCAACATCGCCCTTCAGGGCGTGTTCCCACCGCGCACTTGAAGCCCCTCTAGGCTTCTGCAGTAGGGCGTGCTCCTCCTTCGGGAGGAGCCGTTCGCCCGCTCTCTACTTCGCTCGATCCCACATCTGCGGGCGCCCTAAAGTATTGATTCCGTGTGCGTTCCCCGCCCGGGTGTGCTAGCGTGACCGAGCTGCTGAACCTGTTGCTCTAGCTTGGGTCTCCAATCCGCCCGAATTTAGCGAGGCGCGCCATGCGTTCGATCACTTCCGTGAAGTCGTCGTCCCCTTCCTGGAGCCGCCGCGAGTTTCTCGGCATTTCGTCGGTCGGCGTGCTCGCCGCCTCCTTTCCCGGGATCGCCCGAGCGCAGACCGCGCGGCAGGGGAAAGCACAAGCCCTCTCGATGGGCTACATCGAAGGGAGCGAGACGCTGAGGAGCCTCAAGCGCCTTCCTCGGGCGCTTCGGCGGCCAGGCCTCGAAGCGGACGCCGAGACCGGTCTTCGGATCGTGCGCGCCGACTCTATTTGGGCGGGCGACGGAGAGCTCTACGGTCGACCGTTGCGGGTCGCCATTCGAGGTCTCTATCCGCCAGGTATGGCGGAAACCAAGCAGCGGGACCAGTTGCCGCGGAGCGTGCACGTCGACGCCGTGTTCCCCTCCTTCGATCCGATCGACGATCGGCCGAATCGGTTCGCGGCTTGGAGCTTCGAACAAGTGGGCGGGTGGAGCCCGAGCCCGCCGATTCGCTTCGCCTTTACCCACGAAGACGAAAATCCCCTGGCGCTGGTTCTCGACGTCGTAGACGCGGCGGGTGTTCCGGCGAGCTATGAGACTCGATTCACCATCGACCGGGAGACAGGACTGCCCCGCCTACGGCGCGGCCTTTATCTCTTGGGCCTGTCTGCGGAAACGTGGGCTTTCGATGCGAGCCTTCCGGCGCTCGTCGGACCACGAGCCGCGATACGCTATGCCTCGATCCTGATGTCGATCGAGCTCGCGCCCGAAGCAGTGTAGTCCGCGCCGAGCGGAAAGGCCGGATGGTCTCCGATCTCGAATTGCGTCCCGCCACCGAGCAGGACCGTGACTTTCTCCTTCGGCTCTACGCGAGCACCCGCGAAGAGGAGCTCTCGGTCGTCGATTGGCCCCCCGAGCAGAAACGGGCCTTTCTGGCGATGCAGTTCCAAGCCCAGGACGTGCATTACCGGGAGCACTACCCTGGTGCCGAGCTCCTCGTCATCTTGCGCGCGGGGATCGAGGCCGGCCGTTTCTACGTCTTTCGAACCGCCCAAGAAATCCGCCTCATGGACATCGCTCTGCTACCCGAACACCGGAACTTCGGAATTGCCACCGAGTTGATCGGTCGTCTTTTTGCCGAGGGCACGGCGACCGGCCGGATCGTGAGCGTCCACGTCGAGCAGTTCAATCCGGCGTTGCGGCTGTACGAGCGCCTCGGATTCGAGCGGAGCGCCGAGCGCGGTGCCTATTTCCTGATGGTCTGGAGACCCGCGGCCGCCGCCGCGACCGTCAGGTAAATATGACCTCGTAGCGGAAGACGCCCCGATCCGGACCCAGAGGAACCGCGAACATCTCCAGCGGCCCGATCTCGGGCTGCTCGAAGCGATAAATGCTCTGAGGAAGGACCGGCGCTTCGAGCGGTGCGTGGAAAATCAGCGAGAACGCTTGCCGCGAACCCGAGTCGCCGAGCGGAGTCACCGTGTTCAGCCGAGTATCGACTGTCATCCCGTCCGCCACGACGATGCGGAATGGCGAATCCTTCAGCCGTTCGAACGAGTCGATCCTAAGGTCTTCGAGCATTGTGCCTCCTCCGGAACCCGAATCTTATAGGGAACGACGGCCTTCGGATCCCCCGAGGGGACGGCGTGTCGGGGAAGCGGCTCGCAACGCGCGTTCGCGCACGTTCCGAGCTGCGATAGATTGCCCAGGCGAACATCGACCGCTTCGGGACGACTCGATCCCCGGCATTTCTCCCGGCCGGGATCTGTAACCGCCGCTTGGCCCGCGGCATAGGAGGAGTGGATTGGAAGCCGCCGAAAGTTCGGCCGACGAACTATCCGCGCTGATGGTCCGCTACCAGGCGGGAGATGGACGGGCGTTCGACGAGATCTACCGTGCTCTCTCACCGATCCTCCGGAGGTATCTCATTTCCCTGACCCGAAATGCCGTGGTCGCGGACGATCTGCTGCAGGAGACGTTCCTTCAGTTGCACCGCGCCCGCCACACTTATCGGCCCGACCGCCCGGTGCGGCCTTGGGCGTTTGCGATCGCGCGCCACGCCTTCCTGATGGACCGCCGGACGAAAGCGCGAAAGGGCTTCGACCTGTTTCCGGAGGGTGAGGCACCGGATCTGCCGGTACCTCCGGAGGTCGAAGGGCTCGCCGACCGGCAAGCGCTCGCCCGAGCCCTGCGGGGCGTGCCCGAAGACCGACGGGAAGCGCTGGTGCTGCATCACGTGGTCGGTCTCTCGTTCCAAGAGATCGGGGCGACGCTTGGAATTCGAGGCGGTGCAGCCAAGCTCCGTGCGCATCGCGGCATGGTGAAATTGCGAGAGTTGCTCCTCGGAGCGGGACGCAAAGACGAGGCAGAGTCATCTGTATGAGAGAAGCCAAGGAATACGGCGCGGAGCCGCCGGAGAGCTTACGCGCGGCGATCTACGCCGACCTGAAGCCCGTCACGCCCGTCGCGCCCTCCTATCGCCGCGCGATCCTGCTCGTTCCGTGGACCCTGATCGCGCTCGCCATTTTCTGGAGCCGATTCGGTTTTCGTCCCGACATGCCGGTGCTCGGGTTCGTCCTGGCCTGGGGCCTCTCCGCCGCTCAACTGCTCCTGGCGCTCTGGGTTGCCGTAGGGGCAATCCGAGGGACGATTCCAGGGGATGGATTGCCGAACTCGATTCTTTGGACAGGAGCCTTCGGAGCCTTCGGCCTGCATCTGGCGGGACTGGCGCTTGCGTTTCGGCAGAGCCCGTTCCCTGCGCCGCCGGCCAAGGTGACCGCCGAGCTGCATGCCTGTTTCTACTATGAGCTCCTGATCGCCACTCCCCTGCTCGTGATCGGTGTTTGGCTCCTAGCGCGCGGTTTCGCGTTCCGGCCGGCAATCGGCGGCGCCCTTGCCGGACTCGCCGCCGGATTGCTGGCTGACTCGACCTGGCGGTTGATCTGCCCCTTCTCCTTTCCCAGTCATGTATTGCCGGCACACACGGGACCGATCCTCACCATGTCGATTCTCGGCGCGGGGCTCGGCCTGGCGGTCGAGCGCCTCCGCCGCGGAGGCAATCGCAGGATCTAAACCCGTTTCCCGACTCCCAAGTCAGCGAGTACAGCGGGTACGATTCACTCGCTTCCTAGAAGGCCGAGGTCCGTCGTAGGCACCATCGCGCGAAACGCAGGGACGTCCTTCTCGAAGAGCCCTTCCAACTCGGCGAAAATCGGAACGGCCTTCTCTTCTTCTTCCTCGATCGCGCGCATTTGGGTTGCGTTCGGCGGATCCCAGGAGCTCCCCAGGGTGGAGAGAAGGTCGTCGAGCTCCGAGATCAGGTCGTCGCTCTTGGGCCGGCCCACCACCTCGTCGGATTTCCAGAGCTTGCGCTCGACCGTTTCGAGCTTTTGCCGGAGCTCCCGGCCCGCCTTCTCCAAGGCCTTCACCTCGGCCGCCTTTTCGCTGGAACCGTCTTTCCGGCGCCTCTCCTCATCGCGCTTGTTCACCCGGTCGAGAATCAACCGCAGGTCCGCCTTCGTTCTGCTGACCCGCCAAGCGCCCAGGGAAACTCTCTCCTTGAGCGCACCGGCCCGGCGCAGAGCGGCGAAGTTCGCGGCACGGTTCGCCTCAGAAATCGAGATCCTGGGATCCGAAAGAACGCGAACGGATCCTTCCGCGGTCTGGTCGCCATACGCCACCGTGACGGTGTAGACGCCCGGAACGACCTGCGGCCCCCCAGCCCGGAACGGCGAGGGCGGCTTGCGGGTAGGCGGTTCCTTGACCGGATCCACGCGAAGATCCCAAATCACCCGATTCACGCCGAGCGTCACGCTCTGCTCGAACGAGCGGAGCAGCTGGCCGCCCGCATCCCGCACCTGGATCCTCGCTTTCGTCTTCGGCTCGGCGTCAACCTCGGGCCGAGATCCCTCATCGGTCCGAGCGGGCTGAGCGCCGTTCGGCGCCGGAACCGCAAGTCGCTTCGTTTCCTTACGCTCCCGTTCGACCGCGGGATCGGGGTGAGGGAGCTGGGGATCGTTCACGACGAAGGTCGTCGTCGCCCCATAGGAGCGATTCTTTCCCTTGTAGTCGTTGCCGCCGGGAAAGCGGGGGCCGGTCGATCGCGCGGACCAATACTGCTGAGCGTCGCCGATCGGAAACAGGTAGAGGGATTTCGCCAGGATCGCCGCGGTCATCTCCCGCAGCGGTTCGAGATCGTCCAACACGAAAACCCCGCGGCCATGGGTGGCGATCAGCAGATCCCGCTCGCGCGGCTGGATCGCGAGATCCATGACCGACACGGTGGGCAGCCCATGCCGGAAGGGATACCACTTGCCGCCGCCGTCGAGCGAAAACCAGAGACCGAACTCGGTCCCGAGGAAGAGGAGGTTCGGTGCCACTGGGTCCTGGGTGATCGCAAGCGCATACCCTCGGAGGTCCGGGGTTGCGAGGCTCTTCCAGGTCTTGCCGAAATCGTCGGTCCGATAGACGTACGTCGTGTAATTCGCTCGCCGGTGATCGTCGAAAACGACGAACGCGGAAGCCGCGTCGTAGGTCGAGGCGTGGATGTGGGGAATCCAAGTGTTCGCCGGAACGCCGGGGACGTTGCCCTCGACGCTCGCCCAGTCCTTGCCGCCGTTGCGCGTCACGTGCAGGCGGCCGTCGTCCGAGCCGACCCAGAGGACACCCTTCTCCTTGGGGCTCGGCTCGATCGCAAGCAGAGTGGTGAAGTTTTCGGCCCCCGTCACGTCCTGGGTCACGCCGCCGGTCTCCTTCGGCTGCCATTCCTTACGATTGGTCGTGAGATCGGGGCTGATCACCGTCCAGGTTTCGCCGCGGTCGGTCGACCGATGGACGAATTGGCTACCGTAATAAATCGTGTCCGGATCGAACGGGTCGAGGCCCAGCGCGGAGTTCCAGTTGAAACGAAGCTCGGGACCCTCCTTCTCCCGGACCGGTTGAATCGCCTTCCGCACGCCGGTGCTCAAATCCCAACGGACCAACGCCCCACCCTGGCTCATCGCGTATCCCTTGGACGAATCGCGCGGGTCGGGGGCGGTGTCGAAACCATCGCCGAAGTCCACCTCCTGCCAGTGGAGATTCCGGATGTCCCCGACCTCCCATACAGAGGAAGGACCGCGCCAGGAGCCGTTGTCCTGCAGCCCGAAATAGACGTGGTAGGGCACGTCGTTGTCGAAACGGATGTGATAGAGCTGCGAAAGCGGAAGGCCGCCGGCGAACGACCAGCTCTCGCCATGGTCTCGGCTGGTAAACACGCCGCCGTCGTTGCCGTCGATCAGATGGGTCGGATCGCTCGCGTCGATCCAGAGAGCATGGTGATCGGGATGGGCGGCCGTCGCGCCGGCCAGCGTCTTCCAGGTCTTGCCCGCGTCGGTCGAGACGTCGAGGGTGACCTCCAGGCGATAGATCCGATTCGGGTCCGCGGGGTCCACCCGAATGTCGCCGAAATAGAAGGGGCGATCGTTGACGTCGGGATCGGTGTTCACCGAATCCCAGCTGATGCCGCCGTCCTCGGACCGGAGGAGCGCGGGCTTCTTCGCCTCGACCAGGGCATAGACCACTTTCGGATTCGAGCGCGCGATCGCCAGTCCGATCCGTCCGAGATCTCCCTTCGGCAGGCCGTCGTCTTCGTTCAGGCGCTTCCAGGATTCGCCGCCGTCGTTGCTCACGAACAGCCCGGAGCCGGGCCCACCGGAGCGAAATTGGTAGGGCCAGCGCCGGTAATCCCACATCGCCGCGAAGATCTTGTTCGGGTTGCTCGGATCCATCACCAGATCGGCGCACCCGGTCCGCTCGTCGACGTACAGCACGCGCCGCCAGGTGACCCCGCCGTCGGTCGTCTTGTAGACCCCCCGCTCCGGGTTCTCGCCCCAGATCTTCCCCAATGCCGCCACGTACGCGGTGTTCGGCTTCCGAGGGTCGATCACGACCCGGTGGATGTGCTCCGTCTTTTCGAGGCCCATCCGCTTCCACGTCTTGCCGCCGTCCAGCGTCTTGAAGAGACCCTCGCCGATCGAGACGCTGTTGCGAGGGTTCCCCTCCCCGGTGCCCACCCAAACGACCGCGGAGTTCGTCGGGTCGATCGCCAGGGCTCCGATCGAGGCGACCGGCTGATCGTCGAACACGGGCTCCCACGTCAAGCCGCCGCTCTCGGATTTCCAGACCCCGCCCGTCGCGGTGCCGACCCAGATCACCGCGGGGTTTCTCGGATCCGAGTCGATCGCGGCGATCCGGCCGCTCATCGCGGCCGGCCCGATCGACCTGGCCTTCAGGCCGGCCAGAAGCGCCGGATCGATCCCGGGGACCCCCGCGGCGCCGACGAGTGAGGGGAGGAGAAGAGCCAGGAGACAGCAAAGGACCGCGCGGCGCATCGAATTGCCTCCAGAGGGAGAAGGTGGGGCCCAAGCCTAGCCGCCCGACGATTTTCCTCGCAACCTTTCCGCTCCTTCGGCGTACCGAAGAAGGAGGCCCGAAGGGGCCCGGTAAGGGTAGCTGTCGTCGGCATTCCGGTAGACTGGCTTCCTACATACCCCCTCACAGGAGACTCATATGGTTCGCAAAGTGCTGACCTCCTTCGCCGTCGCGGCGATCTTCGCGACGACGGCCTTCGCTCAAACGGCCGACGAGCTCATCGAGAAGAATATCCAGGCCCGCGGCGGGCGCGAGAAAATGAACGCCGTCAAGACGCTGCGCATGACCGGCAAGATCGTCGTCGGCCCCGGGATCGAGGCGCCGTTCGTTCGCGAGGCGAGCCGTCCCAACAAGCTCCGCATGGAATTCACGATCCAGGGAATGACCGCCGTCCAGACCTATGACGGCACCAACGCCTGGGCGCTGATGCCGTTCCTGGGCAAAAAGGACGCCGAAGCGATGTCGGCCGACGAGCTCAAGGAAGTCGAGGACCAGGCGGACATCGACGGTCCCCTCGTGGACTACAAGAGCAAGGGCCACACCGTGGAGCTGATCGGCAAGGAGGACATCGAAGGCACGCCGGCCTACAAGCTCAAGGTCACCAAGAAGAACGGCGGCGTCGACTACACCTACCTCGATTCCGAGACCTTCCTGGAAATCAAGGGCGAGTCCAAGCGCACCGTTCGCGGACAGGAAGTGGAGCTCGAGACCTCGATCGGCGACTACAAAGAGGTCGACGGCGTCCTCTATCCCTTCTCGGTCCAGCAGAAGCCGAAAGGTGCGCAGGCGGCCGGCAACAACTTTGCGGTGACGATCGAGAAGATCGAGACGAACCCCACGCTGGCCGACGACCGGTTCGGCAAGCCGGCGAGCCTGCCGGGTCCCGCGGCACCCCAGCCCAAGTAAGCGCCCTTCTTCGGACTCGCGCCTGGGGGATGCGGCGCGAGTCCATCACGCCGCCACGGACGGGTGGCGAATCGCACCTCGCAGGAAAGGAAAACCATGCCTTCTCTGAGCTATCTCTTCCGCGGTCGCCGGGCGGCCGCCTTGTCCTTGATCCTCTTGGGGAGTCTTACCTCGCTGCCGCGAACCGCTTCGGCTCAGGAGATCGACTCGTCGACCTTCGGCGGCTTGTCGGCCCGGGCGATCGGTACCGCGACGACCTCCGGCAGAATCGCCGCCATCGACGCCCTGCCGACCTATCCCCTCACGATCTACGTCGGATCGGCCTCGGGCGGAGTCTGGAAGTCGACCGACGGCGGAATTGCCTACAAGCCGATCTTCGATGAACAGACCATGTCGATCGGCGCAATCCGCATCGATCCCTCCAACCCCAAGACCCTTTGGGTCGGCACCGGCGAATCCTGGACGCGGAACAGCACGTCCTACGGCGACGGAATCTACAAGTCGACGGACGGTGGCGACAGCTGGCAGAAGATGGGTCTCGCCGACAGCGAGCGGATCGCACGCATCCAGATCAATCCGAAAGATTCGAACACCGTTTGGGTCTGCGCGACCGGCCACCTGTGGAACGCCAACGAGGAGCGAGGCGTCTTCAAGACGACCGACGGCGGCAAGACCTGGAAGAAGACGCTCTACGCCAATCCCGATACGGGTTGTTCCGACTTGACGGTCGACCCCCAAGATCCGCGCGTCCTCTACGCCGGAATGTGGACCTACCGACGGACCGGCTGGTCGTTCAGCTCCGGCGGACCGGGGAGCGGTCTCTACAAGTCGACCGACGGCGGAGACACCTGGAAACCCGTGACCAACGGTCTGCCGGCGGGATTGAAAGGACGGGTCGCCGTCGCCGTCGCTCCGTCGCGGCCGAGCGTCGTTTACGCCTTGGTCGAGTCGGAGAACACTGCGCTCTACCGATCGGACGATTCCGGGGGCTCTTGGGCCGAGGTCAACACGGCGTTCAACCTCCAGGTCCGGCCGTTCTACTTCGCGAACCTCGCGGTCGATCCGACCGACTTCAACACGATCTACAAGACCGGATTGTCCACGACCGTCTCGTTGGACGGGGGCAAAACCTTCAGCAGCGGCGGCCTCGGCGCGGGACCGCACTCGGATCACCACGCCTTGTGGATCGACCCGCGCGACCCGAAGATGCTCGTTCTGGGCACCGACGGCGGCGTCTACATTTCCTACGATCAGGGAAGCCGTTGGCGCTTCGTCGGCGCGCTTCCGGTGTCCCAGTTCTACCACGTCACGTACGACATGGAGCGCCCGTACAACGTCTACGGCGGCCTGCAGGACAACGGCTCCTGGATGGGACCGACGGCCGCGCCGGGCGGCATTCGCAACCGCGACTGGAAGAACATCGGCAGCGGGGACGGATTCTGGGCGATGCGCGACAGCGCCGACCCCGACTACGTGTACTCCGAATCGCAGGGCGGAGCGATCACCCGGATCAACGTCAAGACCGGCGAGTCGCGCGACATCAAGCCCGCTCCCCAGAAAGGCGATCCGGATTACCGGTTCAACTGGAATACGCCGATCGCGCAGTCGCCGACCCGTCCGGGCGTCCTCTACCTGGGCGGGCAGTTTCTCTTCCGCAGTCTCGACCACGGCGAGTCCTGGGAAAAAATCTCGCCGGATCTCACCACCAACGACCCCGCGAAGCAAAAGCAGCGGGAGTCGGGCGGCCTGTCGATCGACAACTCGAGCGCCGAAAACCACACCACGATCTTCACCATTGCCGAGTCGCCGAAAGATCCCAACCAGATTTGGGTCGGCACGGACGACGGCAATGTCCAGCTGACGCGAGACGGCGGTAAGACCTGGACTCAACTGGCTGGCGGCATCGCCGGATTGCCCCAAAACGCCTGGGTCTCGACGATCGAGCCGAGTCCCTACGACGCGGGCACCGCGTTCGCCACGTTCGACAACCACACGACGGGCGACATGAAGACCTACGTCTACGAAACGACCGACTTCGGTAAGAGCTGGAAGTCGCTCGGCTCGGACGCGCTCGCCGGCTACGCCCATGTCGTTCGGCAGGACACGGTCAACCCGAACCTTCTCTTCCTGGGCACCGAGCTCGGCCTCTACCTCTCGGTCGACCGAGGTGCGTCCTGGGCGCGGTTCACCGGCAATCTGCCAAAGGTCGCGGTGCGGGACGTCGCGATCCATCCGCGGGACGGCGACCTGATCCTGGCCACGCACGGTCGGGGTATCTACGTGATCGATGACATCACCCCGATCCGCGCGCTCACCCCGGAGGTCCGAAATTCCGAGGTCGCGTTCCTCCCGGCGCGAACCGCGGTCCAGGCGATCGAAGCGGGAATCCAGGACTTCGCGGGCGACGACGAGTTCTCCGGCGACAACCCGGACGATTCGGCGCAGATCGTCTACTACCTGAAGAAGCGCCACGTCGTCGGTGATCTCAAGATCGAGGTGTTCGACTCCACCGGTAAGCTTCTCTCGACCCTACCGGCGGGCAAGCGCAAGGGCATCAACCGGGTTCCGTGGTCGATGCGCCTGGCGCCGCCGAAGCTGCCGGCCGCGACCTCGCTGGTGATCTCCGGCGGCAACTCGTTCGCGGGTCCGCGAGTTCCCCCCGGCATCTACACGATCAAGCTCACCAAAGGCGATCAGACCCTCTCTCAAGAGATTCGCGTGGTCCCGGATCCCCGCTCGACGCACACGCCGGAAGATCGGGCGGCGCGGTATTCGGCCGCTTTGGAGGCGTATAACTCTCTCGCGACCCTCACCTACGTAGCGGAAACCCTCGCCGACGTCCGCGCTCAAGCCGACGCCAAGGCCGCCGAGTCGAAGGCGGGAGACCCTGCCAAGAAGCCGCTCGAGGCGCTGTCGAAAAAGATCTGGGAGCTCTACAAGACCTTGGTGGCGACCGGGCCTGGAGGCTGGCTCTCGGGCGAAGAGCAGCTGCGCGAGAAGCTGGCCGCGGCCTATGGTGGCATCAACGGCTACGACGGCAGGCCGACCCGGGCCCAGCTTGACACCAAGGCGCAGCTCGAAAAGCAGCTCGCGGATGCGGCGGCGAAGCTCGAGAGTTTCCGCTCGAACGACGTACCGGCCGTCAATCGTGAGCTGGCCAAGAGCAAGCGAGATCCGATCCGGGTGCAGACCCGCGAGGAATGGGAGAAGAAGCAGAAGAAGTAAGAAAGCCTAAGAAGTGAGAAGAAGGGAAGGGGCCGGAGCGAGGAGATGCGCTCCGGCCCGTTGCCTTTACCGAGCCCGAAGAACCGAGCGGCTCGCCGCGAGATATTTCGCTAGCTCGGCGACGAGATCGCCGGTGGCGCTCTCCGTTTCGATCGCTCGTCGAAGAATCAGAATCGCGGCCACGGCACCTCGCTCGAGCTCGCGAACCCGATAGGGGAGGAGGATGGCCTCGCCGAAGAGACGTCTCATGTCCCCTTTGCGTCCTTGCCGCACGTAGAGCTCCGCGAGGTCGAACAGGACGCCGATGGCGTCCTGACCGAGTCCCGACTCGAGCAGGTGGATCCGCACCGCCTGCAAAGCCGCCTCTCCTTCCGCGGCGCTGCCCACGGCCAGCGTCGCGCGGGCTTCCATCCAGCGAACCCGAAGAGCTTCCCCGTCCGAGCCCAGCCTTTCGTACAGCGACCGCGCTCGCCAAAGGTGCCCGAGCGCCTCCCTTCCCCGCCCGGTCTCGACCAGGAGCGTTCCGAGCCTCTGGAGAGCGTCGGCGAGGCGGGCCGGATCGCTTCCCGGTTCGATCGAATCGACGACCTCGGCGAACGCGTCGACCGCCAGATCGACTCGCTGCGCCCGAACCGCCATGGTTCCGACCTCCCAGAGCGTGGCCGCGAGAAGCCCGCGCTCTCCCAGCTTTCGATAGAGCGCGACCGCCTCCAGTCCCAGCGCGGTCGCGGATTCGACCCGCCCCAGCATCAGCTCGAACCGGGCTTCGAGACGGGCGAGCTCCGCACCATTCCAAGGATCTTGGGTGCCCAGGCTGGAGAGCGAATGCGCCATCCGGAACGCTCTTTGCGCCTCCTCGCGCTCTCCCGCTTCGCGCGCCACGTCTCCGCAATGGGCCCAGGCGCGGGCTTCGAGATCGCGGACGATCGAGGATCCCCACGCTTTGGAGTCGAGCCGCTCGGCGACCGCGAGGGCCAGCTCGACGAGCTCTCGATCGGCGAGGTTTCCTCGCGGACGCGCGGGGGTGCCCTGCCGGCCCGAAGTCGCCGGCCCGCGCTTTGCGAGAAGCGCCTCGCACAGCGCCGGAAGATGGAACCGCGGATCGCGCTCGACTTTCGCTCGGCGCTCGACGGGAGGGTCTCTGAGCAGCTCCTGGAGCAGTGCCGGTGTCGCCTCGCGCGCACCCGCCAGCACGGCTCTGTGCTCCCTGGCGATCCGTACCGCCCGGTCCATGGCCGACTGATAATCGTTAGGCTTCGCATCCTTCCTAGAAGGAGGAGTCGCGCCAACGGCCCGCGCGAGGGGGCGCCAGAGATCGCCTGCCAACTGGCGACAGGAGAGGCAGCCGCCGATCAGGTGACGTACGACCCTTCGGCTCTCGGTGGCGGAAAGCTCGCCCCGCAGGAAACGTTCGAGATCTCCGGGATCGGGATGGCTGATGGACACGGGAAGCCCCTCCGGCGTGATCGATGGCGAACCTGTCGGGCTTCAGCGGCGCCGCAGGAAGGAAACTCGACGCCCCCGCAGGAGAAAAAGGGGGGGCGGTTGCCCCATATCCGAGAAATTAATTCTCATAGTCGACAACTCTAGGCCCTGCGTCTTGTCTTTGTCAAGCAACAAGTTGCGGTCGCAAGCTACTCAAGCCCAGGATGTAAGTTATTGAAAGAAAGGAGCTTACGGTTGCCAACGGAAGCGCCCCGCGCTATCTTTCCCGATATGCCAATCTTTCATGGTTTGGGGAGATCCTTGCGCTGGCTGCGCGACCGGCAAGGCAAGCGGCAGTACCAAGTGGCGGATGCCGCCGGCATCACCAAGGCGATGCTGTCCGCCTATGAAACCGGTAAACAAAAGCCGTCCTTGGACACCCTGGAAAAAATCCTCGAAGCGCTGAACAGCGACCTTGCTGACCTCCACAGCGCGCTGCAGATCGTCAACGAAAGGCCGGCGACCGGTCGCCGGCCCGAGCCCATGCCGGCGGGTGGTTGGGCCTCCGCCTGGCGTGCCGGATCGTCCCCGAGCGCGGGCGAATCGGGCCCTCGGGTGGACGTCTACCGGACGCTCGGGATCGATCGGCCTTTGCCCGAGGAAGAGGAACAAGCCTTGGGCGAGATGCTCGCCGGCTTCCACCGCCTGCTTCGGTTTCTGCACCGAGCGGGCTCGCTCTCGGAAACGGCGGCGGAAGAGAGGGTCGACATCCTCTCCGACTGAGCTGACCTTAGGTTCAGAGAGGCAGCAGGGCGTATCGCAGGACGAGCAAGAGGGCGAGTAGCCAGAGGACGGGATGGACCTGACGCGCCTTTCCGGCGGCTGCCTTGACCACCGGATAGACGACGAAACCCGCGGCCAGACCGTGGGCGATGTTGAACGTCAACGGCATCACGATCGCGGTGAGAAACGCGGGTGCCGCCTCGGTCGGATCGGTCCAATCGATTTCGCGCACGACCCCCATCATCAGGATCCCGACCAGCACCAGGGCGGGTGCCGTGATCGGGTAGCGCCCATCGATGCCGAGACCCACCACCTGAACGAGCGGCGAGAAGACCAGAGAAGCGAAGAGCAATAGGCTGGTGACGACGCTCGCGAGGCCGGTGCGCGCTCCCGCCGCCACGCCGGCGCCGCTTTCGATGTACGAGGTGACCGCCGAGGTGCCGACCAGCGCTCCGGCCACCATCCCTCCAGAATCGGCGGCGAGCGCGCGGTCGAGTCGCGCGAGCTCCCCGCGCGAATCCACCAGCCCCGCCTGATGACCGACGGCCAGCAACGTTCCGAGGGTGTCGAACAGGGTGAAGAACAGGGTGGTGAGGATGACCGGCAGATAGCGCCAGCTCAAGGCGCCGCCTAGGTCGATCTGCAACCCGGGAAGCTCGAAACGGGGAATGCGGAAAACCTCCTTGGGTAGAGGTACCATGCCGGTCGCGAGCGCCGCCACGATCGTGGCCGCGAGTCCCCAGAAGATCGCGGTCCGTACGCCTCGCGCGAACAAAACCAGTGAAACGAACAGACCGAACAGCGTGAGGAGCGCGGGGCGCGAGGAGAGCGGGGCGAGGCCCACGAGAGTGTTCGGGTCGGCGCGGATCAGCCCGCCCTGCTCGAGACCGATGAACGCGATGAACAAGCCGATGCCCATCGCCCCCGCGAGCGTGAGCACACGCGGAACCGAGCGGACGAGAAAAGTTCGCGCGCCGACGAGGGTCAGCAGGACGAACAGCACTCCGGACCAGAAGACGATGCCGAGCGCGGTCTGCCACTTGACTCCCGCGCCCAGGCAGATGCCGTAGGCGAAGAAGGCGTTCAGCCCCATGCCGGGCGCGAGCGCCACGGGGTAGTTGGCAAACAAGCCCATCATCAGCGTGGCGATCCCGGCGCTGATCGCCGTCGCGGAGATCGCCCCGGGGAGCGGCATGCCCGTCGCCTGCAAGATCACCGGGTTGACGAACAGGATGTACGCCATCGTGAGGAAGGTCGCGAGGCCGCCAAGCGCCTCGCGTCCGAGGGTCGACCCGGCGGCGCGGACGCCGAAGAAACGATCGAGAGATCCCTGCGGCTCGCTCATCTGGCTCCTCCTCTCACTCCTCGTCGGGGGACGGCTCTTCCTCTTCGAACGCTTCGCTCCGCAGACCCGACGCCCCTTTCCTGGGAAGCGAGGGGTCGCGGCGGAACACCGCGACCTCCGGGTTCACGAAGACCAGGCTCGAGTAGGTCCCGCGCGTATCGAGCACGTCCCAAGACGAGCTCCACTCGAAGCGCTTGGCGAGAAAGTAGCCGACCTCGCCCGATTCCATCCGTTCGTACCCCGCGTGCTCGGCGGGTGTTCGGAGATCGATCACGTTGATCGCGACGATCTCCGGAGTGCGGCGCTCGAGAACGCCCGGAAAGCTCGCCCATCCCGCATGCGGCAGGCGCGGTGCGTGCTTCGCCCGGCCGAGCGCCAGGGAAACGCCCGGGCCTCCGTTGTCTCTCGCGAACGCCTCGGCTTGATAGCGCGCATCGTAGATCATCCGCCGATCGATCGACAGGGCGTAGAGCACGCCATATCCAAGGACCGCGACGCCGGCGATCCCGCCAAGCAGCCGGGCCGCCGGCCGATCCGAGTCCGTGATCGCCGCGAGGAATCGGCCGCCGAAAAGGGCCAGGAGGAGCGCGAGCGGCAGAACGTACCGGTCGCGGCTGAACAGGATCGGCATCAGGAAGGTGACGTAGTACGAAACCCCGAGCAGAGCGAGCGCACCCAGGAGCCGTCCCTCCCGGCCGCGTACCTTCGCCACGGCGAATCCCGCCCCGAGAATGCTCGCCACGAACGCCGGCCAGCCGAGGCAGAAGCGCAGGTGCGAGAAGTTCTCGAGCAGGTTGCCGAGGTGCCCCGCGGGGGTGTTGGCGAATGCCTTCGCCTCCTCCGACTGCGGACCGAGGAGCGTCCGCACGTGCGCCAGAAACCCGCCGAAATTCCATCCCCAGTTGTAGATCGCCGCGGCGAGCCCGAGCCCGAACCCGAGCACGACGAGGATTCTCCGATCGACGACCGCGGCGAGGAGCCCGCCGCGCGCCCCTTCCTGCCGCCGCGCCCGGGCGAGCGAAGGCAGTACGGCGAGCGGCGCGAAGAGATACAGGCCGTAGGCCTGGTCTTTACTCGTGATCGCGAAGACGGCGCAGGCGGCAAACGCCAGGTAGTCGCGCATCCGGTGGCCGTCGAGCAGCCGCACGAAGAAGACCAGCGACAGGGCGAACCAGAAGAGGAACGGCATCTCGACGTTCGCGGTCTTCGCGAAGTAGACGAACGGCGCGCCCGTGGCGACGAGCGCCCCGGCGAACAGTCCAGCGCGGGGACCCGAGACGGAGCGCCCGACCGCGGCGATCGCCCCCACGGCCCCGAGCGCCATCGCGACGCTCACCAGCCGTGAAAGGACGAACAGCCAGCTGTTGAAGTCGATCCCCTTCGCCGGAACGGGACCAACCCCGGCGAGCGCCCGGAGGGGCATCTGAACCAACGCCAGGACGTAATAGTGGAACGGCGGATATTTCGTGTGCCAGCCGCCGGAAAACGCCCGGCGGAACGCGAACGCCACCTGGTTCGGCCGGATCTCGTCCCCCGCCCAGCCGCGCCAGCTCGGCAGACCCCAGGTGATGCCGAGCACGAAGAGCACCCCCGCGCAGACCAGCAACGCGGTGAGCGCCAAAGAGTAGCCGGAGAGTCTTCGCCGGGTTTTCCCGGCGCCTCCGGCCTCCGGCGCTGGCCGGCCGAGCTCCAAGGAATCCGGCGCGCCTTCGCTCACGCGCACTCCTCTCCCTGAGTCCTGGCCGGAAACCGCCATGCAGCGGAGAGCCCGGTCGCCGAGCGTTCGACCTCGACGGGAATCGGCGGCAGTAGATCTTCCGGATGAAAGCTCTCAGCGCTCGCCACGTGGCGCAGGTTTTGGCGCGGGCTCCGCTCCGCTTTGGCGTTTCGGGCAAAGGTCAGCTCATCGCGGAGCGAGATTCCGTCCGGCGACACTTCGATGACGCGCTCGAACCGGGGCGCCGCCGTCGAATCCGCCTGGGGTTTGAAGATCAACAACCGCCGGAGCGGCTTGAGCAGACGGGCGCCGACCAGCTTCGAGGCGAGGCGCAGGGCGGCATGCTTCGCGGGTGTGGGCACCAGGAAGCTCGCCTTTCGGCAGGTCCCCGCGATGCGCAGGCGGACCGGCGATTCCGGTGAGCTTTCGGGAGACCTGTCGATCCGAGCCTCTCCGCCCTGCCACCAGTTGCTGGTCCAGAGCGATCCGTCCGAGCGGACCCGCCAGCCGTGGTCGAGCAGCGGCGCCGCATCGCGCCGATGAATGCGCACGAGCCCCCCCTTGCGCAGGCCGATCGCCGCGCTCCAGCTTCGGTCCCGGCTCCAGACGATCCGGTACCCGGCGCCGTCGAAGTCGACCGCGCTCCGCGGATCCGGAGCCTCGCCGGGCAGCATCCGATCGAGGTGGGAAAGGGCGCGGACAACGCTCGCGAAGACGTAATGGCTGTGGTAGCGATCGTCGGTCGCCCAGAGGAAGTGCCCGGGTTTATCGCACTCGCCGAAAAGGGTCCGGACCAGCCAAGCCGCCCGTGCGTTGCGAGCCCCGGTGCGGGCGAGGCCGTACGGAACCACGTAATCGGTGTTCCGGCTGTTGAGCGTCGAGGGGAGCCTTCCGTCCGCTCCGACCATCGCGGCAAGGAATTCGACCGCCCGGTCGATCGCGAGCGGCGCCCGCGGATCGCCGGTCGCGTCGTGGTAATCGACAAGGGCGTCGATCGTCACCGCGAGATAGCCGAAATCCGGTCCTCCGTACTCGGGAAACCAACCCTCCGCGTGCTGGCTCGCGAACAGCCGGTCGGCGTGCTCGGCGAGACGCGCCGGACGAGGCGAGATCTCCGGCAACCGCGCGGCGAGCGCCAGCGCGGCGAGCCCGGCCGCCTGCTGGTTCGAGGCCTCCGTCTCCGTTCGTCGGTCGAGGTGCCGGGCCAAGCGAGCGAGACCCTTCCAGCGGATTCCCTCGAGGAGCGCCGGCCGCTCCGTTCGCCAATCGAGCGCCAGCCGCATCGCCGCCCAGAGTCCGAAGGCCGCGGCAGGGTAGCTCCGCTCGTAGGGAAAGTACTCGTCCACCCCGCCGTCGCGCCGCACCTGGGCGGAGAGGGCGTTGACCGCGGCGACGCACCACGATTCGAGCTTCTCCCGGTCGGCCGCGAGGTCGAGATCGCCGCGGCGGACCGCCTCCAGCGTGAACGCCCCCTGCTGCAGGATCGCCGAGGAGAAATCGCGGATCTTGTAGTGCCAATGGTTGCGGTCGAAGTTGCCGAAGCGGGGGGAGTCCGCATCCCGGTCCATCTGCGTGAGCACGCGCGGCAGCTGCCGGGCGGCGTACTCGCGGAAGGTGTTGGAGGTTTCGCTCATCGATCTCGTCGATTCCATCGAGCTCAACGGCCTTCGCCCGCTTCACGCCGGGCGAAGCTCGAAATCTCCGACCAACGCTCCGGGTTCCGCCGGAACGTGAAATCGACCGAGGCGAGCCCTTTCCGCTTGGTCGGCTTGGAGATCGACTTCCATCCTTTGCGGAGCGCGTTGAACGCCGGGCCGACCAGCCCGAGCGGCAGCCGCGAGACGAGCCACCGCGCCCACCCCTGGCGGCCGAAGCGGAACGAGCCGCTGATCACCGATTCGACCACGCGCCGCTCGCGTACGATCGCCGCGGGCCGGTAACCGTAGTCAGGAACCGGTCGCCCCCGCCGCGCCTGAGCGTCCAGGCGCAGAAACGCTCCGCGCTTCTTGAAATCGATCATGTGCCCGTGCATCGTCGCCGCCCGCCGCCAATCGATCGGCTGGAGCGCGAGCCGCCCGGCGCCCGCCATCTCGTCCAGGACCTCGGCGGCCGCCGTGCTTCGCGCGATCACCACCGAGTGGCCGCCTCCCGCGGTTTCGAGCTCGGGGCTCCAGGCGTCGCCGACCGAAAGGTCGGTCGCCTCGTTCGTGAAGTCCGGAATGATCTGGCAGTTGCGCGAGATGAAGAAGGGGATCAGGTAGTTGTAATAGAACTTTTGGGCGGAAAATACCCGCCCGTCCGCGGTCTCCACGCGCAGGTGCCCCGGCCACTCGCCGGCACGCCATTCGAGCCTCGAGATCGGCACGTCGTCCCGTACGCCGTGGCCGCGAAGGAACGCCCGCACCGCGCCCCGATACATGTTGGTTCCCACGTACGGCCCGGCGACGAAGACGACTTTGAGGGCCGCCGGATCGCCTGCCGCCTGGAGCATTCGAAGCGCCGCCACCTGCTCGGGAAGGCCGACGAAGGCGAGCTTCCCCTCGAACTTCGCCATCTCGGGAAGCATCGCGAGCATCGGCGTCACCGCATAGACGCTCTGCGCGGCAGCGAGCACCTCGTCGCGCGACCGCGCGATCACGGGGCTCGCGACCTCGGGAGTGGGCACCCCTTGCCGGCACACGACGGCGCCGTCGATCCGTCCGGTTTCGAGCAGGTGAATCAGGGTGGCCGAGATCACGCCGCCCGAGGCGCCGCGCCGCCGGATCGATTCGTCTTTCGCGTGGCCGATCCAGATCCGCTCGAACGGTCCGATCAACCAGGACTCCGGCGGCCGGCCGAGGTGGTCGAAAAGCTCGGGATATGGAATCCCCCGCCCAGGGCACACCGCCCAGGCGAGGGATAGATCGGTGCCCAGGGAGCTTTCGGGGTCGACGAGCCGTGGGAGCGGCCCGCGCGGGGTCTCCTCGAAGCGGAGCGCGCCGGGCGCCAGGCCGACGCAGGCCCCGCAGTGCAGGCAGTTGCCCGGCTCGACCACCTCTCGCTCGAACCGTTTCCAGAGCTGTTCGGAGAGCGGGGGGCCGCTCAACGCCGACAATCCTCGCCCGCCGGAGCCGGTGCGCCGAGCTCCAGCCGGCGCAGGCGAAGCTGGTTTTCTTCGAGCAGCCGGCGGTTCGCCGCTAGCAGATCGGCGACCAAGCCCAGGATCCAGGTCTGGAATCCGATCAGGACCAGGATCGCGGCGAGGATCAGCGACGGAGCCCGCACCCGCGTCGAGCCCTGAAGATAAAAGACCAGCCAGCGCACGAGCAGAAAGAAGCCCGGCGTGATGAAGCCGGTCCCCACCCAGAAGAACGAGCGGAGCGGCCGATAGAGCAGGAAGATCCGCAGGATCGTGAAGACCGACCGCCGCACGTAGTCGACGATTCCCTTCACCAAGCGGGAAGGGCGCAGGTCCGCGTTCGTGCGGATCGGCACCCAGGTGATCGGGATCCCTTTCTGCCCCGCCTGGATGATCGTCTCGAGCGTGTAGGTGTAGCGCGAGAAGACGTTCAGCTGGAGCGCGGCGTTCCGCGAAAACGCGCGAAAGCCGCTTGGGCTGTCGGGGATCGAGGTGCCCGAGGCCTTGCGCACGACCCAACTGCCGAGCTTCTGGAGCAGCTTTTTGAACGGCGAGAAGTGCGCGATCTCGTCGATGGGCCGGGCGCCGATCACCATCTCGGCGCGGCCCGCGAGGATCGGCTCGATCAGCTTCGGGATGTCCGCCGCGTCGTACTGGTTGTCGGCGTCCGTGTTCACGATCACGTCCGCCCCAGCCCGGATCGCCCCTTCGAGCCCCGCCATGAAGGCCCGGGCGAGACCCTGGTTCGCGCCGAATCGGACCACGTGGTCCACGCCATGCACGCGCGCCACCTCGACCGTCCGGTCGGTCGAGCCGTCGTCAATGATCAGCCATTCGACGGAGTCGACACCCGGCAGCGACCGCGGCAGAGCCGCGAGCGTGGTCGGCAGAGAAGCCTCCTCGTTGAGGCACGGGATCTGGATGATCAGCTTCATGGGTGGCACCGCGGACGGCCTAGCCTATCGCGGCGGGGGGAGACCTCGGGCGTCGGTTTCGAGCACGAACTGCAGGCGTTCGAAACTCGCCTCACTCCCCGGGCGTACTGCCTGAGCAGACCTTTTCCCGTTCGCCTCGCGCAAGAGGCAGGAAACAGGCGCACCCATGAAATCGATCGCCATCTACTCGTCCGAGCCCCCGAGGGGCTGGCTTCCCTGGGGAGCTTTCGCGCCGTTCCTTTGTATCTTGCTCGTCGCGGTGCCCACCCTCTTGGTCTCCCTCGTGCTGGAGCGTTTTCACCTGGAGGACGCGAAGGGTGACCCCCTGGGTCTGTCGGGCCTGTTCGCGGTACTGATCTTTCACTTTGTCGCGATGGGCCTGGTCCTCTTTGCCTGGGTTTTGCTGGTCGAGCGGCGCCCCCTTGCGACCCTCGGTCTGAGGGGGCCACGCAAGGCCAAGAGGTTTCTCCTCGGCCAGGGGATCGGAATGGCCACCGTCACTTCGGTTGTCGTCGCGATCTGGGCGGCAGGCGGTCTCGAAGCGAGAGGGTTCGGTCCTGCCTTGAGCTCACCGGGTGCGCTCTTGAACATTGGCCTCTTGTTGATCTGCTTCGCCGTGCAATCGAGCGTCGAGGAAATCATCTTCCGCGGTTGGCTGCTTTCCGCGGTAGCCGTCAAGTTCAACGTACCGATCGCCGTCGTGCTCACCTCGTTCGCTTTCGCCTTCTTGCACTACAGCCCCCACCAACCTGTTCTGATCATCATGAGCTCTCTCCTCTTCTCCGCGTTCACCTGTTGCTGGGCGCTCAAGAGCCGATCCATCTGGGGGGTCATGGGCTGGCATACCGGGTGGAACTGGCTCTTGGCGACGGGCTTCGAGCTACCGGTCACCGGCATCGACGCGAAGCAGCCCGCGCTGCTCGTTCGAATGGTCGTCCGAGGCCCGGACCCTCTTACGGGCGGCGCGCAAGGCCCGGAGGGGAGCTACCTGTGCAGTGTCTTTTTCATCGGAGCGTGCGCGTTCCTCCTCTGGCGCATCTGGCGCGATCGCGAGACGGGCGGGACGCGAGCGGGGTCGGCTGGGTGATCTCTTCGTCGAGGCACGGAATCTGGAGGATCGGCTTCAGGGGTACGCAGGGCTCGAATCCGACGCCTGGCCTATCGCGCAGCGGTCGGAACAACGCCGGGAGCGTGGAGCGCTCCACCCCCGGCGCGGGCCGATCTGGCTAGCTGGTCGAGGCCTTCGCGATCGAGTCGACCTGAGGCGCCGCCTCGAGCGCCTGCTTCGCCGCTTTCGACGGTCGGGTACGTCGAATCTCTTCGGCCCGAGGTTTCACCCCGAAGCGGATCAGCTCCGGGCTCTCCAGCCCGAAATGGCTCTGGAGCGCCGCGGCGAGGACGTTGCGCAGCTTCCGACCCCGCTTCACGAGCGCCTGGCGCTGCATCGCTAGGTCTCGAATGCCGGAGCGTTGCACCTCCACCCGCTCGATCAGGAGTCTCATCTCCTCCACCAACGCTTTGAACTGGGCATGGGCCTCCCCGGCGTGCGCCACGTCGCCGAGGATCGGCTCCATGTTCATCGCGAGGACGCCCCAGGTCTGCCGCATGTCCGCAAACGAGCTGACTTTCATGATGACTGCTCCCTTCTGGGCGAAGAATCGCCCGAGAGTCCACCGGCAGCGTGCCGGAGGACGAATCCACGGTGGACTCACAGGGAGAGGGAAAGCGGGCGCGACGAGACGGTCTCGGGGGCTCGCGAGACGGATCCACGGTCTCGTGAGACCGATCCACGATTCGGAATCTCGGTCCGCGGGTTTGCGAGACCGTTCCACGCTTCGTGAGACCGATCTATCGGTTCGCGAGACCGTCTCACGTTGCCGGAGAGCGACTCACGATCGTTGAGACCGATTCACGGCGGCGGGAGAGCGATTCACGCCCCGGGCCGTCGATGAGCTAGAGAAGGTGGGTTCCGATAGCCGCTATCTGCGAAACACGATAGCGGCTGTCGCGACTCAACTTCGACTCTTCCCGGAGCACCCTAACGGTCGGTGCTCCCTGTGAGCTTCAAAGAACCGGTGCTGCGATGAGGAGTCTTTCTCATCCATATGTGGCCTGTCAAGGTCATTTAAGTTGCATTTCGACAACATCGGCCGTGTTCTCTCATTCCGTCCGAGTCGCGGGCGCGTCGCGTAGACTTTCGCCCGGGTCGGCCGAAGTCGACGCCCGAGGAGGAGATACGATGGATTCGACCGACCGAACGTGGGAGCACGCCGACGCCTACGAGGCCTTCATGGGGCGCTGGAGTCGGCCTCTCGCTCGAGAGTTCCTGAAGTGGCTCGATCCGGCGCCTACGGCCCATTGGCTGGAAGTGGGGTGCGGCACCGGCGCTCTCACCACGGCGATCTGCGAGCTGGGCGAACCGGCGTCGGTGGTCGGGTCGGACCCTTCGGGCTCTTTCCTCGAAGCGGCGCGGCGGGCGCTCCCGGACCCTCGCGCGACGTTCGTCGAGGCTCCCGCCGAGCACCTCCCGACGCGGCCGGAGGGGTTCGACCGCGTGGTCTCCGGCCTGGTGCTCAATTTCCTCCCCGACCCGGCGCGCGTCGCCTCGGATGTCCGGCAACGGTTACGAGACGGGGGGATCTTCGCCGCCTATGTGTGGGATTACTCCGGAGGCATGGAGTTTCTCCGCGCCTTCTGGGAGGAAGCGGTCGCCGAGGACCCGGAGGCCGCGGCACGCGCCGAGAACCTCGGCTTCTCGCTCTGCCACCCTTCCGCCCTGACCGCACTGCTCGAGAACGCCGGATTTTCCGACGCGCAGACCGGCGCGCTGGAGATTCCGACCGTCTTCTCCAGCTTCGACGACTATTGGCAGCCCTTTCTGCTGGGAACCGGCACGGGTCCCAGCTTCGTCGCCTCCCTCGCCCCGGACCACCGCGAGCGCCTGAGGGCCCGTCTCGAACTTCGTCTTACGCCGAGCCCCGGAGAGTCGATCGAGCTCAAGGCGCGCGCCTGGGCGGTGCGGGGCTCGGCGAGCTGAGGCCTGTTTTTCTGCGCTTCAGGAGGGACGGATCGAGGCCTAGTCGACCGCCAGGATCCTTCGGCCGGCCGCCGGCAGGCCTCGGAGCAGCGAGAATAGAAGCGAAGGGGTCCGAGCCGATCCCCAGTAGAGGCCCAGGGGAACCAGAAGGGCGAGGAACAGACCGCCAAAGCCGATCGTGACGCCGCGCAACGACCACGACGAGCCGATCGTGCTGGTAATGCTCGCGACGGCGAGGCACAGCAATGCGAGCACCGAGACGCTGATCGGAATCTCGACCAGGAACGGAAGCCTGAGGCGGCGGACGAGAACCTCCGCGAACGCGGTCGACGGAAGGAGCAGGGTGACGGCGAGAGCCGTGCTTCCAACGAGGACGACCAGGAGCCCGAGGGGATACGAAGCCGGGCTGCCCAACCCGGCGCCCGAAACGATCGCCCATAACAGAAGGGCGAAATAGGTGAGGGTCCAAAGCGCCGAAGCCGCGGCAACCGTGGCTCCGAGGGCGAGGAGATGCCGCGCGAAGAAGGTGCCGATCCGGCCGGCGGTTTCGAGCTTCCTCTTTCTGTCCATGAATCGAGAATAGCAGCGGACGAACCGGGCCGGAGAGAGAAAAGTCCCACGGACCGACGAGAGGAAGACCGCGGAAGAGCCTCGGCCGGGAACGGTCTGGTACCATCCGCCCCGGGCGTGGTCTTCGCCCGACTCCCTTTCCATGGAAAAGATCCCTCGGCCTGCACCCGTCGCTCGCGTCCGCGTCACTCCGGCCGAAGGGGTCCAGGCCGCCGTGCGGCGGGCGATGGAGCTCGCCTCGTGGCGGGATCATGTCCGCGGCCAGCGGATCTTTCTGAAGATCAACACCTTGTCGTTTCCGCTCGTGCCGGGGACCAACACCTCCCCCTGGGTGCTCGAAGGGGTGCTTCAGACGATCCGTGAGGCGATGCCCGAGGTGCGGCTCCAAATGGGGGACGCCCAGGTCGTCGGGGCCGACAACGTCCGACGGGCCGAGAAGATCTGGGGCTACGATCGGTTGGCCGCCAAGTACGGCGTCGAGTACGTCGATCTGTCGCGTGATCCGCTCGAAGAGGTTCCGGTCGACGGCATGCACGTCAAGAAATTGGTCTTCCCGCGCACGCTGCTCGAGTCGGATTGCCTGGTGACGCTGCCGGTCATGAAGTGCCACCACCTCTCGACGATCACCGCCTCGCTCAAGAACCAGTGGGGGTGCCTGCCCACGTTTCGGCACAACTTCCACCCGGTGCTCCATCAGGTGATCGTCGATATCAACCAGGCGCTCGCGCCGCGATTCACCGTGATCGACGGCACGGTCTGCCAGGAGGGCAAGGGGCCGCGGACCGGCGACGTGCGAATCGCCGATCTGGTGATCGCCTCGCCGGATCTCGTGGCTGCGGACGCCGCCGCGGCGCGCTACATGGGGTTCGACCCGCGGTCGATCGGCTTCCTTACCAATGCCGAAGCGCGCGGCCTCGGGTCGATCGAGGGGCGGATGGTCGGGGACGACGTCGGCTCCGAGCAATTCGCGACGCCCAAGAGCAACCTGCTCGGCGGGCTCCACAAGCGGCTGCGGGCGTCGTTCTTGAAGCCGCTGCTTTTCGACACGCCGCTGGTGCAGGTGCTCGCCAAAGGCGCGTTGGTCTACAACTCGCTCCTCTGGTATCCGTTCGTCGCCCGGCCGCGGGCGAAGAAGCTGATCCGAGAAAGCTGGTACGGCCCGCAGTTCCCTTATCGAGGCTAGCCAGCCGGTGACCTCGGCCGCGCCGGCCGAACCGGCCGATCTTTCTTCTCCTCGCCTGCCCGAGCCATCGGCCGCCGGCCGACGCAAGCGCTGGATCTCGATCGCGGTGAGCGTGGCGCTGCTCGCCCTGATCTACCGGAAGATCGACCTCGCCGCGATCGGCGCAGTCCTCGCCCAATCCCATTTCGGATGGATGATCGCCGGCCAGCTCGCTCTGGGCGCGATCAAGCTCGTCCAGGGCTGGCGGCTGCGCCGCCTGATGCCGAGCGGCACCCGCCTCGGCGGCCTCGAATCGGTGCGCTTGATCCTGGTCGCCGACGTGATGAACATGGTGCTCCCCTCGAAGATGGGAGACATCGCCAAAGCCTTCTTCCTGAAATCGCGCGGGCACCTCCCCGGCTCGCTCGCCCTCTCGCTCACCGTGTTCGAGAAGGCCTACGACGTGCTCGCTCTCTTCCTCTGGTGTGACATCGGACTGTACTTCCTACCGGGCAAAGGGCTCGCCCTCTGGCTCGCCGCGGCGGGGATTTCGGCGGCGACGATCCTCGGGTTCCTGACCCTCAATTCGGAGGCTTTCGCCCGTTTCGCCTTCGGCGTCGCGCTGTGGATCGCTCCCAAAAAACTCCAATCGAAGCTCGCCAAGCTGCGCGACGCCTGGGCCGAAACCCGAACCACCCTCCGCCGCGAGCCGGCCCGCCACGCCCAGGTGGTGGCGATCTCGATCGGCCTCTGGCTGCTCCACTTCGTCCAGCTCTGGATCTTCATCCTCGCCCTGCGGGCTTACGTACCGTTCCTCGCCCACATCGGCCTCGCCTCCCTCGCGATCCTCGCCGGCCTCACCCCCTTCACCTTCGCCGGCCTGGGAACTCGCGACGCGGCGCTGGTCGCTCTCTACGCCCCCTACCTGAACGCCCAAACCGCCGCGGCGCTCGGCCTGCTGTTCACCTCCCGCTACCTGGTCCCGGCGCTGGTGGGGCTGCCGTTCTTCCGGAAGGATCTGGAGGAGATGCGGCGGAGGTGACGGCGGGATCGACCGCGGGATGCGCGGTCAGTCCGACGAGTCTTCCTGGAAGTCCCCGGAGTCGGAGTCGCTCCAGATCAGCGAGAGGTCGAGC
The DNA here is from genome assembly GCA_044226625.1 of Thermoanaerobaculia bacterium. Lineage (GTDB taxonomy): Bacteria > Acidobacteriota > Thermoanaerobaculia > Multivoradales > UBA5704 > DASYKS01. The sequence goes on from JBGAGQ010000024.1 coordinate 59,338, forward strand.
TCCACGGCGTCGAAAGGCTCGGCGCGGACTTTCCCTTGCCCACCGTGGACGGCGACGATCAACCAGCGTCCTTCGTGGAGACGGAGGACTTCGAGGGTCTGGGCTCCGGGATCGATGACCCAGGCATGATGGACCCCGGCGCGTGCGTAGATCTGAAGCTTGGTCGAGCGGTCGAAGCGGCGAGTCGAGGGGGAGAGGATTTCGCAGACCCAATCGGGGATCACCGTGTACGGACCCTTGCGGACCGCGGCGAACCGCTCCTTCTTCCAGCCTGCTAGATCAGGAACCAGGAGCTGAGGACCGAAGAGCACTTTCGGTTCGTCGAGGATGATCCATCCTCCCGGGCCACCGACCCCATGGCGGAAGGGACCCATGAGCATCCACCCCAGCTCACTCGCGGCTTCGACGTGCGGTCCCTCCGGACGAGGGTGGACGATCAGCTCGCCGTCGACGAGATGGGCCACGACTTCCTCCGGAAGGTCGTCCAGATCGCGCAGGGTCGCGGGGGCGGATCGGCGTTCGGCGAGCATTCGGTCGAATGGTACTCCCGAGCACCTCTCCGTACCATAGTGCGCGCGGGGATCTAGGCGCCTTACTTTCCTGCCGCCGCGTTCCGATCGGCCTCCTCCTGATCGGCCTCCTTCTTTTCGACCGCGTGGCGCAGGCCGACCAGGTTGCGCAGGACGTTGAACCAGAACGGCGCTCCGAGGCCGAGGAGGAAGATGGTCAGGATCAGCCCGAGGAAGCTCCTTACGCTGTCGAAAGCCAAGAGGCGCCAGGGCTGCGGGACCAGTTGCAGTTGGGTCGCCTCGAGCTGGGAGCTCACCTGGTCGGCACGAGCCTTCAGGTCGGCGAGCCCCTGCTCGGTTGCCGGGGCGGCCTTGGCTTCGAGGACCTTCTTGCTGGTCTCGAGCACCGAGTCGCTCATCGCGACCAGCCGGGAGCGCAGCTCGGCGTTGGTCGAGATCTGCCGGAACAGGCTGATCGAGTCGAGTTGGAGGGCGAAAGCGACCAAGACAGCGAACACGGTGGTCGCCCAGCGAGTGCTCATCTTGAACCGCTCTCGGGCGCGGTCCATGACCGGCTCGAACCAGGCGTCGAGCCGCGCGAACAACTCCTCTTCCTTCTGGTCGAGGAGCGCCTTGAGCTTCGGATTCTCCTCGGCGAGCGATTGGAGGATCAGCTTGAGCTCGCTCGGGCGAAGCGCCGAGGCCAGGCGATGCTTTCCTTCCGCGATCACCGGGTGGGTGAGCACCTGGTCCGCGAGATCTTTCGCTTGGGACTTGATCTCCGGGTCGACCTCCCGCAGCAGTAGCTCCACGCCGCGGAGGAGGCTCTTGCCCCGGAGCTGGAGCAGGACCCCGACCATCTGGACCAGCACGGTGATCAGGAGAGAGAACATCAGGATGACGACGATGAAGCCGATCGCCGAATCGAGATAGTTGAGGAGCAAGATTCCTCCTTTCGGCCGAAACCAGGCGGCCCCCTTTTCGATAGACAGACGCGGTGCGCCTATTCTGCTCTTCTTTTGGCCCTTCGCTGAAAAGCGGGGCGTAACATTCGATCGGGAGGCACGTTCCAATGAGTGGAGACACCAGGAGGGACGACACCGTGCAATCGGCAACCGCTCCAATTTCATCCACCGCCCCCCCCGGGCGATCCGCGGCCGCGAGGGCCGGCAGCCGGCCGGTCGGCGACGCCCAGGCCGTTCCGGCGACGCTCGAACGACTGTTCGAGCTGCATCACCAGGGGGTCTACCGCGCCGCGTACCGCATCACCGGCAACGCCTCGGACGCCGAAGACGTCATGCAGACCGTCTTCTTCCGCCTCGCCCGGCGCCAGGATCTCGACCTCACCGAGCAGGTCGGAAGCTACCTGCACCGGGCGGCGGTCAACGCGGCGCTCGATCTCGCCCGGAGCCGCAAGCGCGCGAAAGCCGTGGCGCTCGACGACGTCGCGGAGCATCTCGCCGACGTGCCGAGCGCCGGCCCCGAGCACCGCCGCGGCAACCGGGAGCTCGCCCAGGCGCTTCGCGCCGCCGTGGCGCAACTTTCACCGAAGCAGGCCGAGATCTTCTCGCTTCGCTATTTCGAGGGGCAGAGCAATCTGGACATCGCCCGGATGTACTCCTGCTCCCAGACCGCTGTAGCCGTCATCCTGCATCGTGCCCGCCATCGGCTGCAGAAAGAGCTTTCGGCGCACCAAGGAGCCCAGTCATGAGCCTGTTTTCGAATCGAATCGACGAAGCCCGCCTCGATCAGGCGATCTCAGAGATCGCGTCCACTCCTGTCGATGAGCACGAGATGGCCGCCGCCGCGGCCCGGGTGCGCCAGAAGCTGGCCCAGTTCGCCGCGAAGGCCGATCTCGAATCCGACTTTGCGGAAGGCGCCTCCGAAACCGTGCCGGCCGCTTCGCCCGCGATCCACGCGGTCCACTCCCCGCTTCGCCACTGCGAAGACTTCCAGGCGGAGATTCCCGCCTATCTCGCCGGCGAGCTCCCGGCCGCCCGCGCTCTGCTGGTCGAGGACCACACCCGCAGCTGCGTCCCCTGCCGCCGCGCCCTGCGCACCGCCCGCGAGGGCAAGCCGGCCGTCGCCGCCGCGATTCCCGCGCTGGCCTCTCCGGTCCGGCGCGACCGCCGCACTCTCTACGCTCTCGCCGCGGTGCTGGTCGCCGCGCTCGGCACCGGCCTCTTCCTGATGCAGGACTTCTTCATCTCGGGTGGCCAGATGGCGCGCGTCGAGGCGATCGAGGGGAGCCTCTATCGCATCGATGGCGAGCGAACCGCTCAGCTCGGAGCGGGCGCCGCGGTCAATGAAGGGGACGAGATCCGCACCGCCAAAGGATCGCACGCCTTCGTCCGGATGACCGACGGCTCGGTGATCGAGATGAGCGAGCGCGCCGGGCTTTCGCTCGACGCGGGCCGCAAGGGGAACACGATCGAGCTGGAGCGCGGCAAGATCATCGTCCAGGCCGCGAAGCAGCGGCCACGCCACCTGTACGTCGAAACCGACGACTGCCTGGTCGCCGTCACCGGGACGATCTTCTCGGTCAATCACGGCACGAAGGGCTCGCGCGTCGCGGTGGTCGAAGGTGAGGTCCACGTCAACCAGTCGGGCCGCGAGGACGTCCTCCATCCGGGCGCCCAGGTGGTGACGGCGGCGAGCCTCTCGGCCGTGCCGGTCACCCAGGAAATCGCCTGGAGCAAGAACGCCGCGCAGTACGACCAGTTGCTCGCCGAGCTCACCGCGGCGAGCGCCGACATCGACTCGCAGATCGAACGGCCGGGCCTGCGCTACTCGACCCGCCTGCTCGACCTCTCGCCCGTGGGGACCAAGGTGTTCATCGCGCTGCCGAACCTGGCCAAGAACCTCGGCGAAACCCAGCGCCTGCTCGACCAGAAACTCGAAGAGAGCGAGACCCTGCGGCAATGGTGGCAGGACAACTTCTCCTCCGACGCCGAGCGCCGGAAGGTCCACGACCTGATCGAGCGGATTTCCGAGCTCGGCGGTCATCTGGGACCGGAAATCGCGATCGCCGTCGGCAAGCAAGTTACGGGCGCCGAGACCGAGCCGGTGCTCATGGCGGAAGTCGAGAACGCCGCGGCGTTCCAGGCGGCCCTCACGGCCGAGGTGGAGCGGCTCAACGGCGAAGCGGGCCGCGAGAAGCTCCGCATCGTTACGACCCTGCCGGCCACGTCGTCCGCCGCGGAAGATCGCGAGCTGATTCTCTACGTCGGTTCCGACCTCTTCGTGGCGAGCCCGAACGCGGCGTTGATCAATCAGGTGGCCGCCAACGGCTCCGGGGCGAATCCGTTCCTGGAGACGCCGTTCCGCAACCGGGTCGCGGCCTCGTACCAGGACGGTGCGGGCTGGCTCTTCTCCGCCGATCTGGCGTCCCTGATCGGCGACAGCTCTGCCGAGCAAGGCGGAGCGGAAAGCGAAGACCATCAAGTCGCCGAGACGCTGGGCATCCTCGACATGGACCAGTTCATCGTCGAGCGTCGCGATCTCGACGGGCGGGCCGAAACCCGCGCCACCCTGACGTTCAAGCAAGCGCGCCGCGGCATCGCGGCCTGGCTCGCGGAGCCGGCTCCCATGCGGGCGCTCGACTTCGTGTCGCCCGACGCGAACGCCGCCGCGGCTTTCGTGGTGAAGAATCCGGCGACGCTGCTCGACGAGCTGCTCGCGGCCAATCCGAAGTTCGCTTCGGAGCTCGCCGAGGCCGAGGCGCGGGAAGGGTTCCGCCTGCGCGACGACGTGGTGGCCCCCTTGGGCGGAGAATTCGCCCTGGCGCTCGACGGGCCGGTTCTGCCCAAGCCGTCCTGGAAGTTCGTGGCCGAGGTCTACGATCCCGCGACGCTTCAGCACACCATCGAGCTGACCGTCGAACGGCTGAACCGCGAGCTCGCGAAGAACGGCAAGGGCCGCGTGACCTTGACCTCCGAGACGAGCGGCGGGCGGATCTGGCATGCCCTCGCCTCGGAGGATCTGGGAATCTCGGTCCACTACGCCTTCGAAGGCGGTTTCGTGGTCGCCGCTCCCTCGCGGACGCTGCTCGAGAGGGCGTTTTCGGCCCGCGAGTCGGGCGCGACGCTCGGCCGGTCCGAACGGCTGCGCGACCTGCTCGGCACGGATGGTCAGGTCAACGTCTCCGCGCTGGTCTTCCAGGACCTCGGAGCGCTCGCCAAGCAGGGGGCGAAGTTCATTCCGAAGTCGGCGCTCGAAGGCAAGGACGCGAGCTCCCTCCGGTCGTTCCTGGGCCAGGGGCCGAGCGCGATCTACGCCTACGCCGAAACGGATCGCATCCTGTTCGGGAGCAACGCGCTGAACGGGCCGCTCGGCGACAATCTCAAGCTGCTCACCGGCTTTTCGAGCATCCTCCGCTCGATCGGCGGGCACGAGGGAGATTCGTAGCCGATCGTAGCGGTTAGAATCGGAAACACCTCAACGAAATGGTCGTAAGGTAGAGGCGCAGAAGGTTGCGCCTCTACCTGTTTCTTTGCGGTGCTCCTTCTTTCGTTTCGATCTGTCGAGGAGATGTCCCAAATGACCCAAAACGTTCCCGTGATCGACCTCGAAGGTCTCGAGGTGACGCTGGGCAAACGCCGAATCCTCCACGGGCTCACCGCCAAGCTCACCGGTCGATCGATCGGTCTCCTCGGCCCGAACGGCGCGGGCAAGACGACGCTCTTGCACACGCTGCTCGGCTTCTACCCTCCGTCGGCCGGAACCGCGCGGCTGCTCGGCAACGACATCCGGACCGACGGCCGCAACATCCGCGCGTTGATGGGGTACATGCCGGAAAACGACGCTTTCGTCGCCGGCCTCTCGGGAGTTCGCTTCGTCCGGCTGATGGCCGAGCTGTCCGGCCTGCCGCCGGAGCAGGCGCTCGAGCGGGCGCACGAGGCGCTCTTCTACGTCGGGCTCGGCGAGGCGCGCTATCGGCCGGTCGACGGCTACTCGCTCGGCATGAAGCAGCTCGCCAAGCTTGCCCAGGCGCTCGTCCACGGACCCAAGGTCCTGTTCCTCGACGAACCGACCAACGGGCTCGATCCGCCAGCCCGCTCGCGCATGCTCCACCTGATCCGCGACATCCGCGACGCGGGGCAGGTGCGGGTCATCCTCTCCTCCCATCTGCTGCGCGACGTCGAAGAGTGCTGCGAGGAGGTCCTCGTGCTCAAAAACGGGCGGATCGCGACGTATTGCAACCTCGAGGCGGAGCGCCGGGCGAACCGCAGCTTTCTCGAGCTCGAGCTGCGCGCCGACGAAGGGGGCGAGCGGAGCTTCCGCGCGGCGCTCGAAGGGCTCGGCTGCGAGCTCGCCGAAGGGAGCCGGCGAAGGATCAAGCTGGTGCTGCCAGGAGGCGTCGAGGTCCGCGCCCTCTACCAGGCGGCGGCGGATCACGCGGTGCAGATCCGTCATCTCGACTATCGCCGCGACTCGCTCGAAGACATTTTCTTGAAGGCGATGGAGGGTTAGGCGGATGGCCGTCTTCGAACGCAGCTACCGACCGTACGCCGGAGGCCTCACTCCGGAAAAGCGGCGCTTCCTGATCTTGCCCCGATACGCCTACTCCGACGTGTTCAAGAGCCGGCTGTTCGCGATCTTCTTCGCCCTCTGCTTCGGCGTGCCGTTCGCGGGTCTGCTGATCGTCTACCTGCATCACAATCTCTCGGCGCTCAAGCTGTTCGGCATCACCGCCGAAAAGCTCAACGAGATCCTGCCGATCGACGCCCAGTTTTTCTGGCGCGGCATGACGCTGCAGAGCAGCCTCTGCTTCATCATCACCCTCTTCGTCGGACCGGCGCTCGTAGCGCCCGACCTGCGCAACAACGGGCTCCCGCTCTACCTCGCTCGGCCGTTCTCGCGCTCCGAATACGTGCTCGGCAAGCTCTGTGTGCTCGCGATCCTGATGTCCTCGATCACCTGGGTGCCGGGCCTCTTGCTCTGGGGCTTCCAGGCCTATCTCGAACCGAAGTGGGCGGCGGACAACCTGCAGATCGCCGTCGCGCTCTTCGTCGGCAGCTGGATCTGGATCCTCTTCCTCTCGCTCTTCGCGCTCGCGATCTCGGCCTGGGTCAAATGGAAGCCGGTCGCGCGGATCGCGCTGTTCATGCTCTTCTTCGTCGGTCAGGCGTTCGGCCACGCCGTGCACGGCATTCTGGGCCTTTCGTTCGGCCGCCTGTTCGACGCCTCCGGAGCGAGCGAGGCGGTCTGGGCCTCGCTGTTCGGCGTACGGTCTCCGGACGGTCATCCTCTACCTCTCGCCTGGATCACGATGGTCGGCGGCTGCCTGATCTTCCTCTGGCTGCTCAAAACGCGCCTGCGTGCGTACGAGGTGGTGCGATGAGCCCGGCCATGAAATCAGCTTCGAGCCCCGGAGCGGCTTCGAGCGATCAGATCGTGCTCGAAAACGTTTCCAAGTTCTACGGCGAGGTGCTCGGCGTCAACCGGATCGACCTGGTGATTCCGCCGGGGATCACCGGACTGGTCGGCCCGAACGGTTCCGGCAAGACGACGCTCATGAACCTGCTGGTCGGTCTGCTGCGTCCGAGCGCTGGAAGAGTGAGCGTCCGCGGTCTCTCGCCCGACCGGCCGGAGACGATGTTCCGTGAGATCGGGTTTGCCACCCAGGTCGACGCTTTTCCGCCGGGCGTCACGGGTTTCGAGTTCGTCGAGCTACTGCTCCGCGTCTACGGCTTCTCGGCCGAGGATGCGCGTGCGCGGGCCGCTCGCGCGATCGACCGGGTGGGCCTCACCGAGGCGGCTTCACGCAAAGTCGCGGGGTACAGCAAGGGAATGCGCCAGCGCATCAAGCTCGCGCAAGCGATGGCGCACGATCCCGCCGTGTTGATCCTCGACGAGCCGCTCAACGGTTTGGACCCCATGGCACGCGCCGAGGTGATCGCCCTGTTCCGCGAGCTCGCCGTCGCGGGCAAGCACGTCCTGGTCTCGAGCCACATCCTCCACGAGGTGGATCTGATCTCGGACCAGGTGGTGCTGTTGAACGGCGGATACGTCGTCGCCGAGGGAGAGATCGGCGGCGTGCGCGACGAGATGGAAGAGGAGCATCCGGTTCAGGTGATGATCCGCTGCGACCGGCCTTCGCTCCTCGCCTCGCGCCTGTTCGAGCACGACCACGTGGTCGAGGCGCGATTGAGCCACGACCGGCGGGGTCTACTCGTGAGCACGAAGGACGCCGACGGCTTCCACCTCCTGCTGAACCGGCTGGTGCTCGATAACGAGCTCGCGGTCGAGTCGGTGGTACCGGCCGACGCCGACGTGCACGCGGTCTACCAATATCTGATCGAACAGGGAGGGCGATGATGAACGCCGCGACCTCGAACGAAGCTGCGGCGAGCGCCGTCCCGTCCCTCGACCCCGCACCGGGAAGCGCGGCTCTCCGGCGACGCCAGCTGGGTGCCATCGTCCGCCTGGAGCTCAAGAAGGGGTTCTTCGGCCGCCGCTCGATCGGCCTCTGGCTGCTCGCGCTCGCGCCTCCCGCGCTGCTGTCGCTCCGCGTCCTGTTCACGCCGGGCGATTCGGTCCGCAATCTGCTCGACCTGGCCCAAGCGCAGGCGATCTTTGCGGGCGCCATCTACCAGGCGTTCCTCCTGCGGGTGGTCGTGTTCCTGGGATGCGTCGGCATCTTCGGCAACCTGATACGCCGCGAGGTGCTCGATCGAACGCTCCACTATTACTTCCTCGCTCCCATCCGTCGCGAGTTGCTGGTCGTCGGCAAATACCTGACCGGTCTGGTCGTCGCGGGCTTCCTCTTCGGCCTGTCGACGGTGGCCTCGTTCCTCCTCACCTTCGGACCGATCAAGGGGGGCGGACACTTCCTCGCGGGAACCGGCCTGGGCCACCTGCTCGCCTACGTCGCGACGACGCTGCTCGCCTGCGCGGGCTACGGAGCGATCTTCCTGACCCTCGGCTTCTTCTTCCGGAGTCCCGCGATTCCCGCGCTCCTGATCTTCGGTTGGGAGGGGATCCACTTCCTCCTCCCTCCGCTGCTCAAGAAGGCGAGCGTGATCCACTACCTCCAGTCCCTGTCGCCGGTGCCCGTCTCCGACGGCCCACTCGCCATCCTCTCCGACGCGCCGAGCAAACCGGTGGCGGTGATCGGCCTGCTGATCTTCGCGGCGCTCCTCGTCGCGATCTCCGCCCGCCGGGCGCGGAGGATGGAGATCAAGTACGAGGAGGATTAGGGAACGATGGCGGTAGAGATCGAATACTGCGTTGTGGTCACCACGACCGCCAACCGCGAGGACGCGGAGGTGCTCGCCAGGCACCTCCTCGCCGAACGGCTCGCGGCCTGCATCCAGATTTCGGCGATCGACAGCTTCTACGTCTGGAAAGGAGAGATCGCTCGGGAAGGCGAAGCTCTCCTCCAGGTGAAAACGCGCGCCGACCTGTACGAGAAGGTCGAAGCGGCGATCCGGTCCCGGCATCAATACGAGGTCCCGGAGATCCTCGCCCTTCCCGTTCTCGCCGGCTCCGCGCCCTATCTTCGGTGGATCGACGAGTCGACCGCCGACCCCGAATGAAGACGGCTCGATCCGGGTCCTAACGGGCGGACAGATCGCCGCGCCAGGTGCCCACTTTCGTCTCGAACTTGTGGCAGAGCCCGAGAGTGCGGGCCATCAGAGCCTGCCATTCGGCGCCGCCGGTCTTCACGTTGGTGGCCCAGGCGGTCGCGAGATCCGCGGCGTCCTTGCCCGGGGTGGCGACGACGAATACCGGGATGTGGGGGCCGAAGAGGGTCTCGAACACCCGGTAGCCGTCGCGGATCCCCTTGGCGGTGGCCAGGGCGCGCCACTCTTTCGCGAGCTGGTCGAGCTCGAACTCGGCGCCCGGGCGGAGATAGTAATAGTCGAACCGAACTACGCCGGTCTCCGCCACTGATACGCGCGGATTCGCGGGGGCGTAGCCGAGGTCCGGCCGCTCGCGGATGATCACGTCGTCCGTGCTCAGCATCGCGGCGTTGCCGCGAGCCATCAGGTCGTCGAATTTCTCGGCACCCAGCTTTCGGCCGAGCTCGGCGAAGGTCGAGGAAATTTTCGCCAGATCCTCGAAGCCGCTCATCGGAGCGATGAAATCGTAGGTCAGGTCGTCGTAGCTCCAGGCCATGTAGTTCAGCGGGAAGCTCGTGATCTTGTGCTCTTTGAGCGCGCTGCGGAATTCGGCCGAAGTGGATTCGTATTGGGCGAGCTTTGCGGGATCGGCGTGTTCCCGATGGACGAGGAAGAGCTGTCCGGAGGGGGGCTGCGCCTGGGCGGCGAGGGCGAAAACGGCTGCGAAGAGCAAGGCGATGCCTAGGTTGCGACGAAGTCGGAACATGTCGTAGACCCTCCAGGTCGGGAAGTTGTCGGTTTCAGTGGGGCTCTACGCCGGACCAGGAATTTCGGATGACCGCTCGCTCGAACCGGGGTCGCCGGGATCCGGGAATGAGGCGTAAACCGGGCGGTGTTTACCTCGCCGAAGGTCGCCGGGCCCCTGCTATACTGCCCGTCCATCGACCGGATCCAGCGATTGGGGAAACGGTCGAACCGGCCTGGTAGACCCCGAGGAATTGCGATGCAGAACCCTGAGATCCGCCCCGAGCGCTTTCCTTCGAGCCTTCGCCCGCTCGCGGAAAAGGTCCGCGACGGGGTTCGCCTGACCGAGGACGACGCTCTGCTCTGTTTCACCACCCCCCACGTCGTGGCGCTCGGGCGTCTGGCCGACGCGGTGCGGCGCCGCCTGCACGGCAACGTCGCCTATTTCAACGTCAACCGGCACATCAATCCGACGAACGTCTGCGTCTATACCTACAACTGTAAGTTCTGCAGCTTCGCGGCGCTCAAAGGGGAAGCCCACGCCTGGGAGATGTCGCACGAAGAGGTCTACAAGCACGCGGCGGAGCAGGGGGGACAGCGGGCGACCGAGTTCCACATCGTCGGGGGGCTCCATCCGGACCTCTCGCTCGATTGGTATCTGGAGATGCTCCGCGGCCTGAAGGAGCGCTTTCCGAACGCTCATTTGAAGGCGTTCACGGCGATCGAGATCGGTTGGTTCGCGAAGCGCGAGAAGATCTCGATCGAAGAGGTCCTTCGCCACATGGTCGAGGCCGGTCTCGGGTCGCTGCCGGGCGGAGGCGCGGAGATCTTCCACAAGGACGTGCGCGAGATCATCTGCGACGGCAAGCTCGACGCGGACGAGTGGATCGAGGTCCACCGGATCGCGCACGGCATGGGGATCAAGAGCAACTGCACCATGCTCTACGGCCACGTCGAGCAGCCGGTCCACAAGGTCGATCACCTGATGCGCCTGCGCGCGCTGCAGGACGAGACCGGCGGCTTCAACGCGTTCATCCCGCTCGCCTATCACCCCGAGAACAACTACATGGGGCTCAAGTACCACACGACGGGAAGCGACGATCTGCGCCATATCGCGACCGCCCGCCTGGTGCTCGACAACATCCCGCACGTCAAGGCCTACTGGATCATGATCTCGCCGAAGCTCGCGCAGGTGGCGCTGCGCTTCGGGGCGGACGACCTCGACGGCACGGTGGTCGAGGAGACCATCTACCACATGGCGGGAGCCGGAACCCCGCAGCAGATGACCCGAGGCGAGCTCGAACGGATCGTCCGCCTGGCCGGGTTCGAGCCGATCGAGCGCGACACGCTCTACAACCCGATCGCTTCGTCCTCCCACCAAGCTCCGGTGCAGGTCGAAGCCGCCGCGCTTGCCACCGGCCTCTAAAGAAAGCCTCGTGAGCGGACCGGCGCTTCCGTACCATTACATCGCGGTCGACGGACCGATCGGGGTGGGCAAGACCACCCTGGTCGAGATGCTCACCCGTCATTACATCGCGGTCGACGGACCGATCGGGGTGGGCAAGACCACCCTGGTCGAGATGCTCACCCGTCACTTCGAGGGGGTGAAGGTCCTCGAGGACGTGAACAACCCGTTCCTCGGCGACTTCTACCAGGACCGCCCGGGGGCAGCGTTCCAGACCGAGCTCTATTTTCTGCTCTCGCGCTTCAAGCAGCAGCAGGGGATCGCCCAGCGCGAGCTGTTCGAGCGGGTGGTGATCTCGGACTACACGTTCCAGAAGAACCGGATCTTCGCCTACCTGAACCTGTCGGACGACGAGCTGATGCTGTTCGACAAGCTGTACGCTTTGCTCGAGCCGCAGGTGCCGAAGCCCGATCTCATCCTCTACCTGGTGGCCGACGTCGACACCTGCATGGATCGGATCAAGCGCCGCGCGCGGACGGTCGAAAAGACCCTCGCCCGGGATTACGAGTCCGAGCTGATCGACGCCTACAACCACTACTACCACTACTACGAGCAGTCGCCGCTCCTCGTGGTCGACACGCGCTACTTGAATTTCCCCGAGCGCCCGGAGGATTTCACCGAGCTGCTGCATCGGCTTTCGCGGCCGATCAAGGGGACCGAGTACTTCCAGCCGGTCGGCTCGCGGTAGCGCGCCGCGGGGTGCCCGCCGACCGTTTGATCTGGCCGGGCGACCCGCGTCGCGAGGGAGGCTGCCGCAGGGACCGAGACGGAAAGAACCGAAAGCGCCCCGTTCGAGGGTGCGACGGTCGCGGCAGAGGGCCGGATCCACCGAAAGGGGACCGACACCTCGATCCAACCGACGATCCGCTCGCGAGACCTCGATCCGCAACGGGACAAACTTGCGCTCCGCGGCCCTTCCGCCTCCCCGGCTCGAAGGGCTTTTCGCTTTCTGGGGCTCAAATCCCCGAAGGCCAGGAACGGAGCGCGAACGAATGGCCACGAAGCGCATCACGGTTCCCTCGATCGTCGAAGCCCCCGTGCGCGGCGACCGTCTGGTGATGGTCACCGCCTACGACTACCCGCAAGGCAAGACGGCAGATGCCGCGGGCGCCGACATCGTCCTGGTCGGCGACTCTCTCGCGATGGTCGTCCTCGGTCATCCTGACACCCTGTCGGTGACCCTGGACGAGATGATCCACCACACGCGGGCCGTGCGCCGCGGCGTCGAACGGGCCCTCTTGGTCGCCGACATGCCGTACGGATCGTTTCACCTCGGGCCGGACCAGGCGGTCGCCTCGGCCATCCGCTTCGTCAAGGAAGCCGGAGCGCAGGCGGTGAAGATCGAAGGGGGGCGCCCCGACGTGGTGCGCGCGCTCGATCGAGCGGAGGTCCCGGTGATGGCGCACCTCGGCCTCACGCCGCAGTCGGTCCACCGCATGGGCGGTTTCAAGGTGCAGGGGCGCAATCAGGACGCGGCCCGGAAGATCGTCGACGCCGCGTTGGAGCTCGAAGACGCGGGGGCTTTCTCGCTTGTCCTCGAGTGCGTTCCGAGCGATCTCGGAACGGAGATCTCCGATCGGCTGACGATCCCGACGATCGGCATCGGAGCGGGCGCCGGCTGTGACGGCCAGGTGCTCGTCTATCACGACCTCCTCGGCCTCGAAGAGCGCATCGCCCCCCGGTTCGTACGGCGCTACGCGGAGATCGGCCACGCCTCGCGCGAGGCGATCGAGCGTTTCGCTTCGGACGTGCGGGAAGGGCGCTTCCCGTCGCCCGAAGAGAGCTACGGCGCACTCGAACCGAAACCCGAGCTGCGAAAGATCTACGGCTAGGGCGCACGAATGCTCCAAATTCGCGACGAGGCGGCGCTCCGTCAGGAGCTAGCGCTGTGGTCCGTGCGGGGGCGCACGGTCGGATTCGTTCCGACCATGGGCGCTCTCCACGAAGGGCACCTGTCGCTCGTTCGGGCGGCCCGCGAACGGGCCGATCGGGTGGTCGCCTCGGTGTTCGTCAACCCGACGCAGTTCAACCGGGCGGAGGACCTCTCGAGCTACCCGCGCCAGCCGGATCGCGACGCCGAGATGCTCGAATCGGCCGGCTGCGATCTCCTGTTTCTGCCCGACGTGTCGACCGTCTATCCCGAAGGGCATTCGGTCTTCATCGAGCCCGGCGGACCGGCCGAGGGGTTGGAAGGCGAATTTCGCCCAGGGCACTTCCGCGGCGTCGCCACGGTGGTGGCAGCCCTGTTCAACCTGGTGCGGCCGGATTTCGCGGTGTTCGGCCGCAAGGACGCGCAGCAACTCGCCGTGATCTCGAAGCTGGTTCGCGATCTGCACTTTCCCGTGGAGATCGTTCCCGGCGAGACGGTCCGCGAGACGGACGGGCTCGCCATGTCCTCCCGAAACGTCTTTCTCGGACCCGAGGAGCGTAAGGCCGCGACGGTGCTCTACCGTTCGCTCGTCGCGGCCCGCGCGGCGATCGAGTCGGGAGAGCGCCGAGGGGACGAGATCCGAAGGATCCTCCGCGAGAGCCTCGCAAGCGAGCCGCTCGTCGAGGTCGAGTACGCCGAGGCGGTCGATGCCGACACGTTCCGTCCGGTCGAGACCCTCTCGGGTGATGTGGTTCTGCCGCTCGCGGTACGCCTGGGCAGCACCCGTTTGATCGACAACTTTCATCTCTCCATCGAGAGCGAAGGGGTATAGGCGACATGAAGCGCACGATGCTCAAATCGAAGATCCACCGGGCGACGGTGACCGATGCCAACCTCCACTATCAGGGCTCGGTGACGATCGATCCCCTTCTGCTCGAGGCGGCCGACATCTTGGAGCACGAGCGGATCGAGATCTACAACGTCACCAACGGCGAGCGCTTCGCGACCTACGCGATTCCGGGCAAGCCGGGCAAGGGAGAGATCTGCATCAATGGCGCCGCGGCCCATAAGGCAAAGGCGGGGGATCTCGTGATCCTCGCGACCTATGCCGAGTACGAGGCAGAAGAGCTGCGCGAGCATCATCCGAAGCTCGTCTTCGTCGACGAGCAGAACCGGAATCTCGCGCCGCTTCCGGGAATCGAAACCGCCGAGCCGGCTGAGTCGCTGGCGGTGGCTCACTGAACCGCTTGGGAGACCGCATGGAAGCGACCGTCTCTTCACCGCCCGCCGCCGATCTCGAGGTCGCGCCGCTCACCATCGCCGATCGAACCTTCCGGTCCCGCCTGATCCTCGGAACCGGCAAATATCCGAGCTTTCCGGCGATGGTGGCCGCACTCGACGCCTCCGGCACCGAGGTGGTGACCGTCGCGCTCCGCCGCGTGAACCTCGATCAGCTGGGGAAGGGCTCACTGATCGATTTCGTCGACCCGGAGCGTTATCTCCTCCTGCCGAACACCGCCGGCTGCTATACGGCCGACGAGGCGGTGAGGACCGCCCGGCTGGCGCGCGAGCTGGGCGGCTGGAACTGGGTGAAGCTCGAGGTGATCGGCGACAAGAAGACCCTCTTCCCCGATACGCTCGAGCTCCTCAAGGCGACCGAGACCCTGGTCGCCGAAGGGTTCGTCGTCCTCCCCTACACGAACGACGACCCGATCGTCTGCCGCCGTCTCGAAGAGCTGGGCGCCGCGGCCGTCATGCCGCTCGGCGCGCCGATCGGTTCGGGCATGGGCATCCGCAACCGGGCGAACCTGACGATCATCATCGAGCAGGCTACCGTCCCGGTGATCGTGGACGCCGGGGTGGGAACGGCGAGCGACGCGGCGGTCGCGATGGAGCTGGGCGCTGACGGTGTGCTCATGAACACGGCGGTCGCCGAAGCGCAGGACCCTGTCCGTATGGCGCTCGCGATGAAGCTCGGCGTCGAGGCCGGTTGGCACGCGGCGAACGCGGGTCGGATTCCGAAGCGCCTCTACGCCTCCGCCTCCTCGCCGCTCGACGGGTTGATCGAGTAGCGTCGAATTGACAAGCGCTTGAGGTGCCCCCTAGAATCCGCCCTCCGGCGCGCCCGCGCCGTGCGGTTCGATTTTCAGCGTGTCCATTCCTCGGTAGCTCAACGGTAGAGCGTTCGGCTGTTAACCGAAATGTTGGGGGTTCGAATCCCTCCCGAGGAGCCACTCTCCCGTTTCGCCCCCTCAACGATCGCTTCGAGCGGCCTTTAACGCCGCCCGCGGGAGCTTTCCTCCCGCCACCTGATTCTCGCTCGGCGTCGCCCCGTGCTTGCGTGCCGCAGGTCGGGGTGTATACTGAACCATATGGTTCAGTATGTCGAAGCTTCCCTCGACGCCTCGTTCGCCGCCCTCTCCGATGCCACCCGGCGCGGCGTGCTCGAACAGCTCGGACGCGCCGATGCGTCGATCACGGATCTTGCCGAGAGATTTCACATGACGCTCACGGGCATGAAGAAGCACGTGGGCGTCCTGGAACAGGCGGGGCTCGTCACCACGGAAAAGGTCGGGCGTGTACGGACCTGTTCGCTCGGCGGGAGCCGACTGGAGGAAGCGGCGGCCTGGATCGAGAGGTACCACCGCTTATGGAGCGCACGCTTCGAGGCCTTGGACACGGTGATCGAGGCGCTCAAACGAAAGGAAAAAGCCGATGGTCGAACCAACAGAGAGTGAGCCCGCTTCCCCGAAGAACCGTACGGTCGTGGAACGGGCGTCCGATCGCGAGCTCGTCGTGACGCGAACCTTCGATGGGCCGGCGCGTCTCGTGTTCCAGGCGTGGACCCAGCCCGAGCTGCTCAAACAGTGGTGGGTTCCGCAGTCGATGGGGATGTGCCTGCTTTCACTGGACGCGGACGTCCGCACGGGCGGCCGATATCGCCTAGTGTTCAAGTACGAGGACTCGACCATGGAGTTCTTCGGCAGGTATCTCGAAGTGACCCCGTACTCACGGCTCGTCTGGACCAACGAAGAGAGCGGGGACGAGGGGTCCGTCACGACGGTGACGTTCGAGGAGAACGATGGCAAGACGCTGCTCGTCATGCGCGACCTGTATCCCTCGAAGGAAGCCCTCGACGCCGCGGGTACCGGCGCGGCGGATGCGACGGTCGAAACCTTCGCGCAACTGGACGAGGTCCTCAGCGCCCTGGCCGCGCAGTCGTGAACTTGTCGGTTGATAGAGTCCCTCGATTCTGGGGGGTCATCCGATGAACGCCGCCACCGGACGCCGTACTCCGCTCGCCGCCTTGCTGTTCGCCAGTACGCTCGCGTCGCTTCCAGCGGGCGCAGCCGCCGAACCCGCCGGGTCGTCCGCCTTCGCGGCCGACCTGGCCGCCGCGAAGAAAGTCTTCGAGGCGAACCTCGACGCGATCCGTCGCAAGGACAAGGACGCCTACCTCGCCTGCTATCTGCCGGAAGAGAGCTTCGCGCGCACCGGGCCGGACGGCATGTCGGTCGGTTTCAAGGAGTTCGCGGCCGGCGTGGGAACCGGCTGGCCCGACTCGATCGAGGCCGAGGACATGCGCCTCACGCCGGTCCGTCCGGGCCTGGTCTACGGCACCTACCGGTACCGCGTGCGCTACGGCGCGGACGAGCAGTCGGGGCTCTCCGAGCGCTTCTTCGTCTCGACTCCGAAGGGCTGGAAGATCGCGGTCTCGACCGCGTTCCAGGCACTTCCCGGCGTGCCGCCGCCTCCGAAAGCGCTCGTCGGCGCGACGCTGATCGACGGCACCGGCGCTCCCGCGATTCCCGACGCGGTGGTAATTCTCCGCGACGGAAAGATCGACTGCGCGGGCTCTCGCGCTTCGTGCCCATTGCCCGAAGAGATCGATCGGCTCGACCTGTCCGGCCAGTGGATCACGCCCGGCCTGATCGACGCGCACGTCCATTTCTCGCAGACCGGTTGGGCGGACGCCCGGCCTGATGCGCTCGACGTGCGCGACCGGCACCCGTATTCCGACACGATCGCCGACCTCGCGAGCCACCCGGAGCGTTTCTTCCGAACCCAGCTCTGCTCGGGTGTGACCGCGGTATTCGACGTCGGCGGTTTCGCCTGGTCGCTGGGAATTCCGGCAAAGGCGGAGGACGACTCGCTCGCTCCGCGGGTGGTGTCCGCAGGACCTCTGCTCACGACGATCGACCATTGGCTCAACGTGCCGGGCGAGCGGCAAATGATCTACCTCAAGGACGCGGAGGCCGCGCGAGAAGGGGTCCGCTATCTCGCCGCCCGCGGAAGCCACGCGGTGAAAGTCTGGTTCATCGTCGATGAAAGCCGACCGTTCGCCGAGCTCGCCGCCGTGGTCCGCGCTGCGGCGGACGAGGCCGCCGCCAGGAAGCTGCCTCTGATCGTCCACGCGACCGGCCTCCAAGAGGCGAAAGAGTCGTTGCGCGACGGGGCGACGGTCCTGGTCCACAGCGTGACCGATCTGCCGGTCGATGACGAGTTCCTTCGGTTGGCGAAGGAGAAGAACGTCATCTACGTTCCCACGCTCACCGTGGGCTCCGGCTACCAGCGGATGTTCGAGGCGGCCCTGGCCGGCAAGGCTCCCGAGATCGACGATCCGAATGGCTGCATCGATCCGGTGACCCGCGCCCGCATCGCCGAGACGGCGAAGGTCGCCCCGGGGAGAACCGCCGAGCAGATCGCGACCCGGGGCCGGCGCAACGCCGACCGGGAACAGATCGGCGCGGAAAACTTGAAGAAAGTAGCGGCTGCAGGAATCACGATCGCCATGGGCACCGACGCGGGGAACCCTCTCACCCTCCACGGCCCCTCGATCTACGCCGAGATGGAAGCGATGGAAGCGGCCGGCATGACGCCGGCGGAGGTTCTGATCTCTGCGACCCGCGGGGGCGCCAAGGCCCTCGGACGTTCGACCGAGATCGGCACGATCGAGAAAGGCAAGCTCGCCGATCTGCTCATCGTAGGCGCCGACCCGACCGCCGCGACCCGCAACTTGCGCCAGGTGCGCTACGTGGTCCGCGGCGGCGTCGTCCGGCCGATCGGCGAGCTTTCCGCGCTCGCAACGACGGCGCCGTGATGACGGCGCCGGAGAACGGCTACGGGTAGTTGAGCGCCCCCGTGCAGCCGTTGTTCAAGGCGACGGATTCGAAGCTGACGGGCGACTTCCCCACCGGTTTGATCAAGGTACCCACCCAGGCCTGCGCTCGATTGGGCCCTTCGGGGGGTACGGCTCCCGCCACGGCGGAGGTGAAATTGAGATCGAGCCGGAGCCACCCGCTCCCCCCGAGCGCGCCGGTCAGCGGAAGCGCCGACACGCGCTGCGCGGCCGCGGGGAACGGCGTCCCGCCGACGACCGTCCCGACCCCGGCGTCGGTGTAGCGGATCACCGAGGTTTGGGAGAGGGGATACCAGGCGGGCAGCGTGCCGCACGAGAAGGCGTTCTGGAGCACTTTCGGGTCGCGCCAGACGATCAGGTCGGTGGAGGCAACCCGCGGCGCGGTGCTGTAGCGCGGTCCATAGACACCCGCGAGCGGCTCCCGGTTGTCTATGGCCGTCCAGTGATCGAAGGTGCCGTAAAACGTGGAGTTGCCCACCACGGAGGTCTCCGGATCGGCCACGCGGGCTTCGATCGAGACCAACGGCGCGGAAAACGTCGGCCCGGTCGAGCTGGACGCCAGGGCGAAATCGCCCGCCAGGACGTTCTGGTTCGTGGGGTCGCCCGTTCCGCCGGCGCCCCAAAAGCCCGAGCTCCCCTGATAGAGCATCGTGCAGACGCTCATGGTGTCGATCGTTAGATAGCCGCGGGCGATCGAGTCGTTCAGGTTCCGCCCGCCGCATTTGCCTCCGAGGTACGTCGACGGCTTGCCGGTGAGCGTGTTCTTCCAGTCGAACGGAGCACAGAACGCCGCACTCGGCGGAAGCGCGTTCGCGCAGCTCGGAAAAGTTCCCGCGGGGGGAACCGTCGCGGGAAGCGTGCAGTTGAGGACGTTCCTCATGTCGACGGTCCGGCGTTCCCGCGCTTTGAGGTACATCATGAAACCGCCGGCCGGCACGGCGAGGTCGCTCCAGACCTCCACCTTGGTCAACACGCCGCCAGGGGAGACGTTTTGAATCGAGAACGTCGTGTTCGCTCCGGCGGCGTTCGCGAGGTCGACCTCGAAATACGGCAGGAGGAGGGTCGCCGCGGGCACCACGTCGGCGGTGCAATTGACGGCTCCGCCCGGCACGGCGGACAGCAGGAGCGCGAAGAGCGCAAGACTCGTGAGGGTTCTGATCACACTTTTCTCCTCGGATCGTTACCAGCCTAAGCGTTACCAGGACTACCGGCTGGCCGACCGCGCCGTTCGTTACCTCGCCGCCGAATTCTCCTTTCGCCTTGCTCGGCCTCGCGTCCTTACGGGAAGATCCCGAGATCCTCGTAGCAGAGGGCGATCTTGTCGATCGCGTCGATGTAGGCCGCCGTGCGAAGGTCGATCCCGGACTGACGGTTGCGGATCTCGATCAGGCGATGGAGCGCCGTGGTCATCGTCTCCTCGAGGCCGGAGTTGACGAGATCCTCCTCGTCCGCGCCGTGGGTGACCTCTTTGACCTCCTCGAGGGAAAACGTCGATCCAGTCTTCTGCTCGATCGCGCCGAGCAGCCGCCGATAAGCCTTTTCCTCGGCGCGCTTTTCGAGCCTCCCCATGCGGACGTGCGAGAGGTTCTTGAGCCATTCGAAGTAGGAGACGACGACGCCTCCCGCGTTCGCGTAGTGATCCGGAACCACGAGGATGCCGCGCGCTTCGAGCATCTCGCTCGCCGCGGCGGTGACCGGACCGTTCGCTCCCTCGACCACGATCTTCGCGCGGATGCGCGGGGCGTTCTCTTCCGTGATCTGGTTTTCGAGCGCCGCGGGGACCAGGATGTCGCAGTCGATCTCTAGGCCCGCCTCGCGAGTCGGCAGGCTGGTCGAACCGGGGAAGCCGTGGCTCGCCTGATTCGGGCTCGTCTTGCGGTATTCGACCAGGGACTCTACGTCGATGCCGTCCTGCTTCTCGATTGCGCCGTTCGCCTCCGTGACCCCGACGATCGTCGCGCCCTCCTGGGCGAGAAAGAGCGCCGCGTGGTACCCCACGTTGCCCAGGCCCTGAACCACCACCCGCTTGCCGGCGAGGCCGACCGGAAGGCCGAGGCGCTTCATCTCCTCCGGCTGGTTGCACAGCTCGCGCGTCGCGAACATCACCCCCCGGCCGGTCGCCTCTTTACGGCCGCGGATGCCCCCTTGCGCAATCGGTTTGCCGGTGACGCAGCCGAGCGCCTCGAGCTTCTCCGCGGCGAGCGCCTGGTAGGTGTCGACGATCCAGGCCATCTCGCGCGGGCCGGTGCCGAAATCAGGAGCCGGAACGTCGATGCCCGGTCCGATGAATCCCTTCTTGTGCAGCTCGAAGGTATAGCGCCGGGTGATTCGCTCGAGCTCGCCCTGCGTGTAGTTCTTCGCGTTGATCCGAATCCCGCCCTTCGCGCCGCCGAAGGGTACGTCGACCACCGCGCACTTGTAGGTCATCAGAGCGGCGAGGGCGACCACCTCGTCCTCGTTGACGTCCAGGCTGTAGCGGATGCCGCCCTTGGTCGGCAACTTATGGTGGCTGTGCTCGGCGCGCCAGGCGTGGAGCATCTCGATCTCGCCCGTCTTTTCACGCCGCACCGGGAAGGTGAAGTGGTAAACGCTGTTGCAGTTCTTGATCAGCCGGAGGAGCGCCGGATCGTGCCGGGTGAGCGCCGCCGCCTTGTCGAAGTTTCGTTCGACTTGTTGCGAAAAACTGATGTTGGACATGGGGTACCTCGTGGAGGGGTGGGAAGGGGAGAACCGCCGGGTTTCCACCCACTGATACCACCCTCCGCTCCGCCGTCGCAAGCCGTCCGGCCCGACTCAGGCTCCTGGGGTGCGAGGACCGGCCACCATGGGAGGAGAGGCGCTCAGGTCGCCCACTCGATAGACGCCGTTGTGGCCGTTCGCGATCTCCGGGAAGATCTCGATCCCCTGCGTCGGATCGTCCGCCCGTCCCGAGATGCG
>JBGAGQ010000025.1:0-78530 GCA_044226625.1 Thermoanaerobaculia bacterium
CCGTGTTCCTCGGCTTGGCCGCCCTGCTCTCCGCCTCGGCGGTCGGCCGCAAGAGGTCGCGGGCGCTCGCCCTGGCCCTCGTCGTCTGGTTCGCGGCGGTCGTCCTGATCGACGTCGTGGCCTTGGGGGTGGCCTCTCTCCTCCCGTCGTTCTCCGCCTCGCGCGTCTTGATCGTGGCCGTGCTCGTGAACCCGGTGGACGTCGTGCGCACCGGCACGATGCTCGGCATCGAAGGAACGGCCGCGTTCGGCGCCGGCTCGCTCGCCCTGCTCCGCTTCACCCGAGGCCCGCTCGGCGCGGCGCTCTGTCTCGGGGCCTCGCTCGTCCTCTGGATCGTCGGGCCCACGCTCTGGGCGCTGCGGAGGTTGCGACAGGCGGATCTTTAGGTTTGAGCGAACGGACGACCGCGGCGGCGGCGCTGGGTCGCTAGGCGAGCCCGAGCTCTTCGAGCGACCGGGCGGTCAGAAGGCGCTCCGCGAGCGAGCCGAGCTCTCCCGGCGAACGGATCGCCTCCACCTTTTCGACCGCCTGGCCCGTCAGCGACGGAAAGCGATTGCGGAGCAGCCGGAGGAGAATCTCGCGCATCCCCTTCTCCAGTCCCTTCTCCAGCCCCTGTTCGCGGCCTTCTTGACGACCTCGCTCCAGGCCGCGCGCTTCGACTTTCTCTTCCCAGGTGACGGGCTTCATTTCGACCTCCGGCTTTCGGCTCCGGGCGCGGAGCTCGGCGTACTCCTCGGCGGCTCCGCCCCCTAATTCTAGATAGGTTGCCACGCAGTTGAACAGCAGGAAGCGTTCGACGTCGGTCAGGGCCTCGGCCGCGACGATTTTGGCGAAACAGCCACGGCGCAGCGTTCGACGATCGCGGCCCTGGGGACGGCCCAAGGCGGCGAAGGCCCAGGCGAGCGGCTCCCTTCGGGCGAGGTACTCGTCGGCACGAATCCCCGAAAGGCCGAAGCTCCGATAGCCGAAGGCCCCGATCTCCCGGCCGCACGACGATTCGACGAGGCGTGAGAACGCGGGCCCTGCCGGGCCGCCTCGCAAATAGAGCACGACGGTGTGCACCGGCAGCCGGCGCCTGAGCCCGAGCAGGCGGTTGTAGAGCAGCAGCCTCGCCGAGACGGACGCGCGAACGCGCAGCTCGATCTCGACGTGGAGGAGCACTTCGCCTCCCTCGAGGGTATTTGCGCTGCCGACCAAGTCCATGCGCCGCTCGGCGCCGGTCGGCTGGTCGAGGAGGTCGGGGCGGCGTTGGCGACGACGCTCGGTCTCGACGTCGCGGCCGGTGTGGCCTCCCACGTCTATGGCCGGTGGCGATTCGACCGGGCGGTGGAAGACATGGAAGCGTTCGTGGGAAGGCGGATCGACCTCGACCTCTCACACTACGACCGGCCGCTTCCTCCCGACCGCGACAACGCGCTCCCCGGATTCGAGACGCCCGTGGCGCTCGACCTGTCGCCGAACGAGAGGAACGACCTGTCCGCCGCCGAAAGGGTTCCTATGCATGCCTGGCCCCTGCTTACGGACTCCGACTCCGAGGCGCCCCGCCCGCCGATCGAGCAGCGCCTGCGAATCGTGGTGGCCAGGAATCGCCGGGCGCTCGAGTTTCTCCACCAGGTGGCTCAGCGTGGGCGATCCGGTCGCGAGTGGAGCTTCCCAAGCGGCCGGACGACGGCCGTGCCCAATTATCTGTTTGCTCTGACCGAGGGCAAGCTGCTCGCCGCGGAGGCGCGCTTGGCTCTCGCCGACGGGGATGAAGCAGGTGGCTTGCGAGCGGCCCGGACGCTCGCGCGGCTCGCCGCCTGCCTCGACGACGAGCGCCCCGCGCTCGCCCATTTGATGGCGATCGCCGTCGAGAGGTTTCTCGGCCGTTTCGCGCTCGAAGTCGCATCCGCCCCCGAACCGTGGGCGGCGCGTCCTTCGTTGCATGCCGGGCTGGCGGCGATCCTTCCCGCCGGTGATCGATCGGCGCACCTGGTCGACAAGCTGCTCTTCGACGCCATCGAAAGCAGCCAAGCTGGGCGCGACCGGAGGTATTCGCCCCCCTGGCATTTCGGCTCGCCGGTGCGATCTTTGATTCTGGGGCCGGGGGAGAGCTCTTCCGTTCTGCGGCACAATCTCCGAGCGATGAAGCTCTCCCGTCGTCCCATCGGTCGGCTCTTCGAGGACCGGAGCTTCGTTCTCGAGCGCGACCCGGTCGGCGCCACGGCGTTCGACCTCTCTCGTCGGTGCCAGCTGCTCGCGAGCGAGACGCAGCTCGCCAGGGCGGCGCTCGCCTTTGAGAAGCCGTGGCCTCGCCGAAGGCGGATATCCGATGCGGCGGCCGGAGCTGCCGGACCTCGAGCGTCCGGATCCCGTGATGGGTCGGCGCCTTGGCTATCGCCTTCTCGAAGACGGGTCGCTCCGCCTGGAGGTCGAGGGAGCGACCGCGATCCTGGGGCGCATCGTGCGGCCCTCGAGGTTCGTCGTCCGCGTCACGTTGCCCAAGCCCTCTCCGGGCTCGGCAGGGAGGCGGACGCCATGAGGCGACGGAGGATTCACGCTCGCCTCGGGGATCTGTCAGGCTAAGCTTCAGCAGGCTGCTGAAGAACTCCGTCGTCGCAGGAGATTCCCTGCGGGCGCCCCTCGTAACTCGTTGCGCTCAGACAGACTCGGGGGCGTCCTCGGGATCTCTGCGACTTGAGGAGGGTTTCTCAGCAACCTGGTAGAACCTTCCCCTTGGAGGAATCGCGGTGGACGATCGCAAGCTGCGCGCCTGGTGGTGGCATCGGCAAGGCCTGGATGGATCCTTCGAGGGGGCCTCGGCCGCGGAGGTGCATGCGCGGGCGGGCTGGGCACGTTCGGTCGGCGGTGTCGGGCCCTACCTCACGTTGCATGCGCGGGCGGGCCTCGGCCGCGCGGCGACGGACGCGGCGGTCGCGCAGCTGGAGATCCATGAGCTGCCCTCGGCGCGCGGCTGCACCTACGTCGTTCCCGCGGCGGACTTCCCGCTCGCGCTGAAAGTAGGGCAGGGGTTCGGCCACGATCAGGAAATGAAGGTCGCGCGGAAGATCGGCGTGACCGACGCCGAGATCGACCGTTTGGCCGCGGCGGTCGTGGACGCCCTGGGCACCCTCGGCCAGGGCGTGCTCGGGACCGACGAGCTGCGGGAGGCGGCCGGCGACGCGGTGCGGAGCCTCGGCCCCGAGGGGAAGAAGAAAGGGATCACGACGACGCTTCCGCTCGCGCTCGGAAAGCTCCAGGCCGAAGGCGAGATCCGTCGCGTGCCGACGGACGGCCGCCTCGACCAGCAGCGGTACCGCTACGCACTCTGGCGCCCGAACCCGCTCGCGGGTTTCTCGCTGGAGCCCGAGGAAGCTCACGTCGAGCTCGCGCGCCGCTACTTCCGCTGGATCGGCCCGGCGACGGTCGCGCAGTTCCAAGCTTTCTCGGGTCTGGGCGTGAAAGCGGCGAAGGCGGCGGTCGAGCCCCTGGGCCTCGTACCGCTCGGGCCCGACGACGAGCGCCGGATCGACCTGGAGGATCTGGAGGCGTGCCTGTCGTTCGCGCCGCCGAGTGAACCGAGGTACACGCTCGTCAGCGGGCTCGACTCGCTTCTGCTCTTGAGGCGCGACCTAGCGAGCCTGATCGCCGACGAGGACAAGCAGCGGAACGTCTTCGGCGAGAACGGCGAGCGGGCGATCGGCGGGCTGTCCGACCTGCCGAACCACGCGATCCTCGACCGCGGCCGGATCGTCGGCCTCTGGGATTACGACGTCGACACCGACTCGATCGTCTGGACCTCGTTCGTCCCGAAAAACGCCGCGCTCGAACAGGCGGTCGCGGCAACCGAGTCCTACGTCCGCACCGAGCTGGGCGACGCCCGCTCGTTCAGCCTCGACAGCCCGAAGAGCCGCGTGGCACGGATCGAAGCGCTGCGGGCGGCCGGCTGAAGGCGGCTGTATTGCGTGCGATTCAGACTGTCACGCGCGCGGTCCGATTCGACGGCAGTCTCTATCCGTTGGGCCGCTCGATCCCGAGGGCTCTCAAGACTTCCTCGCCCTCTTGCCGATCGGGCCAGGTGCCTCGATCCAAGAGCTCGTAACAGGTGCGGGAAAATCCGTAGATGTGGCTTGCGGCCAGAGATGGATGATTCCAGAAACGCACGGCGCACGCTTTCGCCCGCGCGAACGCCTCGTCGTTTCCGTGACGTGCGGCAAGCGGCAAAAGAGCAGGGATCGCATACCCAGCTGATGAGGCACGACCTTCCTGAAGGACCCCTTCGACTTGGTCGAGCATAGAATTCAGCCATTCCGCGCTTGGCTGGAAATCTGTTTCGCGAGCACGTTGAGCCAGATTTCTGGTTAGCTCGAAGAATGGGGTCTTGGTGACCTCTTGCAGTGGCTCGGGGTTCGCGGCCTCCCAGGCTTTCACTTCGTCCATCTCGGGCAGTCCCTCCGCCGCACGGCGAAGGCGCTTCCGAATGAATTCGATCGACTCGGCACTTCGCGGCGCTAGTTTCAGCCAGCTCAGAGCTTCTCGAACCACAAAGCGCCGGTCGGCTTCTCGCAGGTCGCTAGCCTTCCGGAGCAGGGCGGTGAGGGCAAAATTTCTGTTGTCGTTGACCGGTGCTCTACGAAGCCATGAAAGGGCAAGTCCTAGAACTGTTTCGCGCAGGGCTCCTCGAACGTCGTCCCTCTGAAGCAGTGGAACCAGTACAAAGCCCGCATTTGGATGTCTTTGGTTGGCTTGGAGCCATAGTACTCCGGCGGCCACCGACTCTCGGGCGGCTTGCGGTTCCAAGTCTGCTCGCGTGAGTAGCCGCTTTAACATGAAGGATGCGTCATCTCGTGCCGGGTGTTCCCGAGCCCATCTCGCAGCGATGAGTTGGGTTTCAACCAGGAGTTGGGTAGGGAGGTCGGCTCGCAACAGGAGGCTCTTTAAGACGAAGTCCTGCTCGGCGCCCTTCGGACTCTCCCTCAGCCACTCGGTTGCACTGGTAGCGCCGGAGAGCACTTCATTTTGTGTTAGATCTTCGCGCTCCAACAGCGAAGAGAGAACGAAGCCGGCATCGCTTTGATCGCCGAAACTTCTTAGCCAAGCCAGGCTATGGACTACCGCCAGGCGGGCCTCGGCGGTCCCTAAATCTGTGCGGCCCAACAGCGGTGGAAGCACGTACCCTGCATCGAACTGAAGGCTGAAGCTGGCCAGCCAGGTCATGCAATGGACCACACCTTGGCTGGCTTGGCCGGCTTCCAAGTCCTCGCGTCCCAGAAGTGTTTTGAGCACGAACTGCGATTCGAGCTGATTGCCGAAGCTCCTGAGCCAAGCCAGTCCTTTCTCCGCTGCCTGGCGCGCTTTGTCGGCTTTCAGATCCCCTCTTTCCAGCAGGGAACGGAGCACGAACTGCGCCTCAATCCGACTGCCGAAGCTCTCCAGCCAAGCCAGCCCGTAGTTCGCCGCCTCGCTCACCTGGGTGGCTTCCAGGTCCCCGCGTCCCAGAAGCGAATGGAGCACGAACTGCGCTTCGATCCGATCGCCGAACCTCTTGAGCCAAGCCAGTCCGTAGCTGACCGCCTCGCGCGCTTGGGTGGCTTCCAGGTCCCCGCGTCCCAGCAGCGAATGGAGCACGAACTCAGCCTCGATCCGATCGCCGAAGCTCTTGAGCCAAGCCAGTCCGTAGCTGACCGCCTCGCGCGTTTGGTTGGCTTCCAGGTCTCCGCGTCCAAGAAGCGGACTGAGCACGAACCCCGCCTCGATCCGATCGCCGAAGCCCTTGAGCCAAGCCAGCCCGTAGCTGATCGCCTCGCGCGTTTGGTTGGCTTCCAGGTCCCCGCGTCCAAGAAGCGGATCGAGCACAAACCGCACCTCGATCCGATCGCCGAAGCCCTTGAGCCAAGCCAGTCCGTAGCTCACCGCCTCTCGCGCTTGGTTGGCTTCCAGGTCCCCGCGTCCCAGGAGCGAATGGAGCACGAACTGCGCCTCGATTCGATCGCCGAAGCTCTTGAGCCAAGCCAGTCCGTAGCTCACTGCGTCGCGAACTTGGGCGGTTTCCAAGTCCCCGCGTCCTAGCACTGGGCCGACGACGAAGCTCGCTTCCGGTGATAGTCCGTTCGCGTTCAGCCAACGAAACGCCGCGCGAAAGAGGAGAACGCCATGCCCTTCGGGCAGCTTGGCAAGACCTCGATACAGCAGGTGACGCGCGGCGGGGCGATCGCCGCGCGCCTCCAGGAAAGGTGTAATCAGAATGTCCCACTGTTCGAGGGCCGCCTCCGCCCACGGTACCCCCTGCACCACCGCGCCAAGCGCGAAGGACACCTCGTCTATTTCGGTGTGCGAGAGCATGCTTCCGAGACTTTCGGCCTCTCGGCGTAGCCAGGTGACGGCTGCCGTGGCGAGATCCGCGGCCACCCTCTCGGGGATTCCTTCCATTCCGAGCACGCGGCGGAGCGCGACCGCCAGGCGCCCAAAGGTGCGCGCCGACCCCAGCGCGGGAGCGAGCAGCGCAGCGAGAGCCGACCTGCGCACGAGAGCGGCGGGACGGTCGGCCAATAGGTCGTGGACCACTTCGTCGGCCACGACGTCGTGAGCCGTCGCTAGGTCGATGCCCCGCGCTTCCAGCCAGCCCATCTCGCGGAGAACTCCGATGAGGTGCCTCGCCGCATCCGCCGGATCGACAGAAGCTCCGGGTCCAGCCGCGCGGAGCGCTCGCTCCCCGGCGGCGGCGATCGCCGCTTCAGCCAGCGGCGCGGCGGCGAGCATCGCGGTCGCGGCGACCAGATGTGGGCTCGGTTCAGCCGGTTCGAGCCGACTGCGGGCTGGAGGCACGGCAAGGTCGCTCTCCGTGAGCCGCTTCCGGAGCCAATCCGAGAGATCTCCCGAGCGAACCCCGGAAAGCCGCTCGTCGTCGAGCGTTCCCGCCTCCTCCCGCCGTTCGACTTCGCGGGCGATGAACAGCGCCACGATGGGGCGGAGGCCGCAGATCTCCCGGAGGCGCTCGCGACCCAGCCGACCGAGAGCGCGCGGCGCGAGGGTCGCGAGGAGCCGATCCGAGATCGCTCGCGACCGATCTTCGGACGGCCGGAGGGGGACGAGATCGAACAGCGTTTCCCGAGCCCCGCTCGGTGTTGGAGCGCCAGGTCGAGCGTTGGCGAGGAGCGCAAGACGAACTCCGCGCGCAGCGGCTGCAGGCTGGAGGCGCTGGCGGAGCCGTACGAGATCGAGCTGCATCTGGTCCAGGTAGTCGAGAACCAGGAGCGTGGGTCCGGTTCCCGCGAGCACGGCTTTTTCGAGATCGTCGTCGGTGAGGGCGGGCTCGCCGGCCTGCGCGTGGAGCACTCGCCAACCCGCGGCGTCGGCGCGCGTTGCAACTTCGATCAGCGTGCGCGACTTGCCCACGCCCCCGGGACCCTCCAGCAGCAGGCCGCGCTCGCGGCTCGCTTCGCCGAGGCGGGCGAAAAGCACGTCCGGATGCGCGGGATCGTCACCCGATGGGGCCAAGAACGGCAGGTTCGCCTCGAGAAGGTACGATCGGAAGCCGGTGAAGCGGTGAATCTGCTCCGCGTGGCCGAGCAGGGTCTCGAGCCCCACCCCGAGCCAGCGGTCTGCAAGGCGTGGCGTCAGGTCCAAGAAGGCTCGTACGTCCGACCAGTCGAGGACCTCGATCCGCTCGAGGGGCGGGCAATTTGGAAGTGAATCGAAGAAACTGACGATCCGATCGCGTAGCTCCCGCCGGAGCGCGGGAGCCGGGAGGTGCGCGCTGACCGCGTAGACGTAGGCGCGCGCGGAGTTCCAAGGAGCGTAGTTTCCTCGCCACCCCTCGGCCGCTTGGCGGCCCAATCGGTCGGCGACGGCCCGCCACCCCGCGAAGACCTTGTCGCGCAGGTTGCCCGCCGCTTCGTCATGATCCTTGCACTCGACGATCAGAGGCTTCGGTAGCCCGGGCAGACAGCGGTCCTCTCCGCTCGCCGCAGGTTCGACGAAGATGTCGATCGAACCGTCTCGCCCGTGGGTGGGCGCGACCGCGACCCCGATCCCTCCCCGCAGCTCCCGAAGACCATCGCCGATCAGCTGTTGGAAGGAGTCCTCCCGCCGTGGGACCTGGCGGCCTCGGGGGCCGAGTAGAGCGGAGGGATCGAATACGTTAGGGAAGGGGCGCACGCCGAAAGTCCGTATCGAACCAGCCCCCGATCCGTGGACGTGGAGGCTCAACCGTTGCCTTTTTGCACCTCAAGAAACGCGATCATAGCGCGCACCGTTTCCTCCGGCTTCTCTTCCATCGGCGAGTGCCCGCAGCGTTCGATCGCGACGAAGGTCGAGCCCGCTATCTGCGCCGCCGCGCGGCGACCGCCTTCGATCTTCACGGTGCGGTCTTCGACTCCCCAGACCCAGAGCGACGGTTTGCGGATCGAGGCGAGGTCGATCGGCGGGCCGGCGGAGGGAAGCGGAAGCGAGAGACCGACGTAGGCGTCGAGGACCCCCTCGATCGCGAGCCGGGAGACGTATTCCCGCGCGGTCTCGAGCGTGGCGAGGGAGTCGTCGAAGTAGGCCCTCTCCAGGCTGCGGCGGATCGAGCCCGGCTTCAAAGCGACGCCGAGCGCGAGGCGCGACAGCGTGCGGGAACGAGCGAGACGGCTCTTGGTTTCGTCGGGATAGGTCGGCGCCGCGCTGTCGATCAGGATGAGGGAGCGCACCCGCTCCGGGTGGCGCGCGGCGAGCGCGAGCGAGAGCGCGCCGCCGTAGGAATGGCCCGCGACGTGGGCCGATTCGATGCCGAGCGCGTCGAGCACGCCGAGGACCAGCCGCAGCTGGCCGTCACGCGAATAGGCGGCGGGCTCCTTCGGGCGTTCGGTGGAGCCGAAGCCGTTCAAGTCGATCGCGATCGTGCGGTAGCGCTCGGAAAGCGCGGGGACCACCTTGCGCCAGGAATACGTCGATTCGCCGAAGCCGTGGAGCATCAGGAGCGGCTCGCCTTCGCCGCGCTGCTCGACGTGCACGGTCCGCCCGTCGATCGTCAACTGGTCGCTCGGCGGGAGCGTGCCGCGGACTACCGCATACGGCGTGAACGACGCGCAGCCGAGGGCCGAAATGGGGAGGCAGAGAGGGATCCAGAGGAGGAGGGAACGGACCGCGCGACGAAGGCCGGGCGGTCGATGGGGGCAGGGCACGGTTGAGGCTACCATGGGGTTCTCAGAGGCCCCACGCTCGATGTGCGCTAAACTTTGAAGAGATTTCATCTGTTCTCGGACCTCGTCCACCCGGGGGGAATGCCTGCCATGAACCGTAAGACACAAGCTCTCGTCGTCGTCTCGATCTTCGCGCTCGGCGCGGCGGTCGGTTATGCCGCCAAGAAGACCGACGTCCCAAGCCTCTACGTGGGATCCCAGCCGAAGGATGCCAGCGCCGCGCTCCTCGCGCTCGCCCAGGAGGCGGCGGAGGACGGTACGTGGGAGAACCTCGGCGTCGCCCGCGTGGTCTACCTGTCAGGCGACAAGGCGGCCGGCCAAGCGATGATCGACAAGTACACCGGCCCGAAAGCCGAGGGAGGGGAGTGGATCCGCGCCGGGCGCATCTACTGGGAAGCCGGCGAATGGGACAAGGCCAAGCGCGCCTTCGACAAGGTGCTCCAGCTGGAGCCGAAAGACGCCGACTGGCTGGCCGAGATCGGCTCCTACTACATGCTCAAGGGCGATCGCCCGAAAGCCGAGGCGCTGTTTACGCGCTCGTTCGCCCAGGAGCCGAACGCGGTCTGGAACCTGCTCCGCGCGGCGTCGGCGTACGCGGGAATTCAACCTCCCGCCTGAGCCGAGCGCTTCGCGGAGCCGACAGCGAGGTTCGCTCTCGGAAGCCGAGGATCTGGCCGGGAGAGCGGCTCGCCTCGGCGGAGCTGCGAAATCGGCCGCCGATAGCTGCTATCGGCCGCCGATAGCGATTTTCCGGCGCCAGGAAGCGGCTATCCGGCGTCGATAGCGATTTTCCAACTCCAGATAGCCGCTATCCGGTCCCGATAGCGGCTATCCAGCGCAGATAGTGATTTTCCAGTGCCAGATAGCGGCTATCGGCCGCAGATAGCCGCTAGCCAGCTCGATCAAACGGCTATCCGTCGCCGATAGCGGCTTCCTGGCGCCGTTTTGAAGCGATGCCGCCCCAGGAGCGGCTCTCCGCTGAGTCGAGTCGCTTTGCGCGTCCTAGAGCCGCGATTCGAGCCGCATCGTCGCGATCCACTGTCGATAGCCGCCAACCCGGGCCGGCCGGCGCTCTAGAGCGAGCGAACGGATCTTACTCGGCTCGAAGCGGCTGCGAGCGGCGGAGCCATGACGTCGTTCCCGGCCGGGGGGGACCTTCCTCCGGCGAGGGATGTTCCGTATCCTCCTCCGCGCGGACCGCTTGAAGGAGAGGTTCCATGCCGGCCTACGCGTATCGTTCGGCGACCGAGACTTCTCAGCCGGCTCCTTTCGAGTCATCGATGCCGCGCCTTACCGTCGCGAAGCGGCCATTCTCCGCGCCGCCGCCTCGCGACGGGTCGAGCGGAGCCTCGGTTCCAACCCTGGAAACGGCTTCGCGGCTCGGTCATCGCTACGAGAGCCCCCAACGCTTCGAGCCTTTCGAGCGGCCCGCTCCCGTGCCGAGCTTCGCGCGGACCGAAGGCGCGCCGATCCAGCGCGAGCTCGGCCGGAAGGCGTTCCAGCGCGGCACGGGAAGCCTCGCCGGGCCGCAGCGCAATCTGGTCCATCAGGCGATCCGGGCCTACAACCGCGGGCACGATCCGACCGACAACAGCGAGGCGCATCTACACCAACAGCTGGCGGCGCTCGACGACGTCGAGCACAAGCTCTACGCCCTCTCGCATCACGCCGATTTCACCAGCGCGACCCTCGCCGATCAGCGCAGCGCGACCGCCGTCTCGGATCTGCTCAACCAGGTCCAGGCGGAGCATCGCCAGTTGATCCAGCGCACCGTGCAGCACCAGCGGCAGCTCTGGGTGCACGGCGCCGTCAACCCGACCGAGCGCGCCGCCGTCAACTCCACCTGGAACGCCCTGGTGGCCGGCAACGGCGCGTTTCGGGTGAGCGACGAGACGAACGACATGGGAGGGCGGGTGAGGATTCCTCAGGGCGCCAAGGACGATCTGCACGGCGAGATCCTCGCCCATTCCGCGCGCCTTCTTTCCCGCCCCGCCGGGCGGCGTCTGCTCCACGGGCTCCGCGAGCGGTCGAGCGACAGCTACCGCGTATCCCACGCGCTCGGCCTCGGCTCGCATCCCCGGGAGGTAGGGTTCGAGGTGAGCAACCTCTACACGCTCCAGGGAGGCGGTCCTGGAAGCCTGAACTACAAGGCTTTCGACGGAGGAAGCGACGAGGCCGGCCCGCAGGACACGCCGACCGGGCTCGCCCCCGGCCGCGGCGACAGCTCACTGGTGAAGGTCTCGCCGGGTT
The DNA here is from genome assembly GCA_044226625.1 of Thermoanaerobaculia bacterium. GTDB lineage: Bacteria > Acidobacteriota > Thermoanaerobaculia > Multivoradales > UBA5704 > DASYKS01. Next base: position 11,412 of record JBGAGQ010000025.1, read on the forward strand.
TGAAAGACGCGTCGCTGCTCGATCGGGACGCCGCGGGCCGGCGGATCGTTTCCCCGTCGTTCGTCGGCTTCGGCCACGAGCTGATCCACGCCGGACGTTACCAACGCGGCGCCTACGTGCCGGGCAACTACGCGGCGGCCAACCTGCCGGGCGGGTATCACGACAACCTGGAGGAATTCCTCACCATCGCGGACGCGGCCCAGCGCCCGGCGCTCGGGGCCAACGCCTTCCAGCCGTACGTTCGCGGCCAGAGCGTCCCCTCGACCTTCGGCCAGGTCGCGGCGCTCGGCGGCGACCTGCCGACCGAAGCCGAGATCCGCGCCGAGCACGGCTTGGAGATCCGCAGCGGCCACGACGCCCCGATCGCGAACCCGGCCCATCACGCGGGCGGGATCAACACCGTTCCCGACACCCAAGACTGGGAAGCGCACCACGTCGGCGGACACGCGACGCCGGTCGTTCCGCCGGTCTCCTACCTCTCCCGGATCGGCAACGCCGCTCGTCGGTTGAAGTTCTGGTGAGGGTTGCTCGTTAGCTCCAAGACGGAGCTGACGCTCGGGGAAGCGATGGTGCCTAGGCGAGGCCGAGCTCTTCGAGCGACCGAGCGGTGAGGATCCGCTCCCCGAGCGCCCCCAGCTCTTCGGTCGAACGGATCGCCTCGACTCGGGCCACCACCTGGCCCGTGAGCGACGGAAAGCGGTTGCGGAGCTGGCGCAGGAGAAGTTCGCGCATCCCGGTCTCCAGGCCCTGCTCCAAGCCCTTCTCCAGACCCTGCTCGCGTCCTTCCTGTCGGCCTCTCTCGATGCCGCGCGCTTCGACTTTCTCTTCCCAGGTAACAGCTTTCATTTCGACCTCCGGTTTACCGTGCCGGGCGCGGAGTTCGGCGTACTCCCGGGCCGCTCCGCCCCCCAATTCTAGATAGGTTGCCACACAGTTGAACAGCAGGAAGCGCTCGACGTCGCTCAAAGGCTCGGCCTCGGCGATCTTTGCGAAACAGAGACGGCGAAGCCCGCGGCGGTCGCGGTTCGCGGGCCGTCCCAGGGCGGCGAAAGCCCAGGCGAGCGGCTCCGGGTGCGCGAGGAGGTCGTCGGCGCGAACGCCGGAGAGGCCGAAGCTCCGGTAGGAGAAGGTCCCGACCTCCCGGCCGCAGGACGATTCGACCAGCCGCGAAGCCTGGGCTCCTGGCGGACCGCCTCGCAGAAAAGGGGGGTAAATCTCGATCGGGCATGTCGCGGCGCCGATACCGTAGGATCCCGCGCGGAACGGGAAGCCGACGCGAGGACCATCCATGCCGCCGTCACCGCCATCACGTTGGGAGCGGATCGAGGACCTTTTCGCCGCCTGCCTCGGGCGGACGACGGGGGAGCGCGCGGCGCTGCTCGAGCGGGAGTGCGCGGAGGACGAGGAGCTTCGCCGCGAGGTCGAGTCGCTTCTTTCCGCCCATGACACGCCAGAGGGGATTCTCGACGCGCCGCCGCCGATTTCTCCTTCCGGGTCAGTGAGCGCTCCGGCTCTGCTCGCGCAGGGAACGCGTCTGGGTCCGTGGCGGCTCGGTCCCCTCCTCGGTCGGGGGGGCGCGGGCGAGGTCTATGCCGCCGAGCGCGCGGACGGCGCGTTCGAGCAGAAGGTCGCGGTAAAGGTCCTGCAAGTCGAGGCGGCGGCGCAGCTCCCGCGATTCCACGCCGAACGGCGCATCCTCGCGCGGCTCGAGCATCCCGGCATCGCCCGGCTGCTCGACGGCGGCGTCACCGCGGACGGGCGGCCCTACGCGGTGATCGAGTACGTCGAGGGGCGGCCGCTGGTGGAGCACTGCCGCGAGCGCGGGTGCGATCTCGCCGAGCGCCTTCGGCTGTTCGGCCAGGTCTGCGACGCGGTGGCCCACGCGCATCGCAACCTGGTCATCCATCGCGACCTCAAGCCGGCCAACATCCTGGTTGGCGCCGACGGCCGCGTGAAGCTGCTCGACTTCGGTATCGCCAAGCTGCTCGAGGTCGGAGAGACGGGAGAGACGGGCGCCGCCGCGGACCTCACCCGCGCGCCGCTCACCCCCGACTACGCGGCGCCCGAGCAGCTGACCGGGGAGCCGGTGACCACCGCGACCGACGTCTACGCGCTCGGCATTCTGCTTTTCGAGCTGCTCACCGGCGAGCGCCCCTGGCGCAGCGGCGAGTTACCCATCGCGAGCGCCGTAAGGCTCCTGCTCGAAAAGGAGGCACCCCCGGCGAGCCGGGTGGCGCGCGAGGCTCGCGGCGGACAATCTCCCGTGCCGGCGCGCGCGCTCGAGGGCGATCTCGACGCCATCGTCGCCAAATGCCTGCGGAAGGAGCCGGAGCATCGCTACGAATCGGTCGCGGCCCTCTCAGAGGACCTGGAGCGCAATCGGCGCCGCGAGCCCGTTCGGGCCCGAGAGGGCGCCGGTTTGTACGTGCTCGGCCGCGTGCTCCTCCGTCATCGCTGGGCCGTCGCGGGAACCGCCGCCGTGCTCCTCTCGCTCGCCGTGGGCCTCGCGGCGTTCGCCTGGCAGGCGCGGCAGGCGAAGCTGGAGCGCGACGTCGCGCGCCGCGCCTCGAATCGGGAGGAGGCGATCCGCGATCACCTGACCCGCCTGTTCCGGACCTCGCTCGCCGAGCCCGCCGGTTCCACCGCCGAGCCGATCACGGCGAAGACCATGCTCGACCGCAGCGCCCAGCGGGTGCTCGCGGAGTATCGCGACGATCCGCGGCTCGCGGGCGAGGTGGTCGAGACCCTGGCCGACCTCTACGGCGCGTTGGGCGACGTCGAGGGAGAGGCGCCGCTGCTCGAAGGCTTTCTCGCCGCCGCCGGTCCGGAAGCCGAGCCGCAGGCGGTGGCGCTCGCGCGGCAGAAGCTCGCGAGCATCGAGCTGGTGCGCGGCCGGCCGGAGCGCGCCGCGCCGCTGCTCGACCGGGCGGAGGCTTTCTGGAAGAACGATCCGGGGCTCTATCGCGAACAGCGCCTGGAGGGGCTCCTCATCCGCGCGCAGCTGCTGCGTGCGCAAGGAAACCTCGACGGCTCGATCGCGACGTTTCGCCAGGCGATCGCCGAACGGACGGCGCTGTCCGGCGAGGCGCATCGCGAGACCGCGAACCTCTACAACTCCCTCGCGATCACGCTCACCGCGGCCACCCGCCTCGACGAGGCCCTCGCCGCCCACCGGAAGGCGCTCGACATCTACCGGCGGATCGGCCGCGGCGAGGACGTCGAGGCGCTCGTGCTGCTCGGCAACATCGGCACGCTCGCGTACCGGATCGGCCGCGTCGGCGAAGCCGAGGAGATGCTCGGCACGGCCTATCGCAAGCAGCGGGCGGTGGCGGGCGATTCCGCGGCCGTGGCCGCCGCGATGGGGCTCTACGGCGCGGCGCTCAACGCGCGGGGCCGCTCCGCCGAGGCGGTGCCGGTGCTGCGCGAGGCGGTCGGGATGGCGACGCGCTTTACCGGTCCGTCGAGCCCTCTCGCGGTTCAGGACCGGCAGTTCCTCATCGACGCGTTGGCCGCGGCGGGAGAGCTCGAAGCGGCTCGGGGGGCGCTCGCCGAGAACCTGGAGATCGCGCGCCGGCAGTTCGGACCCACCCACATCCTCACGCTCGTCCAGCGGCTCGCCGAGGCGAAGCTCGCCCTGCTCGCCGGTCGGCCGGCGCAGGCCCAGGCAGAGGTCGAGGAGGTTCTTGCGGGACTCCGCGCGCTCGGCGGTCCGGGCGCTCCGGCGGCATCCGCCGCGTCGGCGGCTCCCTGGATCGCTCGCGGTCGGATCGTCGGAGGCGACGCGCTGCTCGCTCTCGGCGAGCCGGTCGAGGCGGCGGCCGGATTCCGCGAGGCGGTCGCAATCCGCGAGAAGCTCCTCTGGGCCGGCAGCTGGGAGCTCGCCGAAGCGAGAGCCCGGCTGGGCGAGGCGCTGGTCCTCGGTGCCGCGGCCGGCGGGGCGAAGGACGGCGCGGCTAACGCTGCCGAGGGAAGGCGGCTTCTCGAGCAGGCGGAGATCGTCCTGCGGACCGAGCTCGGCGCCGACCATCCGCAGACCCTGCGCGCGGCCCGAGCCCGCGCGCGGGAAACGCAGGCGAACAGTCCGAGCTAGCGGTCGCCCTCGCACCCACGAAGGGTGGGCATGGGTTCCGCGCGAGGGGCATCTTTCCTGGGGGTGTCCGGTTTTCCCACCCTTCCTGTTCTTAGAGACAGGGGAGCCGTTCGGCTCGCTCGTCTCTAGCCACGGGAAGGGAGATCCATGTCGTCGAGAACCGCGGCCGTCCTGCTGCTCGTCCTCACCGGCTCGCTCGGCGCGGCGCACACCGCGCGGTCGGCCACGATCACCGTCAACGGCACCGGCGACACCATCGCGCTCGACGGGAGCATCACCCTGCGCGAGGCGATCGCCTCGTTCAACGCCGGGGCCAACGTCAACGCCGACGTGGCGCCGGTCGGCACCTACGGATCCGGCGACACCGTCGCCTTCAACATCGCCGGCGCCGGTCCGCACACGATCTCGGTCGGCGCCCTCGCGCTGCCGGTCATCGCGCGGCCGATGATCATCAGCGGCTACTCGCAACCGGGCAGCTTTCAGAACACCCTTGCCGTGGGCGACAACGCGGTGCTCAACATCGTGCTCCAGGGGACCACCTCCGGCGTGCACGGTCTCGAAATCGGACCCGGGGGCTCCGGCTCGGCGATCTCGGGGCTCGTGCTCCAGCACCATTTCTTCGCGCTGCAGATCACCGGCAGCAACGTCATCGTCTCGGGCAACTTCATCGGCACCGATCGCGGCGCGACCCTGTCCGACGCCACGACGACCAACGCCGTCGGGGTGAACATCGGCAGCGGCAACATCGGCAACAACCTCATCGGCGGTTCGACCCCGGCGGAGCGCAACGTGATTTCCGGCAACGCCGGCGGCATCATCATGAACTCGCAGCTGTCGAACACCGTGCGCGGCAACTACATCGGCGTCAACGGCGCCGGCACGGTGGCCATTCCGAACGGCGCGGCGGGCATCAACCTCGGCTCCTTGGGCGTGCCCACGATCGGCGGCGCCGTGATCGGCGGCGTCACCGGCATCCCCGGGCAGGGAGCCGGCAACGTCATCTCCGGCAACGGCTTGCGCGGGATCCAGATCGCGACCGGCGGCCTGCCGACCGTGATCGGTCCGGTGAGCATCGAAGGGAACATCCTCGGCCTCGACGCCACCGGCACGAACCCGATCCCCAACGCCGGCCCCAACGTGTACCTCTTCGACATGGCGCTGCCGGACGACGGGATTCCGCGGATCGGCCCGGTGTCGATCGGCGGCTCGGCCGCGGGCTCGCGCAACGTCCTCTCCGCCTCCGGCCACGGCCTGTTCGCGCGGGCCGGCGGGACGATCGTCCGAGGCAACTACATCGGGACCGACATCACCGGCACGATCGCTCGCCCGAACACGTTCGGCATCGAGCTCTCGAACACGTTGGCCTTCGCCGGCGGCGCCACGATCGGCGGCACGGGGCCGAACGACGGCAACGTCATCTCGGGCAACGCGAGCGACGCCGTGCGGGTCTTCCTCTCGACGGCCACGCTGCAAGGCAACCGGATCGGCGTCTCGGCCACCGGGACGCCGCTCGGCAACGGCGGCCTCGGCATCTTCGTCGACAGCGGTCTCGCGACGATCGGCGGCACGGCCGCGGGCGCCGGGAACACGATCGCCAACAACGGCGACACGGGAGTCCAGGTGCGCATCGGCTTCTCGGTCGTCCGCAACGCCTCGGAGGCGTCGATCCTCGGCAACTCGATCAGCGGCAATTCCCTCCTCGGGATCAACAACTCGGTACCCGATCTGGTGACCGCGAACGACGCCGGTGACGGCGACTCCGGGCCGAACGGACTCCAGAACTTCCCGGTCGTCACCTCGGCGACGCTCGGTGCGGGCAACGTCACCGTCTCCGGCACGCTCAACAGCGCGGCCTCGGCCACCTACCGCGTCGAGCTGTTCTCGAATCCGGGCTGTGACACGTTGGGTTTCGGCGAAGGAGCTACGTTCCTCGGCTCCGTCGACGTCTCGACCGACGGCAGCGGCAACGGCAGCTTCGGCCCCGTCGTCTTCGCGATCCCCGCCGGCGAGCCGGTGATCACCGCCACGGCGACCGATCCGGCCGGTCACACGTCGGAGTTTTCGAGCTGCGTCACCGCGACGGGAGGACCGCCGCCGCTCCCGACGCTGTCGATCGACAGCGTCTCGCACAGCGAAGGGAACGCGGGCACGACGGTCTACACCTTCACCGTGACGCTCTCGGCGGCGAGCGCGACGCCGGTGACGGTCGCCTACGCCACCTCGGACGCGAGCGCCACGACGGCGAGCTCCGATTACATGGCGGCGGCGGGCGTCCTGACCTTCACGCCGGGCGGGCCGCTCACGCAGACGATCACGGTGAACGTCGTGGGCGACGTCACGGTCGAGCCGGACGAGACCTTCCTCGTCACGCTCTCTGCACCTTCGGGCGCTACGCTCGCGACCGCGCAAGGGACCGGGACGATCGTCAACGACGACGTCACGGGTCCTCCGCCTCCGCCGGCGGAGATCCCAACCCTGTCGCAGTGGGGGATGCTGCTTTTTGTCGGCGCGCTCGCGCTGCTCGCGGTGGCGCGTCTGACGCGCTAGGGAGACAGGGGGCGATCGGCGCCCGAGAGCTCGCGATATAGCCAGGCGCGGGCGAGCGTCCAGTCGCGGCGGACCGTCCGCTCCGACAGGCCGAGCGCCCGCGCCGTCTCGCGCTCGTCGTAGCCGGCGAAGAACCGGCACTCGACCACCCGGGCGAGGCGGGCCGACTGCCGGGCGAGGCGTCCCAGCGCTTCGTCGAGGGCGAGGAGGGTCTCGTCGTCCGCGGAGCCCGAATCGATCCGGGCATCGTGAGCGGTGTCGAGAACGTCGAGCGGCAAGTGCGCGGCTCCTCCACCGCGCTTGGCCGCCCGCCGCGCCTCGGCGTGGTTGACCAGCGCGTGCCGCATCGCGAGAGCCGCCGCGCGCAGGAAATGCGCCTCGTCGTTCCAGCTTCGCGTGCCGCGGAGCTTCAGATAGGCCTCATGGACCAGAGCGGTGGTGTGCAGAGTTCTCCCCGCACCGGCCCGCGAGCGCTCGCGCCGCGCCAGGCGCTTCAAATCGGCGTAGAAGATCGGCAATAGCTCGTCGACGAGGTGGCGAACTTCCGGCGGAAGGGGATCGTCCCAAGCGGACGATCGGTTCGCCGCGCCCGACGCGGTTCCCGGTTCCGCCTTTCTCTCGCCCGCGTCGTCCATCCCGCCATCGTACCGCGCGGAGTCGGTCCCGTCCTCGGCGGTGCTTCAGGTTGGGATAGGGGAGTACGGGGAAAGCAAGCAACGACAAGGCATGCTGAAGTAAGATAACGCAAAGCCGGTGCCATTAATCCTCGGGGCAACAAGGAGGCAAGGGACTCTCCATGGATGACGCTTCTCTGGACACGATTCGTCCTTACCTTCTCGACTATGCCGAGGGTATCCTCTGGATGTTCGCTGCAGTTTCGCTGTGCAGCTCACCCGGAGCGTTTGCCAAGCACGCTCAGGCATTTGACACCTTCTTGGGTCAACTACCCAACCTTCGGATGCCAGATCTGGTGATCGGGCTGATCGTTCTGATCATCGGCATTATTCTGCCGTACTGTGTCTCTGTGACTCTGCGACCCGTCGCGATGTTGTTACTCAACTGGCAGCTTAGCTTTCAGCGCCGAGTAACCCGCCGGCAGGTGCAAGAGCAGGCTTGGCTTCGTGGTCACGAGGAGCTTCAGAGGCATCTCGGATTAGGGTGCAGGATCTCGGCTGACTTCTGCATGATGGCCCTCGAAGCGACACAGCCCACCGTGGCGCGAAGGCTGCGGAATTCCTATCGCGACTTAGCTTTTCGAGCCAGAGCTATTCTGCCAGCTGCCTTGATTCTCGCTTCGGCCTCAGCCTTTATTCTCGAGAGCCTATTTCGACTTACTTTTCCAGCGGTCGTATCGATCGGTCTGGCGCTCGCTTTTTTCGCGCTAGGATCTTGGGCCGCCAATGCCGACCTCGAGCAGTTCCATGAAGGACTCGGAGCTACGATCCTTCTCTTACTTCCGAAGCTTGCGGTCGCTGTGCCAGCTAACGGGTGTTCAGGGCACACCGTCCTCGGTCTTGGGCCAAATGCGCCCGATGGCTCGCCCGCTCCGCGCCCGGAGGCAACTTCAAGCCCGTGAGGGGCTTTCGGGTGATCGTCGGAACGAGTTATTGATCGCGCGGGAGTGCTGGCGGCCTCGATCTTTGCGGCCGACGCGTCGGCGCCGCTCGCATGCGGAAGGAGAATCCATGGCAACCCCGCTCACCCGTTCGAAGGACGATCCGTGGAAGCTGAGGACGCCTCCCGGAACGTCCGAGTACACGATGCATACCGACGAGAGACGCCCGATGCATCGACGACCTGCACGAGATGCTCCGGAAGGCGGGGGATTGGGTGGAGCTCGGGGGTGCCGACGAACAGAAACCGGCCAAGGAAGGGACAGTCGAGAGTTGGGGGCGCTCCGAGTCGAATCCCGTCGGCGGCTGGTATGGCTTGAAAAAGGGACTGCGGGGTCGCTTCGGGGTCTACATCCCGCCCCTGATGGAGGCCTTGGACCTCTGCGAGCTCGAACACAACGCCAAGAACAACCGCATGCGCGCCAAGTAGTCACTTCAAGAAGCGAGGCCGCCCTCGGTCTCGCAGCCATCGCCCTGAAACAACCTTGCCTCGGCCGTAGGGCCGGCCGCGATGCGATTTCGAGCTTCTTCTGGCGTCTTTTATCGAGCCTCAATTTCCTTCGAAGGAGGTCTCGATGCTGGATCGACTTCTGGCCCCCTTTTTCGCCCAGTTGGCATTGAAGGTCGGATGGATCATAACGTTGTGGATTGGCCTGTTGCTGGCGGCGGCCGCGATCTTCTCCCGAGGTCGCTTGCGGGATTTCTTGAGCAGTCTGGGGCAACTGGTCGCCGCTGTCGTCACGAGCCCGTTCGCCTACCTTCGCAAGGCTGTCCTGGCGCTCTGCGACTACGGTCGGCGTGGCAACGCCGTATTTGGTGGAACCGATCAGTTCCTTTTAAGCCGGCTGGTCGTTTTCCTTGATGCCGGTGTCGTTTTGCTCTCGCTCGGCGTGCTGGCGGGGGGAATCGTCGAGAGCTTTGAGGTTCTGGTGCCGCCTGCCGAGGTACGAGAAGCGCTCGCGAGGACGGAAGAAGCGCTCGTTCAACAGATGCGTCGCCTGGAGGAAACAAAGCGACAAGTCTCGGACCTCGACAAGGCCTGGACCGCCGAAGGGGCGAAGATCGAAAAGGCGTTTCGTGAACCACGGGAGAAGGTCCAACGAGCCGAGAAGCAGGTACGGGCCCGGATCGAGTCCCAAATCGTCCCGGAGACGCCGCTCTCAAGCGCGATAGAAGCCGCGAAGCAGGCGATTACGAATCAAGGCGAGCCGGATTCCGAGACCGCCGCCGCCTACACTCGAAATTCCGCGCGTTCCTGGCTATGGTATCTCGATGGACCGGGGCAGGAGGCACTCACGAGCTGGACCGAGAGCTGGTATCGGGAGGCGATCGCCAGTATCGAGCTACGGGAGGTTTCGGCCGAGAGTCTTCGAGCCCAGAAGCAACCGAACTATGGCCAACTCTCGGCCGAGAAATCCGATCTTGAATCCCAGATCCAAGCGACGACGACAAGCCGCGACGAACTCCGGCGCGAGGCTAGGCTGCGATTCGGCCCGGCATTTCGCCAGTTGGTCATGGCGGCCGTATCGCTTCTCGCCTTGGTATGGTGGCTAGGCCTTCTCTTAGAGGCCCTCGGACTGGCTCTTCATCTGACCAACGACGTTCGCCGCCTGCGCGAGAAGATCGTGATCGAAGAAGGGGTACTTGTGGTTCAAGTGCCAACTCCAGAAGGCTGACGGAGGGTTCGACCGAAAGGTCCTGTGAGCGCTAAACGCATCTTTCAAGCTGCCAGTTGGGTCGTGATCCTGGCGTTTCTCCTTCCCGTTATCGCGTACGCGATCTGTCTGTGGAAGATCTCAGGCCGCCCCAGCCCTGCGGATCCTGACCATTTCGCTACATCCGAGCTTCGTTCGGCATGGGAGCGTTGGGGCGAACGGCTACCGTTGCGAGTCGAGTCGCTCGATCCCTGGAGATACACCTACCGAATTTGGTCGGGGACCATGGACTTGGAGGGGGGAGGCCAACGGGCCGCTTGGCGGGTCGCCCGCGCGTACAACGCCGATCACTTGCCCCGTGAAGGGAGATCGACGTGGTGGCATCCGTCCGGTGCGGCACTCACAATTTGGATAACCCGCAAATGGTCGGCAGAACAGATCGCCGCGACGCTCGCACGCGATCGACGATGTAGGTGATTTTCGAACGAGATTTGATTTGGCGCCGCCCCTTTCGTGGAGATCTCAGCCACCGTTTTCAATTCGCCGGGCAGCCACCGCGTGGTCCTGCGTAGCGGGGAGGTCGAACACTCCCTGACCGACGCCGTCGCCGAGGTCCACAACACCCTACGGAAGGCGTCGCGGTCGAGCTCGTCCGGATGGACCCCGAGTAGTATCTCGGCACGACGAGCGTCGAGATTCGCCTGCGCGCGCCGGGGCGCCGCCGCGAGAGCTACGCTCCGGCGAACCGTTCGCTGAACATTCAAGAGCGTGGGGCGTGCCCCCGTGCGAGAGAGGGGAGAAGTGGCCGCTGAAGCTGTCGCGACGCGACGAAACCGCTCGTGGTTCTACACCGGAATGGGAGCGGTGGCGCTTCTCGCCGTCGCGGTGGGATTCGGGCGCACCTATGCCGCTCCGATAGCGCGAGGTACCTTCTCGGCGCCGTTCGTCGTGCACCTCCATGGAGCGTTCGCGGTCTCTTGGGTGCTGCTGTTCGTGTTGCAGCCTCTCCTCCTCCGAAGAGCCGGCTTGAAATGGCATCGCCGCGTCGGCCGCGTGGGGTTGCCGCTCGCCGTGGGTGTGGCGGTGACCATGCTTCCTGCCGGCATGTTTCAAGCCACGCGAGATGCGGCCGCGGGGGCTGGGCCGACCGGAATTTCGGGCCTGCTCGGCGTCGTCACGTCGGCGATTCTGTTCACGACGCTCGTCGCCGCGGGCATCTGGGCGCGACGCGATCGTGAGGCGCATGCCCGTTGGATGCTCATCGCGACGCTTCTGGTGATCTGGCCGGCATGGTTCCGATTCCGGCACTGGTTTCCGTCGGTGCAGCGGCCCGACGTCTGGTTCGCTTTCGTGCTCGCCAATTTCTGGATCGTCGTCGCGATGGTGCGAGATCGCTTGACGCGCGGGGCCGTTCACCCCGTGCTCGCCTGGGCAGGCGGCGGGGTCGTCATCGAGCAGGCGCTCGAGTTGGTCGCCTTCGATTCCGTGCCGTGGCGGATGGCGGCGCAGTGGGTTTACGACGCGTTGCGGGCGGTGGGAGCGTAGGGCCACCGCGTCGGCGCGAGGGACAATTCGTCCCGCCGATCTGCCGTTTCCAAGAGAGTTTGCACCTTGAAAGCGCCAATGCGATGGGCCCTTGCAAGGCAAGGTCCGAAATCCGAAGGTCGAAGGGCGGAGGTCCCGTAGAATCCGCTTCGATAAACTGTTGACCGCCAGCTCGACGGGAATCTTTGAGCTCAACCTCTCGGAGGCACCATGAACAGCCAACGCCTCGTCGTCGTGGGTGCGGGGATCGCGGGCCTCACCGCCGCCTATCGCCTGAAGCGCGCGGGACACAACCCGATCGTGTTCGAGCGGGGTGAGAAAGTCGGCGGCCGGATGGCCACCGACGTCGTCGACGGCTTCACGATCGACTACGGGGCTCAATTTCTCTACGACAACTTCTCGCTCTTGCCCCCGCTGATCCGAGAGGTCGGTCTGGCCCCCAAGTTCGTGGAGGGTGGCCAGACCCTCAGCATGCTCAAGGGAGGGCGCTGCCGGTCTTTTCGTGCCGACGACCTGCTCTCTCCTCTCAAATCGGGAATCCTCGGCTTCGGCGCCTGGCTTCGCTTTGGGCTTTTCGGTTACGGAAGGCTCGCCGGCCAGGTCAAATCGCTGCCCATGAACGACATCACGGGCTGGACGCGGTATGACGACATGGACGCCGATACCTGGAGCCGTTCCGCCTTCGGCCGCGACGTCGCAGACTACGTGATCGAGCCCCAAAGCAACGGGTTCTATTTTCAGCACCCTCGCGAGATGTCGAGGGTGGTCCCGCTGGTCACCACGGCGCTCATGTTCTTCAAACAGGGCAAGTATTCGACGCTCGTCGGCGGGATCAACGAGCTGCCGCGACGGCTGGAGGAAGAGCTGGACGTGCGGCTGAATACTCCCGTTCGATCGGTTTCGATCCAGGACGGTGGAGTCGAGGTCGCGACGGATCAGGAGACTGTCCTCGCGGACCGGGTCATCCTGGCGTCGCCGGCTCCGATTGCTCGCGCGTTCTATCGCGATCCTTCGCCGATCGAGAAGGACCTCCTCGACACGTCCTACAGCTCGACTCTCGTTGTGGCCTTTGCCACCAAGAGCTCGTTCCAAATCCCCCCCGCGATGGCCGGGCTGAACGGAATCCTGATGCCCGAAAAGGAGCGAGGCCCGCTCGTCGCGATCACCAACGAGCGGATCAAAGAGGAAACGAGGGCCACGGACGGCGAGCTGTTCCTCGCCTTCTTCTCCGGGACGGAAGGCGCGGCGAGGATCGATCAGCCCGAGGACGAAATCGTCGCTGTCGCGCTTCGAGACCTGGAGAAGTATCTGCCCGGTCTCTCCCAACACCTTCGGTTCGCCAAAGTCTATCGATGGAAGCAAGCCGCAGCCCGTATCCCCGTAGGGCGCGCCCGTAAGGTCGCCCAATATCGAGACGGCGTGAACGCCTCGACGCGAGTCTTCCTCGCGGGGGATTACATGGGGATTCCCTACACCGATGGTTCGGCCGAGACGGGTTGGTGGGCGGCGGGTGCGCTGCTCGAAACGTTGACCTGATCGAGAGGTACGCAAGGCGACGCGGTGGATCTACGACGCGCTGCGTCCGGCTGGCCCCTAGGGGAGCGCTGGACCGACGAAGCAGGTACGGGTACATTGCCGTTGTCGCGGCGGCTCTAGGATGGATAGGGGGAGGTATGGCGCAGGAGTTTGAGAATCTCGACATCTGGTTGTGTAGATTCCCTTCAGCCAAAGCGGCCGACGCCTACTTCAAAGAAAGACATAGCGGCACACGGCCGATCTCGCAGTTCGCGGCGGACATGGGCGAGCGGTTCTACGACCACGATTTCATGGAGCGTGGAGACTTTTTTGACCCACCGACCCATCAGGTCGCTGCGGTCATTGCGGAGCACTCTTTCTCGTCTTCGTACCTCTCGGAGGTCGTGGAGGCTTTTCGAACCAATCCGTCGGAGCCGTTCAATATGGTTCTCCTCGTCTGGAACCGCGAGATCGAGCGGCCAGTTTCAGTCTCAGGCAAGGAACTCTCGCTTCACTACCTCGGTAGGTTTCGCTGCAACCCCAAGGCGAGCTCCGCGGCGTCGCAGGGTTAGCGGTCGACGGGACGGCGGCTCTTAGAAGGCGGCACCTGCCCGATCCTTCGACCGCCCAGGGAATTCCGAGAGCGGAGCTCTACCTCCAAGTCGCCGATCCTCAGGCCCACCACGCGAGGGCGCTGGCCGCAGGAGCGCGAGAGGTCCTGAGAGATTCTCGGCAGGGATCGGGATAATCGATCTGCCTTTGCTTCCGGCTCGGCGGGCGTGAGGTACATTTCACCCTCGAGATGGAAGTAGAGCGACACATCGCGACCTGGGCCCCGTTGACGACTCGTTGGCCGCATGAGGACGAACGGTAGGGACCTACCTCCTTTTCCCCATGCGCGTCCTCCTCATCGCCAACACCCTCCCGCCGCGCGACCTCTCCGGCGTGGGGGAGCAGGTGCTCCAGCTCGCCGCGGGTCTGACATCTCTGGGCCACGAGGTCGAGATCCTCGGCCGGAAGTCCGCAGAGCGCGACGGGGCTTCGGGGCCGAAGATCCTGTTTCCGCTGACGATCGTTCCGGCGACGTTTCGCGCCCTTCGCCGGTTCCGGCCCGACGTGGTCCAGGTGCACGAGTCGGACGGTGCGCTCGCGGCTTCTGCCGTTCGTTGGGCTCGCGGGAGGGCGAAACGCCCGCTGCTGCTCGCGCTCCTGCAGGTGAGCTATGTCGAGGAGAAGAAGGCGGTCCGGCCGCTGGTGGCGGGCGGGCGGGAGGTCGGGCGCCCGGGGGCGGTGGAACGTCGGTTTCGGTGGCTCAAGGCTCCGATCCAGATCTTCTTCGGCCGGTGGACGGTCCATCGCGCGGACGTGGTGATGGCGCCGAGCGCCACGACGGCGGAGGAGCTCGCCCGCGACTATGGCGCTCGCGAGGTGGAGGTGCTGCCGAACGCGACGGGGGGGCTCGCTCCCACCGGGCCGCCGGAGCGGCGGGCCGAGGATGGCGAGGGGTACCTGTTGTTCGTCGGCCGATTGCGCATCCGCAAAGGGGTGGAGGTGCTGTTCGAAGCGCTTCGGGCGAGGGCGGAGGGAGGGGCGCGGCCGGCCCGGCTTCTGATCGCCGGGGACGGCGAGCACCGGGCGGCTTTGGAAGCGAAGGCCACGGAATTGGGCTTGGCGGCTTCGGGTGCGGTATCCTTCGTCGGCCGCTCGAGCGCCCCGCGGGTGGCCGGACTCCTGTCGCGAGCCTCCGCTCTGGTCGTGCCTTCCACCTATGAGGGGATGCCGCTCGTAGTGCTCGAAGCGATGGCCGCGGGAGTACCGGTCGTCGCCAGTCGCGTGAGCGGAATCCCCGAGGTGGTGGTCGACGGTGAGACCGGCTGGCTGGTGCCGGCCGAAGATCCCGCGGCGCTCGGACGAGCGCTCGCCGAGGTCCTGGCGAATCCGGCCGAGGCGGCTCGACGGGGGGAGGCGGGGCGAAGGCGCGTGACCGAGCGCTATCGGCCCGAGGTCGTCGCCGAGCTCTGGCGGGAGATCGTCGAGCGGCGCGGTCCCGCGTAGAAACCAACCGGGCGTCTTACGACGGCCGAAGTCACCAGGGTAGACGGTTCTCCCCCTCCGGGAGGACGACGAGGAACCGGCCGCGCCGGGAGGCGCTGCGGAAAGGGTACCGAGGAATCCCAAACGCCATGCAGAACGGAGCGAACACCCCGAAACGGGGTTACCTGGGGCGCGGCCTGCTCGTCGTGGTCGGCTTGGCCGCCGTGGGGCTTTTGGCGGTGGCCGGCGGCGGCTACCACTGGTACGGCGACGTGCGGCTGCACGTCCTGCTCGCGCTCGTGATCTCGCTCCTGCTCCTGTTCGCCCACCTCTGGATGCTGATCTACCTCTCCGGAACCGGACGGCTGATCAGGAAAAGCGTCGCCGCGCACGGATTCGATCCGAACGAGGACGATCTCCGCCGTCGCGCCGTCCGCCGCGCCCGGCTCTGGCTTCCGCTCGCGGCCCTAGGCGTGCTCGCCGCGTTCTTGTCGGGGGCGGTGGCGATGATCCGTCAGGGAGAGCTCTACCCTCGCTATTGGCACCACGCGATCTTTTTCGCCGCGCTCGCGCTCCAGCTTGCGGCGCTCTGGACCGCGCGGCCGGCGCTGATGGAGACCGAGCGGCGCATCCGCGCCCTCGATGGCCGGATCGGAAACGCGGCATGACGGCCGACGGTACGCCGCGGTCGGCGGAGCGCCGTCCTCTCGAGGGCAAGGTCGCCGTCGTCCTGATCAACTGGAACGGCGCCTCGGACACGCTCGCCACCCTCGCCTCGCTCGAAGCCAGCGAGGAGGCGCACCGGTTGCGTTGCCTGGTGGTCGACAACGGCTCGACCGACGACTCCGTGACGAGGCTGGGCGCCCGGCTGGGCGAAATCCGGTTGAACGCCGAGCTGATCGAGACCGGTGCGAATCTCGGCTTCGCGGGGGGCAACGGCGTCGGCATCCGCCGAGCGCTCGAAGATCCTTCGATCGATTGGATCCTGCTGCTCAACACCGACGTCGAGGTCGATCCGGGCTTTTTGAAGCCGCTGCTCGAAGCTTGCGCGGACCCCGCGGTCGGGGCCGCCGGGCCGTTGATCTTCTACTTCGAGCCGCGCGACCTGATCTGGGCCGCGGGCGGGCGCCTCCGCTGGCGCGAGACGGTCACCGAGGAGTGGGGCAACCGCGAGCCGCTCGGCCCAAAGTTCGCGGCGGCGGCCGACGTCACGTATCTGACGACCTGCTGCCTGCTCGTGCCGCGCGACGCGATGCTCGAGGTGGGGCCGCTCGATCCGGTCTACTTCATCAACGTCGACGACGCCGACTGGTGCCGGCGCGCCTCGGCGGCCGGATATCGGCTGCGCTACGTGCCCGAGAGCCGGATCTGGCACAAGGTGGCGGCCTCGACCGGCGGCGGCTATACGCCGACGAAGACCTTTCACACCGGGCGGGGTAACGCGATCTTCGTCCGCCGGTACGGTGGGCCGCTCGCATGCTCGATCTTCCTCGCCGCGAATCTCGCGGCGCTGCCCGTGGCGTTCGTGCGCGAGGGGCTGCGGGGCAACGCGCGGTCGGTCCGGTCCAAAGCCAAGGGGCTCTGGCGCGGCCTGCTGGATCCGTTGCCCGAGCCGCCGCGGTTTTCCGTCCACGGGGCGGCGCCGGCAGAAGCCGGCGCGGGAGGGCGCACGTGACCGCAAACGTCCTGTTCCTCGGGACCATTCAGCTGCTCTTGGTCCTGTTCCTCGCGACCCTTCACGAGGCGGCGCACGCGCGGGCGGCGGAGTGGTTCGGCGACCCCACGCCGCGGGCTCTCGGCCGGGTGTCGATCAATCCGCTCGCGCACCTCGACCTGTTCGGCACGGTGATCCTGCCGGCCGCGCTCGTCGCCCTGTCGGTGCCGGTCGCGTTCGGTTGGTCGCGTCCGGTGCCGATCGTCGCGCGCAACCTCCGCCGGCCGGGCTGGCATTCGCTGCTGGTGAGCGCCGCGGGACCGGCCGCCAACGCGGCCTTCTCCTTGCTGGCGCTGCTCGCGGTGGGGATTGCCGTGCGCGTCATGGGGCCGGAGGCCAAGCAAGCGGCGCGGATGTCGATGCTCGGCGGTGCCCTCTCCGATCCGTCGTCTCCCGCGTTCGGGCTCGCCGGTTTCCCCGTCGTCTTCACCCTGGTGCAAGCTTCCGTGATCAGCGCGTTCCTCGCGCTCTTCCATCTGCTGCCCATCCCGCCGCTCGACGGCGGCATGATCCTGCTGCAGCTGGCGCCCGCGAGCTGGATCGCGCGGCTCCAGGCGATCCGTCCTTTCGGTTACCTGTTTTGCTCGGCGTTCGCGGTGACGCCGTTTTTTCAGGTGACGTTGGTTCCGTTTCTCGTGCTCTTGAACCTGGTCATCTCGACGTAGCTTCCGGAGGCCTCCCGTGACCCCACAGCAGATCGTCCTCTCGGGCATGCGCCCGACCGGCCGTATCCATCTCGGCAACTACTTCGGCGCGCTCAAAAACTGGGTGGACCTCCAGGACCGCTATCGGTGCCTCTACATGGCGGCCGATTGGCACGCGCTCACGAGCGACTACGCCGAGACCAGGGAGATCCGCGACAACACGCTCGAGATGGTGGCCGACTGGATCGCCGCCGGGCTCGACCCGGACAAATCGGTGATCTTCGTCCAGTCGATGGTGCCCGAGCACGCCGAGCTGCACCTGCTCTTCTCGATGATCACGCCGCTCGGCTGGCTCGAGCGGGTGCCGACCTACAAAGAGCAGATCGCGCAGATCGAGAGCAAGGACCTGCACACCTACGGCTTCCTCGGCTATCCGGTGCTCCAGACGGTCGACATCCTGATCTATCGCGCCCATTTCGTGCCGGTGGGCGAGGACCAGGCGAGCCACATCGAGATCAGCCGCGAGATCGGCCGGCGCTTCAACTACCTCTACCAGGAGGAGGTCTTCCCGGAGCCGCGGGCGCTGTTCACGCCGACGCCGAAGGTGCCCGGGATCGACGGCCGCAAGATGTCGAAGTCGTACGGCAACGCGATCCACCTGTCCGATTCGCCGGACGAGATCCGCCGGAAGTGCAAGGAGATGTTCACCGACCCGGAGCGCCTGTTCAAGAAGGACCCGGGGCGGCCGAGCGTCTGCAACCTGTTCCAGTTTCACAAGCTGATCTCGCCGCCCGATCTGGTGTCCGACGTCGAGCGTCGCTGCCTCGCGGCCGAGATCGGTTGTGTCGAGGACAAGAAGATCCTCGCCGAGCAGATCATCGCGTTCCTCGAGCCGATGCAGAAGCGGCGCGCCGAGCTGGTGGGCGACCGCGGCTCGTTGATGGACGTGCTGATCCAGGGATCGGCCAAGGCGCGCGAGATGGCGCAGGAGACGATGGAACGGGCGCGCGCGGCGATGAAGCTCGACTATCGCGCGGTGCTCGCGCCGAAGGCGACGGCGTGAGCCGGGAGATCCGTTCTGACATCCCGACGCCGGGACTGCTGCCGGCCTCGTGGCGGGTGCACCTGCCGGTCTTCGACGGTCCGCTCGACCTGCTGCTCCAGCTGATCAAGGTCAACAAGGTCGAGATCTCGGACATCCCGGTCGCCACGATCTGCGATCAGTTCCACGAGTACCTGGCGCTGATGGAGATTCTGAATCTCGACATCGCGGCGGAGTACATCTACGAGGCGGCGCTGCTGATCCATTTGAAATCGCGCCTGCTCCTGCCGCGGCCGAAGACGCTCGACGGCCAGGTGATCGAGGAAGACCCGCGGCAGGACCTCGTGACGCGACTGCTCGAGTACCGGCGCTTGAAGGACGCCGCGCAGTCGCTCGCCGAGGTGGACCGCATGCGCGCCGGCGTCTGGCCGAGGAAACCCGGCAAGATCGACCTCGGCCCCGAGCCCGAGCCCGAAGAGGCGACGATCGATCTGGGCGAGGTTTCGCTGTTCGATCTGCTCGGCGCCTTCAAGAAGGCGCTCGAGCGGTACGACAAGGAACACCCGCCCGCGATGCAGCTGTCGGGCGAGACCTATTCGGTGCGGAGCCAGTTCGATCGACTGCTTTCGGTCCTCTCGCCCGCGCGGCCGTACGACCTGTTGGACGACCTGCGCCACCGCTCTTGCCGCTCCGAGGCGATCGCTTGCTTCCTCGCCGTCCTCGAGCTCGCGCGGCTGAACCTGGTGCGCATCCATCAGACAGGGGACGGCGAGCTGCTGCTGTACCGCACGACCCGAGAGGTGGGACATCACGAATTGGAGACGTTGCTCGGATGAACGAAGAAAGCGAAGAGCCTATGGCTCCGATACCTCCGATGGCTTCGCGAGAGGAGACCCCCGAGGCCGTCGAAGAATCCGCGGCGCCGGAGTCTGCGGCCTTGGAGGAAGAAGCTCCCGAAGCCGGGCCCCTCGAGGAGACCGAGGAGACCGAGGAGCCTGACGAAACCGAGGAGGTCGAGGGGGCCGAGGTGGAGGAGGCCTCTGAGGCCGAGGTCGAGGAAATCGGCGAGGACGAGACCGAGGAGACCCCGCAGGCCGAAAGCGAGGAGCCGGTGGGGAGCGGGGAGCCCGTGGAGTCCGCCGAAGCCGTAGAGGATTCCGGCGCCATCGCGGAGGGGGAGACCAGCGCCCCCGCGGCCCCGAAACGTCGCCGCGAGCGACGCCCGACCGAGCGGGCGGAGATGGAATCCGCGATCGAGGCGATCCTGTTCGTCTCCTCCGAGCCCGTTCCACGGGCTCGGCTGGTCGAGTTGTTCGACGAGGAGGACCGGCCGGAAGCCGAGGGGGCGATCGACGCCGTTCTCGAACGGTTCGGCCCCACGGTCGGCCGGGGCTTCATGGCCGAAGAGGTGGCGGGGGGCGTGCGGTTGGCCACCCGGCCGGAGCTGGTCGGTTGGCTGCGCCGCTTCTTCGACGTCTCCTCCGGGACCAAGCTCTCGATGGCGGCGCTCGAAACGCTCGCGATCGTTGCCTACCGGCAGCCGATCACCGGCCCGGAGATCCAGGAGCTGCGGAGCGTCAGCGCCGCGGGCACCTTGAAGACGCTGCTCGAGCGCCGGCTGGTGCGGATCGCCGGGCGGAAAGAGGTGGTGGGCAAGCCGTTCCTCTACGGCACGACGCGCGAGTTCCTGGTGCATTTCGGCTTGAAGAGCCTCGCCGACCTGCCGCCGCTCGAAGAGTTCGAAGAGACGTTCGGCAGCGACCCGAGCCTGGTGGATCGCTCGCTCGGCGGACCAGAAACGGAGTCGGCGCCGGCCGAGGCGCCGGAGTCGAGCGAATCCGGAGTGGCGGCTGAGGCGGGAGGCGGCGAGACCACCGAGGCGGCGATCGCCACGCTCTCCGCGGCCGACGAGTCGCGCGAGCGGGAGCTGATCGCCGCGCACGAAGAGATTGAAGAACGCGAGGAGGCCTCGGCGTCCACCGAGGCCGGGAGCCAACGATGAGCGACCCGAAGACGCGCGCGGGCGACCGCATTCAGAAGATCCTCGCCCGAGCCGGAGTGAGCTCGCGCCGCGAGGCGGAGGAGCTGATCACGGAAGGGCGGGTGACGGTGAACGGCCAGCCCGCCGAGCTGGGGCAGAAAGCCGATCCGGAGCACGACTCGATCAAGCTCGACGGCAAGCGGATCGTGCTCCCCAAGGAGCATCGTTATCTGCTGCTCAACAAGCCGCGCGGCGTGATGACGACGGTTTCCGATCCGGGCGGCCGCCCGACCGTGATCGACCTGGTGCCGCCGGGACTGCGCAAAGCGCTGGTTCCCGTGGGGCGGCTCGACTTCCTCACCGAAGGGCTCCTGCTGCTCACCGACGACGGCGACTTCGCCCATCGGGTCGCCCACCCGCGCTACGGCTGCCGCAAAACCTACGAGGTGAAGGTCCTCGGCCGGCCGGCGGAGCGCGACCTCGACCGCCTGCGCGAGGGGATCGTGCTCGACGGCGAGCGGACCGCTCCCTGCCGGATCGAGCACCGATCGGTCTCCCGCCCCAAGGGGGTCGACAGCGACAACACCTGGTGGAACGTCGAGCTGTCCCAAGGCCGGACGCGGCAGATTCGCGAGATGTTCCAGCGCATCGGCCATCCCGTGGCGAAGCTGCGGCGGGTGGCGATCGGCTCGCTCTCCGATCCGAACTTGCCGCTCGGCGCGATCCGTGAGCTCACGCCGCGCGAGGTCGAGACGCTGCGCCAAGGGAGCCGGCCGAGCGATCCGCTGCCGAGGCTGGCCGGCGGGAAAACTCCCGGGGGGAAGACCCAAGCGCCGACGGGCACGTCGGAGCGCTTCCCCGAGATCCGCCGCTGGCGACCGAAAGGCGAAGAGAAAGCGGCCGACGCGCCGCGTCCGCCGCGGGCCGCTCGGCCGCCGCAAAGCTTCGAAGACGAGCCGCGGCGCCGTCCGGAGAGCCGAGAGGCTCGCCCGGAGCGGATCTCTCGGACCGTCCGGCTCCCGTCGGCCGAGGAGGTTCGGCCCGCCGCGCCGCGCCGGGCGGGCACCGCGAGCCGTCCCGCCGGGGAAGAGCGGGGCGGTCGCCCCGCGCCGCGTCCGCCGCGCAGCATGCCTCAGGCTTCGAGGGAAGCCGAGGGGCGAGGCGACTTCGATTTCGAAGCGGAGAGCACGTCGTACGCGCGTCGGGCTCGGGTGCCGCAGGGCGTTCGTTCGCCGAGGCGGGAAGAGGGCGGCGGCAGGCCGCCTCGCCCCGCGGTCGCGGCGCCCCGGGCTCCGCGGTCGCGAACCGCCCCGTACCCGCCTCCGGTTATCGAGAGGGAGGAGCGGGGTCGTTCGGCCGGCCGGCCGGCGAGCCGTTCGGCTGGACCTTCGGCGGGCCGTTCCTCCGACCGCCCCGTCAGCGGGCGCCCTGCCGCCCCGGGACGCGGGAAGGAGCGGGTGGGCGGAACGCCGACCGGAAGGCCCGGCTCGCCCCGTTCGGCGGGCGGCGGGGGCTCGGCCCGTCCGGGGGGGAAGGGGCCCGGTTCGAATCGGTCCGGTTCGGGCCGGCCGGCGCCGGATCGGTCGGGACCCCGCTCGGGGGCCCGCCCCGGAGGACCGGGAGGCCGGCCTGGGAGTCGACCGGGACGCCCGGGATCCCCGGGAGGTAGATCCGGGGGGCGCAAGGGAAGGTGAGCACCACGAACCCAGGGATCGACGGAGATCGAGCGGCGCCGCTCGTCGTCGCGATCGACGGCCCGTCGGGCGCGGGCAAGTCGACGCTCGCGCGCCGGCTCGCGGCGCGGCTCGGCGTGCCCTATCTGGATACCGGGGCGATGTATCGGGCGTTGGCGCTCGCCGCGCTCGACCAGGGGCTCGATCCCGACGACGGGCCCGCCGTCGAAGCTCTCGCCGCGCGGGCGGATGTGCGCCTCGCTCCGGCCGACGACGGCGGGTACCACGTGCTGCTCGACGGCGTTCCCGTCGAATCGCGGATTCGCACGCCGGAGGTCGGCCGCGCCTCGTCAGCGGTGTCCGCCCATCCGGGGGTCCGCGCTCGGATGGTGGCGCTCCAGCGCGAGACGGCCGAGCGGTTCGGCGGCGTGCTCGAGGGGCGCGACATCGGCACCCGTGTCTTGCCCGACGCCCGGCACAAATTCTTCCTCGACGCCGATCCGGCCGTGCGCGCGGAGCGCCGCCGTGCCCAGCTCGCCGAATCCGGACGCGAGGTGCCGCGCGAGGAGGTCGAGGCCGATCTCGCCGAGCGCGACCGGCGCGACCGGAGCCGCGCCGAGTCGCCGCTCGTCTGCGACGACCGCTACGTGCGCCTCGACGCCACGGGGTTGAGCGTCGAGCAGGTGCTCGAAGCGATGCTCGCGGCGCTCGGCTGAGTTCTTATCGGTCCGACAGCCGGTTTTGGAACAGGCCGCCGTCGACGGGGCTCGCGATCAGGCGGCCGTCCGGCGCGACCTGGACCGCGCCGACCCACTGCCGGTACGGACCGAACGGGTTGAAGCCTCCCGCGGTGGGTTGGAAGCTAAGGCCTCCGTCGACGCTCTTCGTGACGCCTCGGGCGGACGCGAGATAGAGGACTCCCGGCGCGCTCGGATCGGCCGCAATGTCGCGCGCACTCTCCGCGAGATCGAAGGATCGGATCGGATTCGACGTGTCGCCAAAGTCGTCGCTGCGCCTCAGCTCGGTTCTGGAGGCGGTCGGAACCAGGAGGTAGAAGCTCGCCGGAGCTCCGGGAATGAATTCCACGTCGGCGATTCCTTGGCGGAGCAGCGTCCAGCTTTTGCCAGCGTCGGCGCTCTTGTAGAGGACCGGTTTGCCGGTTTCGCGGGGAAGCCCGGTGGTGTATTCGAGTGTCCGGGCGATCACGCGGCTCGGATCGAAGGGGTTCGCGGTGAGCTCGGTGATCTCTCTCCGCCCGCCGGCTGGGTGCTCCGGGCTCGGCGGGATCGTCCCGTCGAGCGAGGTCGTCCAAGTGACTCCCTGGTCTTCACTCCATTGGATCCCGAAGAAACCGCCCACGAGGAGGGCGCCGCCGGCCGTGAATTCGACCGTCGCGCTCGTTCCCGGACCTCCGCCGATCGAATGGCCGAGGCCAGGATCCCCCGGATCGTGCAGGATGGAGCCCAAGCCCGTCGCGATCAGCCAGCGACGCGGCTCGTTCGGGTCGAAGGCGAGATCGAGGAAATCGAGGAAACGCCGAGGCTGGATCTGCGCGCCGAGCCGGGTGAACGTGGTCCCGCCGTCGGTCGAAAGCAGCGTCCGAGCAAGGCAGAACGAGTCGAGGCACCTGGTGAATGTCCGGACCATCTGGTATCTCGAGTCGAGCGGATGAATGCGGACCTCGAGAACCCCGAACGCCTCGATGCCTGCGGCTTCGACCGGGGCGAAGGAATGTTGCGGCGCCGGCCTATAGAGCTCCGAGCCGGCGAGGAAGTAGGGACCGCCGGGAGCCGCCGCGACGTGGGTCACCGCGACGATCTGGAGTGGCGTGAAGGCGAAACCTGCGATCGGGACGAAGCTACCGACCTGGCCCCCTTTCTGGCTCTGGTAGAGCCCCAACCCGGAAACCGCCGCGTAGATCTTCTTCGGGTTCGCCGGTTCCGAGGCGAGCGCGGAGGGGCCTTCACCGGAAAAGCCCGAGCGGCGCCACGATCGTCCGCCGTCGAGGGAGCGGAAAAGGCCGCCCGCCCGCAATGAGGCGAGGACGATCGAGGGGCGCCCATAGGTGGCGTGGAGCGCGAGGACCGCGTCCTCGGCGTCAACCGGCAAGGCCGCGGTCGGTCCGAAGGTCTTCCCGCCGTCGACGCTCTTGTCGATTCCAGAACCGGAAGCCGCCACCGCGTAGACCGTGCCGGGCTCGCCGGGCGGCGCCGCGACCGGGCCGAGCCGTCCCGGAACCACCATCCACGTGACGCCCAGGTCGGTCGAGCGCAGCAGGCGTTTCGGCGCATGGCCTCCGGTTTCCGCGAACAGGACGACCGAATTGCGTGTCGGCGCGATCGTGAGGCGGATCACTCGGAAATCGGCGTCGCCGACGGAAAGCCGTCTCCAGGTCGCCCCCGCGTCGGTCGAGCGGTACACCGCTTGGGTTTCGCTCGAGGGTGTGATCGTCGCGACCGCCCAGAGCGCCTTGGGGTTCAGCGGATGGATCGCGAGCGCGATCGGGACGGCGCCCGGCTTGCCGAGTCCGTGGCCGCGCCAACGCCAGGGCACGTTGGCGGTGGGGCGCTGCCAGATCTCTCCCGCGGCGTAAGAGGTGGTGACGTAGACCTCGCCGCCGGGGCTTGCGACCAGCGAATCGAGGGAGCCCCCGCTGGGGCCGAACGGGGTCCAGCGGTCTTCCCCGGCGAAAGCGACTTGGCCCAGGAAGCCGCCGAGGAACGCCGCGGCGAGACCGAGGAATCGGCGGCTGCGCCACTTTCGGGAACGGCTCGGGGCGAGGGACAAGGACAGGGGATGCGGCATCGTCGAAGCTCCAGGAAAGTCTCTCGGTTTCATTCCTTGGTACGTTCGCGAGTCGCGGAGTGTCGGGCCGATCCACGGATGCCGCCTGGGAACGCCACGGCGGGTCCGAGAAATCGGTTGCGACGCGAGGGTTGGAAACGGCTGGGGGGTGGAGAGAAGGCAGGTCTAGGGCATCGGCAAAGCTCCGGGAAACCGCTCGGTTGCTTTCCCTGGTACGTTCGAGCTTCGCTGAATGTTGGGACCTTATACGGCGCTCGCCATGTCCCGGATTTCTTTCCTGACCGCACTGTTGTCGTGGACCCAGGTCCGGCCTACCGAACCACATCTCCGCCATCCTCCTGACAGCCGGCTCGCGCTCCGAGCGGAGGGTGACCGCGGGGGTCTTCGTTTGGCGTCGCCGAGATTCCGGGTTACCGGAGCGACGGCCGAGGCCGGGCAGAGCCGACCTTGCCGCAGACATCGTAGAGCGTCCCCTGTGGGGAGCAACAATTCGGCCTTTTAGGGCCAAGGAGAAGCGAAATGGTGAAACGAACGGCCCTAGGGCTCGTCGCGATTCTCGCACTGACCCTCGGTGCGGGCGTCGCGCACGCGGGCGGCTTTCAGCTGGTGACCGACATCACCGGCCGGGTGCCGTCGTCGATCGCGGGTCAGGTGTACGGCAACTTCGTGCCGCTGCGCATGGATCCGCGTTGCATCCCGATGGTCTTCCGGGTGAACAACACGCAGGATCCCGTTCCGAACCCGCTGGGTGCGGCGTTCTTGACCGTCGCCGCGGCGAAGACCGAGATCCAGACGGCGATGGACCAGTGGAACCAGATCCCGACCTCCTATATCCAGTTCCAGTTGGGCGCGGACTACGCCAACGCCGGCGTTCGCAAGTTCGACACGATCAACGAGATCACGTTCCGGACCGGCGCGGGCTTTACCGGCATCTCCTCGAGCATCCCGACCCGCCTGGTCGAGCTCTCGACCTTCGCCAACGGCAACGACCTCGACGGTGACGGCGACTCCGACGTTTCGGACACGATCTCGACCTGCACCGACGTCGACAGTGACGGCGACGTCGAGTGGCCGGCGGGCGACTATCCGGGCGGCACGATCCTCGACATGGACATCGTCATCAACACGAAGGCCTCGAACGGCTGGCGCTTCACGACCACCTCGGACGTCGGCCAGCTGACCGCGAACATCGATCCGCGGTCGACCGACTTCAACAAGGAGATGGTCTTCCGTTTCGGCTTCGCGATGGGGCTCACGGTCTCGACGATTCCGAACCAGAACGACCTGACGAACCCGAACGACGCCTCGATGTACAACTTCTTCGATTTCGACGACCCGCTCTACTTCTTGAACCTGCGGACGCTCGAGCAGGACGACATCATCGCCGCCTCGACCCTCTATCCCGAGGGGACCGCGGCCTCCGGTCCGGCCGCGCTCCAGGCGGGCGACGTGGCGTTCAGCAGCGTGTACGGCAAGATCGAGGGCAACGTCACCCACGGCAACCTCAACCTGCCGGTGCTCGGCGGCGACGTAACGGCGATCGACCACACGACCCGCAACCTGGTCGACGCGGTGTACGTGGGCAACGCCCGCGTCGCGGTCAACACGACGACGCTCGCCTCGACGACGCTGCCGGCGGCCGAAGGGGTCGTCGACGGCAAGTACAGCCTCGTAGTGCCGTTCGGCACCTACGACGTGAACCTCGAAGCGGTGGACTTCTTCCCGCAGGGCGTCGCCTCGGTCGGCTCGGTCGCGAGCTTGGGCGGCACCTACGGCTTGAACGCGTTCCCCGAGGAGTTTTGGAACGGAGCGGCCGAATCGGCGAAGGAGGTCAGTCCGGGAGACAGCACCCCGGTGACCGTCACCGCCGCGGCGCCGCTGGTTTCCAACGTCAACTTCATCACCAACCGCATCACCGCGGTCACCAACGCCGGTCCGCCGAACATGACCGACTTCAACGACACGCCGGGCTCCTGCTACGCGGTCGACTTCCCGATCAGCCAGCTCGCCGCGGCCGACGCCAGCCGTGAGCTGCCGCTGACCACGGGCATCATCGAAGGCGTTTCGGGCGACCAGTCGCAGGCCTGCGTCATGCAGCAGCTCTGGCTTGCGTTCGGCACGGTCAAGGGGACCAACGCGAACATCAACCTGGCCCAGCCGCTCGACACGACGACGAACTTCGGTATCCAGCAGTTCGAGCGTATGCCCTGGTTCTTCACCCGCAAGAACCTGTCGAAGAAGATCTTCGACGCCTATCGCCTCGGCACCCAGACCCACGTGTTCCTGGTCGCGAAGACCCCGAACACGCCGTCGACCCCGAACTTCAGCAACAAGTCGAACCGCCCGGCGGTCGACATGCGGAGCGACGGTTTCGTGCCGTCCGGTCTCTCCTACATCTCGACCGACTGCGTGACCTTCACGGAGAGCCCGAACTACTTCTGGGAGTTCGACCTCCACTTCAGCGAAAAGCCGTAACTCCTAGGCCGTTCGCTACGAAACGAAAGGCGGGCCGCCAGGCCCGCCTTTTTGTTACCCCCTTCGAGCGCTCTCCGTCCCTTCTACCAGGCGATGCCGTAGTCCTCGCCATGATTCGAGGAGCCGCCCCACATCGTGCCGTGGGCGGCGTCGATCTGGATCGCGTTGATCGGCCCGGACGTGCGCTCTTCGAAATCGAGCCGATAGCCCATCTTCCGCAGCTCGTCGCGTACCCAGGGCGAGGTCGCCTCGGCGAGCGTGAGGCGCGCGGGCTCGATCTTGTGATCGCCGAACGAGCTGCGCATCTGGTAGGTGTTCCAGTTCGCCGCCTCGGTCGCCTCCTGGACGGTCATCCCGAACTCGACCACGTTCAAGAAAAACTGCAGCAGGTTCTGGTCCTGGCTGTCGCCCCCCTGCACGGCGAACGCGAGGAACGGCTTGCCCCCCTTCATCGCGAGCGTCGGGGTGAGGGTCACCCGCGGCCGCTTGCCCGGCTCGACGACGTTGAACGGGCCGTCCTCCGGCGCGGTGACGAAGCTCTGCATCCGCTGCGAAAGACCGATGCCGGTCTTGCCCGCGATGACCGCCGGCACCCAGGCGCCCGAGGGAGTCATCGAGACGACCCACCCCTCGGCGTCGGACGCGAGCACCGAGGTCGTCCCGGCATGAAACGCTTCGTCGGCCGTGAGCGACGAGACCTGCCAGCCCGGCCGGTTCGCGCCGGTCGCGGCGCCGGAATTCCACGCCTTCAAGAGATCGGGGAATGGGTTCTTCCCGTTCTTTCCCCCGTTGAACGGATACGGATCGCCGGGGCCGAGATCGGAACGGTTCTTCGCCGGATCGAACTGCGACCAGCGCGCTTTGGCGTATTCCTTCGAGAGCAGCCCCGCGAGCGGCTCGTCCGGCGCGAACGCCGGATCGCCGTAGTAGAAATCGCGATCGGCAAACGCCATGTGCATCGCCTGAGAGACCGTGTGGACGTAGCGGGCGCTGTCGTAGCCCATCCCTTTGAGGTCCTCCCCTTCGAGCAGGTTGAGCGCCTGGAGCAACGCCGGACCCTGCGTCCAGGTGTCGAGCTTCAGGACCTCGATCCCTTTGTAGTCGACCGAGACCGGCTTCTCGAGCTTGACCCGCCAGTTCGCGAGATCGGCCTCGGTGAAGAGAGCCCCTTGCTCGCGCGCCGCCGCGACCAGCTCACGCGCGAGGTCTCCCTTATAGAAGAGGTCGTAGGCGGCAAGGATCGCCTCGCGGCGGTTCTTCCCCGCGGCCTTTGCCTTGGCCTCGGCCTCGACCAGCCGGCGGAGCGTCCGCGCGAGATCCGGCTGGCGGAACATCTCGCCCGCGTCCGGCGCCTGGCGCGCGCGGTCGGCGTGGAGAAGGAAGACCGCCTTCGAATACGGCCAGGCCGAGAGGCGTTCCTGTTGCCGAGCGATCGTGTCGGCGAGCTGCGCCTCGATCGGGAAGCCGTCCGCCATCTGGATCGCCGGGGCGAGCACGTCGGCGAGCGATAGCCGCCCCCACTCGGCGAGCATGGTCATCAGGCCGCCGGGGGTTCCCGGGGTGACCGCCGCGAGCGGACCGTATTCCGGGGGATAGCGAAGCTTCTGTCCGCGGAAGAACTCCGGCGTCGCCCCGGTCGGCGCGACGCCGAGCGCGTTCAGCGCGACGACCTGGCCGGTCTTCGGGTTGTAGATCAAAGCCTGCGTCTCGCCCCCCCAACTGAGCGTGTCCCACATCGTGCACGCCGCGGCGAGCATGGCGGCCGCGGCGTCGACGGCGTTGCCCCCTTTTTGGAACATCATCGAGCCGGCGGTGGCCGCCAGGGGCTTGCCCGTGATCGCGAGCCAGTGAGCGGCGTGGAGCGGCGGCTTCTGCGTCCGAGCGGACGCCGGGGAGCCGGGGGAGAGGACGAGCGCGACGGCGAGGAGGGAGACGGCGGCGAGCGTGGACGAAACCGGACGGGTCCTACCGGTCATGCTGGATCCTCCGTGGATGAGCGCCTGGATGAGGGATTTGCTGGCCCGGAGAGAATAGCGCCAGCGAGCGCCGTTCAAGAGCGGGACACGTCGATCTTCGCGGTGCCGGCCGCGCCGAGCCCGGCAGCCCGGCCCGTCGCCCAAGCCCAGGCGAAGTTGTGGCCGCCGATCGGCCCGAAGGCGTCGAGGATCTCGCCGCATAGAAAAAGGCCGGGGAGCTTCCGGCACTCCATCGTCCGGGGGTCCACCTCCGACAGATGGACCCCCCCTCCGGTCACCTCCGCCTTGGGGTAGCCCAGGTCGCCGGTCGCCGGCAGGGGATAGCGGGCGAGCGCGGCGATCAGGCGCTTGCGCGCTTCGCGGGTCAATTGGGCAAGCGGAAGACTGGAGTCGATCGCCGATTCCGCGAGCAGGCGTTCGGCCAAACGGTCCGGCAGGTGGCGCCGGAGAACCGATCCCGTAGTCCCCGAACCGCCGCGGAGCGCCTCGTCCCAGGCCCGCTCGTCGAGCGCGCACCAACGGACGCGAAGCCTCGGTTCGGCCGCGCCGACCGGTACCCTCGGCCGCGACACTACATCCGAGAGGTCGAGCACCGCCGGCCCGCTCCATCCCCGGTGGGTGAAGAGAAACCCGCCCTCCGCCGACCGGCCGGTGCCGGGCGCTTCGAGGCGCGCGACGAGCGAGATGCCGGCGAGGTCCGCGTGCCCTGCCCCAGTGAGCGGGGTGAGAGCCGGGTACGGCGGGACGACCGAGAGACCGAGCCGCCGCGCGACCGCGAGACCGGAGCCGTCGCTTCCGGTTCCGGGAAGAGACAGGCCGCCGGTCGCGAGGACGACGCGCGCCGCCCGAAGCGGCGGACCTTTCTCGAAGTGAACTGTCCAGGTTCCGTCGGCGGAGCGCACGAGATCGGCCATTCGACGGCCGGCGCGGATCTCGACGCCGCCCTGGCGGGCGAGGGCGACGAGCCCGTCGCGCACGTCGCGGGCGCGGTTCGAAGCGGGAAACCACTTGCCGCTCTCCTCCTCGAACGCGAGCGGCACCCCGACCTCCCGTTCGAAGAACTCCTTCTGCTCGACGAGCGGCCACGAGGTGAGGATCTTGCGCAGCGTGTTGGGGGAGGAATCGGTCACGAACCGCTCGGGGGCGAGCCGCTCCGGCAGCACGTTGCACCGGCCGCCGCCCGAGACGAGGATCTTCCGACCGCCGTCCGGTGTCGCCTCGAGCAACACCACGGGCGACTTTCCAGCTCGAGCTGCGAACACCGACGCCACGAGCCCCGCGGCGCCGGCCCCGACGACGACGATCGGCAGATCGGCCATGGACGGCGGATCTTACTTGGCCGGCCGCAACATCGCGTCGGCCGTAGCGCGCCGACTCCGATCAGACGTTCGTTCTAACCCAGCGACAGCTCTAGGTCTGGCGCCCAGCCGTCGAGCAGCGGCAACGCCGTGCCCTTGCCGACGCCCCCGGCTTCGAGGGTCCGGCGCAGCCCCGCGAGCAGACGTTCGAACCGGCTGTAGAGCTGGCGCGCCTCGACGCCGATCTGGCTCGCGATCGCCCGGACGGTGAGCTCCTCCTCGAAGCGCAGCCGGAGAATCCGGCGGTCGTCCTCGGGCAGCGCGGCGAGCGCGAGCTGGAGCGCCTCGCCCACCCGGGAGGCCGCGCGGTGCCGGTCACGCGCGACGAGCCGTTCCTCGACCCCGCCGTCGCAAGCGACCTCCTCGACCCGTTCGAGCTGCTCCAGCCGGGGGCGGCGCCGCTGGTTCGGGATGCTCCGGGCGAGCGCCGCGAGGGAGTCGAGGGAGTGGTCGCCGAGCCCCAGCTCGCGCAGCCGCTCGGCCGCCTCGCGCAGGCTTCTGCCGTCGCGGTGGAGCAGCCGGTCGAGGGCGATCGCGAGCGGGCCGAGCCGCAGCGCCCGGCGGGAGGGACGCCACTTGCCGTAGCGTTGGATCTGGAAATCGAGGTAGAGCCGTTGCACCACGGTGACCAAGTAGGTCTTAAGGGAGCTTCGCCCCTCGAAGTCGCGCAGGACCGCCGCGTCGTCCTCGAGAATCTTCAGGAACGCGAATGCTGCGAAGTCCTCGATGCTCTCCGAGTCGAGCCGCCGCTTCCGGCGCGCAACGCCGTAGATCGTCTTGTGGATCAGCTCGTAGTGCTCCTCGAACATCGCACGTCCGCCGCCTCTCGACTCGATCGCAATCATCGAACCCTCCCGGGTCAAAGCGTCCCCGCCTCCAAGGCGAAACGGGGGGCGTATGGGGCTTTCACCTGGGATCAACGCCCGGCTGGGGCAAAACGAACAGGTTTCGAACAAAAAAGATGAAATCCCGTATCTGCTCTTCAGAAGCCGGGTGGATTTCCCGAGGAAGCCGGAGGGGCCCGCCTGGGAGTGGTTGAGATATGCAGAATCGGCGATTGTTCGGGCGTAGCGAGAGGGCTATCATCGGTCCCCTCATTTAGCGAGACGAGAACCGGCCGCCATGTCATCCCCGATGGACTCGACCCGGGGGCTCATTCGCCGAGCCCAGAACGGCGACCTGGAAGCGCGCGAAAAGCTCTGGAAGCGGGTCCGCGACCGTCTCCACCGCTTGGCCCACGGGCGGCTGCCACGCCACGCCCGCGGTTTGGTCGAGACGGACGATGTGGTCCAGGAGGCTCTGGCCCACACTTTCCGGCGTATCGACTTCTTCGATCCGAAGCACAGCGGGGCGTTCAACAAGGTCTTGCAGTTGACGGTCGACCGCTGCCTCGTCGACCAGCATCGGCGCGCGAAACGCCGTCCGTCTGCCAACGAAACCGCGACCGATCTGGTCGCCCAAGAGCCTTCAGCGATCGAAGAGGCGATCAAGAAGGAGACTCTCGAGCAGGTGATGTCGGCGCGCGACCGCCTAAGCCCTGAAGATCAGGCGTTGCTCCATGCGCGGCTCGACCTCCAGCTGGATTGGAACGAAGTCGCGCTCTTTTGCCGCAAGGCGAGTAGCGACGCCGCCCGGGTAGGGGTCCGGCGGGCCATCGTTCGCTTGATCAAGCTGATGGTTCCGTGAGCGACGTCGAGGACAATTCGGCTGGGCAACAAGAGGGCGACGAGGACGGGGCGAGCGATCCTCGCTTCGACGCCCTGATCGACGCGATCGCTGACGGCCAGTCTATCGATTGGCAGGAAGCGGAAGCGACCGCCGCGAACGACGAAGAGCGGGAGCGGATCCGCTCGCTCGAAGCGATCTCGGAGATCGCCACCTTTCACCGCGCCTGGCTCGCGGAGGCAGGCCTCACGGGCTCTCTCGACGACGACGAAGAGGAACCTGCCGAGATCCCGGATCGCTGGGGCGAGCTGGAGATCCTGGAACGGATCGGCCGCGGCTCGTTCGGTGACGTCTACAAAGCGCGCGAGCCACGCCTCGACCGGATCGTCGCGCTCAAGCTGATCCGCCCTTCGCGGCGAAGGTCGGAACGGGAGGAGGAGACTCTCCGCGAGGGGCGCCTTCTCGCCCGAGTCCGCCATCCGAACGTGGCCACCGTCCATGGCGCGGCGGGAGCTGAAGGGCGGGTCGGCTTCTGGATGGAATTCCTCGAAGGCAAGAACCTCGCCCAGCTATTCGAAGAGAAGGGCCGGTTCGAGCCCCGCGAGGCGGCTGAGATCGGAGTCTCCCTCTGCCGCGCGCTGATGGCGGTCCACGGGCAGGGGATCGTCCACCGCGACGTCAAGGCGCAGAACGTGGTGCGGGAAGAGGATGGGCGGATCGTTCTCACCGACTTCGGTGTCGGTCGCGACGTGCGGCTCGACGGAGAGGAGACGTCGCTCTCCGGAACGCCCCTCTACCTCGCCCCCGAGCTATTCGAAGGCGAAGCCCCATCGCCGGCTTCCGATCTCTACGCCCTCGGCGTACTGCTGTTCTACCTCGTGACGGGTGAGTTCCCGATCTCGGGAGGCAGCCTCGACGAACTGCGCGCCGCGCATCGCGAGAGGGAGCGACGCTGGCTCAAAGAGGTGAGAAAAGACCTGCCCGGCACCTTCGTCGCCGCGGTCGAGCGGGCGCTCGATCGAGATCCGAAGAAACGGGGGGACGAGACGCAGCTCGAGCGAGAGCTGGGGCGGTTTCTTGGCGAACGGCAGGAACGGAAGCGGAAAATACGACGGTCCCTTCTCGTAGTCGCGATTCTTGCGCTAATTGCCTTAGCGGCAGTGTGGATCCTTCGAGCGCGTGACCGACGAGAGCTGGCCATCGCGATGGAGGCTTTGAAACAGGCAGATGAGTTTGCCCGTGAAGGTAGGATGCAAGAGGCAATTCCATACCTGGAAACCGCAAGACGCCATTATCCGAAGCTTCCCGGGATCTATTGGCGATGGATGTCCTTTCAATCGGCCGATGGAAACTACACGAGTGCGTTCGAAGCCGCCGAGGTATCGGAGCCGCTGTGTAGGAACTCACCCTCGCGAGATTGCCACCTGGTTCGTGCCTGGAAAGCCGTCCTGTTTCTGGATTACCGAGAAGCAATACGAGAATTCCGAGCCGTTGGCGACATCCGAGGGGACGATGAAGTCAAGAAGCAAATTGCCTTCGCGCTGTTGAACCTAGGGTCCCCGGACCAGGCGATGCGCTATGCTGAGGAGATCCAGAACTCGGAGGGGGAGACCGAAGCCAGTTTATTTGCCACCGTGCTTTCAGCTGCGGGTCAAGGTCAGAAGGCCCTCGCGCTCCTTCCCGATTTGAAGCGACGATTTTCGCCAGATCCCAATGTCTTCTGGCTTGAAGGAACGATCCTCATGGCGATGGGTAATGTGACCGGCGCTGAGAGGGTTTTCAGCGACATGGCTTCGCGGCCTCTCGATCCTGGAGATTCGAGCACGGCAAATATTCTTTTGGCGAAGTCGCTGATGTACCAGTTGAAGTACCGAGAAGCGCTGACGGCGCTGATTGCTTCTTCGAATGTCGACAATCAGGAGTCCTTTACTCGAAATGCCGCCGTTCGCTCGATTCTGATCGCCAGATGTTTGGTTCGCTTGAGAAGACCGGATGATGCATCGGAAAAGCTCTCTCAAATTTTGCAATGGCCTCATCTGCCGACGAATCTGAAAATCTTCCGAAATGCCGCGATGGTCAGCCTCGAAGCGGGAAACATAGCGCTCGCGACGAGGTTCGCCGGAATCGTTCGAGGTCTGGCGCAAGACTATGAAAGCGACCTCAGCACGAGCTTCGATCGGCAGCTCCAGGGGGAGCTGGCTCTCCGCCGAGGGGAGGTCCATCTCGCCATGGATGCGAGTCAAGATGCAATGGATCTTCGGGGCGACCCTCAGATTGCCCTCTCGCGGGCGCGAGTCCTGAAGGCTGAGAATCGATGCGATTCGGCGAGAGACGTTTTGCAAGGAAGAGTGCTTGAGAAAAGGGGGCTCATCGTGGAAGATTTCTATACCTCCTGGACGATCTACAACGACGCACTCGAGCTCATGGCGAAGTGCTCGGCGAACTGAGGATCCCGCCAAGCCGTCCCAAGTCCCCCAGTCCGCTTCGCCCACCTTTTTTCTCCTCCCTCCCGGAAAAATTCATCCACCCCCGTCTCTCCAGATAGAACCGGCGGCGCTCAAGCCTGCCGAACTCTTCTGGAGGACATCATGAAAGGTCTCTGGGGTGCGCTGGGGTACCTGTTGCTGAACGAGGACTACCACCGGGAATGCTGGGAATTGGCGGCGGGGCGACGGAGCTTCGAGGAGCTCAAGGATCTGCGGGCGAAGCTGATGGGGGACGGCATTCCCCTGAGCCGCTACGAGATCATGGTGCTCCACGAGATGATCACCCGCACGCGGTTCGACGACTTCTCGGGACCCGTCCTCGAGGTGGACGATCCGAATACCGACGAGAAGTTCGCGGCCGTGAGGCGCCTCTGGCCCTCCGGCGGTACGAAGGCGGTCACCGCTCACGATTTCCAGATGTGCTGCGCCGTGGGTCTGGCCGCCGTCGACACCCGGTTCCGCGACGTGCTGATCGAAGCGAGCGATCCGTACGACGAGTTCTCCGGCTCCCGGCGCGTGCGCGACTTGCTCGAAAACCGGCCGACCGAATGGCCCGTCTTCAGCCTGTCGAACGAGGGGCAGCTACGCGAGCTCAACCGTTTCTTCGGCGCGATGAAGGAGATGGTGCTGAACCCGCTCGAATCGTTCCACGAGATGACCTGGGTCCAGCCGCGTTTCGAGCCTTGCCCGCTCGGCGTGAGCTTCGACCCGAACGCCCGCTACGGCCACCTGTCGCATTCCGCCTATGAGCGGCTGCGCTGGGATCCGGCCGGACCGGGCGCCTGGGGCAGCCTGCTCGGCCAGATGCGCGAAACGGGGCTTCTGATCCAAGGTACTCCCTCGTCCCTTTCCGGCGGTTTGAAAGCCCTCCCCCCGGCGCGCGAACAGTTCGCCTTTCCGTTGCCCAGCACGCCGGTACTCGAGCTGCTGCCGGTCGTCGTTCACTGAAGGTCTCGATCTCGTTCAGATTCTGCATCCCGCCCTCTTACCGGCCCGCGGAAACGCGGGAACCGGGGGAGGGCGGCCGTCCTATTGATCGCGCCGATAGGATCCTTCCTTCGCCTGGACGTGCATCGATCCTCAGGAGATCCACGTGACCGAACCTGCCGCCGACATCCGCTGGCCCGCCGCCTTCGACCTCGCGACCCGTCCGGTGCGCGTCCACAACCAGCTCGCGATGGACGTTCCCGCCGCACAGGTCTGGGCCTGGCTGATCCGCGCTCCTCTCTGGCCGATCTGGTATCCGAACTCGCACGACGTCCGAATCGTCTCGGGCGACCCGAACGAGCTCGCGCCCGGGAGCCGGTTCCGCTGGAAGACCTTCGGCGTCGGCATCCGTTCCGAAGTGAAGGAATTCGAACGCGAGAGCCAAATCGGCTGGGACGCCCACGGCCTCGGCGTCTACGCCTTCCACGCCTGGCTGATCCGCGAGACCCCCACCGGCTGCCACGTCTTCACCGAAGAACGCCAACACGGCTGGGCCGCGAGGGCGCAGGCGATTCTGATGCCGCAACGCATGTCCACCGGCCATCAGATGTGGCTCGAACGTCTGCGGAACTGCGCGGGTGGGGGTATGCCGTAGGGCTGCTGCGCCAGAGCTCGGCTAAGCGAGGTTCAGTGAAACCGCCTCCAACTCCGGCCGCTTCGCCGTTCGCCCATCTCCGGAGGATCGTCCCCAGAGGTGCCGCCAGGCCCACGGAAGGAGATGCCGGCCGCCCCAGGATACCTCGGCGGCAATTCTTCGGCCGATCCCTGGCGCTGGGCGCTCGGGCAGAGGATCTCCCCATGAGCTGTCGGTTCCCGGCAATCCCAGCGCGTGGGCGAGGCCTGCGGCGATCCGCTCGTGGCCGAGGGAGTTGGCGTGGAGGCGGTCGTCGCTCCAGAGGCGCGAATCGGACGAGACCGGGTGAGCGGCGAAGTCGACGACGATCGCCCCGGTCCGCGCCGAAACCTCGCGGAGCGCCTCGTTGAGCGCGAGCACGCGCGGTGCGAGGCGGCGAGCGAGCGGCAGCACGGGGCCGAGGTCGGGAAGGGTGAAGGTGAGGAGGGTGGCGCCTCCGTCGATCAACGTCCGCTGCATCCGCTCGAGATCTCGCGTTACCCCGTCGATATCGAAGTGCCGGGTGATCACGTCGTTGGTGCCGGCGAAGAGCGTCGCGAGGTCCGGCCGCATCGCCGCGGCCCGGTCGAGCTGCCCTTCGAGGATCTGCCGCGTCTTCCTGCCTCGGATACCGAGGTTCGCGTAGAGGAGAGATCCCTGCGCGGCCGCCACGTGCTCCGCGAGGCGATTCGCCCAGCCGCGAAAGCCGCCCCGGCCGTCCGGATCGATGAGCCCTTCGGTGGAGCTGTCGCCGATCGCGACGTATCTCTCGAAGCGGCGGGGGAGGGAAGCGCTCATCGGGCGCAGAGGATACCGCGCCGCGCAGGTGCGGTTCAGGTAACCGGCAGGCGCTCGATCGCCGCCTCCCGGCCTCTGCTATCCTGCTGGCCAGCTCTTGCAACTCTACAAAGGAACCGCTTCCATCGAAGGGCGGCGGTTCGTCGGCTGCATCCCCTTCCTCCGAACGCCCCGATCAACGCTCAAGGAGACGCCCATGGCCCCGATGCGCCGTCGTTCGACCTCGTGGATCCGGATCGCTCTCTTCGCCGCCGCGCTCTGCGCGTTCGGAGACCTCGCCGGGGCGCAGTGCCCCGCGGCGGCACCTCCTCCGAACTGCCAGCCGATCACCGCGCATCAGGTGCCGCCGCGACTGCCGGGCGGCGGGGGAGGAAACCCGCCCGACGTCGTGATCAGCGATTGCCGGACGGTGCCGCCGGGGACCTATTCCTACGGCTTCGTCAACGTGGTCTCCGGGGGGACGCTGTACTTCGCCGACGCCGCGGGTGGGACGAGTCTGTACGCGAAGTCGATCCTCGTGCAGCAGGGAGGCTCGGTCCGCGCGGGCGCCTGGTGCCAGCCGTTCGGCAGCGGCGGAGGCAGGCTCACGATCGGCTTGTGGGGAGGCGATCCGTCGAATCAGGCGAAGACGAACGCGGCCGATCAGGGGATCGCTTGCAAAGACGCAGCAGGGCGGCCGGCGCCCTGCTATCCGCAGGATCGCGTGGGGAAGTTCTGCACCGGTGGCGACCTCACCGATCCGTGCTCGTCGGCGGGCCCGGGAGCTTCCGGCGCGAACGCGCGGTTCGAGGGTTACGACAAGGCTTCGCAGAATCCGAACGTGAGCCTGAAGCTTCATTTCGACGGCAACGATTTCGGCTTCAAGGCGTTCGCGGTCTCCTACGGTGGGAGCGTCGAGCTGTTCGGCAAGAAGGGCGTCGCCGACGCTTTCCGTACCGATCCGAACGCGCAGAAAGGGCAGCCGCGGATGTGCGCGATCCCGCCGGCGGGGCAGCAGTTCAATCCCCAGGCCTGGGCTAACCAGAGCGGCACGAGCTGGGCGCGGTTGAACGCGAGCGTCGCGCCAAATGCCGGGCAGCTCACGCTCGACCGGCCGGTCGATTGGAGCCAGGGCGATCAGGTCGTGCTCACGACGACCGATTGGCACGCGAGCCATAGCGAGCTATTGACTCTCAAGTCGGTGGCCGGAGCGCAGCTCAACCTCGCCGACGGCATGAAGACCCAGGCCGCCCACCAGGGGCAGATTTTCACGATCGATTCGAACGCGCTCAGCCACGACCCGGGCCACGCCAACAAATCGGCCGACGTGCGCGCGGCCGTGGGGCTTCTTTCGCGCAGCATCACCATCCGTTCGATGGGAGCGGCGTTCGACGCCGGGAAGGGCGTCCCCGTGGACTTCCCGCCCGCTGCGCAATGCGCGACCGACAAGCCGGAATGCTATTTCGGCGGGCACGTCGTGGTGCGCCAGGGGTTCGGCCGTTTCCAGCTCCAAGGGGTCGAGCTCTACCAGCTTGGCCAGGGGGGGCGGATGGGGCACTATCCGGTCCACTTCCACCTCGACAAGGACACGTCGTACACCAACGCGTTCGTCAAGGACAGCTCGATCTGGGATTCGAGCACGCGCTTCGTCGTGCTTCACGCCACCCACGGCGTCGAGATCGCGCGCAACGTCGGCTACCTCTCGGTCGGCCACGCGTACTACCTCGAAGACGGCTCGGAGATCGGCAACGCCTTCTGCTACAACCTGGGCGTCACGGCGCGCGCGCCGTTTCCCGAGTACTTTCAGGCGCAGGAGGCGAACAGCCCGACGCGCCGCTTCGTGCCGCCGATCTTGAACGAGGTGGGTGCGATCCGCGGCCCATCGAACTTCGGCCCCGGCTCGAAGTGCCGGCTCGAAAACCTCGACGCCAAGACCACGGTCTGCCGCTGGAAAGGGCCGGCGTGGGGCGACGACAGCTTCTGCCAGAAACAGGGAGAGACCGGCTGCTTCGAGGCGACGCGCTTCGCCTACGACCGGCCGACGATCGGCAGCGACGCCACCACCCCGGCGATGTTCTGGATCATGAACGCCGACAACGATTTCGTCGGCAACCTCGCGGTGGGCGTTCAGGGCGTGGGCACCTGCTACTGGCCGCTCCATTCGAGCGTGAGCGGTCCGAGCCGGTTCCTCTCCTGGGCGAGCGACGGGGAGAGCTACGCCAACTTCAACAACGTGACGCGAGTGGCTCCCATGCGCCGGTTTCGCGGCAACGGCTGCTCGACCGCGGCTTACGCGATCATGATGGAGCGCGGCGCGGGCTTCCCCGACTCGTCCCGCCTTCCGGGCGAAGCGGGGCTCAATCCGGTGCGAAATCCCTACGGCGGACCGGACGCCGCGCCGCTGCCGGCCACCCACGACCGCTGGACGATCCACGACGAGCTTCTGCCGCGCGTGACCGCGAACTTCCAGGCGACCCGGAAGGGCTCCGGCAACTGCGTGCCGAGCATGAAGGCGGGGGATCAGAACGCTTGCGCCACCACGGTGATCGATCACTTCACGACCTCGTTCAACTGGGCGGAGGTCAACGTCGGTTCGATCTGGCTGCGGCCGTTCCATTACCTCTTCTCGAACGGCGCCGTCACCGACCAGCTGTACGGCGGTCTCGGCTTCGTCTCCGGCGGCAGCCCCGAGCAGGCGCTCCCCGGTCAGCTCGCGATCTCGATGGACAGCCTGTTCGCGGGCTCCACGGCCGCCGCCGGCTCGAAGGACGCTTCGTCACTCGGCCCCGATATCTCCGGCGCGTCCGGCGCGCGATGCACGGGGAGCTTCTGCTCGTTCCCGAAGGACGGCGTCCCGTTCTTCGTCGGCAGCTTCCAGCCGAAGCGCCTGATGACGATCTACGACGGTCCGTTCTTCGCCGACGGGAGCGTCTTCTGGGTCGACGAAAAGAAGGGAAATCCGTCCGCTTCGAGCGTCTACTTACGCACGACGCAGCCGTTCGAAAACGGCCAGATGCGCGTGGTCGACGCGGGCGTCGGCTGGAAGCAGCCGAACGGTTTCTATTACCCGCCGGTGTTCGGCTTCCGCAACAGCGGCTTCCGGCTCGGTACGACGCGCCACAACGTCGTCGATCAGTATGCGAAATACGTCTACGGCAACGGCACGACGAGCTTCAATCCGCAACCGATCCTCGGCGACGCGAGCTTCACGCCGATCGACACGCAGACGATCTTGAACGATCTCGACGGCACGCTCGACGGCGTCAAAGCGACCTCGGGCCCGGCGCGAAGCTCGGGGCTCAGCAACAACCATTTCTATGACACGCCCCTCACCGTCGCCCAGTGCAATTCGTTCGGCACGGTGACGATGCCGTTCGAGTTCGCAAGCACGTTCATCGCGAAGCTCAACCTTCTGCCGCAGGCGAACGCGCAAGCGGCGACGGACGCGGGATGGATGGGGGCCAAGCCGACGGTCGCGGTCTATCGCCAGTTTCGGCTGTCGAATTCGGAGCCGGCAGAGGTCTGCGCCGGCGCCTCCGCGCCGATCTGCGGCGCAGGCGGGCAGACTTGCCGGCGCGGTACGTTCTTCATGGGCTCGAGCATCGGCCAAGGGATCGGCCTCACGGTGCGGGACGGCAAGTTCTACGTCGACACGGCGAGCGCGCAGCAGACGGGAACCTGTCTCGGCGCGACGAACGTCGGCTACCAGCCGGCCCGATTCGAGGCCAACCAGACCTACGCCATCTACAACCTGTTCGCGAACAGCGAGACGAAGACCACGTATCAGATCTACGTCGGTCCGAGCTTCGATCTGAAGAACGGCTTCCGTTGGATCCGCGTCCTGCCGCACGAAACCGGCGCGCCTTCCTACGTCGTGCGCAAGACCGACGGACGAGAGCCTACGTCCGCTGATTTGAAAGACGGCGTGCTCACGATCACCCTCGATCAGAACGTGATCGCGAAGTCGTTCGCCTTTGACGCCAACGACCCAATTCGTTGCCAGCCGCGGGACCTTTGCCAACCGGGTCCGGGCGGCTGCACGCCCGCGCAGCTCCCCGTGGGCTACGAGGGATTGAAACCGCTCGTCGATCGCGTTTGCCGCGACTGGGTGACACCCGCGAATGTGCAAGTAGGGGCGGGTAACGACAAAGGGCTCTACCTCGCCGAATGTCCGGCGGGCGGGTGCTTGGGGTTCGCCTTCACGCTCCCCGGGGATTTCGCGCCGAAGCCGTACGCCGAGGTGGGGCAGAAGCTCAGCGAGTGTTACCCCAAAGACGCGACCTGGAACCGCGCGGTGGTCGCGTCCGACAAGCAGAGCTGTCCGGTGCCGCAGGCGAGGTTTTGCCAGTAGGAGAGGGGCGATGGGGCGCGCTTTCAGCGCTTGGGGATGGACCTTGAACGATGGGACCTCGGGCGTTGCCCTAGGCTATTATCGGACGCGCCTTTGGCGCTTAAGGCACGAGACGGGTCGATATTAAGTTCAACGTCAGGATTAGCTCCAACCGATCCAAGGGCCGAAGGCCCGCCTTACCTGGTTGAACATTGGGCGCGCCTTTGGCGCTCAAGGCCGAGGCCGAGCTGGCCTCAGGTACAAGCGCCGGATCATCGTGAATCGTAAGATTAATAGGAAGGGCCGAAGGCCCGCCTCATAATAGCCTAGGGCAACGCCCTAGGTCCTGAGGCGGCCCTCCCAAACGATCGGCGGTCCCCCTCAACCAATCCAAGGGCTGAAAGCCCGCC
The DNA here is from genome assembly GCA_044226625.1 of Thermoanaerobaculia bacterium. Classification (GTDB taxonomy): domain Bacteria; phylum Acidobacteriota; class Thermoanaerobaculia; order Multivoradales; family UBA5704; genus DASYKS01. The sequence goes on from JBGAGQ010000025.1 coordinate 53,347, forward strand.
CCATCCCACCGACCGCGAGACTTCCTACTTCCGCACCTCGCCCAAAATCTTCCCTACCATGGCCTCCGCCGCGCACCGGTGCCCTCGCGCGTTGGGGTGGAAGTTGTCGACCTCGATCGGCTCGGGGGAGGCGTCGCGGCAGGCTTGGAAGGGGACGATCAAATCGAGGTAGTGGAACTTGTGCTGGTCGGCGAGGCCCTTGGCGTAGGCGTGTTGGTCGCCGAGCGGGTAGGCGTGGAAGTTTTTGGTGAAGCGGGGGAAGACGGCGACGAGGACTTGGAAGCCGTTCTTCTTCGAAAGATCGTCGAGGACGCCGAAATACTCGGCCACGCGGTCGGTCGAGACGTCGGCGAGGAATTGCTCGACGCGTTTGGGATCGGCGGGGCCGCGGTGGGGCGGGAAGACGCGGTAGCGGAAGAAGCGGTAGATCGCGCTCGAGACGAGGTAGGGATTGGTCCGCGCGGAGGAGACGCCGCCGTGGCGCTGCTCTTCTTCGAGGAGCGTCTTGTAGATGTCGCCATCGATGTGCTCGCGGGAAGAGAGCGAGTAGGAGAGGAGCACGAGGTCGGGGCGATAGCGGAGACCTTTCTCCTTGAGCGTCTCGACCTCCTGCTGGGTGTTGTAGCCGGAGACCGCGAGGCTGATCACCTCGGCGTTCACGCCCTTCTTGCGGAGCTCTTCGCCGAGGATCGCCGGGAACGTGTCCTCGAAACGCTCGACCTTCAGGCCCGCGGCGATGCTGTCGCCGATCACCACGATGCGGTAGACGCCCGGGGGCTTCGCGACTTCGTGATCGACGTCGCGAAAACCGAGACGATTGCTCGCGCCGAGATAGTCGTAGAAGGCCAGCCCTTCTTCCGGTTTTCCAGGTTCGGAGGCGTTTCCTGGCGCTTTCCCAGGCGTCTTGCCTCCTCCTTGGTAATCGACCGGCACCGGCTCGTAGCCGATCTTCGGATTCCGCGCGAGGCGGAAGCGGCCGCGCTCGATCGGGTAGATCTTCGGCGCGGCGCCGAGGAGGCGCAGCATGCCTTCGGCGGCGAGCAGGGAAAAGGCGAGGGCGACGAGGGTGAGGGCGAGCTTCTTGATCATTCGGGCGGGCTTTCGACTTCGAACGGGTCTCAGGAGAAGGAGTAGCCGACGTCGGGGTAGAGCTGGTTGATCGCGAAACGGACCACCGGCGTGAAGACCGGGTCGAAGATCTTCCAGGCGATCATCATGCCGAACAGGGCGAGCTGCGGCTGGTGGAGGAATTCGAGATAGCTCTGGGCCGTCTTCTCCGACATGAAGAGCGGCGGCAGGGCGCTGCCATCGAGCGGTGGCAACGGCAGGAGGTTGAAGACGAAGAGGAGGATGTTGAGGGTGAAAAAAATCGACAGCGGCGAGGCGAAGGCGGCCGCGAGGCTACCGGGGACGGCCGCCTCGGTCAGGCGGTCGAAGCTGACCTGGTCGGGGGCGGCGAAGACGCCGCGGACGTAGCCGATGCGGATCGCGAGTCCGGAGAAGATCACAAGCAGGAGGTTCGCCGCCGGACCCGCCGCCGCCATGATCGCGGCGCGGCGGTGATGCCGGGCCGCCCAGGCCGGGTCGTACGGGGCGGAGGCCCAGCCGATCAGCGATTTTCCGCCGGAGAGGACGAGCGAGAGCAGCGGCGCCACGACCATGCCGAACGGCGCGCGGCGGATGTGGGGCCACGGATTCAACGAAACCTGGCCGCCGTGGTAGGCCGTCGGATCGCCCATGCGGAACGCGGCAAAGGCGTGCCCCGCCTCGTGAAGGGTGGTCGAGAAGAGGAACACGACGAACCAGGTGAGGCCTAGGACGAGTTGGTCGGGCGTCATGCGGTGGATGGTATCGAATGCCGGGCGCGCGCGGGGCCGGTCCGGGCCGGCTCGCCTCGTTTCCGCTCCTCTCGTCCGTCTCCGGTGGGCGGGCCGTCGTGGCCGGCTCGAGTCCGAGCGGCCTTCGTCGAGAGCCCCCCGCGCTCCGGTTTTCGGCTATCCTCTATCGCGTCCGACCGTCTCGGGCGATCCGCCGTACCACGCAAGAAAAAAGAATGAGTCGAGACCGTAGAAAGTACCGCCGCGTCGCGGCCGGCGTGCGCGTCCTCTACACGGGGGTCCAGGTGGAGCGATCGACCCGCGAGTACTTCGACGGGATCGCCCGCGATCTCTCGATCGGTGGGCTGTTCCTCGCGACGCGCCGACCGCTGCCGAAGGGAACGCTGGTCGACCTCGATTTCTTCATGGAAGGCGCGGAGGGCGAGCCCGTCCACGCCCGGGCCGTCGTGCGCTGGGTGCGCCGCTTCTTCCGGCCGCGCGGCATGGGCCTCGAGTTCGTCGACGTCGAAGGGCTGGGGGCGACCCGGCTCGAAAGCTGGATCGAGAGCGTTCTCGAGTAGGGCAGGAGACGAGGCTCTTCGGGGCGAGGGGTTTGACCGCCTCGCCCCCACGTTGATCAGGCCCGCGACAGGTACTTGTTCTCGCGGGTGTCGATGATGATCTTCACCCCCCGCTCGATGAACGGCGGCACCTGGACGACGAGGCCGGTCTCCATCGTCGCCGGTTTGTACGAGGAGCTCGCGGTGGCGCCCTTCATGCCGGGCTCGGTGTCGACCACTTCCAGCGTCACCGTGTTCGGCAGCTCGATACCGACCGGGTTCTGCTCGTAGAAATCGACCTGGATCACCGTGTTCGGCAGCAGGTACTGCATGGAGTCGCCGAGCGTTTCGTCGTCGAGCGCCACCTGCTCGTAGGTCTCCTGGTTCATGAAGTGGTGCCCGGAGCCGTCGGAGTAGAGGTACTCCATCTGGTTCGTGTCGAGGATGGCCCGCTCGACCTTCTCGGTCGAGCCGAAGCGGTGCTCGAAGCTGTTGCCGGTCTTCAAGCTCCGCATCTTGGCTTGGACGAATCCGCGCCAGTTGCCGGGCGTGACGTGCTGGACTTGCATGATGCGGCAGATGTTCCCCTCGAACAGGATGCACATGCCGACGCGCATTTGGGTCGCTGGAATCAAAGCTCTCTCCGTTTCGGGTCCTGCCAGCCGATGAGGCCGGCCAGGGCCGGGATCTTCATTCTTCTTCTTCGTGCTTCCGATTGCGGTTCGCTTCGGCGACGATCTTGTCCTGCACCAGGCGCGGCACCTCTTCGTAGTGCGAGAACTCCATGTGGAAGTTCGCGCGCCCCTGGGTCATCGAGCGCAGCGCCGGAGCGTAGTTGAGCATTTCGGCCATCGGCACCTGCGCCTTGATCAACTGGCCGGAGGAGGAGCTCTCCATGCCGGACGGACGGCCCCGGCGATGCGACAGGTCGCCCATGATGTCGCCGGTGAAATCGTCGGGGGTGTCGATCTCGACCTTCATGATCGGCTCGGTCAGCGTCACGCCGGCCTTGGCGAGCGCGTCCTTCAAGCCGAGCGAGCCCGCGATCTTGAACGCGAGCTCGGAGGAGTCGACGTCGTGGTACTGGCCGTCGAGCAGCCGGACGCGGAAGTCGACCACCGGGAAGCCGGCGAGGTAGCCGCGCCGGCGCGCCTCCTGGATGCCCTTTTCGACCGCCGGCCGGTAGTTCTGGGGAATCGCGCCGCCGAAGATCTCGTCGACGAAGGCGAAGTCCTCGCCGCGCGGCATCGGCTCGATCTTGATCTTGCAGTCGGCGAACTGGCCCCGGCCGCCGCTCTGCTTCTTGTGCCGCCCGTGCCCTTCGGCCGGCTTCGTGATCGTCTCGCGGTAGGGCACCTTCGGCGGGTGGAGGTTCACCTCGACGTGATAGCGGTTCTTGAGCTTCGAGACCGCGATCTCGATGTGCAGCTGGCCGGTGCCGGAGAGGAGGATCTCGTGCGTCTCCGGGTCGCGGCTCGAGCGCAGCGTGAGGTCCTCGTCCATCAGGCGGTGCAGCGCGTCGCCGATCTTCTCGTCGTCGCCCTTGGACTTCGGCTCGATCGCGAAGCTCATCGCCGGCTCCGGCACCTTGATCCACTCGAGCGCGAGCGTCTTGTCCTTGGCGTTCGGAGCGAGCAGCGTGTCGCCGGTCGCGGAAACCTTGAGCTTCGCGACGCCGCCGATGTCGCCCGCGATCAGGCGCGGGACCTGGGTGCCTTGTTTGCCCTGGAGCGCCATCAGGTGACCGACCTTCTCGGCTTCACCCGCGCGGGAGTTCCAGGCCGCGGCGTCGGCCGGGAGCGTGCCGGTCATCACGCGGAGGATCGAGATCTTCCCGGAGAACGGGTCGGACAGCGTCTTGAAGACCAGCGCCGCGCACGGCGCGGCGGGATCGCTCGCGAGCTCGACGCTCCCATCGGCGCCGGTCGCCTGGAAGTGCCGGCCGACCGGGGAGGGGAGGTAGTCGACCGCGAAGTCGAGAACCGCCGAGCCGCCGATCCCGTGTCCGGGCGCGCCCAGGAGGACCGGGAAGATCTGGCGGTGGGCCACCGCCATGCGGATCCCTTTCTCGAGGTTCTCCTGCGACAGCGTCCCCTGCTCGAAGAAGCCGGTCATCAGCTCGTCGTCGGTCTCGGCCACCGCTTCGATCAGCGTCGCGCGGGCGGCCTCCGCCTCCTCGAGCAGGTCGGCCGGGATGTCGGCGATCTCCGCTTTGCCGTTGCCGTCCTTGGCGAAGCGCAGAGCCTTCATCCGGACCAGGTCGACGATGCCGGAGAAGGCCGCTTCCTTGCCGATCGGCAGCTGGACCGGAAGGACGCCACGGCCGAAGGCCTTCTGCAGGCTTGCGAGCGCGCGGTCGAGATCGGCCCGCTCGCGGTCCATCTTCGCGAGGTGGATGGCGACCGGGATCTCGCCCTCGGCCGCCGCTTGCCAGACTTTCTCGGTGTTGACCTCGACGCCCGCGACGCCGTTGACGCAGAGGAGGACGGCGTCGGCCGCGCGCAGCCCCGCGCGGGTCTCGGTGAAGAAGATGCCGTAGCCGGGGCAGTCGATGAGGTTGATCTTGTGGCCGCGCCAGGGGACGAAAGAGGTCGCGATTCCGATCGAGATGCCGCGCTCGATCTCTTCCTTGTCGAAGTCGGTCAGCGTATTGCCGTCCTCGACGCGGTTCAGCCGGGTGGTGACCCCACCGGTGAAGGCGAGCGCGCTCGCGAGGGTGGTCTTGCCGGTGTCGTTGTGACCCGCCAGCGCGAGGTTACGAATCTTGTCGGAGCTGTCGACCTGCATCCCGGTGCCTCCTTGGCCATCAGATGAAACGCGGCTATAGCGCGGATCGAATACCTGGTTGCAATCGCGGCTGAAATCGAGCGTCAAATGATAGCACAGAGGTTGTCCACCTAGGAGTTAAATGGCTTGCTAGGAGAGGTTTAGGTCCGGTCGGCCCGTCTCGGCGCGGCGGGGGAGAGCAGCCGTTCGCGCGGGGCCGGATCTTCATCGCGGGCGAGGTCTCCGGGGCCATGGGCGACCCGGCGGAAGCTGCTACAATCTGCCGCTCCCGGACGAGTCCCCAGGCCCCGATCGAGGAAAAACGAGGCGATGGCACCCCACCCTACCCAGCTCGGGCGTTACGAGATTCGAGAGGAGCTCGGCAAAGGGGCGATGGGGATCGTCTACCTCGCTCGCGATCCGCTGATCGGCCGCCTCGTCGCGTTGAAGACGTTCCGCCTCGGCTTTTCGACCGGCGATCGCGACATCGAACAGTTCCGCGCGCGGTTCATGCGCGAGGCGCAGAGCGCGGGCATCCTGTCCCACCCGGGGATCGTCACCGTCCACGACGTGGTCGAGCGAAGCGAAGAGGGTCTCGCCTTCATCGCCATGGAGTACGTGCGCGGCACGAACCTCAAGATGCTGCTCCAGGGCGACGCGCCGCTCGACCTCGCCTTCGTCGCCGACGTCATCTCCCAGATCGCCGCCGCGCTCGATTACGCCCACGCCCACGGCGTGATCCATCGCGACGTCAAGCCGGCGAACGTCATCCTGACCGGCGACGGCAAGGTCAAGCTCACCGATTTCGGCATCGCCCGGCTCGACAGCTCGAACCTGACGCAGGAAGGGCAGATGCTCGGCACGCCGAACTACATGGCGCCCGAGCAGGTGATGGGCAAGGAGGTCGACCATCGCGCCGACCTCTTCTCGCTCGGCGTCGTGCTCTACGAGATGCTCACGGGGCACAAGCCGTTCGCGGGCGAGAACCTGACGCAGGTCTCGCACCGGATCGTCTATGAGCCGTTCACCCCGCCGGAGAAGTTCGTTCGCGACCTGCCGCCCGCGATCCGCGCGGTCCTCACCAAGGCGCTCGACAAGAACCCCGACGACCGCTACTCGACCGCGAGCGACCTCGCGCGCGATCTCGCCGGCGCGATCTCCGGCCGCAACCGCGCGCCGATGGACCTCAACGAGACGCAGAGCGTCGACGCGTTCTCTCCGCCGCTGCCCGTGCCGGATCTGCCGCCCCCGCCGCCGCTGCCGGCGCTGCCTGCGACCCAGGCGCTGTTCTTTCCGCCCGGCGACGGCTCGACGACCGGGCTCGGCGTTCCGGGCACGCTCCACGACACGCTCGTGACCCCGGCGGCGACCGTCGAGTTCCCCTCGGGCTCTCGCGCGTCGGCTCCGATCGCCGTTTCGCCAGCCATCCCACCGGCGGCCCCTCCGCTCGTCTCGGCGCCCGTCGACCCGGTGCCGAGCGCCGCGGACATCCCTCCAGCGGCGGCGGTTCCCCAGCCCGCAGCCGCGCCGGCTGCCGCGCCCCGGCCGGCGGGCAAGGGTCTCGGGCATTGGCTTGCGTTGAGCGCCGGAAGCGTCGCCGTGGCCGGCGTCGCGGCGGCGGCGTTCCTGCTCACGCTGTCGTGGGTGGGCACGCCGCTCTCTCGTTCGCTCGCGCCGGAACGGCAGGCGGTCGAGCGCGAGGTGATCCAGCTCCGCCAGGAGGGGATCCGGCGGCTGGCGCTCGGCGATTCGGCCGGCGCTGCGATGATGCTGGCGCGCGCCGAGCAGCTCGCGCCCGAGCACGTCGGCCTGCGCGACCTGCGGCAGAAGGCGACCCAGCAGGCGGCGGCATTCGCCGGCGCCGCGGGGCGCACCGCCGAGGTGCAGGAAGGGCTCGCCAACGCGCGCACCGCGCTCGCCGAGAAGCGCTACGACGAGGCGGCGATCGCCGCGATCGGCGTCCTGTCGCGCCAGCCGGACAACCGCGAGGCGAACGACATCCTGGCCGCCGTGCAGCAGGCGAAGACCCTCACCGCGCCCCCGACGGGGCGGAACCGGCCCGGTGGCACGCGGAGGCCGGAGGAGCCCCAAGCTTCCGGATCCGAGGCTCCCGTCGAGACGGCCCGCGCCGACACGCCCCCGACGGCGGAGGCGGCGACCGGCGACGCCGTGTTGAACGTCTCGTTCACGACCGAGATGGCCGAAGGGGTCGTGATGGTCTACTACGAAAAGCGCCAGCTCCTGCGTGAGGCGTTCCGCTACAAGACCGGCGGTTTCCTCCGCTCGCGCGCAACCGGCGGCGGCTTCGACCGCCAGATCACCTTGCCGCCGGGCTCGGGCCAACTGCGGGTCTACGTGACCCCGGCGGGCCGGCCGGCCAAGGTGATGAACCTGCAGGGGAACTTCCCCGCGGGCTCCTCCCGCCGCCTGGTGATCGACCTCTCGGCGGCGGGCACCGCGAACGCCCAGCTGCAGTAAGCGCCGCGGCGACGGCGCGCCGGCCCCGGGATCGATCCGGCCTTACCCGCCCCCTCCGCCGACCATCTTCATCAGGGGATTCAGATACCCCTGCAGCAGCCGTTCGATCTGCGGGAACCGCGTCGCCACCAGGCCGAGCAGCGGCAGGACCCCGTAGGTGAGGATGCTCTGGACGAAGCTGCGGTCGAGAACGTCCGTCTTGCCGGCCTCCGTGCCGCCGATCGCCGAGAGCGTCGCGTTGCGGTCCATGTGCACGAACACCCAGATCGTCATCAGGACGGCCGCAGCGAGCGCGCTCCAGATCGAGAGGAACAGGACCCGCTTCGGCTGGACCTCGTAGCTGGTGATCGCGAGGAGCAGGAAGAAGCCGGGCACCAGCGCGCTCATCAGGCTGTTGCGCAGATGGGCGAAGACCGTTCGCACGTAGGCGATCAGCCGCACCACGACGAAATCCTGGAGGGGACCCGGGGAGCGCCAGGCGTCCGCCCGCGAGAGCGCGGCTTCGAACTTCTGCTGCAGGTCGCTCCGACCGTCGGCCTCCTTCTTGGGGTCGCGTAGGCGATGCCCTTCGAGGGCGAGAGCGAGACAGGAGCGCATCGGCTCGGAAGAGGCCGGGCCGCCGACGGCCGCGAGCTTGGCGATCGACAGCTCCGACATCTTGAACGGCGGAATCAGCCAGGCGAACGACTTCATGGGCCGCCAGTCGACCTCTTCGTGCAGAGCGCGGAAGACCGCGTCGAGGCTCAAGGTTTCGATCCGATCGAGCAATCCCGAGAGCTCCGCCCAGAGGCGGAGGAAGCGATGGAACGAGACCAGCGCGAGGGTGAACGAGCCGATCGCGAGACCGGCGAAGACCCTGCCGTAGGCCCTCGATTCGGCGACCGGCTGGATGAATTGGTAGAGATAGATCGCGGCGAGCACGAGGGGCGCCCCGAACACCGCCCAGAAACGCCAGGTGGGGAAGGTGTGCAACATGCGCTGCTCGAGCGACCGTGCGATCTCGCGGCAACCGGGGAGGACGGGGTCCTCGCCCGGGAGCTCCGGGATCGGGAACTTCGAGCCCTGGAACGCCACGAGCGCGCGGCGCTTCATCTCCAGGATCGCCCAGAGGAAGATGCCGCCGCCGACCCAGGCGAGCGAGACGAGCGGCGACATCCCACCGGTGAATTTCCGGGCGCGGAAATAGAACAGCTCGATCCCTCCCGGCATCCAGGCGTGGAGCAGCGGACAGGCGAGCAAGCCGCCGGCGGACGCCACCAGCGAGACGATCGCGATCCACCGCAGGGAGACGCCGAGCTTCGGCAGTCCGGTCCATCGGGCCGGCAGCCAGTCTCGAAGGAAAAACGCTCCGAGCCCCACCGCGGTGAAGAACACCCCGAGCCAGAGCGCGTCGTCGGTCATCGTCTCCAAGCGGCTCCAGGTCTCGCCGAACGCCCACCAGGGGAGCGCGCCCACCACCTCGAGCACACCCCAGGCGACCAGGATCGCCGAGAGCGCGAGCAGGAAGGGGAAGCGGTCGCGCAGATCGGGCGGCAGGTTGGGGATCTCGCGCAGCGGCCGCGCCACCCGCACGAGCCAGACCGACAGGGCCACGATCACCAGCAGGCAGGTGAGCGTGAGGGCGTTCGCCTTGGCGCCCGCCATGACGGGTTTCGGCCGGTTCGGATCGCTCGGTGCGCGAGCGGCGGCCTTCCGACCCGGCGCGGCTCCCGGGCGCAGCTGGGCGAGCGGCCAGATCGACCCGTTGCCGATCGCCGAGATCCACACCCGCGGCGTTTCGAGGTGCGCCGGCTTCTGCTCGGCGGGCAGCTCCGCGTCGGCGAGGAGCGCTCGGACCGCGTGGACCACCCCCTCATGGAGCTCGCTCTGGAACTGGCGCATGCCGATCCACGGCGGCCGCGAGCCGTCCGAGACCGGGTCTTCGAGCCAGGGGAGCCCGCGGGTGAAGAGCGCGGAGGAGGAGAGGAGGATCGCGCCGTCCAAGGCGTCGCGGTTCTGGGGGTGGGCGAGGAGCAGATCGCTGTCGAGCAGGAACAGCTGGAGGTCGGGGCAGATCTCCTGCGCCCGTTCCGCGAGGAAGATCTGGTCGCGCGTGTCGGTGGCGACGATGCCGAGGTAGCTCTTCTTGCCTTCCCCGCAGAGGACGGCGAGGAAGTTCGACAGGGCGAGATCTTTGGTCGGGGTGGTGAGGATCGAAAACTCGGGCACCACGTCGATCGGCCGGCTCGAATCGGCCAGGCTGATCGCCAGCGGCGTCGGGCCGAGGCGCGGCGCCGCTTTCGTCGGGGCCGCTCCCCGAGCGGCGTCTTCGGACGCTTTCCGCAGACCCGAGAGTCCGCTCGGAAATTTGAGCACGAGCAGGTCGTCGGACTCGTCCGACGCCTCGGCGAGTTGGTGGGCGTTCTGGCCGTACGCCGTGTCCGCCTCGCTCAAGAGCGCCATCCGCTCGATCCGCCAGCCGAGCTTCTCGGAGAGAAACTTCTTCCCTTCCTCAAGGAGACTCCCGTCGTCCATCACGCTGCGGAAGAAGCGGATCCCCTTGCCGCAATCGAAGGCGCAGAGGTTCAGCCAGGAGGACGTCGCCGAGCCGCTGATCAGCCAGACCTCCGGCGGCTGCCGCCCCTTGTCGAGCTTCGGCTTCCAGGAGGCGAACGTCAGACGGAGCGACTCGCGGGATCCGGAAAACGTCGGTCCGAGGATGCGGATCCGCTCAACCGATCGCCCCGAAGCGAGTCGTCTCGGGCTCGCGAGGCCATGGGCCGTCTCGAGGGCGAGCCGAAAGGCGGCTTTGTGCACCCCGCCTTTCGCGGTCTCGCCGACCAGGAAGACGATCGCAATGCGTCCGGCGCCGGCGCGGCCGGGGCGGCGGAAGAGCAGGATCCCCGGGCGCTTCCGGTACGCGGGATCGGCCGGAGAGGCGGTAGATTTCCCCTCCTCCGGCTGGGCCGCCCACGGTAGGTCGATCCGGTCGAGCAGGAAACCGGCTTCGGCAAATCCCTCCTGAATACCCGCGAGCGCCTGATCGAAGCGGGCGGGAAGGAAGGAATCGATCGGATCGGCGACCAGGGCGATGTAGACGTCTGGAGGGCGGTAGCCCGCATCCTTCGCGAGTTTCAGCAGGTCGAGCGGAGGCTTCTTTTTGGAGGCCGTGGTCTTCGTCGACTTCTGCTCGGCGGCTCCTGCTTTGCCGGCTTTGGCGGCCTTCGCCTTCTGGTCGTCCGAGGATGGCTCCACCGTGTCCGACGAGGCTTCGTCGGTCGCCGCGCCGAAGTAATCCGCCACCAAAGCGTCGAGCTGCGGCCAGGAGGCGCGCTCTCCCGGTCCCGGGGTGGAAGGAGCGCCAGGAGCGTCGGAGTTGGATGCTGGCGCGGCGGCGGGCTTCGTCGCCGTTCCGGCGCCGGACGAACCCCCAACCTGCCAGCCCAGCAGGGCGAGGACGAGGATTACCCACGGGAGTCCTGATCGATTCATGAGATGCCTCCTCTGAGGTTCTCTCTCGATGTCTGGCGTGGAAGGCAAGACGGTCGTTTCACTCCTTGCTGATGAGACGGACGCAACGGACCAGAAGAGCCCTTGGGATGGCTTCTTCGAGCAAGATCTTGATAGCGACGAAGTGAAACAAGGCGATATACCTCCGAGCGGACCGCGTCACTCTTCCGAAGGAGATCGCGATGAAGAAGCTCCCGCTGCTCGCCCTGTCCGCCCTGACTGCCCTTGCCGCCCTGGTCCCCGCACCGCTCGCCGCGCTCGAGATTCCTCCGACGGCAGCACTTTCGGTTGCCGCGGACGCGCCTTGCCCGGCGATCTCCGGGGACACCGCCGATCAAGCCGTTGCGCTCCCCGGCGCGCTCCCGTTCCAGCCGGTGAACCTCTCGGCCTGCACGGACCTCTGCGGCTCGGAGTACAACTCCTGTCGTCTGGATTGCCGCTTCCAGCCCTATCCGGGCTGCGCCAACGACTGCTGGCTCGAGTACCAGGCCTGCTTGGGCGGCTGCTGAGGTTGCCGGCTTCCGCCCGAGGCGACGTCTCCTCGGGCGGGAGCGGTCTTAACGGAGACCTGTCGAAGGGCTGGGGCCGTCATCGACGATTGGGCCCTGAGGTCCGCGCCCGATCCAAGCCTCTAAGGCCGAGCGTTGTTCCTCCGCTGAGAGCTTCAGCTCTGCATCCTCGATCGGCTCGACGAGAATCTTGAGGAGCTTTCCGTCGAGATCCTTCGGTTTCTCGTCGAGGGTGATCTGGTTCCCTCGGAGCCGCCCCGTGAGTGTCATCATGACGTGAATTCTAACTCCATCCCTCGATTCCGCTCCCTCTTGCCGGCGGAGGGGTCCCTCCCCCCGCTTGCGGGGGGAGGCTAGGAGGGGGGCGAGATCAGCTGAGGCCACGATCATCCATCGCACCTGAGGAAGGGTGCGAACCTCACACCTCGTCGCAGAATCCTTGTCTCTACCTCCGAGGGTTTGGGTCCATGGACGATCTGCGACAGAATCCTCGTGGATCCTGTCGGCCTTTGAGAGGAGACGCGAGATGTCCGGTCAGCGCATGGGGAGCATGCCGCGACGGAAGCTGCTCCTGACTTTGTGGATGGGTCTCTGCGGCGCTTTCCTCGCGGTGGCGTCCGGGAGAGGAATCGAGATTCGGGAGATTCCCCGGCCCGCGCGGTGGGTGACCGATCTCACGTACTCGCTCTCCCCGCGCGCGATCTCGGATCTCAATGCGACCTCGGATCGAATCGAGGCCGAGCACGGCGGGCAGCTCGTCGTGGTCGTCGTCGGAACGCTCGGAGGCAAAGAGCCTCGACCGTTCGCCAAAGAGCTGTTCAACGATTGGAAGATCGGACGGGCCGCTCAGAACGATGGCGTCTTGATCTTCGTCGCCCTCGAAGATCATCGAGCCGAGCTGCTCTTGGGCAGCGGCATCGACGATCCCGAACGCCAGCGGGCGAGCGAAGAGATCATGGAGCAGGTGATGGTGCCGCGGTTCAAGGCGGGTCGCCCGGACGAGGCGTTGGTCCAAGGGGCTCGGGAGTGCGCGCGGCGGATCTACGGTGTCGCTCTTCCTGCCGTCTCAGAGGATGCCGGCGCGCCACGCGCCGCGGCGTCCTCACCATCCCCGGGGGAGTACCGGCCGCAGTTCGGGCCGCCTTCCCTTTCCACGCCGATGAAAGCCACCTGGCTCCTCCTCGGAGGCGCCGGTCTCTTCCTCGGGCTCCGGAGCTGGAAGCGGAACCAGGGTCGACGTTGCGCCGCCTGCGGCCAGGCCATGGTACGGCTCGACGCCGAATCGAAGGAACGGTTCCTGAACGCGGGGGAACGGAGCGAGGAGTCGCTCCAAAGCGCCGAGCACGACGTCTGGTTCTGCCCCGCCTGCGAGGCCACCGTGAAGCACCGGTATGGCGCCTGGTTCTCGCGCTATCGCCGCTGCCCGAAGTGCGGCTACAAGACCGGCTTGAGAGAACGGCGCGTGCTGGCGGAAGCCACCCGGTTTATGTCGGGGCAGGTCCGAATCGACGACAGCTGTGCGCACTGCAGCTACACCTACACGACGATGGAGCTCACGCCGAAGGTCGCCGAATCCTCGACGGATACTTATGTCGACACCTCGGCGTCGGTCTCCTCGAGCTCGGACTCCGGCGGAGGAAGCTCGGACTTCGGCGGCGGAAGCACCGACGGTGGCGGATCGAGCGGCCACTGGTGAGCCTGGGCGATCCCGAACCACCCGAGCGCGTCGGGATGCGCTGCGAACTCTCTACCGGAACACCTTGAACCACCGCTCGAAGAACTTCTTCACGCCCGGGGTGAGCTTCGTGCGGCGCCAGGCGTCGGCGGCTTTTTTGATCACTTCGCCTTGGGTGGGGTACGGGTGGATGACGCTCGCGATCTTGCCGAGGCCGATCTTGTGTGTGATCGCGAGGCAGAGCTCGCCGAGCATGTCGCCCGCGTGCTCGGCGACGAGCGTGGCGCCGAGGATCTCATCGGTTCCCTTCTTCAGATGGATGCGCAGGAAGCCTTCGTCCTCGCCGTCGAGGATCGCGCGGTCGACCGTGTCGAGCTTCACGGTAAGCGTGTCGACCTCGATGCCTTTGGCCTTTGCGTCCTTCTCATACATGCCGACGTGGGCGATCTCGGGGGTGGTGTAGGTGGCCCACGGAATCGTGAGCGCGCTCACCTTGCCGCGGCCGAAGAAGAGGGAGTTCTGGATCACGATCCGCGCCTGCGCGTCGGCGGTGTGGGTGAACTGGAACTTCGAGCAGACGTCGCCGCAGGCGTAGATCTTCGAATTCGAGGTGCGCAGGTTGTCCCCCACCTCGACGCCCGTCTTGCCGTACTTGACCCCCGCCGCTTCGAGGCCGAGCCCTTCGACGTTCGGGGCCCGCCCGGCGGCGACCAGGACGTGGTCGACCTCGAGCTGTTTGCGCTCGCCGCCCGCGCCTTCGAATGTCACGACCTTGGCGTCGGCGCGCCGTTCGACGTTCTGGACCTTGACGTGGAACTCGAGCTTCACACCGAGGGCGATCATCGCCTTCTGGACGATCTCGGCGGCGTCCGCGTCCTCGCGGATCAGCACGTGGCCGTCCTTGTCGAGCAGCGTCACCTCGGTGCCGAGCCGGCGGAACGCCTGCGCCATCTCGCAGCCGATCGGACCGCCGCCGATCACGGCCAACCGCTTCGGCAGCTCGGTCAGCTCGAAGATCGTCTCGTTGGTGAGATAGCCGGCCTCCGCGAGACCCGGGATCGGCGGCGCGATCGCCCGCCCGCCGGTCGCGATCACGCCGACGCGGAAGTTGAGCCGCTGGCCGCCCACCTCGACGGCGTTCGGGCCGACGAACTTGCCGTCGCCCAAGAAGACGTCGATCCCCAGCTTGGAGAACCGCTCGACGCTGTCGTGGAACGCGATCCCGGCGCGCAGCCGGCGCATCCGCTCCATGGCGAAGCCGAAATCGCCGTCGCCCGTGACCTCCGGCCCGCCGAACCGCGCTCGGCTCTCTCGCGCGTCCTGCCAAGAGCGCGCGGCGCGGATCACGCCCTTCGAAGGAACGCAGCCGACGTTCAGGCAGTCGCCCCCCATGAGGTTCCGCTCGACGAGCGCGACTTTCGCCCCGAGGCCCGCGGCACCCGCCGCGCTCACCAGACCCGCCGTGCCGGCGCCGACCACGACCATGTGGTACCGGTCCTTCGGCTTCGGGTTGGTCCAGGTCGAGGGGTGGACGAAGCCGAGCAGCTTTTGGTTGTGCTCGTCCTGCGGCTCGATCAGGGCGCGGGTTTCGCTCATGGTTTTCCTCTCACTTTCCCTCTGACGTTCCTTGGGGGGCGTCGAGCTGCTGCTTGAGCGCCTTGCTCGCGAGCCGGGTGATGAAGGTGGTGACGATCACCGTGGCGAGGATGCCGATGCCGAGCGAGATCCACTTCGTGGCGCCCTGCCCACCCGCCTTGCCGCTCGCGACCTGGGCGAGGCTACCGGCGGCGGTGCCGTAGTAGACGTAGAGGACGGTGCCGGGGAGCATCGCGAGGCAGGCGATCAGATAGTCGACGAAGCGGACCTTCGTGAGGCCGAGCGCGTAGTTGAGCAGGTTGAACGGAAAGACCGGCGAGAGCCGGAGGAGCGAGACGATCTTCAGCCCCTCTTTCGACACCGCTCGGTCGATCGCCGCGAACTTCGGGTTGCCCGCGATCTTCTTCTCGATCGCCCGGCGCGCGCCGTAGCGCGCGACGAGAAAGGCGAGCGAAGCGCCGAGCGTCGCGCCGAGGAACGTGTAGAGAACCCCTTTGCCGAGTCCGAAGATCACCCCGGCCGCGAGCGTGAGAATGAACGCGGGCGCGAAAGCCACCGTCGCGGCGGCGTAACCGCCGATGAACGCGACCGGTCCCCAGACGCCGAGCCCTTGGACCCATTCGGCGAACCGGAGTACGGCGCCGCTCAGTTGTTTCCCGCCGAGCGCGAGCGCCGCGACTAGAGCGATCGCTCCGAGCGCGAGCAGGATGGTTTTGGCGGGCGATTTCGCCGCGTTCGCCGATTCGGTCATGTGCTCCCCTCCCAAGGAGGCAGGTTGGACTGCCAAGAGGTCCCTACGTCTCCGCGGCGATTTCGGACGAGAGATTCTAGCGCGGCGGTATCCGAGACTTTGCCGGGGGCGGGGCGACGGTTTCCGTCGCCCCGAACCTACCCTTGATGCTCGGGGCGCAGCAGATCGAGGACCGTCTTGACCGGCGCGAACGTGGCGTTCGGCACCTCGACGAACTGGGTGTTCCAGCCGGCCATCGCGCCGTTCCAAAGGCCGGGGCGCTCGAGCGCGAGCAGCGGCCGGCCGGCGTGGGATTTTTCGGCGACGAAGACGGCGTTCGGGTCGACGAAGCGGAGCAGGTCGACGCGCCGGCCGCCGATCTTCAAGGCGCAGACGAGGTCGACCGGATTGAAGTGGGTCGCGGCGGCGAGCAGCTCGGTCCGATGCGTGGGATCGAGCTGGCTGGTCTCGACCAGCTGCGGCGTGGCGGGTTCGCCCGCGGCCCCTTCGACCCAGAACGGTCCGCCCCCGGGCTCGCCCGTGTTGCGCACCACGCCGCAGATCCGCAGCGGGCGGGAGAGGTCGTCGATCAGCGCCGCTTTTCTCTCTTCCTTGCGCCCGCCGCTCGTCGCTGCCGCCGACGGCGAGCGGCCGAACTCCTGGCGGAGGAACCGCTCGGCGGCGCGCAACAGGTCCTCTTCCGGCGTGGTCCGCTCGAGCGCGCGCCGGATGTTCGCGGCCCGGTCGGCCAGATCGGCGGCCCGGCCGAGCAGGGCGCGCTTCCAATCGAGCACCTCCGGCGGGCCGCCGCCGGGGAGGACGTTGTCGATGTTCTTGATCAGCACCAGATCGGCGCCGCGCCGGCCGAGCTCGGCGAGGTTCTCGATCAGCGCGCCGTGGCCCCCCGGCCGGAACAGCAGCGATCCCTCGTCGGTGCGGAACGGCGTGCCGGTGCTGGGATCGAGGGCGAGCGTGTCGGTGCGAGGGTGCTGGATCGAGAAATCGACCGAGAACCGCGCGGAGAGCTCCGCGGCGAGGCGCGGCGAAAGCTCGGCGAGGAGCGCCTGGAAACGCGGCTCGTGCTCCGGGGCGACGGTGAAATGGAGGCGGCAGCCTCCCGCCTCGTCACGGATCAGCGCCGCCGCTTCGCGCAGGTGCTCCTCGAATGGCGTCCGCCCGCCGGGCTCCGCGCGATGGAACGGGATCAACCCTTTCGGCAGCTCGGCGTAGCCGAGCCCGGCGGAGGTGAGCAGCAGCGAGAGCAGCTCCCGCCACTGGCCGGAAGCGCGCAGCGCGGCCCAATCGCCGCCGCGCTCCGCGGCCGCCGCTTCGAGAGCCGCGGCGAACGGCAAGCGGTCGATCTCGGCGAGCAGCCGTCCGGTCTCGGGCGAAGGCTCGCCGTCGGAGGCTCGATCCCGCGATTCCAGATCGGAAACGTGCGCCTGGAACATCCGGCTCGCGGCGCCGGAGGCGGGGACCAGCTTGGTCACGCGCCCTTCGCGCGCGACGGTCGCGGCACGGCGGACGAGCTCCGGGATCTCCTCGTCGCCGATCGTCGCGATGCCGTCGCCCACCGCGCAGGGGCGGACGACCCGGGCGGGTGCCGGCGGATGGGCGAGGAGCGCGAGCTGGCGCTCGGCCTCTGGCCTCGTGATGCCGCGGGCTTCGAGCTGGGCGAGATCGGCGGCGGAAAAGTCGGTCATGCGAGCCTCGACGGATCGGTGCGCCGGCTCAACCGACGAGCCGGTCCCGGATCTCGGCGAGCCGCGGCGCCGTGGCGTCCTTGGGCGAGAGCAGGGGCTCCGACGACAACGGCCATTCGATGCCGATCTCGGGGTCGTTCCACGCGATGCCGATCTCGTCGTCGCGGCGGTAGAGCGTGGTGCATTTGTAGAGCACGTCGGCGGTCTCGGAGAGCACCGCGAAGCCGTGGGCGAACCCGGCCGGAATCCAGAGCTGGTGCCGGTTGTCCGCCGAGAGGATCGCGCCCACCCAGCGGCCGAACGTGGGGGAGCTCGGCCGGATGTCGACCGCCACGTCGAAGATCTCGCCCGACAGGGCGCGGACCAGCTTGCCCTGCGGTTGCAGGCGTTGCGCGTGCAGGCCGCGCAGGGTGCCGCGGATCGAGTGGGACTGGTTGTCCTGGACGAACGGCTCGGCGATTCCCGCCTCGGCGTATTTCTCGGCGTGGTACGACTCGAAGAAGAACCCGCGGTCGTCGCGGAAGACGTCCGGCTCGACGAGGACGACGTCCGGGATCGCGGTGGGGGTACATTTCATCGACAGGCTCTCCGGTCGGGTCGGTCAGGCGAGCCCTAGGCGCTCGCGCCCGTAGCTCGATTGGATGGCGGCGCACCAGTCGCGATGGGCGAGGTACCAGCGGACGGTGGCGGCGAGGCCGGCTTCGAAGTCGTGGCGCGGAGAAAACCCGAGCTCGGTGCGGATCTTGGTGTCGTCGATCGCGTAGCGGCGATCGTGCCCCGGGCGGTCGGCGACGAAGGTCTTCAAGTCGAGATACGAGCCGACGCCGCGCGCGCGGAGCGCCTCGTTCTCCGCCGCGGGCCGCTCGGCTTCGAGCGCGGCGCACAGGGCGTCGACGATCTCGAGGTTGGTCCGCTCGCTCCGCCCGCCGAGGTTGTACTTCTCGCCCGGCACTCCGGTGTCGAGCACCGTGAGCAGGCCGCGGCAGTGGTCCTCGACGTAGAGCCAGTCGCGGACGTTGCCGCCGTCGCCGTAGATCGGCAGGGCCTTGCCCTCGAGCGCGTTCAAGATCATCAGCGGGATCAGCTTCTCGGGGAACTGATACGGGCCGTAGTTGTTCGAGCAGTTGGTGAGCAGCGTCGGCAGGCCGAACGTCTCGTGGTAGGCGCGCACGAGGTGATCGGCCCCCGCCTTGGAGGCGGCATAGGGGGAGTTCGGCGCGTAGGCGGTCGTCTCGGTGAACGCCCCCGTGGGGCCCAGGCTGCCGTAGACCTCGTCGGTCGAGACGTGCAGGAAGCGGAACGCCTCGCGCTCGGCCGGAGCCATCTCACGGTACAGGCCGCGGGCGGCGTCGAGCAGCTCGAAGCAGCCGGTGACGTTGGTGCGCACGAACGCGCCCGGATCCTCGATCGAGCGGTCGACGTGGCTCTCGGCCGCGAAGTTGAGCACCGCCGTCGGCCGATGCTCGGCGAACGCCGATCGGACCGCCTCCCGGTCGGCGATGTCGCCGAGGACGAAGGAGTAGCGCGGATCGGCCTCGAAATCGGCCAGATTCTCGGGGCGGCCCGCGTAGGTGAGCTTGTCGAAGACGACGACCCGGTCGGCCGTTTCGGCCAAGGCGAGCCGCACGAAATTGGAGCCGATGAAACCGGCTCCGCCGGTGACGAAGAGTGTGCGCATCGGGATTCCTCGAAAGGCCCCCCGGGAACGGCGGAGGGCGAACGACGGCGGACGACCGCGAAAGTCGGCGGAAGTATAGCCGCTCGCCGCGCGCGAGTCCTGGCGGCCCGAGTGGCGGGTGTGGCCGGGAGGGGATCGCGTACAATCCGGCCGCCGTAGCCTTCCCGCGACGCCGCTCCCTGGGAGATGCACCCTTTGCGCCTCGATCACGCCGCACTCCTCGCTCTGGTCCAGGCGATCACCGAATTCCTCCCGATCAGCTCCTCCGGCCATCTGATCCTCCTGCCGCGCCTGCTCGGCTGGGCGGACCAGGGGCTCGAATTCGACATCGCGACCAACACCGGGACGCTGCTCGCGGTGATGGCGTTCTATCGCCAGGAGCTCAAGGACCTGACCGTCGGATTCGTGACCGGGCGGGAGATCGAGGGGGAGGATTTCGTCCCGCGGCGCCTGGCCCTGCAGCTCGCCGTGGCGACGATCCCCGCGGCGATCGTGGGCCTGCTGTTCCACGACGCGATCGCGACCTACGCCCGAAACCCCCTGCTGATCGCTTGCAACGCGGCGTTCTTCGGCGTGCTGATGCTCGTCGCCGACCGCTTCGGCAAGCGCGAGCGGGGGATCGCGGAGATGACCTGGACCGACGTGGCGATCGTCGGCTGCGCCCAGGCGCTGGCGCTCAATCCGGGGACCTCGCGCTCCGGCATCACGATCACCGCGGCGCTGTTCCTCGGCCTCGCCCGGCCCGCCGCGGCCCGTTTCTCGTTCCTACTCTCGATCCCGATCGGCATCCTCGCCGCGGGCCATTCGCTGGTCGATCCGATCCTGCACGGCACCCCGCCCGAGGTCGGCTGGGGCGCCACGGCGGTAGGCGTCGGGGTCTCGGCGGTGGCGGGCTACCTGGTGATCGGCTGGCTGCTCGGCTGGCTGCGGACGCGCAGCCTCACCGTCTTCGCCGTCTACCGGCTGCTCCTGGCCCTGGCGATCGTCGGGCTGTTCTGGCGCTAGCCGGCTGCTCGAAAACTCCTTCGTCGCAAGAGTTCCCTGCGGGCGCCGCTCGTAACTCGCTTCGCTCGAACAGACTCGGGGCCGTCCTCGGGAGCTCTGCGACGTGGAGAGAGTTTTCAGCAGCCGGCTTGGATGAGAACGCAAAAAAAGGAGGAGCGCCGTGGCGCTCCTCTTGGGAGGGATGAGAGGAGGATCTAGCCTCCCCGCAAGGCTAAGGTTGGCAGGTCAATAGCCAGTTGTCAATATGCAAAAGCGGACCGGCGTAGCCGCGCGAGAGCGCCGATGCGGGCGTCTACTTGCCGCCCAGGACCGCTTTCTTGAAGTCGGCGCCCGGAGCGGGATCGGGACCGATCCAGGTGGCGAGGACCGCGTCCGAGGTCGCCTTGCCGGCGAGCGTCCCCTTGACCTTGCCGTTGACGGTCAGCGTCGTTCCCTTGCCCGGGACGTAGACGAGCGCCATCTGATTGCCCTTCGGGATGTCTTCCATCCAGTTGCACAGGGTCTGGAAGTCCTTGCTCACCTGGGCGGTGGCGTTCGGGGTGTTCTGCTCGAGGCCTTCCTTCCAGGCGTCGCACATCTGGCTCTTCGAGACGCTGTAGAGGAAGAAGAACCGCGCCTCGCGCGCCGTGTCGGCGGCGAGGACCTTCGCGGCGTCGCCCTGCTTGGCGGGCAGGTACAGGGCGCCGACGTAGACCTTGATGAAGAATTTGCTCCGAAGACCGGCGCCGTTCAAGACCAGGGCCGTTCCCTCGGCGTCCGCCTTGTCGGGCACGTTGACGCCGGCCACGGTCGCCGCATGGACCGGAGCCGGCAGGAGAGACAGGGTGAGGATGAGCGCGAGACAGGCCAGGGTAAGCTTCCGCATCGTCGACCTCCACGTTTTCAAAGGGATGGATGCCCTCGGATCTTTCGGAAGTCTAGCCGAATCTCCCGCCGGGTTTCGTCGCGGGGTCATTGGCGATCGGATGAGATTCGATGAGATTCGATGACCGCGAGCCGCGCGGAGCGAGGACGACGTGGAGACACCGGGGCACGCCGTCGAGGAGCCCGGAGGGGCGGTATCGCAACCTCGCCCCGGCCGGGCCGTACCTGGACGGGTGAGGAGAGATCGGAATGGCCGGCCGGGGTGAGGGGGGACGCGAGACCCGCCCGGGCGCCACCGCGCCCGCGCCACCGGCCGACGACGCCGAGCTGGCCGCCCGCGCCCTGGCGGGTTCCGAACGCGCGTTCTACGAGCTGGTGAAGCGCTACGAGCGGCCGATCTTCAGCCTCGTCGTGCGCATGGTCCACGACGCGAGCGTCGCCGAGGACATCGCGCAGGAGACCTTCCTCAAGGCGTTCCGGCGCCTGGACACCTACGATCCGACCCGGAAGTTCTCGAGCTGGCTGTTCAAGATCGCGCACAACGCGACGCTCGACCACCTGCGGCGGCCGGCCGTCGACACGGTCCCCCTGGAATCGCACGGCGACGACGAGACGGATTTCTCGGCCCTCCTGGCCGACGAAAAGACCCTGAGCCCCGAAGACGCCGCCGGCCGCTACGACCTCGCCCGGGCCCTCGATCGCGCCCTGCGCGGCATCAAGCCGGAATACTGCGAGGTCCTCCTCCTCCGTTTCCGCCAACACCTCTCCTATCTCGAGATCGCCGAGGCGACCGGCCAGCCCCTCGGCACGGTCAAGACCAACATCCACCGAGCCCGCAAAGAGCTGGCCGCGGTGCTCGGCGGCCTCGGCTGGCACCTGACCGGCTGACTTAGTGCCCGCCCAAAGGGGTCCCTCCCCCCGCTTGCGGGGGGAGGCCAGGTGGGGGGGCGCCTGTGGCCGCTGAAAAGCCCCCACCTCGGTCCTCCCCCGCAAGCGGGGGAGGAGGAACGACGCCCTGGGCCCGAATTTCTCTCCGAGCTTCTGCTGCGGCGGAAGATCTGCCGGCGCCTGCTGCGTTGCGCTCGCTCGGACTCCTCGACGGAGTTTCAACGTTCGGCCTCCTCGGCGAAGTATCGACTCCGGCCGCCGTGACACCGGCCGATCCTTTACGGGCCATCGGGGTACAGTAAGCGGGTGGCCCCCCTTACCGAGAGCCCTCCGCTCCCGCACGCCGCGCGCATCCTTCGGCGGATGGCCGCCCTCGAGGCGCCGGCGGTGCAGATCTGGGGCTGGCCGGGAACGGGGAAGAGCGGCATTCTCGCTCGGCTCGCGGGTGAAAAGGGGAGCCTCGCGCTGTCGATCGGCGACACGGAGAGCGCCGCCGGCTGGAAGGCCGCTCTGCGCCTCGCCGGCGAGAAGGGGGCATCCTGGGTGGTGCTGGCGGCGCCCCCGTCTCCCGAGGCGCTCGCGAGGGCGGTGCGCTGGCTGCCCGCGGGCCTGCGGCTGGCGTTCGCCGGCGTCGACCGCGCGGAGCTGCCGCTGCGGACCGCCTATGTCTATCCGCCGGAGCTCTGGCTCGAGCCGGAGGAGGTGCGCGAGGTCTGGCGCGCCGCCCGCGAGCAGGAGCTCGCCCCCGAGTCGATCGCGACGCTGCGCGCGGCGACCGACGGTTGGCTACGCCCCTTGCGGCACCTCGCCGCGTCCGGCCGGGATCTGCCGGAGGCACCGACGGCCGACGCCCTTCTCGAGCTGGCCGCGCTCGACGGCTTCTTCCGTTCCGAGGTCCTGCCGGCTCTGCCCGCGCTCGGCCTCGAGCGCCAAGGCGACGACGCCGACGAGACCGACAAGGACGACGAGTCGTGGATCGGCTCGGGGCTCGCCCTGGGCGACGAGGCGAATCCCCGCCTGCCGCGCCTCCTCGAGTCCTGGCTGCGGAAACGCAAAGGGTCCCCCGAGATCGGCGGTCTCCGAGCGACCGGGACGGCCTGGCCGATCCAGGCCGCTCGCCGCCCGCCGGGGCCGAGCCCGGCCGAGGCGGACGGTGCCTCGGAACGGTCGGCGACCGAGCCCGAGCGCCCGTCGTTCCGGGTTACGCTGTTCGGACGGCCGCGGGTCGACCGCCTGACCCCGGAGGGGGAGGTCGCGATTCGCTTTCCCCTCCGGCGCGCGTTCGAGTTGCTCGCCTACCTCGCCTCGTCCCCCGACCTCTCGGCCTCGCGAGAGGAGCTGATCGAAGAGATCTGGAGCGGCGAGAGCCCCGCCGACGTGCAGCGGAACTTCCATCCGACGCTGTCGTACCTGCGGCGGTCGCTCTCGGCGGATCTCCTGCCCCGGGTGGTTCCCTTGCTGCACGCCGAGGGGATCTACCGGCTCAATCCCGCGGTCGACTGGCGGATCGACCGGGTCGAGCTCGCGGCCGCCTACGAGCGGGCGAGGTCCGAAGCGCCGTTGCGCCCCGAGGCCGCGGTCGAGCATCTGCGGCGCGCCTGGTCGCTCTATCGCGGCTCGTTCCTGCCGCGGGTCGAGGCCGAGTGGGCGGGGCACCGGCGCGACGAATCGCAGCGGATCTATCTCGAGCTGCTCAAGCTGCTCGGCGATCTGGAGCTCAAGCTCGGACGGAGCGAGGCCGCCCTCGACGCCTATCGCGCGCTCCTCGCCGAGGATCCGCTCGAAGAGCGGGTGCACGTCGCGGTGATGCGCCTCTACGCCGAGCAGGGGCGGCGCGACCTCGTGCGGCGCCAGTACGACCGCCTCTGCAACCTCCTGCTCGGCGAGCTGGGCTTGGAGCCGCTCGACGAGACGACGCGGGAGTTCCATCAGCTGATGGCCTAGGCGCCGCCGGTTCGCCGCTGGGGCGTCTTTGACCCCGGCCGACCTCTCGGACCACAATCTCGCGCTCCGCAGAGGGCAGGGAGAACCCGGATGGCAGAACGAAGCGACGTGATCCTCGGGGCCGGTCTCGCCGGTCTCACGGCCGCCTACACGCTCCAGCAGGCGGGGGAGGATCATTGGCAGGTCTTCGAGCGGGAAGATCGCGTGGGCGGGCTCGCCCGCTCGACGGCGGTCGAGGGGTACCTGTTCGATTTCGGCCCCCACATCCTGTTCACCATCGACGCCGAGATGGAGGCGCTGATCCGCGATCTGCTGGGCGACAACTTCCACGCCCAGGAGAGGCAGGCCTTCATCTACCACCTGGCCTCCGACCTCTACACGCGCTTCCCGTTCCAGGCCCACCTCTACGGGCTGCCGATCCCGCTGGTCAAAGAGTGCCTCGTCGGCCTGCTCGAAGCGGCGCGCCTCCAGGCGCGCGGGGAGTTCCACCCGGCCAACTACGAAGAATGGATGCGCGGCTTCTTCGGCGACGGCATCGCCGAGCGTCTGATGATCCCGTACGCCAAGAAGATCTGGACCGTCGAGCCGAGCACGATGGATTTCAGCTGGATCGGCCGCCGCGTGCCGACGCCCGACTACGAGCGGATCATTGCCGGGGCGCTCACCGACGACGTCGCACAGGTCGGCGCGACCTCGAGCTTCTGGTACACCCGAAGCGGCGCGATCGAGCCGCTGCCGAAAGCGCTCGGCGCGCGCGTGAAGAACGTCCAGCTCGGCCGGGCCATGGAGCGGATCGAGCTGCCGGCCAAGCAAGTGGTCTTCACCGACGGCGCGATCGTGCCGTTCGAGCACCTGATCTTCTCGCTCCCGCTTTGCTACCTGCCGCGTTTCATCCCGAACCTACCGCCGGAAGTCGAGCGCGCGGCGCGCGGCCTCAAGTACCAGGGGATCTACTGCGTCAACCTCGGCATCGATCGGGAAAACGTCTCCGACAAACACTGGGTCTATTTCTACGAAGAGCCGTTCCCGTTCCACCGTCTGTCGTTCCCCGCGACCTTTAGCCCGGACACCGTCCCGCCCGGCAAGAGCTCCATCGCGACCGAAGTCGCCTTCTCCGCCGAGCGCCCGCTCGACAAGGACCAGGCCGTCGAGCGGACCATCCAGGCCCTTCAGCTCGCGAAGATCCTCACCCCCGACGACCGCATCGAGCTGATCCACACCGTCGAGATCCAGCCCGCCTACGTGATCTACGACCTCGACCACGCCAAGAACCTCGGCATCCTCCGCGCCTACCTCCGCGACCACGGCATCTACAACGTCGGCCGCTTCGGCGAGTGGCAGTACCACAACATGGACCACTCGATGCGCAGCGGCAAGACGGCGGCGGAAGAGATCCTCAAGTCGAGGTCGTAGGACCCCAAGCAGGCGCACGGTTCTTTTGGAGTTCGGCGACACGTCGCCGCTTTCCAAAACTTGGCCCAG
>JBGAGQ010000026.1:0-77774 GCA_044226625.1 Thermoanaerobaculia bacterium
CATCGGCGGAAAGGTACTCGCCAAGGATCATATTCCAGAAACTGCTGGTCAGTTTCTTTCGAGGAACAGTTTAACCCTGTAAAGGAACTCATTGCAAATCGCAGCTTCGAAGTGGACAACACTATTGAGGGTTCGATACTCCGAGGCCTTCGAGAAGAGTTCTTGACATCGTCTTACTCTGATCCAATACAAGTAGCAATTCACGCCTTTCAACTAGAAGCCTACTGTTTAAACTTTGGCTTCTTGGCGGTCGTTAGTTTGCCGGTTTCATCCTTCGAGGAAGTCCTCGAGCTTTGGCCTGGGGCTCCCGACTCGATGGAACATGATGCCCTCGCGGCTCTTCCCTTTTCAGCCGAGTTAATTGCCGAATGTTTAGCTAGTGAGCGTCTTCCAGGACGACTATTCGATAGCATGAAAAGAAGCGTAGGCTTTTCCGCGCTCGGAGAGGAAGATCACGGTTGGCACCCAACATCTCCCGTCCGATTGGTGCTGGCTCTATGGCAGGCACAAGAACTCTAATATCTCTTCAAGTCGCACAAACAGCCTCAAGGGAGAAATTATGTTACCAGAGAGAGCGCGGCTTCTTGGAGAACTCTTAAGAGAGATGAGGCAGACCTCGCCAGACTACTTTCCGGATGAAGCCTGGTACGAAATTCATAAGTCTTTCGCTATCCCCTACGCTGAGGTGGTAGTCATGAATTCTCTTCATGGTGCTCCGAGCGTCCTTCTTCTGCAGAGAGAAAACGATGATCCTCATTGGCCGGGCGAACCTTGGCATTTACCCGGCGGCATTTGGAGGGTTTCACAGTCGATAGAAGAGGCCTGTCAATCTATCGGGATGCGTGAAGTCGGATTGCAGGTAACCTTTAGGTCTGAGGTGATGACTCTTAAATGGAAGGACCATGCGTATGCAAATCCAATCTCGCATGTCTGCGTCTGCGAGGCTCATGGTCACATTCGAGAAGGCAGTCGAGCTAAATTTTTTCCACCCGAGGAACTCCCAGACAATATGTTAATCCATCACAGGGATTTCGTCGAAGCCAGCTTCAGAGCTATTGGCCCACGACTGAAATAGCGGAGCGCACAAAATCTTCCCCCGCCCTCCCTCACCGCACCGGAATCGACTGCGCGTGATGGAAGAAATCCTCCGGATCCCAGCGCCGTTTGACCTCGACCAAGTTCCTCGGGTTTCGGCGGAAGTTGTCGAGGAAATAAAGCCAGAGGGCCTGGTCGACGTCGCCGCGCTCGTGGGTTCCCAGCACCGAATCGGGATAGTTGTAGTAGGCGCCGTCGACGGTTCCGGTCTCATCTTTCGCGGGGTCCGGCGTGCCTCCGGTTTCGGCGTAGACCTCTTGATAGAAGGAGTCGATCCATCGAAGGTGCGCCTTGGCTTGCGAGCGATAGGGCTCGCGGTCGCCGTGGCCCGGGGCGGAGGCGTTCAGCCAGTAGGTCTGGTACTGGAGCTTCAGGATCGAGCTGCGCTGCGGCACCGCCGTCGCGTCCGACTTCCTTCGATTGATCGCGCCGCCGTAGCTGTCCACTTGAAGTAGCGATTGGCTCATGTCGCCGTCGGGAAGGTTGGGGGGCGTCGTGTGTAGCCATCGATAGATCGCGTCGACCTGATCCGCGGGGAAAGGTTTTTTCATGTAGGCCGATTTGTACTTTCCGAACTGGTTCGGCCCGGAGCCGTTGAGGGTCTGGACCGCTTCGAGGTAGGTGACGTGCTGCGCCGCGTCGCTCGCCGGGAGCGCCGACATGTAGCCGGGGTGTCCGGAAAGCGGCCGTTCGAGCGGCGCGCTCGGGGCGATCTCTTCGAACCGCGCCTTGACCTGCGCGACGTTCCGCTCGGCCCGCTCCCGATGGGCGACGATTGCGACTCCCGGGGGCGAGGCCATCTGCACGATCAGGCCGATCTGCTTGGCGGCCACGTGGTTCAGCTTCAAGAGGCTGAAGTCGGACTCGGGCATCTCGGCGACCATCTCGGCATAGCGGGCGAGCAGCGTGGCGAAACGGGCCGGGTCGAGATCGGACCAGTTCCAGGCCAAGGTCCAGATCGTGGCGTGGTCCGGCGCCTCGGGCAGCGTGGCGAAGTAGTAGCGGACGATGACGCCGAAGTTCCCGCACCCCGCGCCGCACAAGGCCCAGAAGAGGTCCCGCTCGTCGCTCGACGGGCTCTCCGCCGACACGTGACGAAGCTCCGCCCGGCCCGCCTTCGCGTCCCAGGTGACGATGTCGACGGCGCTCAACCAGTCGACGGTCAACCCGTGCAGCCGCGACAGCAGCCCGTAGCCCCCGCCGGTGATGTGACCGCCGGCCCCCACCGAATAGCAGCTGCCGGCGGGCAAGGTCTTGTTGAAGCCGTTCAACAGCGTGCGATAGACCGTCCAGTTTTCACATCCGGCATCGACGAAATAGGCGTTGCGTCCAACGTCGAAGCCCACCTGGTTCACGGCCGACATGTCGAGGATCGCCCGAGCGTCCGCGCCGTAGGCGAAGTTCTCGTAGCAATGCCGGCCCGAGACGACCTTCACGTCCCGCCCGTAGGCCCGGATCGCCGCGGTCAGGCAGTCCGCCACCTGCTCCGGATGCGTCGGTGCGTAGACCGACTGCAAGTTCCCGGCGAACCAACGGCGGTTGAATCCCTGGCGATCGCTCAGGACCACGAGGCGACGGCCGTCACGCGCGGTGGAATGGCTCACGATGGGACGCTCCTTCCCGGAAACCAACTCACCCATTTCTCTTGGAATCGTGCTTGCGATCCTACGGTGAAAGACGGGCCCTCAGAAAGCCAGTTCACGGATCCCTCGTTCGCTTGGCCGAAGATTTTCCACCACCTTCTTGGTATGCCACCTTTTTCGTCGCATACCACGGACATCCTCCAACATCTTGAGCCGATTCGGATGCCGCAAAAGGATTGGGAGAAAAACTCCACTTCTTTGACATAAGGACTTGATTTCTCGGACTCAGCTCTCTATGGTTCTTCCTGCGACGATTTGAGCACCTCTAGAGGACAATATGTGGCACCCGTGACGAAGGTCGCGGCCTGAGCCCATCGATTCCAGGGACCGAGCACAGCTCGTGACATAACCACAGACACAACATAGTCCACAAACACGCTTTTGACGTACGACGCCGGACGGCACGCACTTCCGGCAAATCGGGTGAGGTGTACCTTGGCTCAAACCATCAAGGTCGGGCTTGGCGGGCAGTTGCTGGACAAGGTGTTGACGGCGGCGGCTCTCGATGACGTTTCGACGTCCGAGGTCGTTCGGCGAATTCTTTGGGGACACTTCGAGGGGCGTGGAAGGGCCGAATCCGCTCCTCGGGAGGCGTCCGGGGGATCGCCGGAGCGCGGGGCGGGGCCCGAGGCGGGCCCGAGTTCGGCCCTGGCGGGGCCCGAATCCGGTCACCGCTCCTCTTCCCTCCCCACACCCCTCCCTTCCCCTCCACGGAGAGATTTCACCGAAGAGAGAAAAGCAGAAGCCAAAGCTCCTGCTTCGGAAGACTCTCTTATTGCGAGGTGTTCCGGGCGCGCGCGAGAGGCGACGGCGTACGCGAGGCCGGCGAGCCCAGGGGCCGCGGACGGCCCAGGGGACGACGCCGGGCCCGGATCGGCCGTGCTCGATCTCGGGCTGGGTTCGGCGCTGCCTCCCGAGCCGGCGCCCGTGCTGCGGCTCCCCTGCCGGGCGACGCGCCGGGGGGACCCGTCGTCGTGGGGCCTGTCGGCGGAGCAGGTCGAGCGCTGGCGGGTGGCCTTCCCGGGGCTCGACGTGATCGGCGAGGCGCGCAAGGCCGAGGCCTGGTTGCAGGCCAATCCGGGCCGCTGGAAGACCCCGCGCGGCATCGCTCGCTTCCTGCTCTCCTGGCTCGAACGGGCGAACGACCGCGGCGGATTCGGCCGGCACGGGGCAATAGCCCCACCCGCGGCGCGCACCGGCGGCGGTTGGCGCCCCATGGGATCGATGGGCCGGAGGGCGGAGGTGCCCGAGATGCCGGCGGCGCCCAAGGGCTCGATCCGGGAGGCGTACGGCCGCGACTCGTTCGAGGCGTGGGAGGCCGAGCTTCGGGCGGGCATCGACGAGCCCGAGGAGCTGGAAAAGTGCCTGCGCGACCTGGCGAAGCTCCGCGTGCAGTGGAAAGCGAGCCATGGCGGGTGAGCGCCGGGAGCCCGCGAAAGTCGCCGCGGTGCTGGCGCGGTTGGAGCGGCGCTTCGCCGCGCTGCCGGCCGAGGAGCTCGCCGCCCGCGAGCGCTCGCGGTGCCCGATGCCGCGGGGGCAGCACTGCTCGTCCGGCTGGCACTGGCGCGAGGACGGCGGGCAGGGCGTCGCGTTCGCGCGGTGCTGGCGGGCGATCGCGGCGCGCGGCGAAGCGGCGGCGGCGGAGATCCCCGGCGAGCAGACGTTCGAGAGCTTCGAGCGGATGCGGGAGAACGACGCGTTCAAAGCCGCGAAGCGCTGGGCCGATCGGGACGCCTCCGGGCGGCGGACGCTCGCGTTCCTCCGGCCGGAGGCGCTCGCCGGGACGTCCGGCTGCGGCAAGACCCACCTCCTGCGCGCGGCGGCCCGTAGCCTCGCCCGCGCCGGCAGGTGGGTCGAATACGTGACGGCGGGAGACCTCACCCGGACGATGCGCGGCCGGTCGCTCTTCGACGGCACCGAGCGCGGCGTCGCCGAGATCGCGGCGCGCCGGTGGCAGCGCTGCGACGCCCTGATCTTCGACGACCTCGGCCAGGAGGAGACGGCTCCGCCGCTCACCGCGTCGTTTCTCGCCGGGCTCCTGGACGGCCGCGAAGGGGCGCCCCTCGCCTTCTCCACCCACGCGAGCGAACGGGAGCTCAAGGGCCGCTACGGCCTGCCGCTGGTTTCGCGCCTGCTCGCCGACGCCGAGGTTCCCACGCTCCGCGGCATCGACTTTCGACGACCCTTCTTGGAGGCGGTATGAAGCGCACCCTCATGGACCGATGTGCTCAGGCGTACCAGGACGGCCTCGACGCCTACGCGGAGTTGGAACGGAAGCTCCGGGCGGCCCAATCCGCCACCGCGAACGTGCCCCTGCGGATCCCGAGCGTCCAAGAGGCGCGGGCGCGCCTCGCGGAGGCCCATCCGGTCCTCTGCCGCATCGGAGAGGCGTTGGCGTTCCTCCCCGCGCTCGCCGTGCAGTTGACGGAGGAGCGGCGCGTCGCCGGCAACCTGCGGCGCCAGGCGCTCGAGAGCGGCGTGAAGTTGCGTTACGAGCCGGACGACGAGGAGGCCGATCCGGCGGCCACGGGCTCGGGCCCCCGGCGAGCCGTCCGAGGGCGGCCGCGGGCATGAGCTCGCCCTGCCCCTAGCCGGCCTGCGATTCCGGGGCCCGCAGCTTCCCGGCCGCCGTTTCGGAAACCCGATAGACCAGCTCCATCTGCATCGCCGTCTCCAAGCTGTCGTGGAGCGCCTGCAAGCGGCCCTTGGTTCCTTCGAGCCGGCGCGCGATCTCCTCGGCGGGCGCCGATTCGTCGAGGTCGGCCAGCGGGCCGAGGGCGTCCGCGAGCTGCCGGGCCTCGGCGCGAAGCTCGGAGAACGCTTCGGACCGCGCGGCGCGGCTCACCTCTGCGAGGCGTTCCGTATTGGACGAGGGCTTGGGCGAAGGCGCCGTCGACGGCCGGCTCTCCCCCACCTCCTGCATGTACCTCGCCTTGCGCAGCGCGCGCCGTAGCGCCAGGACCGGCACCTCGTAGAGGGCGGCGACGTGGGCCGCGGAGCGGCAGTGGCTCTCGAGCGCCTGCTTGTTGGCGGGCGTCGGCCGGAGCCCATCGCAGCAGGGCCGGCGCTCGCTCGGCGAGGGGAACCAGAGCCCGTCGCGCCACTCCCCCTCGGGAGCCAGGGCGCGCGATTCGCGACCGATCAACGCGTCGAGGGCGAGGCGCAGGCGCCCCTCGGGCACCTGGGAATCCGTCGGAAGGGGCCCTTCCGGCAAGTCGCCTTCGCCGGCGTCAGGGTTCTGGATGTGCTCGGAGCTCATGATCTCGATCCTCTTCGGAGAGGCGCTTACCAGCCTAACAGTGCGTCTCGCGGCTCAAAAGGGGGCATGTTCCACCCCATCGCTCCCGTCGACGTGCTCCCGATTTCTCCCGAACAAGGATAGCACGCCCACGCCGACGTGCGTTCCAGGCGCCGAAAAAGTTCCGCATTCCGGAAAAACCGGGGCATTTCACCACCGATTTGGCGGCAAATTCGAGCCTCTCCAGACAATTTTCGACTTTCGGGCCGATTTGCTCGACTTCTCGGATTTTGGGCTGTACAAGGGGGGATGTACGACGGCATATCGCCGTTCGCACCTCGAAAAGGAGACGTACATATGTTCAAAAAGAAGACCCCGCCCGTCGCGCAGACCGAGCAGCCGCCCACGCAGCTCAAGTCCGAGCGGATCCAGCTCGCCCTCGCTTCGATGCCTGACTGGAAGCTCGGTCCGCCGCGCCAGCGGATCGAGGCCATCTTCCGCCTGACCGTGGAGGGGGAGACCGACCGCTTCGTCCCGTTCGTGCTCGCGACCTGCCGCGAGGAGGGGTCGGTCGCCGAACTGTCCGTGCGGGAGAACCTGGTGATCGTCCGCCTCGGCGGGGCCGGGGGCGTGACGGCGGCCGATCTTCGGGCGGCGCAAGCGCTCAGCGAGTCCCGCCGGGCGCCCGTGCCCGCGGCGCTCGCGGCGTGAGCGCTGACAGAGGCTTCCCGCGCCGGCTCTTGGCCAGCTGACGCGGGAGGTGAATTGCGGGGCGAATGACGTGAATTTCTTCGGCGTAAAGCGGCTATCCGCGACAGATAGCCATTTTACGCGGCCAGGAAGTCGCTATCTGCGCCAGATAGCGACTTCCTGCGGCCGATAGCCGATTTCCAGCGCCAGGAAACGGCTTTCCGACGCGGATAGCGGCTTTCTACGCCAGGAAGCCGCTATCCGCGGCTGTTAAATCGCTATCCGCCGGCGATAGCGATTTCCTGGGGCCGTTTCGGCGCTCTCCGCGGAAGATTTTGGCGAATCTCTCCGCGCGAGCGGACTGCCGAGCCGGCAACCGAGGACCCCGGGCCGACGCGTGGTCGCGCCCGGAATCATGTCACCGAACGTGGAGGATTCCATCACCATGAAAGCCAACTCCTACTCCGACAAGATCGACGCGTTCCAGACGACGGTCGACAACCTGGAACCGGACGTCGCGAAGTATCCCGGGCTCGCCGACATCTTCGAGCAGATGAAGACGCTTCTCGCCGAGCTGCGGCCGGCTCACGGCAGCGTCGAAGCGCAGCGAGGGAACCTGCGCGTCGCCGTCCAGGCGCGCCGGGAGCTCGCCCTTCGCGGCGTCCAGATCCACCGCCGCCTGTCCGCCGTGGTCGGCGCCCACCTCGGCTTCACCAACCCGGTCCTCGCGACCTACGGGATCCTCCCGCAGGACAACTCGCGGCGCGGCCGGCGCCTCCCGAAGAAGAAGGAGGAAGCGACGAAGGCCCAGCCCGCCGCCATCGGCTTC
Source organism: Thermoanaerobaculia bacterium (assembly GCA_044226625.1). Classification (GTDB taxonomy): domain Bacteria; phylum Acidobacteriota; class Thermoanaerobaculia; order Multivoradales; family UBA5704; genus DASYKS01. Next base: position 7,496 of record JBGAGQ010000026.1, read on the forward strand.
ACGCCTCCCGCGCCTCCCGCCACCTAACGCCTGACGTCTGACCTCATCTCCCGCCCCGGGGCGGCCCGCGCAAGCGGGCCGTCCTTTATCGAGCCTTCCCATCTCAAGGCCCTAGGATTCCGGTCGCCTGATCCTGAGGCCGAGCGGGGAGACGATCGTGAGAAGTCCTTCCTCATCCACCTTGAAGTGCATCGAGGGGACGTGCACCGAGGGATCAGGAGGCGAGAGGCGTAACGAGCTCGGAGCTCAAGACGTCTGCCGCGTAGGCGAGCGCCGCGCGAAGATCCTGCTCGGACAGCTGAAGGTAGGAGCCCAAGATCTCCGCCGGCTGCATCCCATCGGCGAGGCTTCCAATCAACGTCCGCACAGGGATGCGGGTTCCCCGAATGCAGGGATCCCCGTGGTGAAGGTCGTCCGAGATGGCGATGTGGTCCTGCCAATGCACCCGGCTCATGGAGTTCTCCCGTTCAGCGAAAGAGTACCACCCCTACATCGTAGGGGCCGAGCTGGTGCTCGGCGGTCCCAGGGAAAAGCGGTTGCCGGACTGGAGCCGAGCCCTTCGCGACCCGCGCGTCACCGAGCCGGAGGCGGACCCAGAAGCTCTTCGGCCCGCGTGAGCCCGCGCTCGAGGTCGCGGAGCAGCTGCGTCGCGGCCTTGAGCCACGGCGGCCGATCGGCCGGGGATTCCTTCTCCGCGACGCTCGACACGACCTCGGCGAGGCCTTCTCGCGAGTGGCGAAGATCCGCGACCAATGCGCGGAGATGCGCTTTCGGCCAGGGCTCCGCCGGTTCCCGCGGGTCTCCCCCCTCCTCCAGCTCCAACAACTGATCGGCCAGCGCTTCGGAGAGGATGGCCAGGTTCGCGCGCAGCGCCGGATTCGCGAAGTGACACAGCACCGCCTCGCGAAACGGCGCCAGCTCGCGCCAGCGGCTGCCTTGCACCACCTCCAGGTCGAGGACCAGCCGCAGCTTGGCGGCTTCGGCCTTCATGGTTCGCCCTCGGGCGGAACCGCGTCGCCCCCTTTCCACAAAGCGCCGAAGAGCTTCAACCCCGCCGGATCGTTGGGGTCGCTCTCGATCAGCTCGAGAGCGAGCTGGACGATGTCGATCTGGGCGGGCGAGAGCGAGGAGCGCTTCTTGACGCCCCGCACCCGTCGAACTAACGCCGGCAGGCGGTCGAACCGCCGCTGATGGTGGTAGATCGCCGCCAGCTCGACCAGAACGAAAACCTCGAGGATCGGCTGGCCGCATCTCCTGTGCTCGGCGGCGGCGCGAGTCAAAGCGGAAGCCGCGACGTCGAAATCTCCCGCGGCCGCGGCGCGACGGCCGGCCGCGACACGTGCGACGCGAGGAGCGGGGCGCCCGAGATTGCGGGGGGAGTCCATGTCGACAGCCTACGCACGGATCCTTGAATTCGCGCCGCGGAGTCGGGCAACGCCCTGAAATTGGCCGTGCCGGTGGATATTTCCACTTCGCGAAATCTCGCCGGCTTGTCTCTCTCGCGAATGGTGTAACCTCACGATCCAAACGCTTTCGGAGACCACGGATGCCGAAAACGAAGGACCAGCTCTTCCCGCCGATCGGCGTCGCGCTGCACTACCTGCGCACCAATGCCAAGATCTCGCGAGAGGAGCTCGGGCGCCCTTTGGGCCTGCCTTCGAAGAGCATTTCCGACTTCGAATCGGGGCACCGAACGCTCCGGCGGGAGCTCGCGGAGCAGCTGCTCGCGGCGCACGGCATCGGCCCGCAGGCGCTCGACGAGGTGCTCGCCGACATCGCGATCCGGCGGGCGGTGACCTTCCCCGAAGGCACGATCCCGCTGCCCGCCGAGGAGCTGGAACGCCTCGCCCGCGAGGGGCGGGAGATCTCCCGCTGCTTCGTGTCGGAGGTGGCGGTCCTGCGCCGGCAGGCCCGAGCCCGGGCGGACCACGCCTCGGCGGCCGAGCTGTTCCAGCAGCTCGCGGCCGCGACACCGCACCAGCGACGCCTGTGGGTGACCCGCGTCGAGAAGTTTTGGCTCTGGGCGCTGTCGGTTCGCTTCGGAGAGGAGAGCGCCAAGGCCGCGTCGGACAGCGCCGCCCGCGCGGTCGAATACGCGAAGCTCTCCTTGCGCCTCGCGAGGCTCGCCCCGGCGAGCCCGAAGTTTCGCGCGCTGCTCGAAGCGCAAGCCTGGGCGTTCCTCGCGAACAGCCGGCGGGTCTCCGGGTATCTCCCTCGAGCCGATCTGGGATTCGCCCGCTCGACCCGGCTCTGGCGGGAAGGGGAAGGCGGCGATCCCGACCACCTGCTCGACCCGATGCGGCGGCTCGATCTGGAGGCTTCGCTCCGGCTAGATCAGGGGCGATTGACCGAGGCGCTCGCGCTGCTCGACCGCGCGCTCGCCGAAGGGCCGAAAGGGGTGGTGGCCGGGCGGCGGTTGGTTAAGAAGGCGGTCGCTTTGGAACGATGCGGTCAGCCGGAGGCTGCGCTCAGCGCACTGGACGAGGCCGAGCAATGCAGGGCCGCCGGAACCGACCGATGGCTCGATTGCGGCATTCCTTTCAACCGCGCGGTCAACTTCTGTCATCTCGGTCGCTACGAGGAAGCAATCCGTATTTTGCCCGTCGTGCGCGCCTTAGCGATCGAGCTAGGCAACGGGATCGACCTCGTGCGAATGGATTGGCTGGAAGCCCGCGCCGTCGCCGGGCTAGGCAGATCTGAAGAAGCGGCGGGGAAACTCCGTTGGGTCAAGAAAGAGTTCGCCGCCCGGGGCGATCTCTACGAGTCCGCGCTCGCTTCGATCGACCTAGCGGCCCTTCACCTGGATCAAGGGAAACCGCGTGCCGCCCGGGAGCTGGCAGAGGACGTAGCAAAGCTTCTGGAGGTGCAGGGGGTACCCCGCGACCTTCTCGCCGCACTGGTCCTATTCGTCCAGGCGCTCGAGCAGGAACAAGCAACCGCAGCAGCGGCGCGCGATCTCGTCCGGGCATTCGAGTGCCAACCGCCCCTCCTGGCTACCTCTCTTTCGGAGGCGCAGTGAGTTCCTTCGCTGCCGTTCCAGCTAGGCGGCGGAACTCCCCTCGCCGCTGGGCTCTGCCGGACGGAAGCGAAGGTTCGAGCCCTTATTGCTTGCAGCTTTCGCTAGTGCCTAGACCGCAGGCTCCTCCTGCCATTACGGATGTCGTGCCACAGCGACCGTTCGAATCGAGATTACAGCCGCTCGGCGAGGAGGGCCTCTCTACAGGTGGGGGCGCCGCGCCGCAGCGACCGTCCGGATCAAGGGCGCACCCGCTCTCTGCCCAAAGCGACGACACGACGCCACGCAGCCAGCCACCGAAGTCCCACCGGAGGGGAACCGCGCCGGCCGGCGCGGCGGCCGAGAGCAGGGCGACCAACGCGGCGGCGAGGGGCAGGACGGACGTCCGAGACCGAAACGTAGACATCGGAAACCTCCTTTTCGAAGGCGCCGTCTTCACCGGCCAGAACGGCAGGCGTTTGCGCCCTCGCGGAGTATGGAGCGGCCGGACGTGGAAATCCGGAATAGCAGTCGGCCTACTCCGCTCCCTCCGAGGCTGGAGCCGCGAGCAGTTGGCTCGCGCCGCCGGCCTGCACGCCTCCTCGATCGGCCGGCTCGAAAACGGCCGCACCCCGCGCCCCGGGACGCCGGAGAAGATCCGCCGCTCGTTCGGCCTATCGCTAGCGACCTGGCGACGGCTCCTCGACCTGATCGCCGACTGTCGCCGGGAAATGTCGGCCGGAGCCGCCCCCGACCCGGTGGCCGAGATGGCCGAGATGGCTGAGATGGCTGAGATGACCGAAGCCGATCCGTTCGAAGACGCCCTCTCGATCCTCGTGCCGCGAGTCCTCACCGCGTTGACCGCGCTCCCCTCGGCCGCGATCCCGGCGCCCCCTCCCCCGCTCCCCACCGCTGCCGACCGCACCCGAGGCACCGAGCTCTGGGAGCGGCTCCGCCCCCTAAACACCGCGGATCGCCGAGAGCTGATCGCCATGGGCGAGGAATACTCCTGCTGGGCCCTCGCCGCAAGGCTCGCCGAAGAGAGCGAGACGATCGCTCCCCTACGCCCACACGAAGCGCTCGCGCTCGCCGGAATGGCCGACCGAATCGCCGAGACCGCCGCGATGCCCAACCGCTTCCGCGCGCGGCTCCGGGGTCTGACGACGGCGGCTCTGGGTTACGCGAGAATGTTCGCCGGCCACCGGGAAGGAGCGGAAGCGGCGTTTCGGAGGTCGGACGAGCTGTGGGCCGCGGGGGCGGGTGGGGATCCTGGTGGGCTGGTGGATGGGGGGCGGCGGGTGGAGATGAAGGCGAAGGGGGTGGCGGGTGCGGGGGTGGGCGGAGGGTGGGGCAAGTGGTGGCGGGGTGAGGGAAAATTTAGCCGAAGGCTTGGATCGTTCTAGGCTATCTCAGAGACTCGACAAGGGTTTGGTTCGATCTCACGAAAGGAGTTCTCGTCGGTGCATGCGGAGTCCCGGGAGGTCCCGGGCGCCGTCTCTGAGGGTGAGCGTGCACAGGAAGACGCCTCATGACCGAGCGGATCTTCATCAGTAGCGTGCAAAAGGAACTGGCCGCGGAGCGCCGGGCGTTGCATGACTTCATCCAGGGTGACGCCCTGCTGCGGCGCTTCTTCGACGTTTTTCTCTTCGAGGATCTGCCCGCCTCCGACCGGCGCGCCGATGACGTCTACCTTGAGGAAGTGGCCCACTCAGGTCTCTATCTGGGCCTCTTCGGTGACGAATACGGATCGGTCGATGCTGTGGGGGTTTCGCCCACAGAGCGCGAGTTCGACGAGGCTACCCGGTGCGGCATCGCGCGCTTGATCTTCGTACGCGGTGCCGACGACGCGCGGCGCGACCCGCGCATGCTGGCGCTGATCCGCAAGGCGGGCGGCCAACTCATCCGGAAGCGCATCACCGATGTCGCCGATCTAACCGGCGCGGCCTACGCGAGCCTCGTGGAGCACCTCGAGCGGACCGGACGCTTGCGCACGCGACCCTTCGACGCGGCGGCCTGCCCGGGCGCGACCGTCGACGACCTCTCGCCCGACCTGCTCGACCTCTTCCTGTCTCGCGCCCAGTCGCAACGCGGATACGCGCTCGGACCCGGCACGCCGATGCCCACGGCGCTTGCGCACCTCGACCTCCTCGACGGATCAGAACCCAGCCATGCGGCCGTGCTGCTCTTCGGCACGAAGCCCCAGCGCTTCCTCCCCAGCTCCGAGGTCAAGTGCATGCACTTCCATGGCAAGGAAGTGCGCAAACCCATCCCGTCCTACCAGATCTTCAAAGGCACCGTGTTCGAGCTCGTCGACCGGGCCGTCGACTTCGTCCTCTCCAAGCTCGCGGCGAGGGTCGGCACTCGCGCAAAAAGCAATGAGGCGCCGCTGACCTACGAGATTCCACGCGAGGCGGTCGCCGAAGCGGTCGTCAACGCGGTAGCTCATCGCGACTACGCGAACAACGCGAGCGTGCAGGTCATGCTCTTCGCCGACCGGCTCGAAGTATGGAATCCCGGTAGGCTGCCTTCCACCCTCAGCTTCGAGCAGCTCACTCGACCCCACGCCTCCATCCCGCGTAACCCGCTCGTGGCGGATCCGATGTTTCTCGCTCGGTACGTCGAGAAGGCAGGGAGCGGAATCCTCGACATGATCGCTTTATGCAGCGAGACCGGGCTGCCGGCACCGGAGTTCCGGCAGGAGGGCGGCGAGTTCGTCCAGACGCTCTGGCGGCCCGAGCCGGCGGAAGCCTCGACCGAGGGGACCGCGCAAGTCACCGCGCAAGTCACCGCGCAAGTCACCGCGCAAGTCGAAATTGCGGGAGCGGACCTCTCGGCTGAGGTGCAGCGCCTCCTCCACGCGACCATTGGTGAGATGGCGGGCCGTGACATTCAGGAACGTCTAGGCCTCAAGCACCGGGAGCATTTCCGCAAGTTTTACCTGAAACCTGCGCTCGCAGCCGGTCTGATCGAGAGAACCACCCCGGACAATCCGAAGAGCCGGCTACAGCGCTATCGCCTCACCGAGATGGGGCGTGCGTGGCTGGCGACCCGCGAGGGGCGAATTGGGCCGTGAACGGGAAGCACGTCGCCTTGGCGTGGCCGAGACGAGGAGCCACCTCTCCGAGGTGCTCCGAGAGGTGGCGTCGGGTCCGACCTTCATCCACAAGCGAGGTAAGGACCTTGCGGTCATTCTGAGCATCGAGGAGTACGAACGGCTTGCCGGAAGCGAGCGGTCCACGAACACAGGCGGCGCCGCGATTCTTCGCCGCATCGAAGCCCTCAAAGAACGATTCGGCGGAGGGTTCGATTTCGAGCCTCCGCGCCTCGATTTCAAACCCGCCGTGCACAGCTTCTGAACCTGCTCACCGTTGGGAAGCCCTCGAGCCCAAGAAGTCCGCGCGACCCGGGCTACGGTCGATCCCCGTCGAGAGCGATCTCGGTTCCGTCGAGAATCGCCTCACGCACGGGCTTCCATTTCGCGTCGTCGAGCTGCTGGTAGGGAATCTCCCAGGTGCCGCCCTTGCCTTGGCGCGCGCCGAGAATCAGCTCATGACGGCCCGCGACGAAGTTCAAGGCCCCGGGGCCGGGATCGCAGCCTGAAAGGAGCAGGCGCTCATAGCGCGGAAGGTTTGGCTGGAGGCGATCGAGCGCCAGACCGTCCGTCGTCTCGGCGAGAAGGTAGACGAAGCCGTCTCGGCCGATTGCGATCGCTCGATAGGTCGCTCGGGGAACGGTTCCCGGCGCCGCCATCGCGCCGCTGAATCCACCCTTCTTCAAGGCTTCGTCGAGGCGTTTCTGTTGCGCCTCGCGGTCTGCCGGTTTCCGCTCGAGCCACTCGATCTTGCCGGAGCCGAGAACCAGCTCGTTCTTGAGCAGGCCCGAGGGCGAGTAGTGGCGGACCCTCGGCGAAAACTGGTGCGCCAACCACAGGTCACCTTCCGGGGTGAATGCGATCGACTGAGGCGGTACTTCGACGCAACTCAAACTCAGCTATAGTTCCAACATCTAGGCAAGTAACGGGCCCGCAAAGAGCACCCTAGACTCTTGCCGCAGTTCAGCCTGCTCTAACCGAATAAGAGATGTGTCGACATGCCGCCTACTGCCGATGTTTTCTCCGAGATCCTTAACTGGTCAAAAGATCGACCGGGCTGGCAGCGCGATGCCCTCCGACGATTGTTTTCTGAGGGAGAACTCTCCGCAAAAGAAGTAGAAGAACTCTTACAGCTCTGTAAGTCTGCGCATGGCCTCGCCGAACCGACTTCTCCTAGGGTCCTCATGAAGGAGCATCTCGCCACTAAGGGGGATGGCGTTGACACGACCTGTTTGATTACGTTGACTCATCATCGCGGCGTGAATGCACTTGCTGCCGAACAAACCATTACTTTCGGCTCACATCTCACGATCATTTACGGCCAGAACGCGGCGGGAAAATCCGGATATGCACGCATTCTCAAGCAGGCTTGTCGTTCTCGATCCACCGAACAGATCCTTGGCAATCTCCTTAGTGGCTCTGTACCCGTAAAGTTGCAGGCTACAATAACATTTCGCCAAGGTCTCCAAGGTCAGGGTGTCAAATGGACAACTGGCTCACCTTCTTCAGACGCGCTCGCAGCAGTCAGTGTTTTTGATTCAGCATCAGCACCTGTATATCTACGAGACAAGACTGATGTCGCCTTCCGACCTTTTGGGCTTGACATCTTCGACCGTCTAGTCAGCCTTTGTAGTGAAGTACGAGGTAAGCTGGAGAGTGAAAAGGCTAAGCTGAACTCTCAGGTGCCAAACCTCCCCAAGCTTCCCGCCGGCACTAAGTCACAAAGATTGGTTGAGAATCTAACGTCGCTTACAAACCCTGCCGTGGCGCAGAATCTGGCGACGCTTTTGGAGAATGAGCAAGCGCGTCTAGAAGAACTGAGAGCACATCAGAGGGATCTTCTTGCAGCTGATCCTAAGAAGCGAGCGCAGGATCTCACCTCGAAGGCGGAACGCATAGACTTCCTTAGCCGACATGTCAGCACTCTATTCTCACTCTTTCGCAGAAGTTCCCTCACGGAGCTTGGAAGTAGCGCTGAAGCCCTTCGGGTCGCCCAAGCCTCCCTGGAATTGGTGCGATCCGCCGCGCTTACAACCGAATTGCTTCTAGGAACTGGAGAGCAAACCTGGCAAGAAATGTGGAGAGCCACCGCCGAATTCTCGAAAGTAGCCTATCCTGAGGCAGAGTTTCCCTTCTTGGGAAGCGGAGCCCGCTGTCCCTTCTGTCAGCAAGAGATTAGCGGTGAGACCGAGAGACGACTCCGGAATTTCGCCGAATACGTCGCCTCAAGCGCGCAGGCGCAGGCCCAAGAGGCAGAAAAAACTTACTCCACGGCTCTTTCCAAAGTAAGACGAGCAGTTGTAAGACCCTCAGAGATTGACTTGATAGTCAACGAGCTTCGGTTGGACAATCCGCCTTTGGCCCAAGAAGTTGAGATCTTTTTCGACTCCACTATACGCACTTTAGAGGGAATCGAGGGTGCCTTATCCGAGGGCGTTGGTTTCTTGGCAGGGCTCACGAAGACTCCTGAAGCCGAATTGCAGTCGCTAGCTTCACGGCTGCGCGAGAGGGCCGATCAGCTTCTTGGAGAGAAGCCGGTCATGAGCCCCGAAGCCATAACTGAGCTTAGGGAGCTTGAAGCACGAGCCACTCTCGCTTCGGGTTTGCAGGTTGTTTTGGACGAGATCGAGCGCAAGAAGCGTCTAGCCGCTTATGACCAGTGCATTGGAGATACAACGACCAATGCTATTACAAAGAAAAGCACAGAACTCACCTCCCGCTTGGTCACAGATCAGTTGCGAGCCGGATTCCAAGAGGAACTTGGGAGTCTTGACTTTCGACACTTGGCGGTCGAGATCCAAATGGCCGGCGGTGCAAAAGGTACGCTGTTCCATAAGCTTGTTTTCAGCAATGCTCCTGGAGTTGCTGTAACTAATGTACTCAGTGAGGGAGAATCGAGGACCCTCTCGCTCGCGGCATTCCTCACCGAGCTCAAGACCGCATCAAGCCAAAGTACGATCATCTTTGATGATCCGGTCTCGTCTCTCGACGAGGAGTGGCGAGGACGGATTGCACGTCGGCTTGTCACCGAGGCGAAAAATCGACAGGTTATCGTCTTCACTCACGACCTCCTATTTCTGAGATTCCTCATGGATGAGGCTAGGCGTCAGGAGGTGCCTTGTGCTCACCAGTACGTTCGGCGAGAGTATGAAGCCGGTATATGCTCGCCTGATCTTCCTTGGGTTGCAATGAGCAAAACCGATCGCATCGGTGTCCTCCGTAACCGCTGGCAGGCTGCCGAGAAGACGTTTCGCACTGACCGAACGAACTACGAAGCTATTGCCCGCGACATCTTTGGCCAACTACGCGAAGCATGGGAACATGCCACAATGGAAGTCTTGTTGAATGATGTTGTCGAGCGTTATCGTCACAGTATTGAGACCCAGAAGGTTAGGGTTCTTCATGACATTACTCCAGATGACTATAAGGCTCTCGAAGAAGGAATGGCGGAATGTTCTCGCTGGATGCGTGGACACGATAGGCCATCCGCGGATGGAACTCCCTTTCCAGATCCGGAGACCCTCAAGCTTCAGATTGAGACCTTAGCGACCTGGGTGCAGAGCATTCGAACGCGAAGAAAAAGAAAGTAGTCGTCACCGAGACTCTCTCTACAAGGCACCAGTTCCGCTGTTCAACCTTCGACTTTGCCTAAAGAGCTTTGGTAAGCTTAAATAGCAGGACATCCCGCGTTCGAGTAGGCCCCTCCCCAACGTTGGTCCACCTGCCGAAGCTTCAAGAGGGCGGTATTCGGATCGTCCGCGACGTAGCGCTCCACCAGCATTCCCTGGCGCACGAGCTACTCGTCGTGGACCTTCAGTGGGGAAAATTGGTCCGGACGACGGCCAAGCTCAGATCCTCTACGCGTTGGGCACGCTTCGAAAGCGGCCCGCAGAATCATCCCGGGGTGCCGTGAGCAAGGCGTAGCTTAGTACGGCTGAATCCCCTATGCTCCGGAATTCGTGCTGGCAGGAAGCGACCGGTTGCTCGACGGCGCCCGGCGGGTTGCCCTGAAGACGAAAGGCTTCCCGGAGACCGGCTCTCCGAACGATCTCGCCAGCACGCCTCGATCGATCGGATTCGAGGTGTAGGATCACCCCATGCAACTCGCGACCGGTACTGTCGTTGGCGGAAGGGTCGTCATCGAGGGAGATCTCCTCCCCGAGGGCTCTGTCGTCACCATTCTCGCCCGCGAAACCGATGGGACGTTCGAAGTGCCGGCCGATCTCGAACCGGAGTTGTTGGCATCGATCGCAGAGGCTGACCGAGGCGAGACCCTCTCCGCCGACGAGATCATCGAGCGCCTTCGCCGATAGAGTCCGGTCGCGGTGCTCGAGGTAAAGGTCACCCGCCGAGCCTCGGCGCAGATCGAACGCGCTGCCGATTGATGGGCCGACAACAGGCCCGGCGGCCCCGACGCTATCCGTTATTCGAGAGGCGGACGTTTGTTGAGGATCGCCCCTGGGCTCGCCAGGCTCTAGCTAGCCTGGCGCCTTTGGCTTCTATTCTCCGAGGCACTCTCGCTGCGAAAAGCGCCAGGCTGGAGCCTGGCGAGCCCAGGAAAGACGCTTGCAAAGTAGACTTCCGCCGCGGCTCGGGAGAGCCAGGGGGCGCGACCGGAAGCCCTCAGCCCAACCGGGCCGCCCGGTACGCCAACGCGATCAGAGGCGCCACCACGGCGAACTGCAGAATCGTGAAGCCGGTTTCGAGGAGCAGAAAATCGGGCACGGAGCTCATCTGGTATTTTGCCGCGACCGGCAACGTCGTGAACGACCAGGCGAGAATTCCGAAGACGGTGCCGAATTGGAGCGCGCTCTTCTTCCACGCTTCCCGGCGCGTGTCGAAGATGCGGGGATAGAGCCAGGCGAACAGCAGCGCCTGGATCGCCATCGAAGCCAGGCCGAGCGGGATGATCACCTCGCTGCGGTACATGTGGAGCTGCTCGTACTCGGCCTTGAACGTGGTGAGGTGCCACGAATAGCCGAGCGGAAAGGTCGGCAGAAGGTATGCCGCCACAGCCAGCCAGGAAAAACGCGTCCGCGTCATGATTCCCCTCCCATTAACTTGCTCTTTGCAAGCAGTCTAGGAAAATCGCTTGCGGGATGCAAGTGGTAGGCTCCCTGGCGATGGACCGACGCGCCCCGAGATCCCGCCGCTCCGATTGCCCCATCAGCGTCGCGCTGGAGCTGATCGGCGACGAGTGGTCGCTCCTGATCGTTCGCGACCTGATGTTCAAGGGTCTGAAGTCGTTCCAGGAGTTTTCCGACGCGGGCGAGCGGATCGCGACCAACGTTCTCACCGATCGCCTCGCCCGGCTCGAAACGGCGGGCATCCTCGCCCGCCGCCGCGATCCGGAAGACGGCCGCCGCTTCATCTACACCCTGACGGAAAAAGGCATCGACCTCGCGCCGGTCCTCGTCGAAATCGTCCTGTGGTCCGCGCAGTACGAGGAAACGGCGGCCCCCGCCGAGGTCGTCGAAGCGATGCGAAAGCGGCGGCCGCAGTTCCTGCGCGAGGTCCGGGAGCGCTGGCTCGCGACCGCCGTACCTGGCTAGCCGCGCCCGGCCTGCCTCGCCATCGCCAATTCCGCCGGCCCAGGCAGCCCCAGAGCCTTGCGAAGAGCGCCGATGGCGCCCAGGTGATACCCCTCGTGAAAGGCGAGAAACGCGAGCTTGTCCCTCACGGTCTTCCCGTCGTGCGGACCGGCCGCTGGCGCGTCGAGCGCCGCCTCGGTAACGTTCCCTAGGGCGGCGGCAAGGGCGGCAGAGACGCGACCCCAATCGCTCCGCAGCGTCCCGAGGGAAGGATACCCCTCTCCGTCGGTCGCGGCGGTCGAGGCGAAGCGCTCACCATAGGCGTCCTCCTCCGGCGCGCCGAGGAGCGCGAGCGCGCCGCTCCGAAAGTGCAGCAGGTGGCCGAGCGACCAGGCGATCGAAGGGCCTTCCGGCTCGCGCGAGCGGGCGCGGGCCTGCTCTTCGGTGAGGTCGTCGAGGACCAGGGGAACGAGAAAATCGATGGTGCCGAACAGGGCGGCGAGCGTCTGGGCGCTTCCGGTCATGGCATTCTCCTCAGCGGGTAGGAAGGGGTACGACGGAAAGCCGTACCTCCCGAAGACGAACGGGCCGCGCGAAACGATCCGGGCGGATCCCCGGATCCTTCGGCCTCGCTCGATCGTCGTAGCGAAGTGGGCGTACCGGATGCCCGCAGGAGATACCCATGGATTTCGAGACGTTGGCCCGGGCGCGTGCCCAATTCGACGAGATGGTCGCCGAGACGCGGCCCCAACTCCTGCGCTATTGCTCGCGGATGCTCGGCTCGGCGGTGGACGGCGAAGACGTCGTGCAAGAGGCGTTGGCCCGCGTCTACTATCGGCTGCCGCGGCTCGGCCAGGTCGATAACCTGCGCGCCTGGCTTTTCCGGGTCGCGCACAACAAGGCGCTCGATCATCTGCGGCGTTACGACGTGCGCTTCGGCGAGCCCTTGGACGGAGAGCTTCCCGTGCCGCTCGACGAATCCCCGGTCGAGGCCGCGGAGCTCGCCGAGTGGGGGCTCTCCTACTTCACCCGGCTCACTCCCCTCCAGCGCAGCGCGGTGATTCTGAAGGACGTCCTCTCCTATAGCCTGGAGGAGATCTCGGAGATCTTGGACGCGAGCGTGCCGTCGATCAAAGGGGCGCTCCACCGCGGCCGAGCGGCCCTGCGATCGGCGGGAGCGGAGGCGCCTCGCGTTTCTCTCGAAGGGGAGGACGCCGCGCTCCTGCGGCGCTACGTTACGCTATGGAACGCGCGCGATTTCGACGCTCTGCGCGCGATGCTCGCAGAGGACGTGCGCCTCGACCTGGTCGAGAAGGCCGAAAAGAGCGGCGCCGCGTCGGTCGCCAACTACTTCGAAAACTACTCGCGGCTCCCCGCCACCTGGGCCGAGCTGGGAACCGTCGACGGCCGCATCGCGATCCTGGTCCGCGACAGCCCCCTCGAGCCGCCGAGCTACTGCCTGTTCCTCCGCTTTCGGAACCAAAGGATCTTGGCCATCCGGGACTATCGCTACGCCCGCCACGTGTTCGCCGAGGCCGAGTGGAAGGCGGGCGAATCCCACCAGGCGCCGGGGCCGAAAGCCTGCGCCGCGCACGGAGGCGCGGCGCAGGGCTTCGAGCCGGAGTTCTCTTAGACGCCGGAGGCGAAGAAGAGAGCCCTTGAAGGCTTTCGTCGCCTCTGGCGACTCTTCTTAGCGGATTTCGCCGTTCAAACGATCCGGGAAGAAGCCGAAATTGGCGCTCGCTCCGCCGAGGTAGACGATCTTGAGCACCTGGTTGGTGGTGCGGCTGTAGGCGATGCCGTTGGCGTCGGCCGGCACCAGGTTCGCCCTACCGCCCAGGAGGATCGGCTGGTCGCGGTCGCCCGGTCCGTCGGCCCGGTCGCGCAGGTCGGAAATGGCCTTGGCCGCTTTCGACTGCCGGATCGAATAGAGGATGTGTCGGATGATGCCGGCGTGGTAGGCCTCGACGGCCAGGATGCCCGCGGCCGCCTCGAGGACCGTCTTGTTGCGCAGGAGCGGCGCGGCCCCCTTGTAGGCGGTGACCCCCACGTCCTCGAAGATGAAGGCGCCGAGCAGGAAGCTCGTCTCGTCGGCGAACGGGTCGAAAGTCTGTCCCTGCTGGATCAGGCCCGCGGCGATCGCGGCGTTGGTGAAGCTCTGTTCGAGATCGATCGTCGGCCGGGCGACCTGGTTCCCGACCAAAGCGGCGCGCAGGAACTTGACGTGCGCCTCCTCGTCGCGGGCGATCTCCTCGGCGAACTGGCGAAAGGCCTCGGTCTGGAACGGCACGGCCGAGCCGCCGATGACCTCCCCCGGGTCGCCGCTGCCCGTCACGTCGGAGTCGTCCAGGCCGCGGCCGAACGCGGCGCGCAGGTAGTACTCGGCTTCCAGGTATTCCAGGTTGAGGGCGAAGTTCAAAACCGCGTTGTCCACCGCCTTGAGCCGGCCGACGGGGACGTCCGCCGCGAAGGCGGCGTCGAGCGGGCCTCCCAGCGCGGACAGCTTCGAGGCTCCGAGAACTCCCAAGGTCGTCATGCCCGCAGTAGCGATGAATCGTCGGCGGCTCGAAGTGGCAACTTCTTCTTCGAGGTTTTCCGGGGCGTCTGACATTCGGCACTCCTTTCTGATCGGTTGGCGGCATCCGGGGGCAGAGCCGCCACGGATTTCCGATCAAAGCAAGGGAAGTGCCACGAAATGCAAGATTTTTTCTATACCTTGAGGTTCGCCCCACCCGCCAAAAAGACGTCGCTTTGCTCCCTACGCAGATTTCACGCTTTAGGATGACCGCGGTCCAAAATAAAAATTTTTTTGCCATTTTCTCCGGGAACTGATAACCGCGAGACTCCCCTCTCAAACCCTCGAGCGACGCGTGGGATCGCGCTCCCATTCGGCGAAGCGGTGTGGGACCCTCCCGCCGCGCCGAGCCCCGGCGCGGCAGGAGGGTCAGCTCAGAAGTTGTCAGGCGCTACGGCCCACCCACCAGCGTGCACTCGAGCGCGAGGCCGTCGATGTACTTGCGGCCGCCGGAGCCGGCGACCGTGCTCAGCTGGAGGCCCGTCGCGATGCGACCTGACGGGCAATTGACCTCTTTCTCCCAGTCCGCGTCGGGGCCCTGTTTCGTGCCAGGGCAGTTGTCCCGCTCGTGTTGATCGTCCACCTCGGCCACCTCCTCGCTGCAATCGATGACGTGGAGTCCCCCTTCGCCGCACAGCCGATACTCGACGCCCAAGATGAGACCGAAGCGGATCGGCACCGTGCAGCCATCGGGGGCGACGAAGATGTTGTCTTCGCCCATGATGCAGCCGCCGTAACGGCCGATGATCTGGATTCCTTTCATCTTGTCGCCGTTCAGGCAGATCCGGAGCCCCGTGGCGAAGGCCCCAAGAGGAAGGGTGACCTCTTGCCAGCTCCCCGCTCCCAACGCGCCGTTGCACTCGTCGAAAGTCGCGCTCACGGCGGCCGAGTTGTCGGCGAGATCCCGATATTTCGCCTGGAGGTAACAGGGGTCATCGGACTTCTCGGCATAGACGATCGCGGTGATCGACTCGTTCGCGGCCGACGTGCGAGTGAGCCGATGGGTAAATCCCGAGTTGCCCGAGAAAGCGGTCGGCGTTTGGCTCCCCGTGAGCTGGGCGACCGCCGGCGTCGAGGCCAACAGGGCCAACCAAAGGACCTGGGAAATTCTGGTCTTCACAGAACAACCTCCTTATCGTGCACACGACGCGTGACCGATCGGCCCGAAGGCTCGACGGCGGAATCCGCGCCTGTCTCTTTGGGATGAATCTTCAGACGAAGGACGAGGGCCGAGGACGAGGATCGGAAAGGCGCTAGGGCACGCCGATTTGCGTGCATTCCAACGCGAGACCGTCGATCATCTTCTGCGTGCCGGTCCCCGGGGTCGTGCTGATCTCGATTCCCGTCGCGATCTTGCCCGTGGGGCAATTGATCTCGGTCTCCCAGTCGCTGTCGGGACCGTTGTCGGTCCCCGGGCAGTTCTTTCGCTCGTTATAGAGGAGAGGCGTTTCGGCGGCGACCGCCGTGCATTCGATCTCGAGCGGTCCGCTCGCCGCGCACAGGAGATAGTCGACATTGAAGATTTCGGCCGAGCGAATCGGGGCCGTGCAGCCCGTCGAGGCCGCGAAGACGTTGTCGCTTCCCAGCAGGCAGCCGTCGTAGCGACCGATCAACTGGATGCCCTTCAGCTTGTCGCCGTTCTTGCAGATGCGAAGCCCGGTCAGGACCGATCCCGCGGGCAAATTCAGCGTGATATGGCTGCTTTCCCTCCCGTCGCCGTCGGCATCGTCGCATTCGGTGAGCGAGCTGCTAGGACTCGAAAGTCCCGTGATCACGTTCTTGAATTTCGCCTCCAGAAAGCAAGGGTCGTCATTGTTCTCCCCGAAGACGACGCCGGAGATGCCAAGGTTAAACGAGGCGGCTCGAGAGAGCGTGTGAGACGCCCCGGAGCTTCCCGAAAAACCCGTCGGCGTAAAGGCCCCCGTAAGCTGCCCCCACGTCGGCGTCGAAACCCAGCAAAGAACCAGTACCAAGACCAACACCCGCCACTGCCAGCCACTCTTCATCTCCCGCTCTCCTTTCGTAACACACCCATCCCTGGGCTAGCTGGGGCAAAGCTCCGCCCCCGGAAAACCTCGCCTTTCTTGGTGAGGTACTCGAAATGACACGAATTGGGTGAAATCGATTCGACTCTACTTTCGATGGTGCACGGCGATGGAAATTTCGAGACTCTTTCGCGCACCAAGAGTTGAAGATTCTCGGAGGCCTACATCGCGAGATTGGATCGTGAAGCGCGGCGGTGCAACGAGCCCGTTCCGCAGGGCGGGACACACGCCTACCCGCAAGGGTAGGAAAAGATTTATGTTTCGAGCCGGCTCAACAGAAGGGTTTCTCGCCGACTCGCGTTCGATTGCGGGTGGCGACTGAATTCCCGGAGCCGTGAGTTTGGAAAAGCGCCCGGCGCGAACGCCGGGCGCTTTCGATCCGCGACCCCGATCCGCTACTGCGTGCAGCTATACGGATCGACGTTGCTGCAGAAGCGGATCGACGAGGTGACGTTGTTCATGTTGTTCGGGTTGGCCGTGAGGTCGGAGATCGAAACCCCCGGGGCGACCCACTTGATCTGGCCGAGGCAGTTGCTGGTCGGGTACGGGCTGAAGTCGTAGCACTTGTAGAGGACGGTGTAGTAGCCGACGTCGTTGCCCGTCTGGACGCAGGAGATCACGTCGTTCCAAGAATCCGGCAGGTGGGCGTACTGATCGAGCGGGCACATCACGAGCCAGTCGATCCCGCCGCAGCCGATGTTCTTGTTGAAGCCCGAACAGTTCGAGCCGAAGCTGTTGCCGGTCCTACCGCCCGGAGGCGGAAGCGGGCGCGGCTGGAGCGGACCTTTCGCGCGGCCGAACGCCTGAAGCTTCTCCGGGGAGGTGAAGTTGTAGACGGCGTCCTTCTCGACGACGGTGAATCGGACCTGGCCGGTGAACAGGTCGATCTGCCAAGCGGGGTAACGCACCCCGTCGACGAACTGGGGTTTCTCGGCGGTGCCGGGACGGACGGCCTCGGCGGCGTAGGAGGAAAGCGGGACGATGCAGAAAAGGAAGGAGAACAGGGCGTAACGGAGTCCGGTCTTCATTCAGCGTCTCCTTGGGTTGACCTGCGACCTTGCGTGCCGCGCGGAATGTCGTCTCGATCCCGGGTCCGGATTTCATCCGCGCGACGGCGGAGCTCCTGCAAGCAGTGAGACCTTAGACTACGAAACCGTTGAAATGGTTCCCGAAGGGACGAATGGGGGTTTTGGGGGACCGGGAAAGGCCGACCCGCTCGCGGTTAGACCAGCCCGTATTTGCCCTTCGGCCGCTCCATAGAGAATCCGACGAGCTTGGACCCTAGGCCGCGGCAACTGATGGTCGAACCGGGCGCCGGTGGGACCAAACGATCGCAGATGGTTCCAGAAGGTGGGATGGCGCCCACCGCGGAAATAGAGGCGCCAGAGCGTTTCGCCTGCCGCGACCTCGCGAAACAGGGGGCCGACCTGGGCCAGGGCCGTCGCCGAAGGAGCCTCGGGGAATTTCGCCAAAGGGAACGATCAGACTTCGGCAGCTAGCGCTTTCACTGGGTCGACCGGAAGCCCCAGCTGGAGCCAGTCTCGTGGGCTTAGAGTCTTCGATTCCTCGGCGTCTGTCTCGAGCACGAGATCGGGATTGGGTAGGTGAAACCATCGGAAGACGGCCACCGGATGAAGCGCCGGATCGAGGAGGGCCACCACGTCCGAGATCCCGTGGAGGAGTCCTCCCCCATCGAGTTGAAACGTGGGAACCATCCACCCAGAATCGACGGGAATACCCAACAGGCTGCGCGGAACGGACATGAGCCGGAGGCGGGTTCGGCTCGGATCCATGCCCAACCGTTCGGCCACCGCCTCGACCGGCAAGCTCTCCCTCAGGATCGCCGCCAGCTCAGCCGAAGTCTCTTTGAAGGGATCGTTGGGACCGAATTCCGCAGGGCCAAGATCGAAACCACCCCGCTTCAGAACAGCCGCCTCCGCAGCTGAGATGCCAGCTTGCTTCGGCAGCCTGGCTAAACTGCGGGCCTTTTCCCTACGCCAATAGGCGACACAACGATTCCTGAATGCCAGAAGGATCCAGGACTCAGGATCGGAAATAGTTTCCCCGCTGCTGATCAGGCGGAGGATCGTCTCCTCGAGAAAATCGTCAACATTCTTGGAAGGAATCCGATAGCGACTCCCAAGAATGAACAAGCGGGGCCGAATCCGATCGACGAGTTCCTTTATTGCTTCCCCCTTGGGGGAGCCCATTTCGAGCGGGGAAGAGCCCATGACTACCTCAGCGTGAGCAGCCGTGATAGGTCCGGAGAGAACGCCTACCACCCGGCCGAGCCTTCGTCACCATAACACCTGCAACAACCGATGGCGCACGACCGCGCTCGCTGCAATTCGTGGAGCGAAGCCAGGAGATCGTGTGGGGCGAGGGAAGCAGCGTTCGGACCCCATACCCATTGATCTGGCCCCTCCCCTACCCCCCCAAAGCCTGCCGGCAACGCCGGAGCGCCCGCTCGCGATCGGGCAGCGCGAGCGCTTCGGGCAGGGCGAGCTCCTTTCCCTTCCCCGCCAGGAGCGTCGAGAGGACTTCGCGGAACTGGTGCTCGGCGAAGCGGGGCTGGCCGAGGTGGAGGAGGCGGTCGGCGAGGAGGAGGCGCGGCTGGTAGAGGTCGGGATCGAGGTAGAGCGCCGCGCGGTAGGCGGCGACGGCGGGCTCGGCGCGGCCGGAGAGGTCGTCGAGGTAGCCCTGAAGGGCGTGGGCCGTGGCGCTTTCGGGCTCTCGGGCGAGGGCCGAGGCGAGGCGGCGGGCGGCTTCTTCGAGGCGGTCCTCGGCGAGGGCGAGCGCGGCGGCTTCTAGATCGCCGGGGCCGGAAGCAACCGCTTTTTCGAGCGCGGGCGCGGCCGGACGGGCGGCGGGCGGCGGGGCCGGGCGCGGCGCGGTCTGCGTCGGTTTCGCGAGGATCTGCGAGCTCTTCGCCGGGGGGTCGACACGGGGAGCGAGGGCGGGTGTCGGGCGCGCGGTCGGGAGACGCCGTTCGAACGAGGACGGAGCGACGCCGGCCCCCTTCTCTTTCGTCGGATC
The DNA here is from genome assembly GCA_044226625.1 of Thermoanaerobaculia bacterium. Lineage (GTDB taxonomy): Bacteria > Acidobacteriota > Thermoanaerobaculia > Multivoradales > UBA5704 > DASYKS01. The sequence continues at coordinate 26,769 of JBGAGQ010000026.1, forward strand.
CGGTCGCTTCGCCTCGGGCCTCGCGGTCCCCTGGATGTATCCGAAGCAGGGGCCGAGATCGACCGGCTCGAGATCCGCGTGGATCTGCCAGAGCGTCTCGGAGGCGCCGAGGAATAGGAACGCCCCGGGCGCGAGGCGGCGGGCGACCTGGTTCGCGACTTTCCGCTGGAGGGTGCGGCGGAAGTAGATCAGGACGTTGCGCAAGAGGATCAGGTCGAAGCCCGATCGCTCCTCCGGCAGGTCGTAGGGCGGATGCGCGAGGTTGATCTGTCGGTATTCGATCCGCCGCCGGATCTCGGGCGAAATCTCCCAGAGCTTGCCGCGGCGGGTGAACCAGCGGTCGAGCAGCGCGGGCGGCACCTGGGCGATCGCGCGGTCGCCGTAGAGGCCGCGCTCGGCGCCGGCGAGCGCCTCGGGGTCGAGATCGGTCGCGAGGATCGACCAGTCCCAGCCGGCGAGCGCCGGGTGCTCGGCGAGGAGCAGAGCCATCGTCGCCGGCTCTTCGCCGCGGGCGCAGGCGGCCGACCAGATGCGCAGGCGCCGCTCGGCCGCGCGCGCTTCGAGCCGGGCGGGGAGGGCGCGCGCGAGGATCGCGTCGAGCTGCTGCGGCGCGCGGAAGAAATACGACTCCTTGATCGTCACCAGGCCGATCAGAACGGCCCACTCGTCCGGCAACGCCCCCGAGGAGAGCGCGAAGAGGTAGCCCTCGACGTTCGGCTGGCGGGTGGCCTGCGCGCGGCGGGTGGCAATCTCTTCGAGCTGCGGCAGCCGCTCGGGCGGGATGACGTTGCCGGTCGCCTCGCGGATCAGGGCGGCGAGGCGCTCGGCGTGCGAGGGGGGCTTCTCCGCCTTCTCGGCCAGACGGGGACGCGGGAACGACCCGGTCTCCGTCCGTGAGGCGCCGCTTTTCCTCGGGGGTGGGCTCGGGGGTGGGCTCACGGGCGCACTCGGTCTCGGCCGGCGGCTTTCGCTTCGTAGAGGCGGCGGTCGGCGATCGCGACCAGCTCGTCGGCCGCCGTCCGCCCGGCGAGCTCGGAGAGCGCTGCGACTCCGAACGACGCGGTGATCCGCTGGAGGGGATCCGCGGCGATCGACAGCGTGTGCGAGGCGACGTCGCGGCGAAGGCGCTCGGCCGCCTGGCGGGCGGCCTCCAGGTCGACCTGCGGCAGGACGGCGAGGAACTCCTCGCCGCCGTAGCGGCCGAGCAGGTCGGTCGTGCGCAGCGACTTCCGGAGCACCGCCGAGCCTTCGCGCAGCACGGCGTCACCCACGAGATGGCCGAAGCGGTCGTTGATCCGCTTGAAGTTGTCGAAGTCGCAGAGCACCAGCGAGAGCGGCTGGCGGTAGCGGCGCGCGCGCTCGATCTCCTCGCCCAAGCGCTCGAAGATGGCGCGCCGGTTGAGCAGCCGGGTGAGCCCGTCGAGCACCGACAGCTCGCGCAGGCGCTCGGCGAGCAGGGCGTTTTCGAGCACCACGCCGAGCGGCCGGACCAGGCCGTCGACCAGCGACGAGGCCGAGGTGGCGAACTGCACCCCGTCGCGCGGCAGGAGCACGAGGCTCCCCTTGCCGCGCGACAGCGGCAGCTCGAGCCAGATCGCGAGATCGAGGTCGACCGGCTCGCCGCCGCGCTCGCCCGAGACGCCCAGATTGCGCGCCACGTCCGAGGGCAGCCCCAGGCTCGCGAGCAGGCGCGTGCCCAGCTCGGCGAGCAGGTCGGGCGGCAGCGGCTCGGGCAGCAGGACGTGCGCCGCCACCAGCTCGACGTCGCCCACCGCCGCGCCCAGGAACCGGGCGTCGACCACCGCGCCGAGGACCTCCAGCACCGAGCGGCAGGCCTCGTGGAAATCGCCCGTGCCCATGCCGGCTTCGAGCAGCTCGGCGGCGAGCGTCGCCTGGAGCAGGGCGCCGTCGAGACGCGCGGCGACGCCGGCGACACGCCCGAGCAGGTGGCTGTCCCGATGGTCGGGCGAGATCGAGCGGCGGGAGCCCTGCGGCTCGGTCGGGCGGAGCTTCGCGAGCCGCGCGACCTCGGCGGCGAGCTCGGTCGCCGGCGCTTCGAGGTCGAGCCGGGCGGCGGCGCCGCTCTTCTCGCTCCAGAAGCGGGAGGCCGCCTCCCCTTCGCCCGAGAGGATCAGGACCGGGATGCGCGCCTGGACCGGGTCGGCCTTGAGCAGGCGGAGCAGCGGAAAGCCCTCCATCGTCGGCACCGCGACGGCGGCCACCACGACGTGCGGCTGGCGCTCCAGGGCGGACATCGCCGACTCGAAGTCGCGCGCCTCCTCCACCTCGAACCCGGCGCCGCGCAGGCCGCGGGCGTGGACCGCCCGGCCGACCTCGCTGTTTTCGACCAACAGAACGCGCGCGCTCATGCTCCCCCTCCCCCTCCTCCCCCGTCCGGCCGATCGGAGCGGTCGCCCCCGCGGCAGATCTTCGCGAGCCAGCGCGCGATCTCGCGCGGCGGCATCGCGAGCTCGGCGGCGCCGCGCTCGAGCGCCACCCGCGGCATGCCGAAGACGACCGAGCTCGCCTCGTCCTGCACCACCGTGAGCCCGCCCGCGGTCTTGAGCGCGAGCAGCCCTTCGACGCCGTCCGCGCCCATCCCCGTGAGCAGCACCCCCACCGCGTCGCGCGGCGCCGCGGCGGCGACGGAGAGGAACGTCTCGTCGACCGAGGGGCGGTGGCCGCGCCGCGGCGGCGTGTCGGCGTCGAGGGCCAAGCGGCCGTGCTCGAGGAGCCGCAGGTGGGCGCCCGCCGGCGCCAGGCGCACCGCTCCTGGGCCGGGCGTCTCGCCGTCCTTCGCGAGCCGCACGTCGTGCGGGAATTCCTTGTTGAGCCAGTCGGCGAGACCCGCCTCGAAGCCGGCGGCGATGTGCTGCACCACCAGGATCGACACCGGCAGGTCGGCGGGCAGCTCGAAGAACAGCTCGCGCAGCGCGGCAGGTCCGCCCGTCGAGGCGCCGATCGCCACCCAGCGCAGCGGACGGTCGAGCCGGCGCGCGACCGTCGGCCGCGGCGTCGGAGTCTCGTCTGCGCGCTTCGCGGGGGCGGGCCGGCCGGCCGGAGTCCGGCGCGCCGAGAGCGCCGCCGCGCGGACCATCTCCGGCAGCGCTTCGGTGAGCAGCTTCCAGCTCTCGGGATCCTCCGGCTTCGGCAGCACCTCGATCGCGCCGCGCTTCATCGCCTCGAACGCCGTCTGCATCTGGTTTCGATTGGCGCGCGAGGAGAGCACCAGGATCGGCGTCGGGCGCGCCGCCATGATCTTCTCGATCGCGACGTAGCCGTCCATCACCGGCATCTGGAGGTCCATCACGATGACGTCGGGGAGCAGCTCCGCGGCGGCGGCGACCGCGCGCTCGCCGTCCTCGGCGTCGCCCACGATCTCCAGGTCCTCGGCGCGGGAGAGGAACCGGCGCAGCACCGCCCGCACCGACGTCGAATCGTCGACCACCAGGACGCGGATCATGGCGCGAAGCGCCCTCCGAGCCGGCGCACCAGCTCGACCAGCTCCCCGGCGTCGAGGCTCTGCTTGGCGAGATAGGCGTCGGCGCCCGCCTGGAGGCCGCGCAGGCGGTCCTCCGAGCGGTCGCGGGTGGAGACCACGACGACCGGCAGGTGGGCGAAATGCTCGAGCGAGCGGATCTTCGCCGTCAGCTCGAGGCCGCTCATCCCCGGCATCTCGATGTCGGTGACCACGCAGTCGAACGGCTCCTCGCCCAGGCGGGTGAGCGCCTCGAACGCGTCGGCCACCGCGCGCACGGCGAAGCCCGCGTCCTCGAGCAGGCGGCGCTCCATCTCGCGCGTGACCAGCGAGTCGTCGACCAGCAGCACGCGCACCCGCCGCAGCGACGGCGCGGGGCGCGACACCACGGGTTGATGCGCGAGGCTCCGCTCGGCCAGGGCACCCGGGGCGAGCACGCCGATCGGCTCGCCGGAGGCGAGGAGCGCGACCCCCTCGATCGCCGGGTCGGCCGCGGCGGCGCGCGCGAGCGGGCGGACCAGGACCTCCTCCTCCCCCAGCACGTCGTCGACCGAAACCGCGAACGGCTGGCCGGAGGCCATCCCCTCGACCAGCAGGCGCCCCTCCGAATCGGCCCGCCCGCAGAGCCGCCCGAGCGGCACGAAATGCACCAGCCGCTCGGCGGCGCCCTTGGCTGCGACCCGCGCGATCAGCCGGCCGTCCCGGTCGATCGCCTGCGCGGGATCGATGCGCGAGGTGCGGCGCGCGGAGCTTGCGGGGAGCCCCAGCTTCAGGCCGCCGACCCGGAGGATCAGGATCGCCTCGCCGCGGCGCGCGACGGGGACCACGATCTCCACGCGGGTCCCCTGGCCGGGGGCGGAATGGAAGAAGACCTCGCCCCCCGCGCGGCCGGCCGCGGTCGAGACGACGTCGAGGCCGACGCCGCGGCCGGAGACGTCGGAGACCGCGTCGCGGGTGGAGAACCCGGGGACGAACAGAAAGCGCCAGGTCGCCTCGGGCGAGAGGGTCCGCGCCTCCGCTTCGGCGATCAGGCCCGCGGCGACGGCGCGCTCGCGCACGGCGCGCGGATCGGCGCCCGCTCCGTCGTCCTCGATCGCGAGCCGCACCTTCGCCGCTTCGGCGCGCGCGGCGATGCGCAGCCGGCCGATCGGCGGCTTGCCGGCGGCGGCGCGCCCCTCCGGCCGCTCGATTCCGTGGTCGACCGCGTTCCGCACAAGGTGGATCAGCGCGTCGTCGAGCTCGCGGACGATCCGGCGGTCGAGCCGCACCTCCTCGCCCGTCACCTCGACGTCGATCTCCCGCCCGAGCGAGCGGCCGAGCTCACGCGCCGAGCGGGCGAGCGACTGGAGCTTGTCGCGCAGCGGCTGGAGCTGCAGGGCGAGGACGCGGTCGATCTGCTCGTCCGCCGTCCGCACCAGCCGCCGCTCGCGCCCCTCGACCTCGATCGCGAGGCGCCGGAGCATCGTGGCGAGCCCCGCGAGCACCTGCGTCGGCTGCGGCTCGCGGAGGCCCCCTTCGGCGAGCTGCGCGAGCTCGTAGAGGCGGTCGATCACCGGCCGGACGCCGAGCGCGAGGAGCCGGACCTGCGTGGCGCGCTCGGCGAGCGCGTCGAGCGAGCCGGCCTCGAGCCGGAGCTCCGCGCCGCGCCGCTCGGCCGCGGGGGCCGGGGCGGAAAGCGCGGCCGCCGGAGCGGGCCGAGTGGGCTCGGGGCTCGCGCGATCGGCGCCGTTGCGATCCGAGGGAGCGGGCTCCGGCTCGGCGTCCGAAGGCGTCGCCGGTGCCGGCGGGGAGACGGCCGCGGCCGGCTCGTGCGCCAGCGTCGACCCGGACTCCGGCGCCTCGTGGGCTTCGAGCAGGGCGAGCAGCTCTTCGTCGCGCGCGGGGTCGAAGCCGTCGGCCACCTGCTCGACCATCGCGGAGAGCCGGTCGGCCACGCGCACCATCCGCCGGCCGAGGCCCGTCCGCGGCTCGGCGATCAGCTCCTCGGCGGCGTGGCAAAGCTCGGAGAGCGGGCCGATCTGCAGCATCCGCCCGGCGCCTTTGAGCGTGTGCAGCTCTCGCCGGGCCTCGACGAGCGCCGCGGGATCGTCGTCCAGGCGCCCCAGGACGGCCGAGAGGCGGGCGAGCCGGTCGCGCGCCTCCTCGGCGAACAGGGGAACGAGGTCGGCAAACTCCGGATCCAAAAGACCCCCCCGGGGCTTAGATCTTGGTCCAGCTGTTGATGTTGATGTCGAAGGCGAGGATGCCGACGAGGCGGCCCTCCTCGTACACCGGCGCGGCGACGGTGAAGATCGGCTCGCCCGAGATCAACGACGGATAGACGGCGGTGATCACCGCCCGCCCGGCTTTGACCGCCGCCTTGAACCAGGGGCGATCCGCGAAGCCCGTTCCCTTCCAGACCGACTCCGGCACCTCGCGGCTGCCCAGGAGGTCGTAGTTCGCCGCCGACGAGAGCTGGCCGGCCACGTCGTCGGTGAAGTAGAGGAACTCGATGTAGCCGCGCTCCTTGAGCAGCTCGGGGAGCAGGCGGTCGATCGCCTCCCAGTTGCCGGAGCGGCGCGCGACTTCGAGCGCCCACTCCTCCGCGGCGTGCTTGAGCGAATGGGGCGTTTCGAGGTGGAACGACTGGGCGAGCATCTGGATCTGGAGGCCGAGGTGATTCAGGCGGTCGGCGGTCGAGGTGAACTGCTTCAAACCGTCGGCCATGCGCTGGACCACCTGGCTCACCTCTTTGAGCGTCAGCACCACCTGGTCCGAGGCGGCGTTCTGCTGTTGGGTGGCGAGCGAGATCTCGCGCGCCACGCGCGCCGTGTCGCCGGAGGCGCGGCGCAGCTCGTCGATCGCCGAGGCCGCCGAGCGCGCCCGCTCGAGCACGCGGCTCGCCTCCTTGCTCCCCTCCTCGGTCGCCACCACGGTCGCGCGGATCGAGCCCGCGAACTCGTCCAACAGGGCGCGCACCGACTCGACCGACTCCTGCGACCGCTGGGCGAGCCGGCGCACCTCTTCGGCCACCACCGAGAAGCGGCGCCCGTGCTCCCCCGCCGCCGCCGCCTCGATCGCCGCGTTGAGCGAGAGGATGTGGGTCTCCTGGGAGATCTCGGTGATCAGGTCGAGCACGCGGTAGATCTCTTTCGAGCGCGCGCCGAGCGAGTCGGCGCGATCGGCGATGCCGCTGATGCGCTTCTTGACCTCTTCCACCCCGGCGACCGCCTCTTCGACCGCCGCCGCGCCGACGTCGCCGCTCTCCTCGGCGCGCTGGGCGAGGTCCGCCTGGCTCGCGGCGTTCTCGGCGATCTGGAACGCGGTGCGCGCGAGCTCCTCCATCGCGGCGGTGATCTCGACCACCGAGGCCGCCTGCTCGGAGGAGCCGGACGCCAGCTCGGAAGCGATCTGGTTCACGCCGCTCGCGGCGCCCGCCACCTCGATCGAGCTCGACTGGATCTGCTGGGCGAGCACGCCGAGCGCCGCCGTCGCGCGCTCGAACGCGGGGGCGAGGTCGCCGGGCAGGTTGTGGCCGCGGGCGGTGCAGCGCACGAGATCGCCCGCGCTCAGGTGCTCGAGCGCTTCGACCAGAACCGTCTCGGCCTCGGCGCGCGAGCGCCGCTCGGCCTGCGCGTAGGCGGCGAGCCGGCGCTCCGCCGGGACGACCACCCCGATCTGCACCGCGACCGTCACCAGCGCGACGAGCAGGAACGCCTCGAACAGCCATCCGGGCGCGCCGTGCGCCTCGGCGTAGAGCAGGAGGACGAAGCCGGCGAGGAGGATCGCGCCCAAGAGGACGAGGCCGAGGCGGGAGCCGCTCAAGCCCCGCGCGGTCGAACCGTTCGGCGAATCGAAGCTCGGATCAGGCATCGGACCCTCCAGAGACGACCAGGGGATGGGGCGGACGGACGGGGTCGAGCAGGACGACCGGGCGCCCCGAGTAGAGCGCCCAGCCGAGACAGGCCTCGGGCCAGAAGCGGTGGACGGCCGGCGAGAGCGGGCGGACGGCGAGGTTTTCGACGACCCCTTCCACCCGGTCCGCGGCGAGCGCGCGCGGGCCTTCGGCGTGCGAGAGCTCGATGCGCAGTTTCTCCTCCGGATCGGCGCCCTCGTCGCTCGAGCGGCCGGGGCCGATCCGCAGCACGCGGCCGCTCTCGATCCCCCAGAGGCCGCCGCCGCGATGGAACAGGAGATAGGAGGCGGCGGCCATCAGCCGTCTCCCAACCGGTCGGGATCGAGCACGCGCACCAGTTGATCGGCGACCAACGCCTCGCCGACCAGGAAGCCGGCGGTCGGCAGGAGCGACGCGCCGGAGAGGTCGACCACCTCGAGCGCCTCGTCCGCGGCGAGGCCGATCGCCTCGCGTCCGTCGGCGGTGCGCGACCAGACGACGACGGTGACCGGGAACAGCGGATGCGGGCCGATCGGCGCGTTGATCAACCGGGCGAGGTCGAGCACCGGCAACGGCTCGCCGGCGAACTCGGCGAGGCCGGCGAGCTCCGGACGCGCGCCCGGCAGCGGATGGACCGAGAGCGCGCGCACGACGCGCCGCACCGCGCCGACCGGCAGGGCGCAGATCTGCTCCCCCACCCGGACGAGCAGATGTCCGGTGCGCCGCTCCGCCGGGCTCGCTGTCTCTTTCGCTCCGTCCATCGCTTTGCGCTTCGCGCCTCTCCCAGCAACCGCCCCTCGGCCCGCCTCAGCCCGCGTCGCCGATCCTCGTCCACTGATGGACGTCCACGTCGACGCCGAGCACCGATGCGAGCGAGCCTTCCGCGTCGAAGGAAGGGACGGCCACGGTAAAACAGGTCCTGCCGTTGACCGAGACGTAGGGCGCGGTGAGGACCGTCCGCCCGTGCGCGAGAACGGCGCGGAACCAGGGGCGGGCGGACAGGTCGCGCTGCGCCGACTCCGCTCCCCTCGCGCTTCGATCTCCTTCTGCCGCGGCGCCGTCACCGGCCGCTCTTCGTCTCGAGCCGAGGGCGAGAGCATATCCCTTCGCGTCGACGAGATACGCATCGTCGAGGTAGCCCGCGGAGGTCAGCAATCCATCGAGCGCTCCCTGGATCTCGGCCGCCTCGCCGGCGCCTCCCTCGCGGGCCGGCTCCCGCGTCGATGAGCGCGCCGGAAGACCGAGCCGCGCGACCCCTTCCGCCCAACCTTCCGCCAAATGGATCAGCGAGGTCGGCGAATCGCGCCGCACGCCCTGGGCGAGCAGCTCGACGCCGAGCACGAGGCGCTCGAGCCGCCGCTGCGTCCGCTCGAGCGCCGCGAGCGCCGAGGAGGTCCGATCGACCACGCTGCCCACGTCGCGCAGGGTCGCGACGACCTCGTCCGACGCGCTGTCCTGCTCGCGCGTCGCGGCCCGGATCGCCTCGGCCCGCACGGACGTCTCGCTCCCCACCGCGCGCAGCTCGGCGACCGCCACGGCCGCGCGCTCCGCCGAGCCGAGCACCCGCCGGGTCTCTTTCGCCCCTTCTTCCGTCGCCACCACGGTGCCGCGGATCGAGGCGGAGAACTCGTCGAGCAGGGCGCGCACCGAGGTGACCGAATCGCGCGAGCGGCTGGCGAGCCGGCGCACCTCCTCGGCGACCACGGCGATCCGCCGCCCTTCCGATCCCGCCGCCGCCGCTTCGATCGCCGCGTTGAGCGACAGCACGTGGGTCTCCTGGGCGATCTCGGCGATCAGGTCGAGGACGCGGTAGATCTCTTTCGACCGCGCGCCGAGCGCGTCGGTCCGCTCGGCGATCGCGGCGATGCGCACCTCGACCTCGATCACCCCGCCCACCGCCTCGACCAGCGCGTCCTCGCCGATCGCGCCGCGCCGCTCGACGTGCGCCGCGAGGTCGGCCTGGGCGATCGCCCGCTCCGAGATGCCGGACGCCGTGCGCGCCAGCTCCTCCATCGCGGCGGTGATCTCGGCGACCGAGGCCGAGAGCTCGGTGGACGACGAGGCGAGCTCGGCGGTCATCCGCGCCATCCCGTCGGCCGCCGACGCCATCTCGCCGTTGGCGCCGCGCAACTGCTCGGCGAGCGCCGAGAGCCCCACGGTCGCGGTCGCCACGGCGCCGCGCACCGCCGCGGACAGCTCTGGCCGCTCGCGCGCGGCGGCGACCATGTCGCCGGCGCGCAGGTCGGCGAGCACCCGCCGCTCGGCGGCCTGAACCGCGCCGGACGAGGCGCCGTCGGCGGCCGCCCGGCGGGCCGCGAGCATCGCGCGCGAGGAGGCCAGCGCGAGCGCCGCGGCGGACGCGAGGGCGAACAGCGCGAGGGGGCCGAAGGGGGCGCCCGAGCGCACGCCGAGCGCGAGCAGCAGCACCCCCGCGGCCGACGCCGCGGCGAGCGGCGCGACGAAGCCCACGGCGCCGAGCGGGGGGCGCGCCGAGTGCCGGACGGCGGGCGCGCTCAAGTGGGGCTCGATCGATGGCAGATCCGTCTCCCTATGCGACGGCCCCTCGCGGGGCCGAATCAAACTCGCCGCGCGCTCGCCACGCGCTGGCGCGGCGGACGCTCGAGAAGAAAGGCGCGCAAATTCGTGCGGGGCGCACCCTCTATGGTGTCTCCACACGCCGATTCGGAGCCGCGCCGCGCGAAAGCGTCGTCGTCTTGACCCAAAAGATGCGACGTTATACTTTCGCGCGCCCCCTACGAACGCAAGTGGGAAGGAAGTGAATTGCTCGACCCCTGGAGAGGCGCCGGATCGGCGGCGCGTCCCCGTTTTCGCTCGACGAACTATTTCGTTTCTTGCGGAGGAGAAATGCCCGAACGTAGCCTCGGTGCCGCTCGTCGTCCCGCCACGCCGTCACGACCTCTCCACGTCTTCGCCTGGATCGCGACCGCCTCGATCCTCGCGGCGCTGCCCGCCGCGGCGGGCAACGGCCACTTCCTGCATGGCGTGGGCGCCGTCAACAGCGCTCTCGGCGGCGCGGGCGTGGCGTTCCCCAACGACGCGCTGGGCGCGCTCAGCTTGAACCCGTCGCTGCTCGGCCGCCTCGACGGCTACCAGTTCCAGTTCAGCCTCGAGAACGTCGATCAGCAGAACGCGGTCGAAAGCCGGGTGGGACCGTTCGCCGGACGCACCGAAGACGAAGGGGACGACGCCGCGGTGCCGGCGTTCGGCTGGACCCATCACAAGCAGGACAGCCGCTTCGCGTTCGGCATGGGCTTCCTCGGGCTCGCCGGCTTCAGCGTCGACTACCCGCAGGATTCGACGAACCCGATCCTCGCGCCGCAGCCGCAGGGCTTCGGCCGCCTCTATTCGAGCTATCAGTACCTGAAGATCCCGTTCGCCGTCGCGTACCGCGCGACCGATCGGCTGTCGCTCGGCGCCTCGTTGAACCTCGCCCGCGCGACGCTCGCCGGCGACCCGGTGGGCTTCGCGGCGCCCGATTGCTCGCCGAGCCCGCGCGGCCTGATCTGCTATTTCCCGCGCGTCGACTCCGACAGCGCGATGGGCCACGGGCTGCAAGTCGGCCTGCACTACCAGGCGACCTCGACGTTCGCGGTCGGCGCCTCCTACTCGACCGAGACGAAGTTCGAAGACTTCGAGTGGAACTCCGCGCACGCCAACCCGAACCTGCCGAACTTCGGCACCGCGCGCAAGATCAAGTTCGAGCTCGGCGGACCGGCGATCGCCGCGGCCGGCATCTCCTGGACTCCCACACCGAAGCTCGGCGTGGCTCTCGATGCGAAGCGGATCTTCTACTCCTCGACGCCGGGCTTCGGCGACTCGGGGATCAATCCGACGACGGGCGCGATCCGCGGTCCGGGCTGGGAGGACATCGACGTCTTCGCGCTCGGCCTCCAGTATCAGGCGACGCCGAAGCTCACGCTGCGCGGCGGCTACAACAAGGCCGACAACCCGATCCCGGATGCGCAGACGTTCTTCAGCCTGTTCGCCCCGGGGCTGTTCCAGGATCACGCGACCGCCGGCCTCGGCTATCAGGTCGGCGAGCGCCTGCGCCTCGATCTCGCCTACTACAAGGCGTTCAACAACGACGCCACGGGCCCGCTGTTCACGCTGTCCGGCCCGGTGCCGGGCGCCTCGGTCAGCCAAGAGATCGCGCTCGAATCCCTCCTGCTCACCCTCTCGTTTCACCTCGATTGACGCACCGAGTAGTATGAGTGGACATCCGGAAGGCCCCTCGCGGCCTTCCGGCTCCGCTTCTTCGAGCCGATGCCGCAAATTCTAGAGAAGTCCTTCGGGTACGAGTTGGTCTTCGAGAGCAACGTCGACCGCGACCTCGCGCGGAAGATGCTCGAGAACCTGCGCCGGACGCTGCGGCCGCGCGCCGGCGGGTTCGGAGTGCTCGTCGACCTGCGCGCCACCCGTTCGTTCACCGCCGAGGCGCAGGAGCTGGTCAAGCAGACGATCCTGATCTGCCGCGAGGCCGGTATGGGAAGGAACGCGGTCGTCACCCACAGCGCGATCGCGGGCCTGCAGGCGCGACGCATGGTGAAGGAAACCGGGATCGCGCCCGACCTGCGGTACATAGACGCCGCGAGCCGAGCCGACTGGCGCGACGTCGCCGTCGCTTGGCTGGTCGACGGCACCGAGCCCGACTCGATCGCCATGGATTGATCGAACCGCGGGCTCCCGCCCGCGGTTCGTCGGCAGTCTCGATCCCCGAGCACGATCCGTCCCTCGGAACGGCGCGCCGCTCGCCCCCGAGATCGCGCATCTCGCCCCACTCTCCACCCCCTCCCAAAATTCCTCAAGGATTTTTGCCACGCTGGGAAGCCCAGCCGTACCTCTCCTTTATAGATACGAGCGTATTTCGCTCACTCTCAATCTTGGGAGGTTCTCATGTTTTCCATTGACCCCCCGCAGCAGAGTCTCGTCGTGCGCCGCCGCCGTCCCGCTCGGGTCGGCCTCGCCCTGTCCGCTCTCTTCGTCCTCGCCGCCGGAGCGGTCGCCCAAGGGGTGACGTTCCGCGACATCGCGAACGCGGACCATGGCGTCACCTACCGGCGCACTCCGTCGGCCGACAACGCGGTCGCCGAGGCGATCCGGCAGAAAGGTACGACGAGCAAGTTCGAGGTCCTGCTCGGACCGATCAAGGAACGCGGCGCGCCGGGCGTGGCGCTGCTCGACTTCGACCGTGACGGCGACCTCGACATCTACGTGACCAACGGTCCCGGCCACGCCAACAGTCTCTATTCGAACCAGCTCAAGGAAACCGGCGCGATCCGCTTCCGCGACGTGGCGCGCCAGGTGGGCGCGGGCCTCGCGGATCAGGACTCGACCGGCGTCTGCTTCGGCGACATCGACAACGACGGCGACGAGGACCTCTACGTCCTCGGCGCGCACATGCCGAACCACCTGCTCGAGAACCGCGGCGGGCGCTTCGTCGACATCACCGCGCACGCCGGCTTGGGCGCCGGCAGCTTCAACCATTCGTCGTGCGCGATGAGCGATCTCAATGGCGACGGCCGCCTCGACCTCTTCATCGGCAACACGTTCGACTGGCACACCAAGATGGCGATCATGGTCGAGCCGTTCGCGCTCAACCAGCCGAACCAGCTGTTCCTGAACCGGGGCGGCCGGCGATTCCGCGACGTCTCGGCGACCGCGGGCATCCAGGGCGCGGTGAACGACATCTCTTGGGCCGTGGCGCTGTTCGACTACGACGCCGACGGCGACGACGACATCTTCGTCGCGAACGACCAGGGGGCGATCCCGCCCGCCCGTTACGGCGGCGTCGACCGCGGCTTCGTCCGCACCTATAAGAACGACGGCCACGCCCGCTTCACCGAGGTGACCGAGCAGACCGGCCTGGGCAAGCCCGAGAGCCACATGGGCTTCGCGGTCGCCGACTTCGACGGCGACGGCACGCTCGACCTCGCGATCTCGAACATCGGCGACTACATCGAGCCGTTCTTCGGCATCCCCTACACGCTCGGCGACCAGACGCAGCGCTGGTTCCTGAACAACGGCGACGGCACGTTCCGCGATCCGGGCGTGGGCGACGCGCTCGTCTCCTCCGGCTGGAGCTGGGGCATCTCGCCGCTCGACTACGACAACGACGGCGACTTCGATTACGTCGGGCTCGGCGGCTTCGACATGTCGCTGATCGTCGACGAATCGAACCCCGGTCCGATCCTGGTCAACGACGGCCAGGCGCACTTCACCGCCGATCTCGCGCTCGACGCCGACCACGGCAGCCGCAACGATCACGGCGTCGCGGTGGGCGACCTCGACGGCAACGGCTTCGAGGACGTCGTCTCGGTGTCGATCGTCAACCGGCCGACGGCGCTGCCGCAGGCGCTCTATCCGTTCGAATACGGCGGCTATTTGGACGGCATCGCCGGCTTCGCTCCTGTCTGGTCGCTCACCGGCAACGGCGACGAGGCGCGCTGGAGCGGACAGGTGATGGACAACGGCACGCTCGCGATCGAGCTCAACCTGGGCGGCAACGGCAAGCGCGGCGTCGACGTCGACGTGCTGGGCGCCGTCGGCCTCACCGACCACGGCAAGGTGAACCGCGACGGCATCGGCGCGATCGTCTCGTTCACGCCCGACGGCGGATCGAAAGCGACCCAGCCCGTCCTCGGCGGATCGAGCCTCGCGTCCGAAGACTCGCTCACCGCCCACTTCGGCCTCGGCGACGCGGCCGCGGGAACCGTCGAGGTCGTCTGGCCCGGCCGGGTGAAGAACCGCCTCTACGGCGTCACCGCCGGATCGAAAGTCCGCTTCCCCGAGATCCCGTGCAGCTTCGACACCGACCAGCCGCGCGGCGCCTATCGCGCCTGCGTCCTGAACGCGGTCAAGGACCTCCACCGCGCCAAGGCGATCGACCGCGCCGAGCGCGACCGCCTGTTCGCGAGCGCGCTGCGGGCATACGACGAGCGCTGACGCTTCTCGATAGGAATCAACGAGAAGGCCCGAGTCCGGCGTGCTAGCCGGGCTCGGGCCTTTTTCGTTCCTCGGGGTGCGATACGATCGCCGCGCATCGGTCGATCCCCGTGGCCTCCCACTCCCCTCTCGAGTTCCCTTGCTGATCCTCGGCGCGCTCGCGGTCGGCCTGTCGCTCGGTTTGCTCGGTTCGGGAGGCTCGATCCTCACCGTGCCGATCCTCGTCTACGCGCTCGGCCAGGGAGATAAAGAAGCGATCGCCAGCTCGCTCGCGATCGTCGCGGGGATCAGCGCGCTCGCCGCGATCCCCTACGCCCTGCGTCGACAAGTCGCTTGGCGCAGCGTCCTGCTGTTCGGCGTTCCCGGAATGGTCGGCGCCTGGCTGGGCTCCCGCTTCGCGGCGGGCGTCCCGGGGGCGGTCCAGCTCACGATCTTCGCGGTCGTCATGCTCGCGGCGGCGCTCTTCATGCTGCGCGGGCCGAAGATGGCCGAAGCCGAAGAATCCCCCAGACCACGAGCGGGATGGAAAGTCGCGCTCGACGGCGCGGCGGTCGGCGCGCTCACCGGCCTCGTCGGCGTCGGCGGCGGCTTCCTGATCGTCCCCGCGCTCGTGCTGCTCGGCGGTTTGCCGATGTCGCTCGCGGTGGGGACCAGCCTGGTGATCATCGCGGGCAACGCCGCCACCGGATTCGTCGAGCACCTCGCCACCGTCCGCGCGCTCGGCATCGCGCTCGACGCGCGCGCGATCCTCACCTTCATCGCCCTCGGCGGCCTCGGTGCCCTCGCCGGCCACACCGCCGGCCGGCGCTTGCCGCAGGCGACGCTGCGGCGAATCTTCGCGTGCGGCTTGCTCGCGCTCGGGGCTTACGTGCTCTGGCGGAATTTGCCGCTACGGGTCGGGTGAGGAAACCGCTACCGGCCGCTTCAAAAGCTCGTCGAGGAATCGAAGCACGTGCGCCTCGTAGCCTTTCGAATCGAACCCCAGGAAGTCCTGATGCCGCGCCCCGCGCACGATCCAGAGCCGTTTCGGTGGTGCGGCGGCCGCGAAAAGCTGCTCTGACTCCGCGAGCGTCGTATGCCGATCGTCGCTCCCCGCGACGACGAGGACCGGCGCGCCCAACCGCGGAATGAACCGGATCGGCTCGAGATCCCGCGCGGCCACGTGAAGCCGGAGCGGCAGCTGCGCCGTCAGCAGCGGGGCGAGCACGGGAGCCAACGGGCCGAAGCGGATGCGAAGGCGGTTCTCGACGGCGCCCGCGATCCGCGGATAGACGGCTTCGAGCACCACGGCGTCGAAGCCGGAGGGCTGAGGTCCCAAGAGGATCGAGGCCCCGCCGAGCGAGCAGCCGATCACGCCGAGGCGTCGCCGCGGCTCTAACGCGCGAAGCCATCGATAGGCCGAGCGCACGTCCGCCGCCTCGCGCAACCCGAACGTGATCGCCGAGCCGGGCGTCTCGCCGTGTCCCTGGAGATCGATCAGCAGGACCGAATAGCCGTGCGCCGCAAGGAGCCGCGCGCGCGACGCCATGGAAGCGCGGTCGGCGCGAACGCCATGAAGGAGGAGAACAACGGGGCTCCCAGGTCCCGCGTCGTGCCAGCTCGCCGCGATCGCGTGACCGGAAGCGGCGATCGACAGGGGCAGGACCGCCAAATCGTTCGGCAACACGACCGGATGGTTGTTGGGACGCGAGAGCTGGCCACCCATCCACCAGGAAACGGCGAGACCCAGGGTCGCGAGCGTGGCGACGGTCGCGAGGGCGCGCTTGGATCGGTTCGAAAGCCTCACGGGAGCGATAGGGCTTCGACCGTTGAGATCTCACGCCGCCGCGCTGCGGATCGCCGCATCGAGATCGCGCCAAAGATCTTCGGCGTCTTCGATGCCGACGCTCAAGCGAAGGAGCGACGGCGGCAGGTGCTCCTGCCCCGGAACCGCGGCCCTGCGCTCCATCGTCGATTCGACCGCCCCGAGGCTCGTCGCGTGGCGGATGAGGCGAACGTTCGCGCAGACGGCGTCCGCCGTTTCGCTTCCCCCCTTGAGATCGAACGAGATCACGGTGCCGAATCCGCGGAGGGCGCGTCGAGCGATCGCGTGGGTCGGGTGCGAAGGCAGCCCCGGGTAGCGGACGCGCGCGACGAACGGATGCGCTTCGAGCCGTTCGGCGAGGAGCATCGCCGTCTTTTGGGCGCGCTCCAGCCGGAGGGCGAGCGTGCGCGCGCCGCGCAGGGCGAGGAAGGATTCGAAGACCCCCGGCGTCGCCCCGGCGAGCTCGCGCGACCTGCGCAGGGCGTGCCAAAGCGATTCGTCGGTCGTCGTCGCGAGGCCCGAAAGCAGATCCGAATGGCCGCCGATGAACTTGGTCGCCGATTGGATCGACACCGTGGCCCCGAGGCGAAGCGGCTGCTGGTTGAGCGGCGTGGCGAAGGTGTTGTCGACCGCGACGATCGCCCCCGGTTTCCTCGGCGCGGCGCAGATCGCCTCGAGGTCGGCGACCGCGAGCAACGGGTTCGACGGCGATTCGAGCCAGATCAGGTCGGCTTCGCCGCACGCGCGCTGGAAGCCGGTGGTGTCATCGACGGCCAAGCGCCGCACCGACCATTGCCCCTTCTCCGCGCCCTGCCGCGCGAGCCCCGCAACCCCTTGATAGCAGTCGTCCGGAAGGACCACGACGGCACTGCCAGGTAGCTGGTCGAACACCGCGGCGATCGCCGCCATGCCCGAAGCGAAGGCGACCGCGCGCCCCCCTTCGAGCCCGCCGACCAGCTCTTCGAGGGCGTCCCAGGTCGGCGTTCCGTCGTCCCGAGAGTAGGCCCGCTCGCCGCCGAGAATGAAGTTCGAAGCCGGAATCGGCGGCACGTTGAGAGGCGCGCCGGGCGTCGCGTCGCGCCCGGCGGCGACGAGCCAGGATTCCGGTTGGAGGTCGGTGGGAGCGTGATCCATGGCAGTCCGCCTTCGAGGAGGAGTTGGCCCGAAACGAGCGCCGGGCGGCGCGGCCCGGCCTGTCAGTCGATGATCTCGATCGTCGCCGTCCCGCGCACGGTGCCGCCCTGGGCGGTGACGACGATCGTCGCGGGGCCGCGATAGGTCGTGGTCCCGGCGAGGAAGGTCGCCGACGCGCTGCCGCTCGCGTTCACCGTCGAGATGTCGCGGAAGATCCCGATCTCGCGCCCCGAGGAATCGAAGGCTGTGAAGATCGCCCCGGTGCCCGGGGTGACGTTGCCGAGGTCGCGCTGGAAGCTCGCCGTCACCGTCACCGGGTCGTCGAGACCGGTCTTCGCGGTGACCTTGCCGGCGGTCGAGACGAGGATCCGATCGGGCAGCGCGCGGACGAACGTGATGCTCGCCTGGCGGGTCACCTGGTTCGCGGTCGCCATGACGAGGCCGGTGCCGATCGCACCCGGGCTCACCAGCTCGACCGAAGCGCGGAACGAGCCGTCGATCGAGCGCGTCGCGGTGCTCGCGTTCTCCGGCGCGAACAGGCCCCCCGAGGTGGTGAACGTCACCTGCGTGCCGAGCGGCAGCGAGGGCGAGACCTCGACCGTGAATAGCGACTTGCTCGCGCCGTCGGCCGGCGCGTTCGGCGGGCTCGCGACGAAGCGGATGACGCCGTTGACGTCCGCCGTGGTGAACGCCACCGCGACCGAACGCGAGAGGCCGGGGACCTCTTTGACCCGCGCCGCCACCACCGCGGGGCCGACCTGCTGCGCGCTCACCAGCTCGATCGTGGCGACGCCGGTGCCGTCGGCCGCGACTTCCCGTTCCCCCGGCAGCGTCGAAGGGTTGCCGCCCGAGAGCGTTCCGCCCGTGGTCGAGAAGATCACCGTCCGCTTGTTGAGATCGGCGCGCGGATCGAGCTGCGCCACCAGCCGGAGCCGCGACACGCCGTCGGCCGGAATCGCCGTCACACCGCCTACCACCCCGAGCGAAAACGACTCTTCGATGACCGCGGGGGGCTCGAAGTCGCTCTGCTTGTAGCAGCCCTGGGCGATCAGGGCGAGGAGTCCGAAGAGACCGAGGGCGAGCGGGACGATACGGCGCATGGTTCGCGTCCTCAGGAGAAAAGCCTCAATCGCTCTCGATCTGGACCAGGACGAGATCCGGCTGCGAGATGCCGAGCGAATCGGTGATCGTCTGATCGATTTGGACCAGCTCGATCGGCCCCTTGCCGGTGCCGATCACGAGCTCGATCCGGTCCCGGCAGATCTGGTCGGTGTTGCCGACCGTCTCGGTGCGGTCGAAGGTCTTCGACGGTGGATCGTCGCCGTCCTGGAACCAGATCTGATGATCGGCCGCGAGCTGGTAACGAATCGTGATCGGCTCCGAGGCGAGCGTGCTCTTGAGCGTCTGGACGAGCTCGATACGTTTCGGAATGGAGGTCGGATTCGGGGAGGCCGAGAGGTTCTTTCGAATCAAGATCGCCATGGGCTTGCCGTTTCTCCTCGAAGCGCGGGCCCGCGCGCTACTGGCCCGGGAACAGACCGCCCAGTCCGCCTTTGAAGGCGCGGGCGACGTTGAGATCGAAAGACACCGTGAAGTAATAGGAAACGGCGGTCTCGAACTTCGTGATCAGAGGGCTCGGATCGTCTTTCTTGAACACGAGCGCTCCGGCGCCGAACCGGATCATGTCGGTGATCCGAAGCCCCGCGCCGATCAGCATCGACTGGCTGCCGAACAGGTCCTCCCGCGTCTGCTGCTCCCCGTCGCCGCCGTCGGCGAGACTCTGGACCGTGAGACCGAGCGTGAAGGCGAACCGCCGCCCGAGCGTCTGGCGGAAGCTCCCGAGCTGGCGCAGCGGCGCGTTCTTGTTCACCGGCCGCAGGTAGAGGTTGACGCCGATGTAGGAGACCACGGCGTCGAGCTCCGGCGCGCCGACCAGGCCGGCGTCGGCGCTCACGTAATAGTTCTGGAAGGTCTCGAACGTTCCGGTGCTCGACGCGTCGACCACCTGGGCGCCGACCGCCCGAAGCGCCACCTCGGCGGCAAGCAGGTCGAGCGAGTTGGCGCGCGCGGCGAGGCTCGCCTGGATCGACGTGGCGATCGACGAGAGCGTCGCGGCCTGCGCGCTCGCCCGCGCCGCGGCGCCCTGCGGCGTCGAGAGGGCCGCGAGCGCGGTGCGCTCCTCGTCCGTCATCTCGACCCCTCCCGGGCTCGCGGCCCGCGAGGTGAGATCGGCGAATCCCGAAAGCGCCTGGGCGAGCGCCTCGTAGCGGCCGGCGATCGCCCCCGCGGTCGCGGGATCGAGGGTCGCGTCGAGCGTCTCGCCTTCGGCCGACGCGGGGTCGAGCCCCTGGGCGACGCGGGCGAGCGCGTCGGGCGACAGCGCGAGCGCGTCGAGCAACGGCCGGAACGAGTTCGACAGGGCGGCGAGGTTCGGGTCGGAAGGGGCGGCGAGCGCCGCGGTGAGGCGACCGACGGCCGGATCGGCCGCGAGCGCCCGGAGCCCTTGGGCGAGGTCGAACTGGAGCGTGCCGTAGGTGACGAGCGAGGCGTTACGCCGCAGCTGCGGCTCGAGCACCTGGCGGATCCTGCCGTTGAAACGGTCGGCGAGGTCGTTGTGCGGCGTGCGCGAATCGAACAGGGTCCCGGGCGCGAGCGCCTGGTCCGAGCGCAGCTGGGTGAGCAGGGCCGCGAGCAGCTTCTTCCGCAGGTCTTCGCTCTCCTCGGCGGTGAGGTCGCCCCGCGTCACCCGGGCGAGCGCGGAGTCGAGCGCGTCGCGCGCGATCGGCCGAAAGGCGGCAGCCACCTCGGGCGAGACCTCCGATTCGCTCTTGAAACAGAACGCGTAGTAGCGCTGCGCCTCGAGCCGCGGGATCACCGCGCGGAACGTCGTGCCGTCGATCCGGCCGTCGATCGGCTCGGCGGGGAGCCAGCCGCCGCAGTCCCGGGCCTTACGCGACGAGGGCGCGTTGGCGACGCGGCAGTCGTTGTCGACGACGGGGGGATTCTTCGGATCGCAGACGTACTGGAGGGTCACCCGCTTCGCGCCCGGTCCGAGCGCGCCGCAGAACCGAATCGGCACGTCGAACGGCAGCACGCGCGTGACGGTGCCGGCCTGGAGGTTTACGCCGACGTCGGCGAAGCCGGTGTCGTTCGGCGACGGAGCACAAGGGTCGTCGTTTTGCGCCGAGAGCGCGGCGGCCGCGCCGAGCCCGATCGCCAGCCCCACCACGACTCGCACGAGGCCGCTCCTCGAAACTGCCGCCATCGCCTCTCCTCCCGGCCGGAACGTCGAACTTTTGACGATGCTACCAGCTTCGCGCGGCGAGCGCGAAAAGGAGGAACCCGGCGATCAGGCCGAGGCCGCCGAGCGGCGTCACCGCGCCGAGGATCCGCGGGGCGCCCAGAGCAAGCGCGAAGACGGTGCCCGAAAAGACCGCAGTGCCGAGGGCGAGCGCCAGGCCCGCGGGGCGCGACAACCGGTGCGGTCTGGCGCCCGCCGCGAGGCCGAGAAGGATCAGCCCGAGCGAGCCGTACATCAGATAGCGCGCCGCCGTCTCCCAGAGCGAGAGCGCGTGGGCATCGAGCCGGTCGGCGAGGGCGTGGGCGCCGAACGCCCCCGCCATCACCGCCAGCGCCGCGCCGAACGCGCCCACCGAGACCCACGGGTTCGGCGAGCCCCGTTCGGGCGAGGCGCTCAAGCGAGCTCGCCCAGCGGCCGGATCGCGGTCACGCTCTCGTTCGGGATCAGGATCCGGTCGAACTTCTTCCAGATGCCGAACTTCGCCGCGCTCGCGAGGTACTGGTCCCGCGGCGTCGCGTCCCCGTCGCGGTGGACGTCGGCGTCGTGGAGGATGACGCCGCGGTCGGTCACGTCATCGCAGCGGCCGACGAACAGGTCGGGGCCGCTGGTTTCGACCACCACCGTGATGCCGTGGAGAGGGCTCTTGCCCTGATGAAAAGTCCCCATGCGGAGGGCGTATCGTCAGGCCGGGACCGCGCGATGCTCGGCGAACGCGTTCGTCAGGTCGGCCGCGACCTGATCGGCCGAGCGCCCTTCGATCCGATGCCGCGGGAGGAAATAGACCAACTCGCCGTCCTTGAAGTAGGCGATCGACGGGCTGCTCGGCGGAATCTGCCCGAAATACGAGCGGGCGCGAGCGGTCGCCTCGAGGTCCTGGCCGGCGAAGACGGTCGCCACGCGGTCGGGGCGCTCCTCGCCCGCGATCGCCTGGCGCACGCCCGGGCGCGCCATGCCGGCGGCGCAGCCGCACACCGAGTTGATGACCAGCAGCTTCGTGCCGGTCTTGTCGTTCATCCACTGGTCCACCTGGTCGGCGGTGAGCAACTCTTCCACTCCGATCGAGGTCAGCTCCTCGCGCATCGGCCGGACGAGAAGGGGGCTGTAAGGCATCGCGATGTCCTCCTGCGGGTCGCGGGCGCGCAACAGCGCGCCCGGTATGGGTCGTGATGATTCTAACGTCGAGCGGGCCGGTTGGATTCCGGGCTCTCGATCCGGGGGAAAACCTCGGTCAGCCGGGAGGGATCGCGGCGAGACGTTTGCCGATCTCGGCGAGCGCCGCCGATCGGTCTGCCAGCTCGACGCCGATGCCGGCGAGGAGGTTCGGCCCCCCCAGCCCTTCCCCACCCTGGGCGTCGATCCGGTGGACCACCCGCGCCCGCAGCGGCACCATCCCCTCGAGCGGCGCGGGAAGATGCAGCTCGATCTCGACCAGATCGCCGATCTTCGCCGGCAGGAACGTCGCGACGAACAATCCCCCGTGGGCTAGGTCGCGTTCGTAGACGGACCGGAACTGCTCGAGCGACGAGAAGCGCACCGCGATCGGCACCGTCACGCCGGCCGAGGCCTTCCCCGGCGGGGCCGGCGCCGACGGCGCGCCCAGGCGGACGATCGGAACGCGCTTGGACGACATCGAAGGGGAACGAGCGGGAGCGGGCGGCGCCGGCGGCGTACCGGGGCGCGCGGGTTGCGGAGCCGGCGCGGGCACGGGCTTCACCGCCGGGCGGGATCCGGTGTGCGCGGACCACGGGTCGACGGGGGGCTCCGCGGGATTCTCGGTCGGCCGGCCGCTCCGATCGGTCGGAAAGGCCTGAGGGAACAGCTCGCGAACGAGCGTCTCGATCGGCAGGAATCGGAGCCCCATGCCCGACGTACCGAGCGCCGAAAGCTCCAGGCTCACCTTGTGCGCGTGGGCGACCTCCGCCTCGACCATGAATCCGCTGCGGGGATCGAGCACCTCCACCCGCAGCCGCGCCCCTTTCGGAAACGGCTGGTGCGTCACGACGAACATGCCCGTGGTTGAGATGTTCGTCGTATAGCCGTTGACCGTGCGCTCCTCGCCCACGCGCCAGAAGCGCACCGGCAGGCGTCGGACGACGCGGTCGTTTTCGCGGCGGTTGGAGATCATTGACTGCAATTCTAACGGTTTTACCGAAACGGACCTATTCGCTCGATCGAGCGGTCCGACTCATCGCACCCCCGGCATCGGCTCCCAGGTTCCCGCGGGCGCCCACGGTTTCGCGGCGGCGCGGACGATCAGGCGCTCGTCGTCTTTCCAGTGGCGGTCGAGCATGTAGACCCGAGGATCGACCGGGGCGAGGACGCCGCGTGGATCGCGGCGATGGACTTCGTAATGAAGCTCGGGAGCGAGCGCCCAGCCGCTCTTGCCGACGGTGCCGAGACGGGTGCCGCGCGCGATCCGGGCACCCGGGCGGACCGCGACTTCGTCGAGGTGGCCGTAGGCGGTCGCGAAACGGTCGCCGTGGCGCACCACCACCACCTTGCCGAGCCGGAACCAGGAGGGGCTCGATCCGAGCGAAGCTTGGCCCGCGAACGCGACCACGCCGGCCGCGGCGGCGACCACCGGCGTGCCGGCGGTGGCGGCGAGGTCCACCCCCGGGTTCGACTCGAGCTCTTTGGTGAACGGATTGCGGTGGTTGCCGAACGGCGTGATCAGGACCATGTCCTCGCCCGCGAGCGGACAGCGGGAGGGGATCTCCGCCACCTCGGCCGGCCGGCTCGCCTCGTAGCGGCGCACCTCGGCGAGCCCCTTGTCGAGCGCGGTGAGGTTGCGCGCGATCACCGAGCGGATGTGCTCCCCCTCGCTGATCGCCCCGGCGTAGATCGATTCGTCCTCGTCGCGTGGCGACGGCCCGGCCAACTCAAGGTGGCGCGCGGGCAGGCCGTAGGCGAGACGCAGCTTCGCGTGCTGCAAGCGTAGGTTTTTGGTCTGCCCGTCGAGCTCCGAAAGCTCGGAGACCAGCCCTTCGAGGCGCGCCCCCTGGTGCGACCGCTCGATCTCGAGCGTCTTGATCTCGGCGCCGCCGAGCGCGGCGGAGAGGACGTCCTTGGCGAGCGCCAGGCCGAGCGAGACGAGGAAGAGATAGCCAAGGATGAGCGTGCAGACGACGGTCAACGCGAGCCGGCCGAGCACGAGATAGCGGACCTTCCGCCGCACGTCGGCGGGGTGGATCTGTACCTCGACGTACCAGGGGCCGGCGGGGGGCCCCGCCGAGGTCCCCAACGTCTGCGGCCGGCCCGGGCGCTCCGCATCGCGCCGGAGCGGGTTAGGGCTCAAGGGCGAGCCTCCCGGTCGGCCGCCAACAGCTCGGAGATCCGCGCTTCGGAGGCGTAGCGGGCGATCTTCGCTCGCAGCTCCGGTTGGACGAGGGCGCCGCCCGCGATCACGTTGCCGGAGAGGAAGGAGCCTGGGCCGCCGTCGACGTCGGTCGCCCGCCCGCCCGCCTCCTCGATCAAGAGAATACCGGCCGCGATGTCCCACGGCGAAAGGCGGAACTCGAAGAAGCCGTCGTACACCCCCGCCGCCGTGTACGCGAGGTCGAGCGCCGCCGCGCCGCAGCGGCGGATCGCGCGGACCTCGAGGAACACGTCGCGGAACGCCTCGAGATAGAGATCGAGGGTCGGATGCGCGCGCCACGGATATCCGGTCGCGAGGAACGAGCCGCGCAATCCCGGGCGGTCGGAGGCGCGCATCGGCCGCTCGTTCCAGGTCGCGCCCTCTCCTCGGGCGGCGGCGAATCGATTGCCGCATTCCGGGTCGACCACGACGCCCGCGAGCAGCTCGCCCGAGCGCCGCCGGCAGGCGATCGAGAGGCAATAGACAGGCAGCCCCTGAAGAAAGTTCGTCGTGCCGTCGAGCGGGTCGATCACCCACTCGAGATCGCTCGTCCCGCCCGCGTCGACGCCCCGCTCTTCGGCGAGCACGTGATGATCCGGAAAGCGCTCGCGCAGGACGCCGACGATCGCCGCTTCGCTCTCGCGGTCGGCGCGCGTGACGAAGTCGTTTTCGGCTTTCTTCCGGACCTCGAGATCGCCGCTCCGAAAGTAACGGCGGAGGACGGCCGATCCCGCGTCGGCCGCGGCCAGCGCGGCGGCGAGGAGCTCGTGGGTCATGAGGTCCCTTTCTTCCCGGCTTTTTTCTTTCCGGCTTCGGCGGGCGGATCGACGACCGGAGCCGCGCGCGGGGCCGCCGCCGCGCGGAAGTAGTCGCGCACCGCTTTTTCCGCGGGCCGGCCGAGGAATCGGAAGTCGGGGCGCCGGG
Organism: Thermoanaerobaculia bacterium; assembly: GCA_044226625.1. Taxonomy (GTDB): domain Bacteria; phylum Acidobacteriota; class Thermoanaerobaculia; order Multivoradales; family UBA5704; genus DASYKS01. Next base: position 51,602 of record JBGAGQ010000026.1, read on the forward strand.
AGCGTTCCGCCGCGCGCGCCTCGTCGCTGAACGATTTCCAGACGAACATCCCGGCGAGCCAGGGGCGATGCTCGAGCGCGGCGAACAGCGCCCGATAGGCGCGGAGCTGCGCCTCCTCGTCGAGGGCGCCCCCTTCCTGGTTCGGCTCGCGCCAGGCGGCGCGGCGCGCGGGGAATCCGACCTCGGTGAGCAGCAGCGGGCGGCGCGCCCGGCGCGCGAGGAGCGCGAGCCGGCCGGCGACCTCGTCCGCGCCGCGGGCGAGCTCCGCGTCGCTCGCCTCCTCCGCCGTCGACAGCGGGTGGTAGGAGTCCACGCCGACGAAGTCGACCGCGTCCCAGAACGGCACGTTCGCCGCCCGGTCCCAATTCGCGGCGTAAGTGATCCGGCCGGGATAGATCGCCCGCACCGAGGCGATCAGCTCGCGCCAGGCGCGCTCGCGCAGGGGCCCGACGGTCGTGCGGTCGAGCTCGACGCCCACCGAGAAGAGCTCGGCCTTCGCCCAGGCCGCGAGCATCGCGTGATGGAGGACGAACCGCCGGTACGACGACCACCAGGCCGACCAGCCGGCCTCGTCGGACATCTCCACCTCGCCGGGCCAGCTATCCCTCCCCACCCAGATGTGCGGCTTCCAGAGCACGGCGAATCCGCGCTCGTGCGCCCGGCGCGCCGCGTGGAGCAATCCGACGTCGGTCTCCGAAGCCGGATGGTCGTCGAGGAAGATCAGGCCCGGAGCGCGGGGGTCGCGCTGGTAGGCGAACGGCATCAGCGACACCGCGTCGACCGAAAGGTCCGCGAGCCGCGCGTACTCCCGGTCGACGCTCGGCGCGTGGTAGCCGCCGTCGATCGAGTTGAGCATGGCGAAGGACACGCCGCGGAGAAACCCGCTCTCGTCCCGCGCGCCGAGCGGGACGGGCACCGGAGGAGTCGGAGACGATCGAGAAGCGGAGGCCGCGAGCGCCGCGAGCTGGGCGTCGAGCTCCGCCGCCGAGGGGAGATCGCCGGCGAGCTTCTCGCGCAGCGTCCGCCCCGGGCGGCGGCCGATCCAGCAGGCCGCGACCGGGGCCGCGAGCAATCGGGAGCCGTCACGGCTCCGCTCGGGCTCGAGCAGCTCCGCCGCGGTGGGAAACGCTCCGGCGCGGGCGAGCGGCGCCAGCCAGTCTTCGGCGCTCCGGCCGTACCAGCCTTGGGACAACCAGAGCGCCGCGCCGTCGGCGAGAGCCGGCGGGAGGCTCGCGGCGAGCCCCGCGCGTACGAGGAGCCGGCGCGCCAGGGCGAAGCGGTAGGCGTGGCCGTCGTCCGGGTCGTAGACGAGCGCGAGCTCCGCGCCCTTGCCGTCGACCGCCTCGCCGATCGCTCCGTGGGCGATCGCCTCCGCCACGTAGTCGCGCTCGACCGCGATCGACATCGCGAGATCGCCGGTGTAGGGCACCCGCGCCGCCATGTCATGAAGCGCGCCGTCCAGGCTCGCCGCGAAGGCGGGCAGCTCGGCGCGGTATGAAATCCCGGCCGCCACAGTGAGGCCGATCGAGCCGCTGCGGATCGCCTCGGCCGCGGGAGGTGTCGGCGGGCCGGCATCGTCCGACGCCGTGGTTCCGATCGCCGGACCGGAAGGCTCGGCAAGACGTGCCGCCGCGGCGCTCTCGGCCGGCTGGCACCCGGCGAGCGGCGCGAGCAGCAGCAGAAAGCCAGGACGGAACCTCCTCCGGGAGGCCGGTGACCGCTTCATCCCGCGAACGATACCGCGAGTCCTCGCCCTCGCCGTCGAGGCGCCTCGGCACGATTCGTGCTCTCTGTCGGAAACCGCGGGACGCAGAAAAATCGAGGATTCGGCAATTTCGTTGTCCCTCGAAGCGGGTCGAGCGGAAACAGATAGGACGAGGCCGGAAACATTCTCGACCGCGAGCTTCCAGGAAAGCAGAGCGTGGGGGGAGACCGGGGCCTCGAGCAAGCAGAGCGTCGAAGGACCGAAGCGGCACGGACCGAGGGGAAGGGAGATTCCAAGGTGAAACAGGGAACGTCCGAGAAAGAGAACGATTCGCGCTGGCAGCCCGAGGCGATCCAGGACTTTCTCCGCGCGCGGACCAGCCGGCAGGAGACGCGCGAGATCGTCCGCGACCTTCTGCGGGGCGTCGGTACGGGCCCGGTCGCCAAAGCGGCGGCGAGCGGCGGAGTGGCCGCGGCGCTCTCCGGTTTCAACGACAGCCCGGAGCGTTTCGATCCCGACCCCGGTCGCTACGCCGACGCCTTCTCCCGTCTGCTCGGCGCCGCGGCCGAACGAGCCAGCCGCTCGATCCCGACGCTCGAATGGCAGGCGGCCGAAGCGGAATCGGTCGCGCGAGCCGGCGTCGGCAGAGAGGTCTAGACGTCCTCGAGAACGCCGCCGGTTCCCCGCCGGCGGTTAGGAAACCTTCGCGGCGCTTCCCCCCTCGCGCCGTAAGTCGTTGAGCTTCTTCGGCGGGAATGCCTTCCCGCGCTGGAAGAACTGCGTAAATTCACCCCCCGTTTGACCTTGAAGTTCGATCCGCCTAGAGTCGAGCATTACTCGTTCGAGCTTCCGGCCAGCTTCTTCCCAGGAGCTCGTCGTCCAACGACCTTTCGAACGCTCCGGTGGCTTCTCTCCGCGGTCGTTCTCGCGGGAGGTCTCTCCTCCGGCCCTGGAGATCGTGATCTGGAGGGGAATTAAGGAGAAACGAGGGTGAAAAATCTGCACGCCAAGAGTCTCGTAGCGGCCCTCCTGCTGGTCCTCGGATCGGCGCTCGTCCCGGCGTACGCGGAAGACTTCGCTTCCAGCAGCCTCGCGGCGAATCGGGTGACCTGGGATCTCCAGGGCACCTACGATCGAGCCGTCCTCACCGTCTCCCGTCCCGATGGCACCGTGTTCCGTAAGGAGTTCAAGGCGGGCGTGTCCCCCGCTTTCGATCTCGTCGACGCCGCGGGCAACCTCGCCGCCGACGGCGCCTACACCTGGCAGATCGTCCTGTCGCCCCGGCTCGACCCGTCGCAGAAAGCCGCCCTCGCCGCCGCCCGCCGCACCAACGACCCGGCGGCCGAAGCGCGCATCCTCGCCTCCGCGGGGCTCTCGAAGCCCCGCATCCAGTCCGGCAGCTTCGCGGTCGCCGGCGGCTCGACCGTGCCGTCCGACCTCACCGAGCCCGCCGCCACCCGGCCGGCCGCCGCGCCCCGCGCCACGGAAGGCGGAGGCCGCGTGCCGAACGACGTCGTGACCGCGGACGACATCATCGTCCAGGGCAGCGCCTGCATCGGTCTCGACTGCGTGAACAACGAGAGCTTCGGCTTCGACACGATTCGTCTCAAAGAGAACAACACCCGGATCAAGTTCGACGACACCTCGGCCTCGGCCGGCTTCCCGGCGAACGACTGGCAGCTGACCGCGAACGACTCCGCCTCGGGCGGCTCGAACAAGTTCTCGATCGAGGACATCACCGGCTCGAAGGTTCCGTTCACCGTCACCGGCGGCGCTTCCACCAACTCGATCTTCGTCGACTCGACGGGCCGCGTCGGCTTCCGCACCGCGACCCCGGTCCTCGACCTCCACGTCAACACCAGCAACACCCCGGCGCTCCGTCTCGAGCAGAACAATTCGGGCGGCTTCACGGCGCAGACCTGGGACATCGCGGGTAACGAGGCGAACTTCTTCGTCCGCGACGTGACCGGCGGCTCGCGCCTGCCGTTCCGCATCCGTCCCGGCGCGCCGACCAGCTCGATCGACATCTCGGCGAGCGGCTTCGTCGGCATCGGCACCGCGTCGCCTTCGGTCAATCTGAACGTCGCGAGCTCCGGCTCCGGCGTCGCCGACGGCAAGGTGCTGGTCCAGAACTCGAGCGGTACCACCTCTCCGCGCGAATTGATGGAGATCAACAACAACGGCGGCGCGATCCTGATCTTGAAGGACACGAGCCAAACGCCGCGCTGGAGCTTCGGCACCTCGGGCACCAGCTTCGTGGTCGACAACCAGGCGAACGGCGGCGTCGAGATGTCGCTCACCAACACCGGCAACTTGGTCGTCCTCGGCACGGTCACCCCGGGCTCGAGCCGCGAGATCAAGCAGGACTTCGAGGCGGTCGACACCAAGGCGGCGCTCGCCAAGGTGCTCGCCCTGCCGATCACCTCCTGGGCTTACAAGACCGACGCGGGCGTCCGCCACATCGGCCCGATGGCCGAGGACTTCTACGACGCGTTCTCGGTCGGCGGCACCAACAAGGGAATCTCGGTCACCGACAGCGCCGGGGTCACCCTGGCCGCGATCCAGGGGCTCAACCAGGTCGTCCAGGAGAAGGATCGGCAGCTCGCCGAGCTCCGGGCGGCGAACGACGAGCTCGCGGCGCGCCTCGCGAACCTGGAAAAGATGATGGAGAGCTTGGCCGCCAAGCAAAAGTAAGCTGGGCGGCATCACCCCGTTGTCTTGAAAACCGACCGGCGGTTGGCGGGTGCCCACCGCCGGTCTTGCGTCTCGGCAGGTCCCTTCGGGGGGAGCGAGATGGAACGAGTCGGAATCGGACGTCGATGTCGCGAGTCCCGACGTAACGAGGCTCCGAGCTCGAGCGCCCATCCTTTGAAGTCGTCGACGAGGCGATCTCTCGGCGCCGGACTCCCCGGACGCCTCGGGGGAATCCGCCTCGTGTCTGACCCGTGGGAAGGTCCCATTGGAATTGGATTAAGGAGAAATCGAGGATGAAGAAACTGCATGCTCAGAGGCTGGCCGTTGCCCTTCTGCTGATCCTCGGATCGGCGCTCGCTCCCGCTCACGCGGAGGATTTCGCGACCAGCAACCTCGGCGCGAATCGGGTCGCCTGGGATCTGGAGGGGGCGTACGAACGAGCCGTGCTCACGGTCTCGCGTCCCGACGGTACCGTCTTCCGCAAGGAATGGAAGGCGGGCGTCCCGCCGGTCTTCGATCTCGTCGACGCCGCCGGCAACGTCGCGGCCGACGGCGCCTACACCTGGCAGATCGTCCTGGCGCCCCGTCTCGACGCCGCGCAGAAGGACGCCCTCATCGCCGCGCGCCGAACGAACGACCCGGCGGCCGAAGCGCGAATCCTGGCCTCGGCCGGCATCGCGAAACCCCGCATCCAGTCCGGCACGTTCTCGGTCGTCGGCGGCAGCACCGTGCCGTCCGATCTCACCGAGCGCGCCTCGCGCCAGGCGGCTCCCGCCCCTGCGGCCGGCGGCGGCCGGGTGCCTAACGACGTGGTGAATGCCGACGACTTCATCATTCAGGGGAGCGCGTGCGTCGGTCTCGACTGCGTAGTCAACGAGAGCTTCGGCTTCGACACCATCCGGTTGAAAGAGAACAACACCCGGATCAAGTTCGACGATACGTCGACCGGCGCGGGATTCCCGGCCAACGACTGGCAGCTAACCGCGAACGACTCCGCCGGAGGCGGCGCGAACAAGTTCTCGATCGAGGACATCACCGGCTCGAAGGTTCCGTTCACCCTTACCGGCGGCGCCGCGACCAACTCGATCTTCGTCGACTCGACCGGGCGCGTCGGCTTCCGTACCGCGACGCCGGTGCTCGACCTCCACGTCAGCACCAGCAACACGCCGGCCCTGCGGATGGAGCAGAACAACTCGGGCGGCTTTACGGCGCAGACTTGGGACATCGCGGGCAACGAGGCGAACTTCTTCGTCCGCGACGTGACCGGCGGCTCGCGCCTGCCGTTCCGCATCCGGCCGGGCGCGCCGACCAGCTCGATCGACATCTCGGCCGACGGCGACATCGGCATCGGCACCGCCTCGCCGGCGAACAAGCTGCACGTCTTGAGCTCGGGCGCGGCGGTCGACGACGGCAAGGTCCTGGTCCAGAACTCGAGCGGCACGGCGCTCGCCCGCGAGATGCTCGAGATCCGCAACAACGGCAGCACGCTCCTGATCCTCGACGACACGGGCAACGCCTCGCGTTGGAGCTTCGGCTCGGTCGGCGGCAACTTCGTGGTCGACGACCAGCAGGACGCCGCGGTCGAGATGTCGCTCACCGGCGCCGGCAACATGACGATCGGCGGCACGCTCACCCAAGGGTCGAGCCGTGAGATCAAGGACGGCTTCGTCGCCGTCGATCCGAAAGCGGTGCTCGCGAAGGTGACCGCCCTGCCGATCACCCAGTGGAGCTACAAGGCCGACGGCTCGGCCATCCGCCACCTCGGTCCCATGGCGGAAGACTTCGCCGCCGCCTTCGGTCTGGGCACCGACGACAAGCACATCGCCCCGAGCGATCAGGCGAGCGTCGCGTTGGCCGCCGTTCAGGGTCTCAACCAGGTGGTCGCCGAGAAGGACCGCCAGCTCGCTCAACTCCAGTCGAAGAACGAAGAGCTCGAAGCGCGCCTCGCCTCGCTCGAGAAGTTGGTGCAGGACCTGAGCGCGCGACAGAAGTAATCGGGAAAAGACGTCGGACGCTTTCAACCGGCGGCGGGGCAACCCGCCGCCGGTTTCGTTGCGCGGTCGTTTCGGATCCGTCGTCTAATCCCGATCGACCGGTGATCCCTCGGCGCGTCGGCCGCTCTCCCCCGTACCGGTGGGGCGGTCCCGCCGGCCGTCCTCCGCATCGTCCCTGCGATGGCGGCACCGGGGATCGCCATGCCGGGGACCCCACGGACCGCGCCAACTCTCCCAGCTCTCCCGAACGCGGTCCCGCTCGTCCGGGCTCATCCGCTCCCATCGCTCGGCCATCCGCTCGCGGAACTTCGAGCGTGAGCGCCATGCGCCGCCTCGGCCGCCCATGCCGCCGAACAGGATGCGGCTGAGCGCGAGGATCCCGAACGCCTGCCAGAACGTCACCTGCGGCAAGCCGACCAACGGCGGCAGGAGCCAGTTCCACAGCAGCATCACGATCGTTCCGCCCAAGAAGGCGAAGAGCACCATTCCGAGGATCGCAAACGGCGCGATCCAGATCATCTTGCGAAATTTCGCCCGCATCTCGTATCCCCTCATGACTTCGTAAAGTCGTCGTAGATCGACCGCAGCCGTTCGCGCAGAGCGAGCACCGCGTAGCGCTTCCTGGACAGCAGGGTGTTGATGCTCACGCCGGTCTCCTCGGCCATCTCCCGAAAGCTTCGCCCTTCGATCTCGTGGGCCACGAAGACGTCGCGTTGCGCCTCCGGCAGCTCGTCGATCGCCATCTCGATCTCTTCGAGCAGGGCGTTTCGAAAGGTGATCGCCTCCGGTCCGTCGTCGGGAGAGGGCAGGAGCTCCGCGAGATCGAGCCTCTCTCCGTCCTCGGCGTCCGGCGCGAACACGTCGTCGAGCCGTTCGGGCTTCTTCTTGCGAAAGCCGTCGACGATGCGATTGCGCGCAACGCGGAACAGCCAACCCGTCACGTGCTCGATCGGCATCAACAGGCGGTTCGCCTCGACCAGCTCGGAGAACACCTCCTGCAGAACGTCCTCGGCATCGAGCGGGTCGGCGACCCGCCGGTCGATGAAGCGGCGCAACCGGGAGCCTTCCCGTTCCACGACCTGCGCGATCCGCTGGTTCTGGGTCCTTGGCATCGGGTCGAGGTCGGCCAGGGTCGTCATCCATCCAACTAGACGGACGAGGGGGCGGCGATATTGTAGGCACGGGCCGTGGGCCGGTTGGGACCGGTCTAAGATCCGTCGTCTATGGTTGGCCGCCGATACCGACTCGTCCAGCTCGCGCCGCGGATCCTTCCGCTGTTTCTCCCGCTCTTTCCCGCCCCGTCCCCCACCCGCGCGGCCACGATCGAGGTGCCGCACACAACCCTCGCCCGGTTGCTCACCGACGAAAGCTTTCCCGACCGCAGGCGCTACATCGCGGGCAAGCCCGGCGACCCCTGCAACTGGGGCTACGTGATCGATCCGCAGATCGCGACCGTCCCCGCGGGGCTCGAATTCCGCGGCCGGGTGCGCGGCGCCTTCAAGCTGCTCGGCTTCTGCACGACGCTCAAGAACGACCTGCCGATCCGCGCGGTGGCGACCCCCGTCTTTGCGCACGGCGTGTTGTCGTTCCGCTCGACCGATCTCGAGATCGAGGGGCAGTCGGGAGGGCGCGTGACCCGCTTCCTCCTCGAGCGGATCCTCGACCGCCTGCGGCTCGATCTCCGCGGCAAGCTCGAGATGCTCGCGAGCGGCGCCCGCGGCCCGAACGGGATCGCGTTCGAGCTCAAGGACTTCGAGGTCCGGAGCGTCGAGCTGCTCACCGACCGGACCCGCCTGGACGTCGATTTCGGCCTGGAGGTGCGGTGAGAATCCGCGGGGCGAGGAGAGCGTTCGTACTCCTCGCCCTGCTCGCAGAGGTCTTCGCGTCCTCGTCGGTGCGAGCGGCCGTGTCGATCCCTCTCGAGATCGACGCGGACCCGATCGTCGAAAACGTCGGGGGCGTTCCGGTCACGCTCGTCCTCTCCGGCTCGCTCGCGCTCACCGAGGCGCCGAACGGCGCCGAAGGGACGCTCCAAGTGACGGTCGACCTCGCCGATCTCCAGGCGAAGATCCTCAAGGTCGTGCGGGCGCAGGGAAACCGGACCGAGCTGTGCGGCGACCGGCTCGACCTGCGCGCCGCGGCGCTGTCGCCTCCCGCTCCGGCCAAGGCGCCGGCCCCGGGGAAGACCTCCGCCCAGCTCTACGTGGCGGGACGATACGAGTGGTATTTCTGCCGGCCGCCGGTCGGCGACCTGTTCAACCCCGGACCGCCCCGCCTCCTGTTTCGCCAGGACGGCGCGGCGCGGTTCGATCTGGCGCCGCGGATCGACGGCCAGGGGATCGCGCTCGATCTGAACGTCGCGGGGGTCGCGGCCGAGGGCGCCCTGGGACGGGTGCTCGACGTGCGCGCGGTCGGCGAGTTTCTGCGCGCGCGGCTCGCCGGAATGCTCGGCCGCGCGCTCGGGCCCGAGAGCCTGCGCGTCGCCCTGCCCCCGGAGCTCGCCGAGCTGCGGCCGCGGTTCGAGCGGGTTCGGTTCGTCGATCGCGGAGCGGGGCGCCTCGCGCTCGTCGCGGACGGGCGCCTACGGATTCCGCTCGAGGCGTTCGAAGGGCTCGCGGGGCGCAAGGCCCCGTGACGACGAGAAGCTAGACCCGAGAGCTGACGAGCGAGACGGGGCGGGAGTCGAGCGGCGAGACGTTAGCGGCCGGGATTCAGGACCGATTGCGCGGAGGTCCGTGCCGCTTCCAGGAAGTGGGAGGAGCCCAGCCAGTTGCGATCCGGGAAATACGCGAAGACCAGCGATCCCCCTTGGATCTCGTCGATCAGGTCGTGCGCGACCGCGAGGGACAAGGCCGGGCATCCCCAGCTGCGGCCCAGCCGGCCGTGCTGCCGGACGAAATCGGCGCTCACGTACGGGGCGCCGTGGATCACGATCGCGCGCTCTTGGGCGTGGTCGTTGACGCCGCGCTCGAGCCCGCGCAAGCGGAGCGAATAGCCGTTCGATCCCTGGTAGGTCTCCTGGGTGAGGAAGAGCCCGAGGCTCGACTTCAGGCTTCCCTCCTGATTCGAGAACGCGGTCGCGAAATTCTCGCCGCTCCCCTTGCCGTGCGCCACGAGCTCGTGCCAGACGACCTGCCCGGTGGCGCGATCGATCACCCAAAGGCGCGGCTCGGAGGACGGCCGGGAGTAGTCGATCACCGTGAGGAGCTTGGGCTTCGCGACGTGGACCTCGGTGAGCGCGCGATCCGCGGCTGCCGTCGCCAAGGTCAGGAGGGCGGGAGAGAGGCCCGTGCGGACCGCCGCGACGCTCAGCGGCGAGGCCGCCGCGGGGAGGCCCAGAAGGAGGAACGCGAGGAGCAACAGGGTCGAGATCGACTGCATCGACCGAATCGACGTCATCGGCTACCCTTTCGAGTGGAAGTCAGAGATTTCGGGGCGTCCCGGCGCCGTACCGCCGCCTCGATCGCCCCGCCCGTTCCTGTAACGCCGGATTGCCGCTTCAGATTCCCCGTTTCAGATTTCCCCGATTCAGATTCCCTCAGGGAATCGGGTTTCCACTCGGAGCGCGGCGGCGACCAGCTCTTTCGCCGCCGAGGCATAGGGCAGCAGCGAGCCCACACTGCCGCGAACCAGCTTGAGATGGCCCTTCATGATGCCGACCAGGGGCTCGAGGGCGCTGTCCATCAAACGCTTCCAGATCTTGAGCTCCGCCGACAGGATGTAGGGGACTCGCTCCATGTCCTCCGCGGTCGCGACCCTCGCCTCCCGGCATTCGCCGTCGAACAGGTCGAGGAAGACCGCCCGCTCCTCGATCCGGCCGACGCCGCGAGCGACCAGAACCAGCGGCCAGCGCCAACCGTTCTGCCTGCGCAGCTCTTCGCTCGCTTGAATCGCCTGCCGCCAGGCACCCACCCAATCGGGCGAGAACAGATCGTGAGCCATCGAGAGGTCTCCTTGCCCGGTGGATTGTAGCAGGACCCTCCGCCTCCGTCGGCGGCGAGATCTCGGGACGGCCCCGCGCGGCGGCGGCTCGGCGCTCTCCCGCTATACCCCGACCGCCTCCGGCTCCCAGGCCATGAACTCGCGCGAATCGTCCCCCGGGATCGGCTCGAGCCGCGCCGTGAAGTGGCGCAGGCTGTCGGCCTGCTCGACGATCCGCAGGCCGGAAAGCTCGAACCGGCGTTCCGCGACGTTGCGCGCGACGTCGCACACATAATCGAGGTGGCTCTGGGTGTAGACCCGGCGCGGCAGGGCGAGGCGGACCAGCTCGAGCGGCGCGAAACGCTCGCGGCCCGTGACCGGATCGATGCCGCCGAACATCAGGGTGCCGATCTCGACCGACCGCACGCCCCCTTCGAGGTAGAGGGCGCAGGCGAGCGCCTGCCCCGGAAGGTCGCGCGGCGCGATGTGCGGCAGGAGGGACCCGGCGTCGATGTAGATCGCGTGTCCTCCCGGAGGCTCGATGATCGGCAGCCCCGCGGCGGCGAGCTTGCGGCCGAAACGGTAGGTGCTCTCGATCCGATAGCGCAGGTAGTTCTCGTCCACCACCTCGGTCAGTCCGACGGCGATCGCCTCGAGGTCGCGCCCGGCCAGCCCGCCGTAGGTCGGAAATCCCTCGGTGAGCAGCAGCAGCTCTTTGGCGCGCTGCGCGAGTCGCGGATCCGACAGACCCAAGAATCCGCCGATGTTGGCGAGCCCGTCCTTTTTGGCGGAGAACGTGGCCCCGACGGCCAGCGAGAACATCTCCTGCGCGATCGACTCGACGGTCCGGTGCCCCTGCCCCTCTTCGCGCACCTTGATAAAGTAGGCGTTCTCCGCGAAGCGGCAGGCGTCGAGATAGAACGGCACGCCGAAACGGCGACAGATCTCGGACGTCGCCCGCAGGTTCGCGAGCGACGCCGGCTGGCCGCCGCCCGAGTTGTTGGTGACCGTCATCATCACCGCGGCGACCTGCGGCAGCGCGCGATCGCGCTCGGCCTCCCCCAGCAGGCGCTCGAGCCGCCCGAGGTCCATGTTCCCTTTGAACGGGAAGTCGAGACCCGGCTGGCGCGCCTCGGGGACCGCGAGGTCGACCGCGATGCCGCCGAGCGCCTCGATGTTGGCGCGCGTCGTGTCGAAGTGGATGTTGTTGACCACCACCCGGCCGGCGACGCCGAGGCAGGTGAACAGAATGCGCTCCGCGGCCCGCCCCTGATGAGTCGGCAGGATGAAGGGAAACGCCGTGAGCTCCTGGACCCGCGACTCGAACCGGAACCACGAGCGGCTGCCGGCGTAGGCCTCGTCGCCGCGCTGGAGCACGGCCCACTGCGCGTCCGACATCGCGCCCGTCCCGGAGTCGGTGAACAGGTCTATCAGGACGTCCTCGGAACGTACTTTGAAAAGATTCCAAGAGGCGCGAGCCAAGATGTCCATTCGCTCCTCGCGGCTGGTGATCCGGATCGGCTCGACACTCTTGATGCGGAACGGCTCAAAACAAGTCAGCGCACTCGCCATAATGCCCTCCCCCCAAGATGCCCTTTCCTTTTCCGGTGAGCGCCGGCCCTTCGAGCGGGCCACGATGTGGCAGATCGACGGAATTTGCCCTTGAAAGACGCGATTCCGGGGTAGTCTCATCGGTCGTATTCGTGTGAAGACTCCGAACCGCTCGCGGCCGTTTAGCTGGCCCTCGGCTTGCAGAGGCAGCGCAAAGACTTTTCGCATCGATGCTTCATTCCCAGCGTCACCAAAGGAGAGCTTCATGTCCTCGATTTTTGAACAGCTCAGCTCGCAGCTCGGCGGCCATACCGACCAGATCGCCGACCTCCTCGGCGCCGATCCGGGGGCGACCGGCAAGGCGATCCAGGCCGCGATCCCCATGCTCGTCTCGGGCCTCGCGAAGAACTCGCAGAAACCGGGCGGAGCGGACGCCCTCCATCGCGCCCTCGATCAGCACGACGGCAGCATCCTCGATTCGGCGTTGAGCGTCTTTTCGGAGCTCCAGGCGGGCCAGGGCGCCGGCGGCGGTGGCGGCGGACTCGGAGGCAGCATCTTGGGCCACATCCTCGGCGGCAATCGGGGAGCGGCCGAGCAGGGGCTCGCCCAGGCGAGCGGGCTCGACCTCTCGCAGATCGCGCGCCTGCTTCCCCTCCTCGCCCCCCTGGTCATGGCCGCGCTCGGCAAGGCGAAGCAGACGCACGGCTTCGACGCCGGGGGCCTACAGGACATGCTCGGACGCGAGCACCAGCGCGCCCAGGAGCAGGACCCGGGCCTCATGGGCATGCTCGGCGGCCTGCTCGACCGCAATCACGACGGCTCGATGATGGACGACGCGGTGCAGATGGGCACCGGCCTGCTCGGCTCGCTCTTCGGCGGCCAGAAGTAGAGCGCGCCTACCCTAGTCCCGCCCAGAGGTGGAGCGTCGCGTAGCCGCGCCACGGGCGCCAGCGCGCCGACCGACGCTCCGCCTCCCGCTCGTTCGCGAGCTTCTCCCCGGGCGCCGCGAGCGCCTTGCGCACCCCGAGATCCCCGGCAGGAAACGCATCGCGGTCGCCGAGGCCGCGCAGCCGAACGTAGGCCGCCGTCCACGGGCCGATCCCGGGCAGAGCGCGCAGGGCGGCATCGGCCACCTCGGCGGGCGCCGTCCGCAAGCTTCCGAGATCGAGCGCGCCGGAGGCGACGATTTCCGAGCACCCGAGGATCGAGCGCGCTTTCGCGCCGGTAAGACCGAGCGCCCGCAGCGCCTCCTCCCCCGCCTTGGCCAGCGTCTCGGGCTCCGGGAAGAACCGCAGCGGCTCCCCTCCCTCCTCGAACGCCGGAGCCGGCCGGCCGAACCGCGCGACCATCCGGCCGCCGATCGTCCGCGCCGCGGCGACGCTCACCTGCTGCCCGAGGATCGCCCGAATCAACGCCTCGAACGGATCGTCATAGACCGGCAAACGCATCCCCGGCCGCGCGGCGACAAGCGGAGCGAGGACCGGATCCCCGGCCGCGAGATCGTGCAGCTCGCCGAGAGGCGCGTCGAGATCGAACAGTCGGTCGACCAAGCCCGGCAGCTCCGCAGGATCGATCGCACCGGACGCTCGCGCCACGATCGCCGTTTTGCCGTCTCGTCCTTTCTTGAAACGTACCCCGATCGATCCGCCCCGTCCTCGAAGCGCGCGCCGGTACTCATCCTCCGAGAAAGTCTCGAGACCCGAGATGACTCGCGCGCCGAGGAACGCGGCGAGCCACGCGGTATCCAGCGGGCCATTGAACGGAATCTTCAGAATCGGAGCCTCTCCCTCGATGGCCCGCTGTTCGTTCAGAGACTCTACGCGAGCCGATCTCCTGAGACCTGGACTAGCCGATCCCCAGCTGGTGAGAGATCGAAGCTAAACCGACGATTCTGGAGATCCACGAGATTCAGACGATCGCCGTCCCACCAAGAATCCATGAGGATCTCCAACACGTCGAACTTCTGCAGAACGAGAGCGCCCAGGCCTTGGCCGCGCCTCAATCGCAGCTTCAATGGGCAAGCGGGTCTTCCTCGAGCTCCACCCCAATTCGCCCTCTATCAGAAACCCGGCCCCCTACCGCTCGAGCACCTTCGCCAGCCGCAGCAGCTCGGGATCGAGCGTCTTCTTGCTCGCCACGACTTCGGCGAGCGGCGTCGAGGTGATTGATCCGCTGCGAAGGCCGACCAGGGTGCCGCTCTCGCCGGCGATCAGGCGCTCGGCCGCGGCGACTCCGAAGCGGGTGGCGAGGAGGCGGTCGAAGGCGGTGGGCGCTCCTCCGCGTTGGACGTGGCCGAGGATGGTCGCCCGGATCTCGAAGCCGAGCTCTTCGCGCCGCTCGTGGAACCACCGCTCGAGCTGCCCCGCGTCTCGCTCGCAGCCTTCCGCGACGACCACGAGGGCGTGCATCTTGCCGCGTTGATGCGCCTCGCGTAGGTGGATCGCGAGATCCTCGGGAGTCGTGGGGGTCTCGGGGATCAGAGTCGCCTCGGCCCCGCCGGCGATGCCGGTCATCAACGCGAGGTAGCCGCAGTCGCGCCCCATCACCTCGACGAGGAAGGCGCGATGATGGGACGAGGCCGTGGTGCGAAGGCGATCGATCGCTTCGAGCGCGATGTTGAGCGCGGTGTCGACGCCGATCGTCACCTCGGAGCCGAAGAGGTCGTTGTCGATCGTCGAGGCGACGCCGACGACGGCCAGGCCGAGCTTCGAGAGTTGGTAGGCGCCCGTCTGCGATCCGTTGCCGCCGATTACCACGACGCCTTCGATGCCGCGCCGGTCGAGGGAGGCGAGCGCGGTGGCCCGCCCTTCCTCGGTATGGAAGTCGCGGCAGCGGGCGCTGCCGAGCACCGTGCCGCCCCGGCCGATGATGCCTCCGACGTCGCGTGCGCCGAGCGGCCGGAACGCTCCCTCGATCAGGCCGGCGAAGCCGCGCTCGACGCCGAAGACCTCGGCGCCCCGGGCGAGCCCCGCGCGCGCGACGGCGCGGATCGCCGCGTTCATCCCCGGCGCGTCGCCGCCGCTGGTCAAGACCGCGATTCGTTTCATCGAGGAGGAATCATACTTCTCCGGCGGCCCCGGCTCGAACCAACGAAGGCGGGCGAGAGATCGAAGACGCGATCCGCCGAGCTGCCGGTCAGCCGGTCAAACGATCAGCCGACCAGCCGGGCCCGGATCTCTTTGCCGTCCAGGTCCGCGTGATACTCGAACAGATCGGAAAGGCGCAGCACCGCGCCGAGGCCGGTGCCGAGACCGCCGCGCCGGAGCAGCAGGGCGGGATCGATCGGGCCGCCGCCGTCGCAATGGTCGACGACCGCCATCGCGAGATCGACGATCGGCGGCCCGGCGTCGCGCGCGGAGATCGAGAGCGCCGGCCGGCCGCCCTCGCCCCCCGCCGGATCGGCGGCGAGATCGAGAATCCCGCCGCCCGCGTGGCGCACCTGGTTCGAGGCGAGCTCGCACACCACGATCGCGACCTCGCGGGCGCGGCGATGCCCGAAGCCGGCCTCGAGCGCCATGCGCCGGGCAAAGGTGCCGGCCGCGACCACGTCGCTCCGTCCGAAGATCGTCAGGACGCGATGCGCTCCGGCCGGCTTGACCTTCGGTAGATTCATCCCGCCGTCCGGACGACCGTGCCGAGTTGATCGGCCTCGCGCAGGTAGAGCTGCAGCGCGTCACGCAGGCTGCGCAGCGTGCGCACGCCGGTCAGGTCGACGCCGATGTGCGTGAGCGTCTGGGCGATCGACGGGTTGATGCCGCTGATGATGCAGTCGGCGCCGAGCAGGCGGACCGCCTTGGCCATCTTGATGAAGTGGTCGGCCGTCTTGGTGTCCATCACGTCGATGCCGGTGATGTCGACGATCGCCAGGCGCGACTGCTTGGCGACGATCGTCTCGAGCAGCGTCTCGGTCATCTCCGCGCTGCGCTGGCTGTCGACGATGCCCACCACGGGCAGGCAGAGGACGCCCGACCAGACCTCGATGATCGGCGTCGACAGGTCGCGGATCGCCGCCTGTTGCAGTTCGATCGTCTGCAGCTTGCCTTCGAGCTCTCGGTTGGTCGCCTCGTGCCGCTCGAGCGCGTCTTTCAAGGCGCGCTTCGCCTGGCTGAGCTCCTCGACGAAGACGGTGAACGCGGTCTCGAGCTCGGAGAACGCGTCCTCGTCGGCGAACGATTTGAGCAGCTCGAGGCTCGGCTCGAACTCGTCGACGCTCGCGTAGGACAGGGCTTCGATCACCCTTTGCAAGCGGCGATAGTGAATCTCGATGGTTTCTCCCTCGCTCATGGTTTCCTTTTCCTCCCGGCTCAATCGACGTTGGCGGCGTCGAGGGCGGCGCGCCGCTCTTGGATCCACGAGAGCGCTTCATCGCGGCTCGAGAAATAGACCAGCGGCGCTTTGTCGGCGCGGTCGCCGAACAGCTTGAACGCGGTCAGGACCAGCTTGATGATCACGCGCGCCTTGAGCGGCGCGCTGTGGATGGCGAGACCCCGCACCGGCATCTTGAGCATGCTCTCGTTGGCGATCCGGCGGACCTCCGGCTCCATCTTCTCGAGCTTCGCGGCGTCGATCACGAAGAACGTCCGCCTGCGTCCGGCCGCCCACTCCTCCTGGCGACGGCACATTTCGATCGCTTCTTCGGGCAGGACGATCCCGGAGAACTCCATGACCATGATGTCCGGCTCGATGAAATATGTCTTCTGGTTGCCCACCTTCGGGTCGTACGTCATCTCGGCCTCCTCACTGAAATCCGATCCGCTGAAACCTCTTGGAAATCCGCTCCGCTCCCGTTCCTGAAATCCGTCTCGAGCCGGCTCTCGTTCGCTTCGTTCTTGGCTCAACCTTCGTGGGTCCCGAGCAATCGCTCGGCGCCGAAACCCATGACCAGCGCGGTCGCGTCGTCGTGGTCGCGCCCGTATTTTTCGACGATCCGCCGCGCCACCTCCCGCGGCTCGCCGGGCAGGGCGAACCGCAGGTCGCCGCGCGACGAGACGCCGTCGGACAGCAGGCAGTAGACGTCTCCCGGCTTCATCTCGAACGGCATCGCCCGGTGGCGGCGCAGGTTGTGGCCGACGATCCCCGCCGAGCAGAACAGGCCCGGCGACGAGCCGGCGAGCGCCACGACCTCGATGTTGCCTACGCCGCAGAAAGCTCCTCGGCCCGACGGGTCGACTTTGAGCACGCCGATCGCGGCGCCGCGCGTCTCCCGTAGTGCCTCGTGGCAGTGCATGACGATCTGGTCGACCGAGAGCTCGAACGTCTCGCGAATCGCCGCGACCGCGCGACGCGCCGCGACCGACGCGTCGTGACCGTGCCCGAGGCCGTCGATCACCGCGGCGAGCAGGCCCGCCTCGCCCGGGTCGGCCATGAACTCGTCGCCACAGGACGCGAGGCCGCGGAGCGGCCGGCTGAATCCGCCCACCCTCACCGATCACCTTGGAACGCGCAGGTCACGACCGTACCGCGCCCCGGCGCGGTCTCGATGGCGAACTCGTCGGTGAGCTTCTTGACCGCGGCGAGCCCTTTGCCCATGCCGCGCTCCGATTTGTAGGTGCCGGCGAAGATCGTCTGCAGCTTCCCCGCTTCGATCCCGGGCCCCTGATCGCGCGCCACGATCTCGAGCCGCGGGTCGCCTTCGTCGAGCACCGGCCGCAGCTCGATCGTGCCGCGCCCGGCGTAGAAGACGATGTTCCGCGCGAGCTCCGAGACCGCCGTCGCCACCTTGACCGATTTGAATTTCGACAGGCCGAGACGGACCGCCTCGGACCAGGCGTCGAGCCGCGCCGCCGCGATGTCCTTCTCGGCGTCGATCGGCAGCCGCTTCGGGCCGATCGGCACGGTCGCCCGGACCGGCGCGACGGTCGGTCCGCCCGACAACGCGCGCGTGCAGGCGGCCATCAACTCGCTGCTGCCGTTGCGCGCGAAGAGACGGATGGAGCTTTCGAGATCGGAGAGGACGCGCCGCCGGTCGACCTCGGAGAGGTCCTGGACGGAGATCTGCGCGAGCGGACCGAGGCGCCGGTAGATGCTGCGCTGGGTGATCTCGGAGATCGACCCGGCGAGCACCGCGCCGATCGCGCTCTCGACCGTGTTCGGTCTCGTCGTCGCCGGAGAGGTGGCCATCGATGTCACACGGCCTTTTCGAGCCGGGCGAGCGCGAGGTCGAGGTTCAGCGCGGTCTCGACCGCGTCGAGCTCGACGCCCATCTCGACCAACGTCATCGCGACCGCCGGCCGCACGCCCACGAGATAGCAGTCGGCCCCCATGAAGCGGACCGATCGGCCGATGTCGTTCAGGATGCGGGTGATGTAGCTGTCGATGATCTCGACGCCCGAAACGTCGAGCACCACGCCCTTGGCGCCGCTCTCTCGCACCCGCTCCATCAGTGCCGCCTGGAGGTCGAGCGCCAACCGGTCGTGAAGCTCGATCTGGATGCTCACCAGCAGGCAGTTGCGAATCTGGATGATCGGGACGGACTGCTCCCCGTGGGGGGACAACGCGGGAAGATGACTCACGGCAATGACCATCCCTCCGGCAAAAATTCGTACCGGCACGGCGGAGCGCTCCCCGCCGCCCAAGACACACCAATCTTCGGCTTCTAAGAGCGTGGTGCGCGCAGCGAGGAAAAGGGAGCCGCGATCGAAGACGAAAATCGAAATGCATCGCGCGCGGACCGAAGGCCGGGGCGGAATTTCCCTCCCCGCCGGAAACTCCCGGTCATTTGGCGCCGTGGTGGAAACTCGAGGAGACGATTCGAGGCGTGGCGCCCCGAGGTCCGCGGCTCAGCCGCGGCTCGATCCGATCCGATTCGATCTGATCAGACGTAATTGGCCGGATGGCCGGTCTGGAAACCGACCACCCGATCGCCCGGACGAAACGCGCCGTCGCGTGCGAGATCCTCGATCGCCGCGAGGACCGCCGCCCCTTCGGGCCCGATCAGCAGCCCTTCGTGCCGCGCCGCCCGCGCGATCAGCGGCTCGATGCGGGATTCCTCGACGGCGAGCGCGCGGCCGCCCGTCGCGCGGATGGCCTTGAGCACGAGGAAATCGCCGATCGCCTTCGGCACCCGGAGCCCCCAGACCTCCGTGCGCGGCGCTTCCCACTCGCGCGCCGACGATTCGCCTTCGTCGTAGGCGCGGACGATCGGCGCGCAGCCGGCCATCTGCACGACCACCATCTTCGGCCGCTTCGAGCCGATCAAGCCGAGGCGCTCCAGCTCGTCGAACGCCTTGTACATGCCGACGATCCCGGTGCCGCCGCCGAGCGGATAGACGATCCACTCCGGCAGGTCCCAACCGAGCTGCTCCGCGAGCTCGAGGCCCATCGTCTTCTTCCCTTCGGCCCGGTACGGCTCGCGAAGGGTGGAGATGCCCCAGTAGCGCTCGGCGCCCGCTTCGAGGAGCTTCGCCGCCTCGACCAGCGTGCCGGGCGAAGAGAGCACCTCGGCCCCGTGCGCGCGGCAGCGCGCGAACACGGTCTTGGGCGTGTCCTCGGGAAGCGCCACGCGCACCGGCAGCCCCGCCGCCGCGCCGTAGGCGGTGAGAGCGAGCGCCGCGTTGCCGGCGCTCGCGAGCTGCAAGCCGGGAGCCCCCAGCTCGCGCGCCCGGTTCACCGCGAGCGACAGGCCGCGCGCCTTGAACGAGCCGGTCGGGTTCGTCGCCTCGTCCTTGAACGAGAGCGCCACGTCGCCGAGCGCCACGCCGGGAAACAGATCGCCCGGTCGCCGCAGCGCCACGAGCGGCGTGCCCCCTTCGCCGAGATCGACGCGCTCGTCGAACCGGGCGAGCGGCAACAGCTCGCGGTAGCGCCAGAGGGTCCAGGGGCGGCCCGGCAGGGCGGCCCGCAGCCGCTCACCCCGCTTCCGATCGAGCGCGTAGTCGACGAGCCACGGCGCGCCCGCCGGAGAGAGGAACGCCGGGCGGTCCAACGGCGCGGTCGCACCGGTCCGCGAGCAGACCAGGCCGGTCGCCCAGGATTCGACGGCGGACGACTCGGTCACGGCGGCGGCGTCTCGTCGATCACGTCGGAGGTGAGATCGGAGAGGAGCGCCTCCGGGATCGCCTGATCGGCGGGGAGCCGGCCGGTGGTGAACTTCTCCTCCGGCGAGGTCGCGGCGTCGATCGCGTCTTTGTACTTCTCCACCAGGTCGGCGTTGTGGTGCAGGGCGAGCGTCAGCTCCGCTTCGACCTTGCGGCCGCCGAGGTCGGCGATCCGCTGGTCCAGCTCGGCTTTCCGCGCGGGATCGGTCTCCTGCGCCCTCATGGACTTCAACAGTCGAAGATAGTCCCGGTCGCCCGCGGCGAGCTGCGCTTCGAGGTCGCGATTCATCCGCCAACGCTGGACCTCGCGCACCCGATCGGCCACCCACTTGAGCTCCTTCGGGTTGTCGCCCAGCTCTTTGGCCGCGGCGAGCTCGACCGCGCCTTCCGGCTCGCCCTCCGCCTGGCGCTTCTGGCGCAACGCGGCCGCCCTCTTCTGGACCTCGACGAACATCTGCACCTGCGCCTCGTTGAGCATGCCGTCGGCCGGCGGCTCGAACTCGAACTCGGACAGATCGGACTCGGAATCGGACGTCGAGCCCGCGGAGGCCGTCGGCGCGGCGGACCGCCCCGGCGCGGAGGAATTCGCGGGCGCCCCGGCTCCCTTGTCTCCGCACCCCGCGAGCCAGCCCGCCAGAACGAAGGGGCCGACGAGCGAGAAGGCTGCGATCGCGGCACGCCGCTGCGGTTCGAATCCCATAGAGGTGCGCGAACCTTATCAGCGAACCGCGCCGGCCAGAGCCGACACGTACCCCTCGCGATAGCGGGCCGCGACGGCGTCCCAGGTCAGCTCCGCCTCCGCCTTCGCGCGCCCCGCCCGCCCCATCTCGCGGCACAGCTCGGGGTTCCGGAGCAGCTCGATCAACGCCGCGGTGACCGAGCCGGCGTCGCCCTCCGCGGTCAACCGGCCGGTGCGCCGGGGCACGACGGCCAGGGGCACGCCGGAGATCCCCGAGGCGACGACCGGAAGGCCGCTCGCCATCGCCTCCAGGATCACGTTCGGCAGACCGTCGACGTTGCCCTGGACGTCGTGCACCGCCGGCAGCACGAACAGGTCGGCGGTTCGGTAGAGATCGGGCAGCGTGTCGCGCAAGACGCCACCGGCCATGTGGACCCGGCCGCCGAACGCCGCCGCCTCGCGCTCGAACCGCGGCAGCAGGTCGCCTCCGCCCGCGAGCACCACGTGCGCCTCGGGAACCGCGGCGAAGATCGCCGGCAGCGCCTCGAACAGGACGTGGAACCCTTTCTTGGTCGCCATCCGCCCGACCCCGAGCGCCATCGGAGCCTCGAGCGGGATGCCGAGCTTCGCCCGCCACCCGCCGGGATCGGACGTGCCCGAGGGCCTCGGCGAGAAATGCCGGACGTCCACGCCGTACGGGATCACCCGCGACCGCTCGGCCGGAAAGCCGAGCGCCCGCACCCGGTCGACCAGCTCGGGCGAACAGCCGGTGAGCAACCGGGCGCGGCGCAGCGCCGCCCGCGCGAGCGCGCGCACCCCGGGCTTTTCGGCCAGGAACACGTCGCTCCCGTGAAGGCCGATCGCGAGCGGCGCGCGCGAGACGGTCGCGCCGATCAGCCCGTTCGGCACGATCCAATGGGCGTGCACGAGGTCGTACGGCCGCCCCTCGCGCTCGCGCTTCTTCAGCTCGCGGACGACCGCCCGTCGCGCGCCCCAGGCATAGAGCGGGGCCACGAGCGCCGCGCCCCCTTTGACCTTTTCGTCCGCCTCGAGGCTCCGGCCGTAGCCGAGCACCTCGCGCGACTCGGGCGCGTAGCGGAAGGTGCGCGTGACCACGCCGTCGATCGTCCACTCCGCCGGCAGCCCGGCCGCGTGCGGCGCGAGGACGGTCACCCGGTCGCCGCCGCGCACGAGGCCCGCCGCGAGGTCGCGAATGAACGGCCCGGCCCCGTCTTCCGGCGTGCGCGGGTAGGTCTGGGTGAGGAAGAGGACGTCCAACGGGGGTGCCTAGCGGGGTTGCCGCGGCCCGAGCGGACGCCGCGACGCGGGGGTCCCTACTCCAGCCATTCCTTGATCGAATAGCTGTCCGGCCGGCGGAAGCTCTTGAACGTCAGCATCTCGCCCAAGAGGCCGGTGGTGAGCACCTGGATCCCCATCAACATCAGCAGCATGCCGAGCAGCAGGAGCGGCCGGTTCGACAGGTACTCGCCGCGGAACCAGAGCACGGCGAGATAGAGGTTGATGCCGAAGCCGAGCGCCAGGAACACCAGCCCGACCGCGCCGAACAGGTGGAGCGGGCGCCGGGTGTACTTGGTGATGAACAGGACCGTCAGCAGGTCGAGCAGCCCTTTGTAGAAGCGGTCCCAGCCGTACTTGCTCACACCGTGGCGCCGGGGATGATGGACGACGTCCACCTCCCCCACCGTGAAACCGCGCCGGCTCGCGAGCACCGGGATATAGCGGTGCAACTCGCCGTAGACCGCGATCTCCGAGAGCACCTCGCGCCGGTACACCTTGAACCCGCTGTTGAAGTCATGGAGGTCGACCTGCGCGAGCTTCCTCGTCACCCAGTTGTAGAGACGCGAGGGCCAGCGCTTCGAGGCGGGGTCGCGGCGGTTCTTCTTCCAACCCGAGACGAGATCGAGCCGCCGCTCCTCGAGCGCCGCGAGCATGCGCGGGATCTCCTCCGGAGCGTCCTGCAGATCGCCGTCCATCGTCACCACGATCTCGCCGCGCGAATGGTCGAACCCGGCGGTGAGCGCCGCCGCCTTGCCGAAGTTCCGGCGCAGGCGGACCAGCTTCACGCGAGGATCCGCCTCCCGCGCCGCGCGCACCCGCTCGACCGTCCGATCCTTCGAGCCGTCGTCGACGAACACGATCTCGAAGCTCCGCTCGAGCCCGTCGAGCACCGCCGCCACCCGAGACGCCAGCTCCGCCACCGATCCCTCCTCGTCGAGTACGGGAACGATCACCGAGACCTCGACCTCGGCAGGATTCAGCTCGGGCGTGCCGGGAAACATCTCCTCGACCGGCCGCGGCCCCAGGGCAGGTTGGCTGCTCATCGGGGCGGATTGTAGCAGGGGGCGTTTCCGGCAATCGACGGCGATCGATTCATCCGAGGTCCGGCTCGGCTCCGCGGCTGCAATGCCATAGAGCCAGGATCTCTACGGCTTCGGAGCTCTCCACGATTTGATAGTAGAGGTAGTACCGGATTCGGCCCAGGAGGACTCGGCGGATCTTCGAAGAGCGGGGATGCTCGACCCTCTCACCGGCTGAAGGAAGCCTCGACACGAGATCGAATCCTCGTTCGAGGTCGTCGGCAAACGCCGAAGGCGCTTTGGGTCGATTGTGCTGCCACCAAATCGCAGCCGTTCGAATCTGCAGGCTCGCGCGGCGGGAGACCTCGATCCGATGGCTCAACGGGCGGCCAAAGCCCGGAGCTCGGCCAGTAGAGCTTGCCCGTCGACGAAGTCCCCGCGCCGGATCTCATCCATGGCTTCCGAGAGCTCGCGCTCCTGATCGGCCGACAGCCGGACGGGCGCTTGGTCGTCATCCGCCATCACCACGACCTTCGTGCCCTCGGTGAGGAAATCCTCCGGGATCGAGACCTTGCCTCCGACCACCGTGCCCGTCGCGACTTTCATGACCCTATTCTAAGGAGAGCCAACCACACCGCGCAAACGCTCCGTGCGACGTCCGCGCACATCCTCCCGGCGGGTCCGCCCCGGCCGCTTGAAGCCGCGAGCGAAACCTGTCTATCTTCGTTCCCGCCTCAGGTCTGCAATCGAGGAGCCGCCACGATGCACCGTCGCACCGCTTTGATCGCCGTGATGATTCTCTCCCTCTTTTGGGCAGCTGGTGAGGCGCGAGCCCAAGGAACCACCGCTCCATCGAAGATCGCCGTGCGCGCCGCCCGCGTGCTCGACGTGAGAAAAGGCGAATACCTCTCCGACGGGGTCGTCCTGATCGAAGGCGACGTCATCCAGGCGGTCGGTTCGAAGCTGACGGTCCCACCGGGCTACGAGCTGATCGACCTCGGCGGGGCGACCGTCCTGCCCGGACTGATCGACGCCCACACCCATCTCCTGGCGAACGCCGACGGCGGATACGCCAACATGCTCCTGACGAAATCGTCGGCCTACCGCGCGCTCGAAGGCGCGGCCTTCGCGAAACGGACGCTCGCAGCGGGGTTCACCACGGTCCGGGACGTCGAGAACGAGGGATCGGACTACGCCGACGTCGCGCTTCGGGACGCGATCGAACGCGGCCTGGTCGAGGGACCGCGGATGCGCGTCGCGACGCGGGGGATCGCCATGGTCGGGCAGTACCTGCCGTTCGGCATCTCGCCCGACCTGCCCGACTTCCCGCACGGCTCGCAGATGGTGAGCGGCGCGGAGGAGATGCGGCGCGCGGTCCGCGAGCAGATCGGCTACGGCGCGGATCTGATCAAGGTCTACGCCGACTGGGACTACCCCACCTTCACGACCGATGAGCTGAAGGTCGCGGTCGACGAGGCCCACAAGGCCGGACGGCGCGTCGCCTCGCACGCCACCACGGTCGCGGGCATCCGGAACGCGGTCGAGGCCGGCGTCGACTCGATCGAGCACGGTTGGCGCGCCGACCGGGCGACGCTCCAGCTCATGAAGGAGAAAGGGACCTTCCTGGTCCCCACCGTGGGCCCGCTGGGCGACGACAAGGAACCGCCCCACGACGAAGCGAGCCGGCGATCGCAGGAGTTTCTCCACATGGCGCAACAGACCGTCCGGGCCGCCCGAGAGATCGGGGTGAAGATCGCCTGCGGCTTCGACGCCGGAGAAGAAGCCCGCCAGGGATTGAACGCCCGCGAGCTGATCGCCCTCCACGCGGCCGGGCTCTCCAACCTCGAAGCTCTCCGCGCGGCGACCCTCGGCGCTGCCGATCTCATCGGCTGGCCGGACAAAGTCGGCGCGATCGAGCCGGGCCGATACGCCGACCTGATCGCGGTCGCCGGCGACCCGCTCGCCGACCTCGAATTGCTGGAGCACCCGTTCTTCGTGATGAAGGGTGGCATGGTGGTGAAAAGGGAGGGTAGCAGCCGGTAGAACGATCCGCCCTGAAGCCTTCGCGTAAAGCCGTGCCCCCGCACTCGATCCGTGGCATCATCGCGACCCAACGTTCGCGCAAGCGAAGGAAAGAGAGGAGATCGGCATGAAGCGCAACCGGAAGATCCATCTCCACCGCGAAACCCTCGCCCGCCTCGACGCCGCGAAGGGAGCCCTTCAGCAGATCGGCGGCGACACGGAATTCTCGCAGTGCGAGGTCATCACGGAATGCCCGAGCAACTGCTACGTGAGCTGCGCTCCCGGCTGCAACGCCGGAACTCAGAACGCCTGAGCGAGTTTCTTGCCGGTGGCGCGCCCGTGAGCGCGCCACCCGCGCCCCGATTCCGCCGCTGTTTGCCATCGGCCACGGAGACCGCCGATCGGCGCCGCAGAGCCGCGATCGGGCGCGTGAAGCCGCTATCTGGCGCGTAAAGCCGCTATACGCCGCAGATAGCGGCTTTCCAGCGGCGAAAAATCGCTATCGCTCGCGTAAAGCCGCTATCCGCGCCAGAAATTGAATAAACCGGCGCAGGAAGCGGCTATCTGCCGCAGGAAGCCGCTATCTGGCGCAGGAAGCCGCTTTCTGGCGCAGAAAAATCGCTATCCGCGAGCGATAGCGGCTTTACGCGGCTGTTTTCGGGCTCCGCGACCGGCGAAATCCTCGAAAATCTCGTCATATCGCACGCTTAGCGTGGAATCGCGATTCGCGTCCAGCAAGCGGGGCGCGGCGGCCGCGAACCTGATTTCGGGGCTGCGAAGGAGCGTGCGCCGAGGGTATCCATTCGAGCACCCAAGGAGTCAGCTCTCGCGACCTCCGATGCGGACGTCGCCGTGGTTGTCGCCACCGATCGCGATCCCGCCCTTGCCGGCGGCGACGGCCCTCCCTCCCGGTCCGGCCTGGGCGATCGCGCCGTCGCCGTGGAGAGTCGCTTCTTGATGAAAGCTCCCCGCTTGGCGCAGCAGCTTCTCGATTTCCGCGGCGAGATTTGGATCGGCGGCGAGAATCTGCTCCAGGTTGCTCGCGAGAACCTTCCGCGCGCCCGGGTCGTCCGGCGCCTCCGCCACGTCTTCCGCGGCCCCTTCGGCGCTCTTCTTGCCGAAGATCTTCCCCTTGAGCCGCTCCCAGATCGTCCCGGCGACCCCTTCCCCCGCGGTCTCCGCGGCTTTCTCGGCACCGGTCTTCAAGAGATGGCGGAGGATCGGGGCGAGAACCTGAACCGCGGCGGTGGCGA
>JBGAGQ010000027.1:0-77362 GCA_044226625.1 Thermoanaerobaculia bacterium
CGCTCGGATCGAGCCGAAGGCGACTCCCCGGATCGTGACAAACCGGTCTGAGGGGGCGTCCGGCGCAAGGTCGCGAACGCTCTCACGGTTCGTCGTCGCCTCCGCCGCGGTCGCTGCGGGATGTGCGGCGATCGGCTGGTTGCCGACCGTGCGGCTGGCGGGAGAGGACGCCGGATCCGGGCTCGTCGCGGGTTGCGCGATCAGCTGGATCGCCGCGGTCGCCGGTGCGGTCGTTTTCGACCGCCTGGCGGGCGCGGAGGGATCAAAAATCCCTGGCGGGCTCGCCGAGCTGGCCAAGCTCGGGTTGCGGTTCTTTACGGTGGTGGCGGCCGGTGCGGTGGGCGCGGTTCTCGCCCGACGCGGATTCTGGCCGCTGCGGCCGATGTTGGTGTGGATTGCTTTGAGCTACCTGCCCCTTCTGGGGCTCGACATAGGTTTTACCTTCGGTCTTGACCTCCGAAGGGAGCGCGCCCAGGCCGCGACGGCTGGACGACCGCCCGAGGAGACGGAGAATCGATGAGTGCGATGCCAATGACGATGATGATGCTGGCTTTCGCGGAAAATCCGCTCTCCCACATCGTCCAGCATCCGCTGGTGCAGAAGCCGGCGAGCCTCGGGCCGCTCACGCCGCACGGCGTGATGACGGTGCTCTCCGATCAGATCGTGATGATGATCGCCGCCGGTCTGCTGTTGGTCCTGTTCGTGCCCGCGTTCGTGGCGCGCAGGAAATCGAAGGACGCCCTCGGCTCCTTGGTCCCGACCGGCCCGGGCAACGCGATCGAAGCGATCTGCATCTACCTCCGCGAAGAGGTCGCCCGCCCGAACCTGCAAGAGCACACCGACCGGTTCATCAAGTACCTTTGGACGGTCTTCTTCTTCATCCTGACGATGAACCTGCTCGGCCTGCTGCCGGTCGCGTCGGTCTCGCAGCTGTTCCATGTCCATCTGGGCGGCACCCCCACCGGCAACATTTGGGTGACCGGATCCCTCGCGGTCTGCACGCTGCTGATGATGGTGATCAACGGTCTGCGGCTCGGCGGCAAGCACTATCTCGCGCACTTTTCGCCCGGACCGATCTGGCTCGCGCCGCTCCTCGTGCCGCTGGAGCTGATCGGAGTCGTGGCGAAGACCTTCGCGCTCACCGTCCGTCTGTTCGCCAACATGCTCGCCGGCCACGTTCTGCTCGCCGTGCTGCTTGGCTTCATCGTGAACGCGATGGCGAAGATGGGCGCCGCGGGGCTCGGGATCGCGATTCCGGCGGTCGCGGGCTCGGTCGCGATCAACCTCCTGGAGGTGTTCGTCGCCTTCCTCCAGGCGTTCATCTTCACCTTCTTGACCGCGCTCTTCATCGGCCAGTCGGTGGTCTTCCATCATGGCGACCACGGGGACGAGCACGGTTCCGAAGCCCACGGCGATCCTGGCGATCACCGGCATGGCCACGCGGCCGGGGCGCACTGAATCGAACATTCGGCAGCTCTCTAGAAACGAACTTCGCCAGCCGGCACCGGCCGAGGGGCGAACGAAGGAAAGGACGAATCCGATATGAGCAAGAAGATGGCGACCCTCGCGTTGGTTCTGATGGCGACCGGCATGCTCCTCCTCCTGGTTCCGACGCCCGCCGCGGCCCAAGAGGGCGACGGCGTGAACACCGCGTCGGCGGAGCACACCCTGATCACCACCGACGGCGCGCGCAAGCTCGGCGGTGCGATCGGCGCCGGCCTCGCCCTGATCGGCGGCGCCGCGGGTATCGGCCGGATCGGCGCCTCGGCCGTCGAGTCGATCGCCCGTCAGCCGCAGGCCAACGGCCAGATCTCGACCGCCATGATCATCACCGCCGCCCTCATCGAAGGCGCGATGCTGTTCGCGGTCATCGTCGGCCTGCTCGCGGTCCTCTAAGCCGTCCGATTCGAGCGCTCCGGGGCCGGCCGCAACCACGGCCGGTCCCCGGTGAATCCACGCGGAGATGCCCCCGTTCAGGTAGGCGAGGGTGATGCTCACGCCATTCAAAGAGTCGAGGGTCGAGTCGATGTTTCGAAAGTCGCTTTTGCGAAAGACAAGCCTTCTCGTGGCCCTGTGCCTCCTGTTCGCCGGCGGGCTGATGCCCCTATTGGCCCAGGAGGGTCACGGCGAAGGCGGCGCGGTCAACCCGTTCTCCGGTGACGTGGGCAACGCGATTTGGACCGTCCTGATCTTCGCCCTCGTCCTGTTCGTCCTCGGCAAGTACGCCTGGGGGCCGATCTTGTCGGGGCTCCAGCAGCGCGAGAGCTTCATCCGTGAGGCGCTCGAAAAGGCCGACCGGGACCGCAAGGAGGCGGCGGAGAAGCTCCAGGCGTATGTCGACAAGATCAACGCCGCGCGCGCCGAGGCCTCGTCGATCGTCGAGGAAGGCAAGCGCGACGCCGACGCCCTCAAGCGGAAGATCGAGGACGACGCCAAGGCCGAGGCGCAGGCGATCATCGCCCGCGGCAAGCGCGAGATCGAGATCGCGACCGACACCGCGATCAAGGATCTCTACGCCAAGAGCACCCGTCTCGCCACCGAGATCGCCTCCGGCATCCTCGGCCGCGAGATCCAGGCCAAAGACCACGAAGCCCTCGTCGCCGACACGATCGCCCGCCTGAACGCCGGCGGATCGCGCGGTTCGGCCGCGAACTAGCCGCGAACTGGAGCCCGGGACCTTGCCATGAGCCAGGGAATCGACAACGACACGCGCGCCTTGGGTCGCCTTTACGGCCGGGCGCTGCTCGACGCCGCGAACCAGACCGGACCGGCGGAAGCCGAGCAGCTTGCCAGCGAGCTCGCCGACCTCGGCGCGCTGCTCGAGCGCGAGCGCGACTTTTCGGCCTGGCTCGCGAGCCCTTCGGTCGACGCCAAGGAAAAGACCGCCGCGATAGAGAAGCTGTTCCGCGGCCGCGCGAGCGATCTGCTGACCGACGCCCTGCAGGTGATCGGCCGCAAAGGGCGCCTCGCGGCGCTCGCCGGCATCGTCGCGGGCTACCAGGCGGAATACCGCGACGCCCGCGGCATCCTCTCCGCGACGGTCGAGACCGCGCGCCCGCTCTCGGCGGCGCAGAAGTCCGACCTCTCCGCGGCGATCGGCGCCTACACGGGCAAGACCATCGAAATCAACGAACGCGTCAATCCGACCCTGCTCGGCGGCATCGTGGTCCACGCCGGCGACGAGCGGATCGACGGCACCGCCGCCTCGGCCCTTGCCCGCTTCAGCGCCCGTCTCGACGCGCGCGCCGCGAGCGAGATCGTCTCCGGCTCGTCCTACGTGGAAGCGACATAACCAGTCCGAAGGATTGATTCGGTAAAACTGCATCCGAGAAACTGACCGGCTCGGCCCTCGAGGCCGCGTTTGAGGAAGAACCAGATGAGATTCAAGGTCGACGAGATTGCATCGGTCATCACCGAAGAGATCCGCCAGTATCGCAGCGCCGCCGACGTCGCCGAGACCGGCACGGTGCTCGAGGTGGGCGACGGCATCGCGCGGGTCTACGGGCTCGCCAACGCCATGGCCGGCGAGCAGGTGAAGTTCGCCGACGGCGCCTCGGGCCAGGTGTTCAACCTGGAGGAGAACTCGGTCGGCATCGTCATCCTCGGCGACTACAAGGGCATCCGCGAAGGGGACGAGGTCCGGCGTACCGGCGAGCTCCTCTCCGTGCCGGTGGGCGAGAAGCTGATCGGCCGCGTCGTCGACCCGCTCGGCAACCCGCTCGACGGCAAGGGGGACATCGTCACCACCGAGCGTCGCCCGCTCGAATGGAAGGCCCCGGGCATCGCCGAGCGCCAGCCGGTCACCGAGCCGCTCCAGACCGGCGTCAAAGCGGTCGACTCGATGATCCCGATCGGCCGCGGCCAGCGCGAGCTGATCATCGGCGACCGCAAGACCGGCAAGACCGCCATCGCGGTCGACGCGATCATCAACCAGAAGGGTGGCGACGTGATCTGCGTCTACGTCGCGATCGGCCAGAAGGAGTCGACGGTCGTCGGCGTGGTCGAAAAGCTGCGCGAGCACGGCGCGCTCGACTACACGATCGTCGTCTCGGCCTCGGCCTCCGACCCATCGCCGCTCCAGTACATCGCCGCCTACGCCGGCGCCGCGATGGCCGAATACTTCATGTACCAGCACGGCCGGGCGACCCTGGTGGTCTACGACGACCTGTCGAAGCAGGCGCAGTCGTACCGCCAGCTCTCGCTCCTGCTGCGCCGCCCGCCGGGCCGCGAGGCGTACCCGGGCGACGTCTTCTATCTCCACTCGCGCCTGCTCGAGCGCGCGGTCAAGCTCCGCGACGAGTACGCGATCGTGCCGAAGAGCACGCCGGCCGACTCGAACGACCGATCGATCGCGAAGCGGCATCCGGACGGCCTCTCGGCCCCGGCCGACGTCCGCCCCGACGACGTCCACGGCCTCTACCACCGGCCGCACGGCAAGCACAAGGCCGAGGCGTTCCTCGCAAGCCTGGCGGACAAGGACAATTACCGTCTGCACCGCTTCCCGGACAGCGGCGGCTCGATGACGGCCCTTCCCGTGATCGAGACGCTCGAAGGTGAGGTCTCGGCCTACATTCCGACCAACGTGATCTCGATCACCGACGGCCAGATCTACCTCGAGCCCGACCTGTTCTTCGCCGGCACCCGCCCCGCGATCAACGTCGGTATCTCGGTCTCCCGCGTCGGCGGCAACGCCCAGCGCAAGGCGATGAAGAAGATCGCCGGCTCGCTCCGTCTCGACCTCGCGGCTTACCGCGCGCTCGAGGCGTTCTCCCAGCTCGGCACCGAGGTCGACGCCGCCACCCAGCGTCAGCTCGATCGCGGTGCTCGCCTGGTCGAGCTGCTCAAGCAGGGCCAGTACCAGCCCTACCCGCTCGCCGAGCAGGTGGTCGCGATCTTCGCGGCGACCCAAGGCCTTCTCGACGATCTGCCGGTCGCCCAGGTGCTGCCGTTCGAGGCCGCGGTCTTGAAGCACATCCGCCAGGAGTATCCGGAGATCCTCGACCAGCTCTCAAAGAGCGGCGAGCTGCCGGACGAGCTCGCGGGCCGCATCCGTACCGCCGTCAACAACTTCAAGCCGAACTTCCAGAAGTCGCTTCAGCAGGCGGCCGCTACGGTCGCGGCCTAAAGCCGTCGGACCTCTAGAGCCCAGGAAAGACCCATGGCGAACCGGCGAGTCCTCGTCAAACGGCGCAAGTCGATCCGCAACATCCGCAAGATCACGCGGACGATGCAGCTGATCGCGACCGCGCGTTTCCAGGCGGCCTACAACCGTGCCGTCGCGACCAAGCCGTACAACGAGAAGCTCGCCGAGCTGGTGGCGGACCTCTCCGCGGCGGCCGCCGCCTCGGGCGGTGTCGAGCACCCGCTGCTCAAGGAAAACGACGCCGGCAAGACGGCCCTTGTCGCGATCACCAGCACCCGCGGCCTCTGCGGCGGCTACAACGCGAACGTGCTGAGGGTCGCCCTGGAGCACCTCGAATCCGAGGAGAAGCTCGGTCACGCGGTCGACGTCCACATGTCGGGCAAGAAGGGGATCAGCTACTTCCGCTTCTTGAAGCGCCCGATGCTCGAGCAGATCACGAGCGTCGGCGACGTCCCGCGCTTCGAGCAGGTCGAGCCGATCGCGAACGCCCTGATGGAAAGCTTCATCAAGGGTGAGATCAGCGCGGCCTACGTCGCCTACATGAAGTTCGTCTCGACCGGCACGCAGCGCCCTGTGGTCGTCCAGCTCCTGCCGCTCGCGCGGAAGGCCGCGGCCACGGATGGCGAAGCCGGGTTGTCCTCACCTGGAGCCCCTACCGGCCAGGTCGAGTTTTCCCCCGAGCCGAAGAAGTTGCTCGATAGCCTCTTGCCCGCCTCGGTTCGCGTCCAGCTGTTCCAGGCCTTCACCGACGCCGTGGTCTCCGAGCAGGTCGCCCGGATGGTCGCGATGAAGGCGGCCACCGACGCGGCCGGCGACATGATCAAATCTTTGACCCGCGAATACAACCGCGCCCGCCAGACCGCGATCACCATGGAGCTGCTCGACATCGTCGGCGGCGCCAACGCGCTCGCTTGACGCGAGCGAATGGCGAATGGCGAATCTAGAATCAGGAATGGCGATGCGGAATGGCGATCTGGGACATTTGGGAACGAAGTTTTCAGTTCGCGGTGCGCATCGTGAAGCTCGTCAACGGCATGGGCAATACCGTTGCGGGTGCTGTCGTCGCCCGTCAGGTCATGCGGGCAGGAACGAGTGTCGGAGCCAACGTCGAAGAGGCGCAAGGTTCTCCATCGAAGAAGGATTTCACTCGTCGTCTCAACATCGCTCGCGGCGAAGCGCGGGAAGTGCTTTACTGGCTTCGGCTGGCCAAAGCGTCGGAGCTCGTCTCCGGCGGCGAGGTCGAGGAGCTGAGAGCGGAAGCGGACGAATTGGTACGAATCTTAACGGCGATCGTGAAGCGATCCAGGGCAGAAGAGCCCAGTCCTTCGTGATTCTCGATTCGCCATTCTGAATTCTGCGGAGCAGGCCACATGAGCACCAACTATGGAACCGTCACCCAGGTCATCGGCTCGACCCTCGACGCACAGTTTGCGGAGGATCAGCTCCCTTCGATCTACAACGCCTTGAAGGTCGAGCTCTCCCGCACCGTGCTCGGTGAGACGACGAGCGAGACGCTCTGGTGCGAGGTCGCCCAGCACCTCGGCGGCGGCCGCGTCCGCGCCGTCGCGCTGGGCTCGACCGACGGCCTGCGCCGCGGTGCGCAGATCGTCGACACCGGCAGCCCCGTCCAGGTGCCCGTCGGCACCGAGACGCTCGGCCGCGTCTTCAACATGGTCGGCGAGTCGATCGACGGCCTCGGACCGGTCACGGCGACGAACTTCCGGCCGATCCACAGCGCGCCGCCGGAGTTCCGCGACCTGTCGTCCAAGACCGAGATCTTCGAGACCGGCATTAAGGTCATCGACCTGCTCTGCCCGCTCGTCCGCGGCGGTAAGGCCGGCCTCTTCGGCGGCGCCGGCGTCGGCAAGACGGTCATCATCCAGGAGCTGATCGCCCGCCTTGCGCGCTTCCACTCCGGCTACTCCTGCTTCGCAGGCGTCGGCGAGCGGACCCGCGAGGGCAACGACCTCTGGCTCGAAATGCAGGAGGCGCAGATCGGCAACACCGGCAAGCGCGTCATCGACCAGACCGTCATGGTCTTCGGCCAGATGAACGAGCCGCCGGGCGCCCGTCTCCGTGTCGCTCTCTCCGCCCTCACCATGGCCGAGTACTTCCGCGACCAGACCGGCGTCGACACGCTGCTGTTCGTCGACAACATCTTCCGCTTCTCGCAGGCGGGCTCCGAGGTCTCCGCGCTCCTCGGCCGTATGCCTTCGGCCGTTGGCTACCAGCCGACGCTCGGCACCGAGATGGGCGAGCTCCAGGAGCGGATCACCTCGACCGTCCGCGGCGCCGTCACCTCGATCCAGGCGATCTACGTCCCCGCCGACGACTACACCGACCCGGCGCCGGCGACCGCGTTCGCCCACCTCGACTCGACGGTCAACCTCGAGCGCTCGATCTCGGAAAAGGGCATCTACCCCGCGGTCGACCCGCTCGCCAGCTCCTCGCGCATCGTCGCCCCGGAGCTGATCGGCGAGCGCCACTACAAGGTCGCCCGCCGCGTGCAGTCGATCCTCCAGCGCTACCGCGACCTGCAGGACATCATCGCGATCCTCGGTCTCGACGAGCTGTCGGAGGACGACAAGGTCACCGTCCGTCGCGCCCGCAAGATCGAGCGCTTCCTCTCCCAGCCGTTCTTCGTGGCCGAGGTCTTCACCGGCTTCCCGGGCATCTACTGCTCGCGCGAGGACACGATCCGCTCCTTCGAAGAGCTCTGCGACGGCAAGTGGGACCACCTGCCGGACGAGGCCTTCATGTACGTCGGAGCGATCGAAGAGGCCGAAGCGAAGGCCAAGAAGCTGGCGAACTAAGAGGCAATGACGAATGGCGAATCAAGAATCTAGGATTTGAAGAGCCTTCAATTCTAGATTCGCTTCACCCGACTCGCCATTCGACATTCGCGACGAAGGAGCGCACATGGCCGTAACCTTTCACCTGAGCGTCATCACCCCCGAGCGCGCCGTCCTCGAAACCGAGGCCACGGCCGTCGTCTTCCCCGCCTGGGACGGCGAAGTGGGCGTGCTCCCCCAGCGCGCACCCTTCCTCTTCGAGATGGGCATCGGAGAGCTCCGCGTAGACTCCCCCGAAGGCAAGCACCGCTTGTTCGTCGACGGAGGCTTCGCCCAGATGGTGGGGGAGAAGCTGACGCTGTTGACGGAGCAGGCGAAGCCTTTGGATGAGCTGGACCGGCAAAAGGCCGAGGCGGCGTTGGTGGCGGCACGAGAGATGCCGATGCTGACGGAGGCGGACTTTGAGGGGCGGCAGAAGGCGATTGCCCGGGCGGAGGTTCAGAAGCAGCTAGCGAATTGAGCACCGCTGCGGCGGGAGCCGCTTACGGGAGCGGTACGCGCTATCTTTCTCCAACGGGGCCGGTTTATCCCTGTTTGAGTGGGGGGCGAAACTGGCTCAGCACCTGACTTAGAGCCCGACCCCTTGAAGCCCGTTCTCGTCCAGACGACGATTGAGAGCTTCTACCACCATGCGCGATAAATTCCGCGTTGGCAGGTGGAAAGGAGGCTTTATGAAGATCAGTTCGAGCTTTCCTCCAGCTGAACTGTCGAAGGCGTCCATGGCGTGGCTTGTGTTTGGTCTCATTCGTTCCCTCTTGGCGCCCTTGCTTCTCCTCGTAGCGGTGGCGTCAGTTCATTTCCTCTCTGCCTGCGGCGTGATTCCGTCTACTGTCGTGCTCAGTAGCTTTGTCGAGCGCCTCTTTGTTCAATATGGTCTTCCACTAGTTGGAGTCTGCTCCTTCATAGAAAATATTGCAGGCATCAACGTCTATTTTCCTGGATCGGTAGCAATCCTCACCGGCATGGCGCTTACCTCAGGAAATCCTGCGCGAGCGCTTGCGACTTACCTGGCGATCGTCTTTCCGGCTGCATTGGCGAATCAGCTTAACTATCTAGCCGGAAGGTTCGTGGGAAAAATCCCGAAGGTTCCTCGAGATTCGAAAGCTTTACGACTCTGGTACATTGCGACGTATTGGCATCCACATCTAGCTGCAACGACGGCGTTTGCAAGCGGCGCACAGGGCGTTCCGTATCAGCAGTACTGCAAATACCTTGTCATCGCCTCGCTCTTTTGGAGCTCGTTCTGGGCACTGCTCATTTACTACTTTGGTGCCTTTGTCGGAGTCGGTGAAAACCTCTTACCGTTCAGCTATGGCTATATTATCCTCTGGTTAGGTTGGGAAATTTGGAAGCTCCGGAGAGGCTTTCGTAGCTCGCAGCACTCTGACAGATAGGTTGCCTTTTTTACTGCCGCCTCTGTGACCCTTGCAAGAATTGAGTCCCGCAGAAGGAAAGGAGCTAATCTCGATTGTGTAAGAGCAACGCCTTCACGGAGGAACTCCAAGGATCTTGTCGAGGAAAGACAGTTTTTGTCACCACTCTTGGAATCCGATTCGAAATCCAGCAAATCATCGATAAGTTGCAGGGTTCTGCCTAGATCATGTATGCTATATTCTTCTGCAGTCACCTGCTCTATTCCCATCATAGCGATCACAAAACGAAATGCCACGACGCCTCGCTCAAGTCCGTCTTCGGAAAGCTCTCGCCGCATTTCAGCGTCGTAGAGTGATTGAGCAAGGCAGGATAGGCGCTGTGTTGTGTAGCGCGCCAGTAGCCCGCTGAATACTCGCCCCCGAATAGGATCGAAGTGTCGCCAATCCGTGACTACATCGTAGGCACTGCAAAGAAAAGCCGCCGTTCCAGCGCCGATTGCCTGATTAAAGTCAAACCCATTCCTGAATGCAGAGTAGCAAAGCGATAGGTTTGCTGACTTCAGAAAGAATCGAGTCCACTCTCTCGGTTTAACTCCTAAGACTGCCCACCAGCGCGAACTGAGTACCACGGCTCGGGAAACAGCCGTGAGTCTGAAAATCAATAAGCGCACTCGAGTGGTCTTCATGAAAGGAAGGTTAAATAGAGCAGGAGTGGTGCAATCAACATCGCCAGGCGCGAAGCGGAAATAAATTGCGCAAGAGCACTTCTGTCTCCGTTCTTAATGAGGCACAAGGCTGCAGGAAAAATGTTCAGCGATAAAAAGGCAATCAAAGCTATCCAAGAATAAAGAAGCGGGAGGTTAGTTCTGTTAACAGTCGACTGGACAAATACCAGGGCCAGACCGCCTGCTAATGCGAGAAAAACAACCAAAAGAAGGGCGATTCGCGAACCGAAGACCGTGGGGAAGGTTGCACGTTCTCCGAGGCGATCTCCCTCGCGGTCCTTGATGTCTAATACCACTTCTCTCGCAAAGTAGAACACATAAAAGGCTGACACCGCGACCCAGAACAGCTGTGGCCTTGGGGGCCCCCAAAGAACAACTGGCAACCAGATAGGAGAAATTCCGACAAATGCGGACATGAGAGTCGCGAGGAACAGTACCCTTCTAAGTGCAAAGGTGTATGTTGCAAGGCAACCCATCAAGGTCGCGAGGAGCCAAATTGCTTGGCGACCTACGAATGCACCGCATAGGAGCGAGAGTATCGCTGTCACTCCCACAAGGCCCAGGGCCAGCCGAAGTTCGGCTGGCGAGGCCGACTCAAGCCTGTGCGCGCCATTGTCCCTATCGATCTGTCTATCGAACAAATCGTTGAGCAAAAAGCCATTAGAAGCGAGAAGCGATAAACCAATTCCCAGGATTAGACCCTCGAGCCATTCATCGGTTATGCCATATGTAATTAACGCCGTGTTTAGGGTGATCGCTGGCCAAAGATAGAGCCTGCAGCTCCTTAGTGCTGTCATCGCGCTAGTCATTAACCAGTCCCCTTCTTTTTGACGCGAGTTGCATTAAGCCTTCTCGAAATGCACTGAAGGCCATGTCCATTTTGGGGGGGGCGCCCCCATGAGAAATGAAGCTTGCACTTCTCTGAAAGATTGCTGTAGCAGCGATGACCACGCTTACTGCAGCGCCTGCGTTGATGAAAAGATGCAGCGTCTGACTCAATTTAGGTGGCAGCCATAGAAAAAAATCAAAGAGTGATAGGAGAGCGCCTAGTGCGAAGAGGCCGACAGCTGCCAGCATTGTTCGATAGCCTGCTCGCCAACTGGAAAGAGGCTCCGTCAATAACTCGTTGTATAGCAACGTAAAGTCTTTGAAAGGTTGAGAATCTTCTCGGCCAGCTGATTCACCTGGGCCTCCAGCGTATTGGTAACACCATCTGCGAAGGGCGTAGTTCTCCAAGACCTGGCGCACTCTCGCAACCAGGAGGAGAGAGCTAAGCGTTACGGGAAGTAGGACAGGGTACAGCATAGCGAAACCGAAAAGGATTGCTTGGAGTAGCGCGATTAGGAAGTCCCAACTAAGGCGGTATAAAGGCAGGTGGGGCATGGTTAAAATGCTGACGTTGTAAGAAATGTAGAGACTGGCAGTGAGGTAGGAGAAAGCTACCGAAATGAGGAGGAAATTCAAGGTTTCCGGATTCAGCAGGTCCAGCAGGGGAGATATCGGAGAAGGGGAAGCAGCAGCAGCCTCGACACTTGTTGATACATGGCCCACAAAAGCGGAAGCAAAGCCAACGAATCCAAGGACGTATGCCGCTAGTAGGCTACCAAACATCAGCTCAGATAGGCGGTAAACAATAGACTGCCTCGCCTCCTCGTGATATTGAGATGGTGCTAAAAGCTCTGACGCCTTCATCTGTTGCCTCCTTTCTCAAGGTCTATCGAATTCCGAAGGTTTGACGGTTCTAGCCGCTTCCCCCTTTGTAGCGGTTGGTGAAAAGAGCCCTTAGGATCGAGATTCCCAGCCAACTTTAGGTCCAAAATCCCCGCTGACCTGGCTGACGGTCGATCATTAGTGTAGTCCGAAGTCCCGGTGTGGAGGAAGTGCACCCTAAGAAACACCAGAGGAGCATGCATATTGGACGCTCACAGATCCTTGGGAGTCCAGCCGGGTCGGTTTGAGCGGTCTGATCTTGCAGGATGGGCCTGCAAAAACGGTCGTTCTGGCGATCTCACGAATCGACAGCCGCGTGGAGGGTTCTCCGAGCCGGGAGCCGCTGATGGCCCATTTTAGGGAGCAGGTCGTGGATCTGGCTTAGGAGTTCCTGGGCCGCCGGGACTTGGCCGATCAAACGGCTAGGTGCAGGCGGCAACGCCCCAGGGTTCGCTCCAAGTAGGGCGCGGTTCGCTGATGAGATCGGTGGCGCCCTCAGACGAACCGCCACCGGCCTCAGCCCTTCGCCTCGCCCTCGGCCTTCTCCGGCGCCTTCCGCCTCCGCCGGCTCCAGTCCTCCGAGCGGACTCCAAACTTCTCGAGAGCAGGATTGTCGAAGCCGAGATGCCCGCGGGCCACCGAGGCGAGGCGTCGGATGGCCCGTCGGGTCTCTTGGGCGAGCTGGCGTCGGCGAGCAACGAGCTCCCTTCGTTGACCTTCCAGCATCTGGAGAGCGTTCTGAGTCGCAAGAAGGTCGGCCACCTTTTGCTGTGCGTCGGCGAACGGCCCGTCGGCTTCCGGGATGTCGGGAAGGGACGCTTGGATGTTCTGGGTCATGCTCTGCCACAGATCCAACATGCCCGCGTAGGAGCGATCTTTCATGGCGACCCCCGAATCGACGGCGGCGAGGAGCGTTTCCCGGGCCGACGTCACCTGGCGGGAACTATACGGGGGCGCCGGCCGTTGAGGAACCGGTTCGCTGGATCTTGAGACCCATTCGTCGGCTCGCGTCGGCGGTGCTCCGGCCGGGCGCGGGAAGCTCGAGCCCCGGCCCACCGGCGCTCCGGCTGGGCGCACCGGTGTTGAGATCGAGCGGACCGGTGCTCTGGCCCGGCGCACCGATGGCGAGATCCGTCTGACGGGTGCGCTCGCCCGGCGCAACGGTGGCGCGGTCCAGCTCGGTGGTGGTGAGATTCAGCTCACTTCTGCGCCGGCGCAGCGCATCGGTGGCGCGGTCCGGCTCAGTGGTGGTGAGATCCAGCGTACTGGTGCGCTGGCCCGGCGCACGGGTGGTACGGACCGTTGGACCGGTGCGCTGGCCCAGCGCACGAGTGGCACGGTCCAGCTCACCGGTTCTCGGGTCGAGCGAACAGGTGACACGGCCCAAA
Organism: Thermoanaerobaculia bacterium; assembly: GCA_044226625.1. Lineage (GTDB taxonomy): Bacteria > Acidobacteriota > Thermoanaerobaculia > Multivoradales > UBA5704 > DASYKS01. The sequence goes on from JBGAGQ010000027.1 coordinate 13,192, forward strand.
CCACCGGTGCTTCGGGCCGGCGCACCGGTGACGGCGGTCCGATGACCGGTGCTCCGACCGGGCGCACAGGGGTGGAGGCCAGCCCGTCGGAGTTCCCGCCCGGCAAACCGGTCATCTCCTTCGGAACACTTGCCTCGCCGTCCCGCGGATCGCCTTTCGGGCTCTGCCGAGAGGTGATCGGCTCGCGGCCAGCGCCGTGCAGGGGCCCGGGGGCGAGAGGCGAGAGCGTCGTGTCGCCGCTGCCGTTCGTGCCCGCTACGACCGGTTCGGCGCGTCAGGCACCAGAATTAGGGTGAGGCAGGGCGCCCACTTTCAGCTCGTCGATCCCGGTAAAGTCGCCCGGATTTACCGTGTATAGCGGTAGGTCGTTCGCAAGAGGCGTCGCGGCGATCAGGGCGTCGTATGCGCGGGCGGCGGGTTTACGCCCAGCTCGTCGAAGAGAAGCGGCAATACGGCCGAAAGTCCAAGCCGCTGGGGCGTCGAAGGCCAGAGGTGCGAAGTCCGCCTTGGCTTGCTGGACCACTGCCATCCTCCGACCGCGCTCGATCTCGGTCGTTGCGACGAGGGGACCTACGCTCAGCTCAGCAAGCGTGATGGCGGAGATCTGCGGAACCTCGGCAGCAGCCTTGGATCCGCAAAGCGGTAGAGAAGGATCACCGTGCTCGTGTCGAGCAGGCTGGAGGGATGGGGAGCCTCGGTCCGACTGACCTGGGCCGACACTCCGGCCACTCCAGATATCTAGAGCCGAGGGTTGCTGCTTGGATTAGGATCCATGAAGGCTGATCAAGAGTCCAGGGTATCCAGAGAAAACTCCAGAGTGGCGGAGTGAACATGCAACAGGCGATCCTTCACGTGGCCCTGGTCGTTCGAGACTACGACGAGGCGATCGAGTTCTACTGCGGGAAGCTACGCTTCCGACTGATCGAGGACACCTACCAACCCGAGCAGGACAAGCGCTGGGTGCTCGTCGCTCCTCCCGGCTCCAGCGGGACCAGTCTCCTCTTGGCCCGCGCCTCGGCACCGGAGCAAGAGGCCTTCATCGGACACCAGGCGGGGGGACGCGTCTTCCTGTTTCTCGAGACGGATGATTTCTGGCGCGACTACCCTGCGATGTGTGACGCCGGCATTCGCTTCGTGAGAGAGCCCAAGACGGCTCCCTACGGAACCGTGGCGGTCTTCGAAGATCTTTACGGGAACCTTTGGGATCTGGTCGAGCTGAAAGCCGCGCGCCCGCTCGACGAGCCTCGAGGTCCGTCTTAGTCGGAGAGGAAGACCTCGGCCGTCGTCGCCGCCGTCACCGCCCGGTCGAGGTGGCGTCGCAGATCGACCCGATCGACGATCGCTTCGAGCGCGGTGCGGGCCGCGTCGTCGATTCGTAGGCCGCGGGCTTGAAGGACGGCGAGGATGGATTCGCGCAAGGCTTGCTGTTGTCCCTCCTGCCTTCCTTCCTGCTTTCCCTCCTGCCTTCCTTCCCGCCTTCCCTCGTCCCGCCCCTCGCCGCGAATCTCGTCGAGATCCCGATAGCCCTGGCGCTGGAGCAGGTTGCGAAAGGTAACGGCGTGCGCGGCCTCGCGGTCGTAGAGGGCGTTCACGGGCACAGGGTTTTGCAAGATCCCTGGCGCGGTCAGCTCTTGGTCGGGACGCACGAGGCGCATCTCTTGCCCGCGCTCGTGAATCTCGACCCGGCGCGGTCCGGAAAGGCGAACGACCCAGACCCACCGCGAGCCGGCGGCCAGAAGCTCGGAGATCTTCTGCGCCAGTTCCTTCTCGTCTTGGCCCGTATCGGCGTATTCCACCGCGAGCGGCGGCGCTCCCGCGACCCATCCCGGCAGGTTGGGCACGTTGCCGACCGCCACGTCCGGGGCGCGCAACGTGTCCGAAGAAGGGGAGTACCCGGCGTCGACGCCCGCCTCTTCGACCGCCGGGTCGGTGTCGAGCACCGAGCCTCCGAGAAGATTGGCGCGCGCGCCTCGCCCGCCCGTGGTCATGCATTGGACGGCATGGCCGTTAGACAGCTCATACGGATCGCCCGAGCGAATCTGGTCGGCGCGGAACGGGCCTTTGGAGGTGGGAAGATTCCTGGGCACGGGACGAGTTTAGCAAGGAACCCGGAGTTGGGTGGGCTACAAGGGTTCCAGGGAAGCGGGTCTGGCGAATTCAGTCCGCGTTACGAAGCGCTCTCCGCGTCAATCGACGGTTGCCTCGCGAAGGAAGCACGTGCCCCGGATCGAGGGGGCTCCGGTCGATGGCTCTCCCGACCGGAGGCCCCGTGAGCCCCGATCAGAGCTTGAGGCAGATCGGGTAGCGGGTGTGGCCTTGGCAGGGTCCCGTTTGGGTGATGGTGCAGTTCCAGCTCACGGGAAGCGGTACCGCGGCGCCGGCGCCGAGCTGGTCGGTTTCGAGGTTCCTCAGAGTTTCGCGGTGGAGGATGATCTTTCTCGGTTGCCGTTTCATCGTTCGCCTCCGGTTGGTTGCTCCGGACTTCAGGTCCGGCGCCTTTGTGCTCCCGCCAAAGAAACGATGGAGGTCGGCGGATTCCCTCACGCCGAATCACAAGGGAGCCCTTGATTGGACCATGGAGCGCGGAACCTATTAAGAGGAAGAGACATCGAGGACCAACAACGGCCGGGTCTGGCCGTGGAGCTCCTGTGTCGCCGGGATCTGGCCGATGAACGGCTCGGTGTTGGCGCACAGGGTGACACAGCGTTGCGCGGACGACGAAGGCGAGAAGCAGAAGAGATAGAATCGAAAGATGGCCACGTCCGGTAGGGAGCGGATCGCCGAAAGATTCCGAACCACCCTAGAGCTTTTTGAGCTGGGGGAGGCGATGCTTCGGCAGAAGCTCCGGCGGAAGCACCCTCTGGCGAGCGAGGCCGAAATCGAGGTCCACGTCCGGGAGTGGCTCGAACGAAGGCCCGGAGCCGAGCACGGCGACGGTGTCGGCCGCCCGGTCGCGTGGCCTCGCCTTTCATGAACCCTTTGGCCGAAACTCTCGGTCGGATCGCCGCCGACCTTCGGAAGCTCGGGAAGTCCTGGTCTCTCATCGGTGGCTTGGCCGTCAGCGCGCGGGCTGAGCCCCGAACGACGCGAGATGTCGATCTCGCGGTCGCCGTGCCGGAGGACAAAGAGGCCGAGGCAGTCGTCTTCCGGCTCCAAACCCTCGGCTATGAGGTTCTCGCGGTCCTGGAACAGGAATCCACGAAGCGGCTGGCGACGGTGCGCCTCAGGCCGCCCAACGAACGAGAAGGCGGCGTCATCGTCGACCTTCTGTTCGCGTCCTCCGGAATCGAGCCTGAGATCACCCAGGCGGCGGAAGACTTGGACATCCTTCCAGGCCTCCGCGTACCGGTCGCGCGCATCGGCCACCTGATGGCCCTGAAGATCCTGGCGCGCAACGATCGCGATCGGCCGCAGGATCTCGACGATTTGAGAGCCCTGCTGCTGGAGGCCGAGCCGCAGGATATCGAGGAAGCGCGGAGCGCCATTCGGCTGATCGAGGAACGCGGCTACCAGCGCGGCAAGCAACTCCTCGCGGATTTCGATCAGTTCGTCGGTTGAGTTGCCGTCGGGCACGGGTGAGGCCAAGCAACAACGGCCGGGAGAGGAAGCCCCCTCTCCCGGCCTCGAACGCCGGATCAGGCCTCGGCGTTCACGGACTTCGCTTCACCGCCTTGGGCAGCCTGCTGGGCCTGGGCTTCCGCCAGGGCCTTCGCGATGGCCTTCTTCGACGGACCCCGCTTGAGCCGCTCCACGGGCCGAATGCCCAGCTTCACCAGTTCCGGGTTTCGGCGTCCCAGAAAGGCTTTGAGGTGGGACTTGAGGTGAATCGCGTCCTCGCCGGTCTTCTCGACGAGATTGCGGCGCTGGATGGTCATGGCGTGGGCCTCGCCTTCCAGCTCCTGGATGCGATCTGCCATTCGGACGATCTCCACGGTCGCGGCCTTGATCTGGCCGTGGAGCTCCTGGGCCGCCGGGATCTGGCCGATGAACGGCTCGGTGTTGGCGCACAGGGTGACCCAGCGTTGGTTCCTCTCAGCTAACGAGTTGGGCATTTCGCCCTCCTTTGGAATGACGTGCGGCCCGGAATGGGCTCGCACGGGTGAAACCTCTTTCGGCCGAGGCGGGGACGTCGATTCCCTCCACGGGGAACTCACTTCCCCCCGCAGGGAAGTCACTGCCCAGGCCAGGGAAGGCGCTTCCTCGTGCCGGGAACTCACTTCCCTCCACGGGGAACTCACTTCCCTGGGCAGGGAACTCACTGCCCAGGCCAGGGAACTCACTTCCTCGAGCAGGGAACTCACTTCCCTCCACGGGGAACTCACTTCCCTGGGCAGGGAAGTCGCTGCCCAGGCCAGGGAACTCGATTCCCCGTGCAGGGAACTCAGTTCCCTGGGCAGGGAAGGCGATGCCCAGCCGAGGGAACTCGATTCCTCGTAGAGGGAGTCGCACTCCGGGCGCGAGGAGCCGACCGTCGCGGTCACGCACGCCCCCTCATTCGCCTGGGGGCCGGCTCCTGGCAGGCGGTTCCTCGCCTCGTTTCGTCCATGGTTGAACCTCCTTCTCGGCACTCTGAGGGGCTGAGATCAGCCCGACGAAGAAACAATAGGGGCCAAAATCCGAGAAGTCGAGCAAATCGGGCCAAAGTAGCGAAATTTCTCCGAAGGGAGGAAATCCGGCGTCCGGAACGGCAGCGAAACCGCCCTCCAGGCGGCCATGCGGGCGACCGGGAGGCCGCGCGTCGATCACCATTCGGCGATCTCTCCCGGCGGCGCTCGCCGGCGATCGGCGCGGGGACGCCGCAGACCCCCGGACGGGTCGCAGATCCTTCACGTCGAAACAGGGCGATGAGCGGACGGCTCGAATAGGATGGCTGCGATGGCTACGACCGGTCAGCTGCGGATCGCGAACAGTGTCGGGACGTCCGTTCCACGTCGCCGGCCGGGCAAAGCGCCGAATGTTCTCGGGATCCATGCTTTGGCTCTGGCGCTGATCCTCTCTTCCTGCGGCCAGCCGACCGAGACGCAACGGACCGTGCATGAAGTGACGGGGGATCGGGCTCACCGAGTGGAGCAGATTTCCAAGCAGCTCGCCCGGAAACACGCGGTTCCGTCGCCCCTGCTCGACGCCCACCAGTTCGTGTTGCAGCTTGGCGACGGCGTTTTCGGGCCGTCCGACTATGTTTCGTACACGGCGATCGAAGTGGAGAAGGGTACGGTGGACCGCTGGACCGAGCTTCTGACTCCCTTGACCGAGGTGGCGGACTTCGCGGAGCCGACCGAACCTCGGCCCTGGTGGGTTTCGGCGGAAGAATTCGGAAAGCTGACGTTCTATCGAGGACATCCCTTCGCCCCGTTCCTCCACGGTTGGATCGGAGTCGCGAGGGACCGGGGCCGCCTCTACATCTTCAGTTACAGCATCTGAGATTCTTCAGGGAGAGACTCTTCGAGCAGATTCCTTCGGCGCAATGCTGAGAGACGAGCACCCCCTCAGCGGCTGTACGGGTACTCGTTCACCCAATGAAACCCGCGGTCGAGCAGCACCGTCTCCTTCGGCAGCGGCTTCAGGAGGACCTTCAGCCGGTCGCCGCCGACCCACGGGCCTTCCAGGGAGAGTTCGCGTTCCGGGGTACGGGTGAAGCGGAGGGTATAGGACTTCGGAGTTTCGCTGACGTCGGTCAGCGTCATCGTGCGGGCGATCGGGTTGGTTTCGACGTCGAAATACTCGCGGGAATTGTCCAGATAGCGAACCAGCACGCCCGAGTTGCTGAACGTGGCAAGGCGCCATTGGGTCGTGTCGGTCGTCAGCGGCGGCGGAGCGACGTCGTTGCGGAGGAACTCCGCGACAGCGAAGCGGCCGTAGATGGCGGGCTTCCTGCCCCGCTGGCTCTTGGCCTCGAGGGCCTCGGCGAGGTTGCCGATCGATAGGTAGGCGCAGAAGGCGACCCAGGCGACCGTCCGGGCGATCGCGAGACCGCGCGGAGCCCAGCGCGGTGCCCACCGGGGGAACCGGCGGAGCGTCGGGGGCGGGGAGAGGTCGCGCGGCGCGACCGCGCGGTGGCGTACGAAGAGGTCGAACAGCCGGCCGAGGTCGGGGAGGAGCAGGTAGATCGCCATCGCGAGCAGATGGCCCGAGCCGATCTTGACCGGCACGTCGTAGCAGAAGTTGAGCGCGACGACGTTGGTCATCACCCCGGCTGCGACGAGCGCGCCGAGCATCGTCGTGCGGCGGAAGAAGAGCAGGAGCCCGCCGAGAATCTCCGTCGCGCCCGCGAACGCCGTGTACGCCGTCGAGGAGCCCATGAACGTCCAGAGCAACCCCATCGGCGACGACTCGGCGTAGGTCTGGAGAAGGCGATCGGGCCCGGGGACAGGAAACTGGAGCTGGATCACCTTCACCATGCCGTAGGACCAGAGCGAGGCGGCGAGAAAGAACCGAACGTAGACGTGGAGCGCGTCGTCGAGCCAGGGGTAGGCGGGCCGTTTCCGATCAAGCAACGAGAAGATCAGCGTCGCGGCCGCCGCGAGGATCACGATGCAAAGGAGCCGGATCCAGCGAAACGTCGTGTCGCCGCTGCCGTTCGTGACCGCGACCACCGGTTCGGCCAGATGGAGAGCGTGGGCGCCCACCCAAGGGACGAAGCGATCGACGAGCCCCTGATACCAGGACGCCACCCAGCCGGTTCCGGGAATCGATTCGAACGGAAACGGCAGGCAGTAGAGCAACCAATAGGCGAGCGCGAACCGAAAGGCGATCCGGCGGCCGAGGGGCCACTCGGGAGAAGCGGTGGAATCGAGGCTCATGGATCCTCCGGACTCTAACGGGCTCGCGTCGAAATTGTTCATCCGAGCCGCGCCAGCCGATATGGCGGATTCCGAGAGAGGACCGGATCAACCCGGGAAGGGCGCCCTCGCGGCGAAGGAGGGCGATACGAATCCGACGGCCGCCGCGGAGCGCCCGGGGTATTCCTCAGCCGCAGTAGAAGCACTCCCCCCATTCGACCTGGACGTCGCCGGAGGTGTCGCCGTAGCAGCCCCGGTTGCCGCTGCAGTCCTCGAAGCAGTAGCCGCCGTTCGAATAGTAATAGCTGTACTGAACCCCCCACATCGGCGTACACGCCAGCGCCGGCTCGGGGCTCGCGAGCTCGAAGGCCGGGGCGCCGAACATCAGAGCGAGGGCGATCAATCCACCGCGTAGAGACTTCTTCTCGAGACTCATGGGTGCATCCTCCTCAGAGACTCAACCCCTCGTGATCGGTGTTTCGAACGGCGTTCGGCAAAGTTGCCTCCCGCCGAAGGCTCGAACGGAGCGGAGGGCTACCGCCCGGTGTTGCAGCTCTCCGGGTTGTCGATGAAGCCGACGGACGGGTCTCCCGTTCCGCCTCCGCAGAAGACGGGTTGGGAGTAGTCGAAAGTTCCACCGTTCGCGATTCGCTCGAGTCCGCTCAGGGTTTCCTTCGAGAGGGAAAGCTTCTTCGCCTGCTTCTTCATGCGCGTCTCCTCGCGTTTTCCTGGGCGGGTCGGCCCGCACAGGATCGGCTCGAGGCCGTTTCGGAGACCATCCAAGGCGAATTCCAGATGGGGTCCGCCCCTCAGGGGCAGAGGTCTCCGCCGCCTTAGGATGAGGCTCCGAACTCGTCATCGAGCTGCTAAAAGATGGAGTGCCCCGCGGAGGGTCGGCGGGACAGAACGCCTCGGGGTGGACGATGCTCAGAGAGGCACCGGCGCCCCGGACGCCCTGGCGCTATCATTCCGCGGCCATGACTCCCACGCCTCACCTGGCGATCCTCGCCGCGCTCGAAGAGGAGCTCGAGAGCGTCCACGACCGGCTCGTGGATCCGATTCCCGAGCCCTTGGGTTCGTTCCAAGCCCTTCGCGGCCGCTTCGGCGGTTGCGACGTCGTCGTCGCGCGCACGGGGATCGGCAAGGTGAGCGCCGCCCTCCACACCCAATCCATCCTCAGTCACTGTCGCCCTCGCGCCGTCCTCTTCACCGGGGTCGCGGGCTCTCTCGTGCCCTGGCTCAAGGTGGGGGATCTGGTGATCGGCACGCAGGCGATCCAGCACGACTACGATCTCACCGCGTTCGACCGGGCGCCCGGGTTCGTGCCGATCGGGGCGGATCTCGAAAGCGGTACGCCTACCCTCTACGCCGAGGCGATGCGCGTCCTCGGCAAGCAGTCGGTCGAACGCCTCCAGGGGGTCGCCTACTTCGACACGAGCCCGGAGCTGCGGCGCCTCGCCTTCGAGGCCTACGACGAGCTGGCGAGCCGGCGCGAGATGCCCGCGGCGGTCGCCGGCACGATCGCCTCCGGCGACCGGTTCGTCGCCGACCCGGGCGAGCGGCGGCGGATCCAGCGCATGTTCGGCGCGCTCTGCGTCGAGATGGAAGGGGCCGCCGCGGCCCAGGTCTGCTACCTCGGCGGCGTTCCGTTCCTCCTGCTCCGGGCGATCTCCGACGAAGTGGAAGGCGCCGCTGCCCAGTCCTTCGACCGCTTCGCCCGCGAAGCGGCGGCGAGGAACGCCGAGCTGCTGGAAGGGGTGGCGCGGAACCTCGCCCCGTAGCTCGCCGTCGCCGGTCGGTTTCTCACCGAGCGTTCGACCTGGAATTCCAGGCGCTCAGATGCAGATGCAGATTCTCGCGTTCACGCACAACTCCCCGTTGGCGGCGCACGCGGCGCAGAAGGCGGCGGAGCAGCCGGTGCCCGGAGGGGCTTGAGGGAGCCAGGCGGGGGGCTCGGCCGGGAGGATGAGGTCGGCTTGGGTTCCCGTGCTCTCCTGGATCGCGGTTGCGGTCGAGGGGGCGGTCCGGCAGGAGTCGAAGAGCGAGGCCGGGGCCGAAGGGGCCGCGGGGGCGGCCGAGGCGATACCGCAGATCAGTGCAAGCATGGCCGTGATCGAGACGAGCAGAACGGGTCGACGTTGGCGGTTCATGAGTCCTCCTCGGGGGTGGTTCTCGAACGGAACATCCGTCCTATTTGAAGGAGTGCTCCCGGCGCTGCGGGTGGGACCCGAAGGGGGGCGGATCTCTTTCGGCCGAAAGTCACGTCCGAATCCGGCCGAAAGTCAGTTCCGCGAACGGGTCGGCCGCGGAGACGATGAGGGCTATCCCGGAGGAGCCCTCATGGTTCGACGCATCCCCCTCGTCGTGGCGTTCGTTTCACTCCTATTCGGTCTGATTTCGATCTCGGGCGCGTTCGGCCTGGGGCCGATCGAAACGACGTCGCCGACGGCCGATCGGGCCTTCGTGCATCCGGACCTCCACTGGGACGACCGGATCGAGCGGCTCGACCGAGTTCCGGAGCTGGCGGACTCTCCCGCGTGGCGAAGCTTTCTCGAGAGCGTTCCGGGCCCGGCGACCGTGTTCATCGACCTGCGATCGGCCACGCCAGCTACGTTGAAGGCGCCGATTCCGATCGTCCCCGGGCGCGGCATCGGCAACCGGTTGGCGCTCGCCGATGTCGAGCGGGAGCTGGGGCGACCGGTTCGCGCGGTCGACGCGGGCGTCGTCTCCGATTTGGTGACCGGATTCGTGCGCCGCAACGCCGCGGTTTTCGGAGTCGACGCGCGGCAGATCGGCACGGTGCGGGCGAGCTCGACGGCGGCCGATTCGTGGCAGGTTTCGATCGGCCAGGCGGTCGACGGGATCGCGGTCCGCGAATCGTCGATCGCCGCGACGATCCGGCAGGGGAATCTGGTCCTGTTCGGGACGAGCGATTGGGCGAACGTCGTCATCGAGACGGCGCCGCGGTGGACCGCCGCCGAGGCGCTCGAGCGCGGATTCGCGTTCGCGGGGGGACGGATCGAGGGGGACGAGATCTGGCAGGAACCGCGGCTCGAAATCGCGCCGACCGCTCCGGAGAGCGGCTCGGAAGGGGAGTTTCGACTCGGTGCGGGCCTGCGCCACCGGTTGGTCTGGTCGTTCGGCTTTCGCCGCGTGGCGGAGCCCCACTCGTGGGAGGTGCTGGTCGATGCCACGACCGGAGAGGTGATCTCGCTCGACGACACGAACTTGTACTTCGAGTCGGTGGTCCAGGGAGGCGTTTATCCCCGCACCTCGACGGAGATCTGCCCGAATGCCGAGCACTGCGGGGCGATGACGCCGTTGCCCATGCCGTTCGCCGATGTGGCGCTCGAGGCGCCGGAGAGATATTCGGACGCGGCCGGGGGCTTCGCGCCGGACGGCACCCGGCCGTTCACCCGGCTGTTCGGCGATTATTTCGGCGTGTTGAGCACGTGCGGCCCGCACGAGGAGTTCGGCGACGAGACCGGGATCGATCTGGGCGGAGACAACGGCGAGCATCGCTGCGAGGTCCCGCCCGGGCACACGCCGGGCGATACCCCTTCCGCGCGCACGTCCTACTACCACTTGAATCGCGCGTCCGAAGCCGCTCGCGGTTGGCTCCCGGGAAACGATCTGGACGGCCATCACCTGCGGGCGTTCACCAGCGCGGGGGAGCGGTATGGCGAGCCCATCTCCTGCAATGCGCAGTACGACCGGTATTCGGAGACCTTCTCGTTCTTTGGCGGCAATCAATCATGCCGCGAGACCGGTGAGATCGCCGCGGCCGTGGTCCACGAGTGGGGGCACGCGCTCGACGACCTGGACGCGAACGGGAGATTCAGCAAATCGCCCGAGTCCTATGCCGACATCGCCGCCGCGTTGCGCACGCGAAGCTCCTGCATCGGGTACGGCTTTGCGAGCTCGGCCACCTTGGTCAGCACTTGCGGCCGGGTGGCCGACGATACCGGCCCGAATCTCAGTGATTCCGGTCTCTGCATGCGCAACTGCTCGGGTTTGCGAGAGGTCGACTTCGCCGAGAAGGTCCCGGCGGGGGGCGGTCCGTCCTTGCCCAGCACGCCGGCCCTGGTCTGCAATCGATGCGACAAGGTTCGCTTCGGCGTCCGAGGGCCGTGCGGTCTCGACGGCTACTGCGATTCGACGCCCATCACCGAGGCGGTCTGGGACCTCGCGACGCGGGACCTCACCGCGTCGCCTTATGGCCTGGATGCGGAAAGCGGATTTCTGCTCGCCGACCGGCTGTTCTTCCTCGGCGCCGGGAATGTGAAGCGCTGGTACTCATGCGGCTGCCGAAACCAGATCGCCCATGGCTGCTCGGCGACCAGCGGCTACATGCAATTCCTCGCCGCGGACGACGACGACGGCTCGCTCGGCAACGGTACGCCCCACTTGGGCGCGATCCGAAGAGCATTCGGCCGGCACGCGATCGCCTGCGCGGAGCCGAGTCTGGTCGATTTCGGCTGCGGCTCCGGTCCCAAGACCGCGCCGACACTCGCGGCCTTTTCGGGCGACGGTGAGGTCGTGCTGGTCTGGAGCAAGGTCGCGAACGCGCCCTCGTACCCGATCTTCCGCTCGGAGGGACCGGGAGCTTGCAGCCTAGGAAAAGCGAAGGTCGGCGAGACGACGGCGAACGGCTTTACCCATCGCGAGGTCGCCCCCGGCGTCGAGACCTGCTACGTCGTCGCCCCTCAGGGAGGTTTCGATGCCTGCGTGGGGCCCGCGAGCGGTTGCGCGTGCGCGACCCCCGAACGGAAGCCCTTTTCGATCTCCTGCGGCTCGAACTTTTTCACCGTCGCGCGGGGCGCCACTTCCTCGCCCGCGACCTGCACGGTGACCTCGAACGATGGCTTTTCCGGCACCGTGAGCTTCACCTGCTTTGGCTCCACGCCGGGCCTGTCGTGTGGCGCCGCGCCGGTCGTCCTGTCGGCGAACGGCACCGCGTCGACGCTGCTTCACGTCAGCGCCACGCCCTCGGCCCCGGGTGGCTCGGCGCGACTCGCCCTCCTCGGTTTCGCGGCGGGCGAATCGACCCCCGTGCTGTTGCAGGTGGTGGTCACGCAGTGACAGAGGGTTGAGAGTCGGTTTGCTCGACGGTGCGGCCGGATCTATGGTTCGGTTCGGGGGTGTTCCATGCCCGAACCATCGATCCGGCCTTCCGCTTTTTTCCTCGCCGCTTTCAGTGGCCTCGCGGTGTTCTCGGGGGCCGCTGCCGCCCGGACGAGCTCCGCTGATCCGCCGGTACCGCTTCGGTTGGCCGAGTCGGCCTCGACGGGAGAACGCTTCAAGGACCTGGACAGCCTCGTCATCGGCCCGATGAGCGGCGTCGATCTCGACCTCGCGCTCTACCTCCCCTATCTGCCGACGCGCACGATCGGTGACTACGAGCGAATCCTCGCTTACTTGCGCGGCTTTCCCCGGGCGGTCGACCAGTCGATCGCGCTCCTCGCGCAAGGCCTCGCCGCGGGGATCACGCCGCCGCGCGTCACCCTGCGCGACGTGCCCGGCCGGGCAGGAAAGAAGTAACGCCGTCACCGCTGGCCTCGCCTCACCAGGCAGCGTTCCCCCTTTTGGGGTTTCCTTTCATGGAGGACATGGACTTGAGCCAGCGGAGAGCCGTCGTCGGTCTTCTGTTCCTTGGGTGTCTCTTCGGCGCTTCGGGGCGCGCTCGCGCGTTCGAGGTGACGAACTGTCCGCCGAAAGCGGACTCGGACGTCAAGTCGGCCGCCCGTTTCATCGAAGCGAACATGAGCGCGATCGTGGATCCGTACACGTTTCTTTCCGAAGAGCAGCGGCAGGAGGTGGTCCGCAAGTGGGTCCATCTCAACATCCACTGCAGCGACAGCGAAAAGGAATGCACCGGCGCCGGAGGCTACGCTCATGGCGGTCTCGGCAACCGGGTGAACGTCTGCTACTACACCCTTTCGTCCGGGGGCGAGGGAGATCTCTGCGATCTGGTGCGGGTCATCATGCACGAGCAGGGTCACGCCCACGGCTTCCGAAAGGTGCCCGGCCACAACGAGCCGACGGACTACGTCCGCGATAACGACGTGATGTATCGCATGGGCTACCTGGCGGAGGATTTCTGCGAGGCGGCGGCAGAGAGTGGCACGTTCGATGACGCGACCCTGAAAGGCGGCGGCGAACGCGGACTCGGCTCGGCTTGCACGGAGGATCTGCAGTGCAGCTCCAAGCGTTGTTCCGGCGGCTCCTGCGTCTGCGATCAAGACACGGACTGTGGGTTGGGGAAGCGCTGCTTCAAGTCCGTTTCCTCGGGCAACAACTTTTGCGGCAGCTCGGCGCTTCCCGTGGGCGCTGCCTGTACTCGGGAAGACGAATGCCTCTCCAATCAATGCGAGAGGGGGAGATGCGTCTGTCGCCACGACAGCGATTGTCCCCGGGGCCAGGAGTGCAAGACGCCGATCACCGGCAGCAACACCTGCGTGGCCGCGAGCGGCATCGGTTCGAAACCGCTCGGGTCGCTCTGCGACCGCGACGCCGATTGCCTCTCGAACACCTGCGAGTACTCCAAGTGCGTCTGCCACAGCGACAGCGACTGCCCGCCCGGCCAGGAGTGCTATCAGACGCTCGGCGCGTCGAACACCTGTCGCATCGTCGGCCTGACGATGGGCTCCGGTTGCTCGAAAGACAGCCAGTGCCGCTCCGGCAAATGCGAGCAGAGCGTTTGCGTCTGCCGCCACGACGACGACTGCCCCTCGGGCAAGAAGTGCAAAACGCCGATCACCGGCAAGAACCGCTGCGAGTAGGACGGACAGAGCGTAGCGTCACGGGGTATCGAGCTTCGGTCGCCGGGATGGCGGCCGAGCTCGCGCTCCGCGTCGGCATCCGGGTTACGTCTTCTTCTTCCCTTTCTTCTTGCCCTTCGTCTTGTGGTGGGTGCCCGTCGTTGAGGCGGTGTGTGTGCCGATCGAGAACGGGGCGAGTGGCGTCGGCATCGAGAACGGCGCGGATGGCGTGGTCGTCGCGAGGGTGGGCGTCGTCGTCGAAGTCGTCGTGGTTGGCGTCGAGGTCGTAGTCGTGGTCGTGGTGGTCGGGGTCGTGGTGCTGGTTGTGGTGGAGGTTGCCGTAGTAGAAGTCGCCGGAGCCGAGCTCGGAAGCGGCGCCAGTGGGGCGAGCGATGGCGTCGAGGGCATCGGCGAGGAAATCGGCATCGAGGACATCGGCGTGGCCGGGTCGAATCCTTCGCGCTGCGGCGCGGTGAGCCAGCTCGCGGTGTTGGCCACGTGCTGCCAGCTCCCCTTCGTACCGCCGAACGTGGGGATCGGAGGTGGAGGAAGCGGAGGACCGACGAGATAGTCGCCTCCTCCACCTTGGTTGTCGATCGGCGTCCGCTCCGGGCTCGGCGACCGGCCGCGCCCCGTCTCTCTCTTGTGCGATCGGAGCCGCTTCTTCACCTGTTCGCGCTCGCCTTCCACTCTTTGGGCGAGGTGGATGCGCGCCGGATCCTTCTTGCCCACGGGGCCGACCGTGCCGATCGAGGAAAGGTTCGGTTGCATCCCTTCGATGTAGGGGCTCTGCAAAACGTCCTGACCCGTCGGCGTGACGTCGAGGTGCCGTAGCAACAGCGCATTGGTCGCCTCGTCCGGGTCGGTCGCCGTGAGCACCGAAGAGCGCGCCTCCTCGCGCATCTAGTCGTGGGCGGGTGCCTGGCCGCGGGTGTGCGTGCTGCCGTGGCCGCCGCTCGGCTTCACCGCGAATCCGGTGTGGCCGCCGACGTCGCCGCCGCCGATCCGGAACATCTGGTGCGCGGTCGAGGTCCGCGCGCCGCTCTGGAGGCCGATCGCGGCCGGACTGCCGCTGCTCGCCACTTCGGGTCCCATGTTCGTCGGCAACAGCTCGTGCAGGCCCGAGCCGCCGGTGAGACTCGGAGTCTTGACGGCATTTTCGCGGATGTCCTCGGCGCGGGGCGTCTTGCCTTTCTCTTGAAGCTTCGCGCCCGACTCGCCCATGAAGCTCCGGGCGCCGGAGAGGAACGGCGTCACCGTCGGATCGCTCGCTTGGGTGTAAGTGTCCTCGTACTCCTCGCCGTCAACGTTCCCCGCGTGGGTCGGAGGCGTCGACGTCGAGCTCGACGCGCCGATTGCGGACCAGCTGTTGGACGAGGCGCTCCAGCGCCATCGGACGCGTTGAATCGGCGCCTCGGCGCGCGGCGGTGCGAGCGCCTCGAGTCGGTGCCCGAGCCGCTCCGCCCGCGCGAGCGCGTCGGCTGGTGCCCGATCGGAGGCGGCGACCGTGCGCGAAGCGGCCGTGGCGCTCGGGGTCTCGGCTCGCGTCGGAGCTTGGCGAAGAGAAGAGAGGCACTTCATAGGGAAGAGTCGCCGGTGCCGGGCTCAGCTGCCGGCGCGGCATTTCAGTTCTTGTCGTCGTTCTCGTCGCTTTCTCCGTCGCCTTCGTCCTCCATGTCGACTTCTTCCTTCTCCTTCTCCTTCTCCTCCTTCACCTTCCTCTCCATCTCTTCCTTCTTCTTTTTCTTCTTCTCGATCAGGACCTTCGTCTTCCTCTCGACCTCTTCGATCTCCTTCGAGGTAAAGAACGATCGGCGCGGAATGACGTTGACCTTCTTCTTGTTCTTGCCCCAACCCAACGGGTCCTTCCAAGCCAGGTCGTCCGTAACGTAGAGTTCGTCATCGTCCGAGCTGTGCTCGCCCTCCGAGTCGTCCGTTGAAATCTCCTTGCGCTGCTGGTTCAAGAGCGGGTTCTGATCCTCGAACTCCTGGCGCGCGGTCGCGGCGCTCAAGCGCCCCCGGGTGGCCTCCTCTTTTTCTTTCGGCGAGAGTTTGAGCCCGTCGACCTTTCCGTTATTCTTGATTAGTTTCTTGCGCAGCTTGGGGTCTTCGATGTGGTCGGTGGTTCCCGAGTAGAACGTTCCGAACTTGTGAGACCCCTTTTTCACCGGCGGGAAGTTGTAGCGGCATTTCTCGCATTGTTCACGAGACGATGCGCTGTAGTGCTCGTGCTTCGCCATCTCTCGGAACAGAGGCACGTTCTTCTCGATCTTGTCGGTCACTCCTTCGGAATGGGAACCCTGCCCGAGGCGGTTGTTCACCACCTCCTCGAACGGGAGCTTCTCGTAACCCTTGGGCAAGTCGCTCGGCGGGATCGAGACGGTCGCCAGCTTGATCTTCCGGTCGTTGAATTTGAAGCGCTTGGTATAGATGTTCTTGTCGCCGACGCTCTTCTTGTCCCTCCTGAGCCGGCGGATGATCCTTCGCTCGGTGCGGAATTGCGGATCTTTCGAATAGTCGACTTGGGTGCCGACGAAGGCTTTCGTCTGACGGGGCACGGGAACGAACACGGAATCCGTCGCCTTTTTCTTGCGCGTCTTCGTTTTCGGAGCCGTCTTCTTCCTCGTCGCTTTGGCCTGTTTGATCGACTCCGCGATCGAAGGCGGTTTGACGTTCTCGTTCTTGTGCTGTTCGATCTTCCGCTGGAGCTCGTCGACGGTGAAGTGAACCGTCGTGTCGTTATGGTATTTGTGAAACCAGGCCTTGCCCGTTTCGTCCATCTCGAGGTAGGGATTCGACTGCGAGATCGACTTGAAAGGCTTCTTGTGTTCCTTGTCTTTGTCGGTCCGATAGATGGTCCGCTGAATCGGCGGGGGAGCCTGAGGCGGCGCGAGCGCCTCGAGCCGATGCCCGAGCCGCTCTGCAGCCGCCAGCGTCTCGGCGGAAGGCACGCTCGGCGGTCTCGGGCGACGGGGCGGTACAGCGGCCGCCGGAGCCTCGGCGAGCGTCGGCGGCTGGGGACGGACAGCAAGCGATTTCATCGTGGCTGGCGGAGACTCGGGTGCCACGAAGCATAGCCGAATCGAATCTCGCCGGGGCACGGGAGGGTGCCGCCGCGATGCGCGACCGGAATAGGGCCGCCGGTCGCTCCCCCTCGATGCGGCCGGCGGTTCGTTGATCGCCCGACTAGTACGTATTCACGATGAAATAGAACGAATCGCCGAAGACCGTGCCGGTGGGAGTCTTCATACGGAACGTCCCCTGGTACTGGCTGCTGCTGCCGATCGAGCAGGTCGCCCAGATCTTGGCGGTGGTGCCGGCGGGGGTGTTCTTGGTCAAGTTGAAGCTGCCGCAGCCGGCGTTGCCGGAGATGTACTTGACGCCCCAGCTGGTGGTCCAGTTCGCGGTACCGCAGTTCTTGATGTACCAGGTCTTGGTGAGCGTCGAGTTCTTGGGCCAGGAGGCATAGTCGTACGGAGGATCTTCACTCACGTATTGCGCGCAGTTGGCCACCGCCGTGCCGATGGTCTGGAACGGATTGTTCTCGGCGAAGTACTCGTGGCTGTCGGCGTTGTTGATCGCCTTGTTCGGCGTCTTGGTCGCGAGCTTCTTGCAGGCGGTCTGGCCGTAGGCGTAGTCGTTGGTTCCGGCGACGACGGTGAAGTGGCTGGTCTCGTGGACCAAGGTCCCCGCCTTGGAGTCCGTGCCGGTCGCCGGGGCGGCGAAGAAGGCGCCGCACAGGTGCACGTGATAGGGCTGGTTCGCGTAGACGAACGCGTAGAGCGAGTTGTCCGACGCGCAGTCGCAATCGAGCTGGAAGGTCTGGTTGGCGAACGCGTTCTTCAGATTGTTGTAGTGCGTCTGAACGGTCGAGTAACGAGAGTCGGTATAGGCGCCGAACCAGGTCTTGTAGCGCGCGTCGGTCGAGCGCGACGCCGCGGGGAGGTTGACCAGGAAGTTGTACGACTCGGTCGCGTAGTTCTGCGCGTTGGTCAGAGCGTTGCCGATCGAGGAGATGTTGCCGTTCGAGCAGTTCAGATAGGTGGGGGTGAGGGCACGACCGAGGTTCGGGCGAACCGGCGCGGCGGCGGCTTCCTGGTCGTCCGCGCTGAGGTCCTTTCCCGAGAGGGTGAGACCCAACGTCTCGGAAGCGAGGGCGTCGGCCGAGCCGATCGAGGTGATGCCCTTGCGGTAGTCCTCCCGGACGAAGTCGACGCCGAAGGCCTCGTAGCGCACGGTGTAGTTGCCCGGCTTGCGCATGTCGTAGACCGAGGAGAGGTCGAAGGTCGCCGAAACGCTCTCGCCGGCGGGGATGCGGGCGTAGTCCGACGGCCGGGGCGCGGCTCGCTTGACCAGCTTGCCCGTGTAGGGGACGCGCTGGCCGTCGCGCTCGACGACGAAGAGGTTCCCCTCGAAGCCGGCGAGCGGCGTCTTCCACTTGAGAACGAGGATCTCGTCGGCCCCGGCGTTTTCGAGCGTGAAGGTGACGTTGACGCCATCGGCCGTGGTGAGCGCCGTCTTGTCCATCGAGATCCTGGAAACGAGCGCGGCGCCGCCGAGCGAGTCGGCCATCGCCGGGGCGGCCGCGACGGCGGCCAGGCACGCCAAGGCGACGCACCACGAGATCTGCTTACGCATGAATGCCTCCTGTGAAGCTGTGAGATGGATCTCCCGCGTCGGTGCGGGAGTCATTTGGGACGAGAGGGGTTTCAGAAATAGGGGGGTGCTTGAAGTCGTGCGAACGTGACAGGGAGCGGCGAGCCGGTCCGGGCGCCTTTACTCCCGGGACGAAACACCCTTGCCGTAATCGGTTACGGGGGCGGACTGGATTCGGAAAGCCGGTTCGAGGAGGCGGACGGGTGTACGAAAGCCAGGTAGAGCGAGGGGGAGCGGATTGCGATCGACTACGTTGCCGCGGCCGGTCAACGTTGTGGCGTAACGCCCGCGACCGGCCTTTCCGGGATGCCGGCGCGCTTGCGCGGGGTCCCCTCCTCGAGCGGCGAGTCGGCGCGGAGTAGGTCGTTGAAGGTGGCGACCGCTTCCGGAGAGGAGAGGATTCCTTGGTGGTTCTCGGCGAACCCGTGGACCCTACGAGCCTCGGATTGCGACGCCGGAGTCAATTGGCTTCGCAGGGTGACGGTTCCGTCGTTAGCGGAGCGAAATAGGTCCCGGTTTCCTCGGTAGCCGAAGAACAGATGGAAATCCACCTCCGGCGGGAGCCGCTTTTGAAATAAGCCAACCAGGAAGGGGCCGCCTGGACGCACGTCGTCCCATGCCGGCCGGGACGGCGCGAGGCGGGCCCGCTCCTCGCCGGCCCAAGGGGTGGAAAACGAAACGAAAAGTCGGACGTAGGAGAACCGGTCGTGGTAGCTACCGAGGAAGTTTCGGACCACCAGACCGCCGAAACTGTGCGCGGCGATCTGAAGCGTAGCGAAACGGTACCGCTCGTGGAGGATCGACAACTGTCGATAGAGGAGCTCCGAAAGCAGCGCGGCCCCGGCGCCCGAAGGATAGGAGTAGATCCAGGGTTGAAACCGGGTCCTGTCGAGGTGATCGATGACGAACCGCCAATCTCTCGGCGTTCCGGTCGCTCCGTGCACGAAGAGAACCGGTATTCGCCGCGGATCGAACGGCTCGAGAAAATAGATAACCGCTCCCCGCTCTTCGAGCGAGGTAAAGGGAGCCCAGTAGGCTCGCTTGCCGTTCCTTTCTGAGAACGATTCGTCGTCGAGCCGGACGATCTGGCCCGGTCGCATGCAGCGCGACGAACGGATCGAAGCGAGTCGGCCGCGCGAAATGGGAAGCGGCCACGCAGAGATTTCGTTCTCGGTGAGCGCGACCTCGATCGAGGGTGTAGCCTCCTCGTCCGTTGATGCTGAGCTGTATGTCCCGGAGGGCTCGCCAGAGTCGAGTGCGAGGTTTCCGTTCGAATCGCCGAAAGCGAGGACCCGATACCTTCCCTTAGGAATGAGCGCTTCGAAGCTCCCCGGTTGGTCGAGGAGGATCCGTCGAGATGGCTCAAACCGTCCGTTGTGATCTATCCAGACGACAATTACGACGGGGCGAGCCCAAGGGACCGTCGCCGAGATTCGGCCGGTCAGCAGGTTCGATGTCGAAAGCTCCTTCGATTCGAGGTTGAACCGCGCGAGCGTACAGCCGGCAAGTAGGCAAGCGCCGGCCCCTAAGGCGCTCAGCTCTCGGCAGAGGGTTTTGAGCATGAACCGTCTCGTTTGGTTCCAGCCACGGCATTGTGGTCGTTCAAACTATTGAGACCCGCCGCGCGAGGGTTTGTGTCGAGACGTTTTCCGGCGGCCGAGCGACATCCGGAGTTTCTCCCCGCCGCAGCGCGGGGGATGTCCTCCGCGGGCGAGGTGACCGTGTTCTTCTGAGGCTTCGACGACCCCTTGTGATCCATGCGAAAAGCCCCGGCGAGCCGGGGCTTCGAGCCTTCGATAGGGGGGTGGCTACGCTCGGGAGCTCAGCACAGCCAAGGCAGCACGTCGCCGTACGAGGAGCAGTTCGGCTCCGAGTACTGGTAAACCCAGCAATCGATATTGAAGTAGAAGATCTGGGTGGTCACCGTCTCGCTGCAGTCGGAGTTGATCGTGGTGGTGGTCACGGTCTGCTTGATCTGCCGGGTGTAGCGTCGATAGATGCCCTTGGGGAAGAACCCACCGCTCGTATGGCATTGATAGACCGAGGTCGGCGTGGTGCTTACGGTCGAGAAGGTGGTGGTGCTGCTGGAGCTGGGTTGGCAGGTGTTGCAGCTGAACTCCAGGCAGTCGAGATAGAGCCAGTAGCAATTGTCGTAGCAGGACGCCGAGCCGAACTGGCCGCAGCGATAGTAGTTGCAGTCTTCGAGCTCGGCGTAGCAGGCGTCGGTGCAGGCGCTCTTCTGGTGGGGTCGAGCCGAGGCTTCCGTGCGGACGGTCGAACGGATCGCTTGAGGCGCGATCGCGCCTTCGGCGAGCGTGCGTCCCTTGCGCTCAAGAGCCGCGAACGTTTCGACGCGGAGCGCCTTGCCGTTGTGTGAGATCGCCACGTCGGCGGTTCCGTCGCCGATCGTTCGGCGAAGGAGATTCAGCCGGGAGGGATGGGTCGAGAAAAGCTCCACCACGGGGCGCGCGGCGAAATCGAAGCTCGCGTCGCTGCTTCGGTTTTCGACCAGCTCGACCTCTTCGGTCGAGAAGATCGCGCCGTTGCGCCGGACCTCGAACTGGAAGCGGTCGCCCGGGGCGAAGCTCGAATCGAGCTCGACGTAAAGCGGAGCCTCGATCGCCTCGGCGAGGACGATTTTCTCCTTCGGCAGGCCGACCGCGTCGGCGATCCCTTGGCGAACGCATCGATCGTCGGCGGTGGCGGCCTGAAGCGGTAGGAGAGCGAGGCCGAGGAGGACGAGGGGACGGAGAGAGAGACGGACGGATCGAGACATCGGAAGACTCCTTCCATGAGCCGATTGGTCGCTTGCACCGGCCCCGGGACCGGTGCCCGAGTCGAGGGCGAATCACGAGATCGCCTGAAAAGCTCGCTCTGGAAGGATTGGCGGAAACTCGAACAGGGTCACATCAACGTCTACTGCCGCGTCGATTCCTCCGGGGTCCGAGATGTCGTTCTCGGACCCCGGAAGGAGCGCCCGAACTTTACGGCGTGCCGCCGCGCACCGCGCGGACGCGGGCGGTGTTCGCCTTGGCGCTGGGGTTCGTCGAGCCGTAGTTGTCGAGACACCAAGCCGAATTCGTGCCACTCGCTCGGGTGGTCGAGGTCCAGTAGGCCGACTGGAACGTGCAGCTCCCGGTGAGGACGCTTACTCCTGGAACGCAGTTGGTCTGAAACGCCGTCGGGATGGCCCACTGCTTCTCGAAGTCGGCGAGGCTCAGCAGCTCGCGGACGTTCGGGATGCGCCAATCGTGATAGCCGGCAAAGCCCACGATCCCCTCGACGTTGACGTCGTCGATCCAGTCCCAGACCGTCTCCTCGAAGCCGTTGCCCGACCACCAGTAGATGTTGTCTTTGTCGTGGAGGCCGCCCGCGTCGCCCTTCTTTTCCCAGACGAGGCCGGTGTTCAGGTCGGTGATCGTGCCGTTGCCGTTGTCCGCGAAGGCGAGCGGCGCTCCCGCGCGCAGAGTGCCGTCGTCCGGCACGGCGACGGGGCCGGGAATGCCGTCGTTCTTGTTGGCGGGATAGGCGGTCGTCTGCCCCGTCGCCGGGAAAGCGCCCGGGCCGGAGCCTCCGCCGCGCACCGCGCGCACTCGCATGCCGGACGACTTGTCATACGGAAAGAGCGAGCCGTCGTAGAAGGAGACGCCCCAGCCCATGCCGGTGCTGCGCGCCCAGGTCGTCGACGACCAATGGGGGCCGGAGAGCGTGCAGCTTCCGGTGATCACCGTGGCGCCGGGAACGCATCCCTGGTTGAACGCCGTTTCGATCATCGGTGCGGCGAGCTGGAAGGCCACCAGGCTCTCGAGCTCTTTGGCGTTCGGCAGCCGCCAGTCGGAGTAACCGGCGTAGCCCGTGCCCCCTTCGACGTTGACGTCGTCGAGCCAGTCCCAGACGGTCTCCAAAGTGCCGGGGCCGGTCCATCCGTAGGCGTTGTCCTTGTCGTGGAGACCGCCGTTGTCGCCCTTCTTTTCCCACATGAGGCCGGTGTTCAGATCGGTCACCGTGCCGTCGCCGTTGTCGGCGAAGCTCAGCGTGGCACCCGCCTGAACCGCGCCGTCGTCGGCGACGGCGACCGCGGCGACGATGCCGTCGATCTTGTTCGAGGTAAAGGAAGTCGTCTGGCCCGTCGCGGGGAAATCGAGCGCCGAGGCCGGGAGAGCCGGACCCATCGCCAGGAGGGCGAGGGAGATGAAGCGAAGCGATATGCGATCCATGGTTCGTTGTCCTTTTGGGGGGGAAGGGGCCCGTCGGCCGAGCTGTGTCCGACGGGCTCGTTTTCAGTAAGCTTTTCGTCCGGGAGATGCGATCAGTCGTCGTGTCCGCCGCGGACGACGAGCGTGTAATTGACACCGGTGACCGAGGCGTCGGCCTGCACCATGCGGAAGTTGAGGTGGTGAACGCCGGGCCGGAGCGGCTTGAGGAAGAGGAAATAGCCGTCCGAGATCGCCGGGGTGCGATCGCCCGGAGAGAGCCCGAGGTCGGTGAGGAACGACGGACTCGGAACGTGGAGCGTGAAACCTCCGGGCGGGCTCGTAGTGCGGAAGGCGAACAGGTCTTCGATCGGCTGGCCGTCGAGCACGGCCTCGAACGTCACCGCCGGCGCCGCCGGCACGTCGTTGTTGACGTCGCAGCGGACCCGCTCCGCGGCGGTCGCGAGCTGGGCACACGGATCGTCCGCCGCCGGGAACTCGGGCGCGAAGCTCACGAAGACGCCGCCGAGCGAAACGAAGAGCGCCTTGCCGGAGGGGATTTCACAGGTGCGGTCGGCGACGCCCTCGAACGTGCTGGCGAGAAACCAGACCTTGCCGTGCTGGTTCTTCGCGCAGAAGCGGCCATCCGGATCGAAGGCCGGGTTGGTCGCGATCGGCTCGGTCGTGAGCCACTGCGCCCACTGGTCGCCGAGCTCGTTGTAGGACTTTCCGGCGAACTCCTGGCCGGGCTCGACGACGTTGTCCTTGGCCTGGACGACGAGGGACGACACGAGAAGGCCGAATCCCAGGGTGAGGACCTTCCAGATCTGCGTATTGGTTTTCATTTCAATCTCCTTCGAGTGGGCTCCGTTGGTTCGGAGGAAAGCCGCGGCCCCGTCCATGGGGCCGCGGAAGTTGCGTTCGATGGATCAATCGGAATTACGTCGCGAAAGATGACAGTGGGGTTTTCAATTGGCGGCGAGCGACGCCTGGACCTGTTCGAGGAGCCCGATCAGCAGGGCCGCCCGAGGGTCCGTGAGGCCGTCCCCTTGCGCGCGCTCGATCCAGGTCACGGCTTGCCGAAGGAAGGCGATCGCCGCGGCGTCGTTGCCGGCCTTGATCTTGTCGAGCGCTCCGTTCTGGCCGTTGGGATTGCCGACCAGCGCTTTCCTCGCCTTCTGGAGATCGCCCGCAATCCGACCGCTCGGTGCCCCTTGGATCACGGCATCGAGCAGGGGAACGATCTCTTCGACCGCCTGCTGCGGCGTGACGACTCGCACGCTCGCCGCGAGGTTTCCGACCCCACCGTCGTCGTCCGTGACGGTGACCCCGACCGAGAGTGCCCCCGCGGCGAGATAGCGATGCCGCGCGGAGAGCGCGCCCGTCGCGTCGCCGAACGCCTCGTCGAA
Source organism: Thermoanaerobaculia bacterium (assembly GCA_044226625.1). Lineage (GTDB taxonomy): Bacteria > Acidobacteriota > Thermoanaerobaculia > Multivoradales > UBA5704 > DASYKS01. The sequence goes on from JBGAGQ010000027.1 coordinate 36,990, forward strand.
GGTGAGGAACGTCGCCTGCGCGTCGGTCGTGCCGTCGCCCCAGGCCATGGTTGCGGATTGGTGGTCGAGCACGCCCGGGTCCGTGAACGTCGCCGTCGCCGTCACCGGCACGCGGGTGAGGACGAAGGGAACGTCGACCCCCACCTGGCGGCCGGCACCATCGGCGATCCGGACGGGCGAGAGCTGCGGCGCGACGTTGTTGACGTGGACGTTCGCGGTCGCGAGACCCACGGGGCCGCCCGTGGGGTGCTGCGCTTCGGCGGGCACGACGACATCGGTCGGGCCGTCGAGCGCGAGGGCGCTCAAGGTGACGGCGGTGCCGGAGGTCTCGTAGCTGCCGTTCCGGTCGAGATCCCAGCGGAGCGCCGTCGGCGTCGCGTAGTAGGCGGTGCAGTCGGGAAGGAACTGGACGGCGTCGATCTCTTGGTCGACGTCGTCGGTGCCGCCGTCGTTCAAGACGAACGCGAGGTCGGGGTCCTGATGCTCGGTTCCATCGCCGATCAGAGTGCGCGCTTCATCGATCTCCGGACCGACGTGATCGATCGCAAAGATCGAGCAGCCGGCGGGGGCGTACCACTTCCACGACCGCGGGAGGTCGGCGAAATCGAAGGCGATCGGAGGATCGGGAGCCGGACGCGGAATGACCTGTCGCTCCAGGCGAGAGAAGTCGTCGAAGTCGTCGAGGTCGACGTCGGCGAAATCGATCGTGGGATAGAGCGATTTGAAGTCGGTGCCCGCGTAGAGCTGGATCCACGCCTGGGTGACCGGCGCTTTGGCCGTGCCGGTGAGCGTCGTCGTCCGTCCTTCGTCCACTTCGAACGGCCCGTCGACCTGGGCCGCCGGAAGGAGCGTCGGACTCCCTTCGCGGACGACGTCGCGGTGGCGCCATTCGCCCGCCTTCACCGTGCCGTTGGGACCGTCGTTGTCGTGCTCGGTGGCGTAGAAGATCAGCTCGCCGCTCGGACTGACGTAAAAACCCGTGGCCGCCGCGGTGTTGGCGAGCTTGTCGCTTCCCCCGGTGCTCGGGAACGGCGAGATCCGCTTGCCGTGCACCAACATCGTGAGCTGAATGTCGTCGCCCGGCGCGCAGTCCGTCGTCTGCCGGTCGACATGAAACAGGTCGATCCGGTCGTGATCGCCGAACACCGGATTGCCGCGCGCGCCGGCCATGAACAGATCGCCGAGCTCGCCGTTGGGACCGGTCTCGCGGAGGAATTGAAACGTTTGGTGGGGATCTTCGACCTCCGGCACGCGGGTGCTCGACACGAACTCCCAGTCGAGATCCGGGCTCGACAGATCGCCGATCGTCGAGCGGTAGAAGTAGATTGGGTCGTGGTCCTCGAACCCGCCCTTGACCGCCATCAAGTAGAGGCCGTTCTCGAGCGGGGTGACGCCGAGACCGTCCGCGCCCTGGAGCGGTTTGCGCTGCGGGTCGTACGCGGGCCGGTCCATCGGCGCGAACTGGCTGCGAAACACCGGAGCTTCCGGATCGCTCACGTCGAAGAACAGGATCGCGGTGGGATGCGGCGCCACGTCGTAGCTCGGATCGGGGATCGGCGGCAGGGGATGCTCGGGGGTCGAATCGGGATTGGGGATCGTCGGCCGCTTCGGCGATTCGTTGGCGATCGCGAGCATGTGTCCGACCAGCTGCATGCCGCCCGGATGGCCGTAGACGCGCTGCACCGGACCGGGGCCTTCGCCGTTTCGGAAGACGAGACCGGGACGCCGAGCGGGATCCGGGTCGTTCGGATCGCCGCCCACCACGGTGAAGAAGATCGTCGCCACGTCCTCGGCCGGCGGCTCGGTGTCGTCGACGTGCACGCCCTTTTTCAGGCGGTTGCTCCGCAGCCGCTCGCCGTTCTTGTCGCGCGAGCCCATGCGGAAGACGACGAGGTTGCCGTTGCGGGTTTCGCCCGGCGAGTCGTCACAGACCAGCTCGTCGGGGAGCACGGGAATGTCGGGGGTGTTGCCGCTCCGGGTGACGAGAAAGAACGGCGTGCCGTCCGCGCCGTCGACGCGGGTGATCGCTTGGTAATGCCGGCATTGGCTCGGATTCGGCGTCGTGCTGCGATGGAAGCCGAGCGGATCGGCGAGCTCGGTGAGCGCTTTGAATTGCTCGACCACGTGGGGTACGAGCCGCAGCCCGTCCGCCCGACCGCTCGACTGCGCGCCGGCCGGACCGGCTAGCACCACGAGCGCCGCGAGGCCCGCGGCCCTGAATGACGTCTGTACGTTCATGTCCCGCTCCTTCGGAGGCGCACGGTTCCCCGAGGACGCACCGAAGCGCCCGGAAACTCGTCGCCGACGGGTTGGTTTGGATTCCCGCCCGCCCGAATCGGGCGCGCGTTGAGGTCGACATGGAATCAATCGAACTTCAGTAAGGAAAGACGACAGGACGGCGAGCTTCCGGTTCCACCGGAGGTGCGGCTACGAGGGCCCGCGCGGCGTCGCGCCTCGTCTCAGACGTGCGAGCGGGGAAGACTTCTGGTGCGAATCGGAGGAAAGGGGAGCGGAATGGAAAGGACTACGGCCGAAGCCTCGTTCGGAAGGTGACGCCGCTCAGCCCTTCGATCGGTATCTCGCCGCGCGCTCCGGTTTTCCTTCCGCCTGATAGAGGGCGACCAGGCGGCCGAGGTTTGCGCGCGCCTCGCGGGTTTCTTGGCCTTCGGAGCCGGGGGTCCGTTTGAGAATCTCGAACGCTCGGAGGAGGTGGGGCTCCGCTTCGGCGTGGCGGCCGAGTCCGAGGTAGGCGGCACCGAGCAGGCTTTCGGTCGATCCGAGGCGCCAGTCTCGATCGCCGGCGTGTCCTTGCTGGACCTCGAGCGCGTGACGCAGGAGCGGCTCGGCCACGGCGGGACGACCCTGATCGAGATAGATGCGGGCGAGACCGATCTCGTGGCGGGCGACGGTCGGGTGGTCCGGTCCGAGGGCGGGCCGAGAGATCGCCAGGGCCTCGGAGTTCTTCGCCTCCGCCTCGGACAGCTTTCCCTGCAGCCGAAGGACCTCCGCGAGACCCGCCAGGCGCTGCGAATAGCGGGGATGCGCGGTCCCCAACGCCTCGCCGGTGATCGCGAGCGCCTCGCGGAACATTCTCTCGGCGGTCCTGTAGTCGCCGCGTTGGCCGATCGTTCCAGCCAGGTTGGCGAGCGCGGTGCCGACGTCCGGATGCCGGGGGCCGCGGGTCTCGCGGTTGACCTCCACGGTCGCCCGGAACAGCTTCTCGGCTTCGGCCCGATCGCCTTTGTGGTCGAGCAGGTGGGCAAGGTCGTTCATGCTGGTCGCCGTCTCGTGGTCGCGGGGACCGAGCACCTTGCGCCGGATCGACAGCGCGAGGCGGCAGTGCACTTCCGCCTCCAAGTAGCGCCCTTGATCGGCCAGCACGCGGCTCAGCTCGCTCTCGGAGACGGCGACCTCCGGGTGCTCGGGCCCCAGAAACTGGCGGCGCATCGCGAGCGCCTCTTCGAGCGTGAGCCGCGCGGGCTCGAGCTGCGCCCGCTGCCCTTGCGTGACGCCGAGGTCGTGGAGGCTCTGGGCGAGCTCGCGGCCCGGGCCGAGGGTCGTCCGCCCGACGGCGACCGCCTGTTCGAGCAGCGGCAGCGCTTTCTCGTACTCCCCGCGCCGTTGCAGGATGCGGCCGAGGAGGGTGAGCAGCTTGCCCTGGACCTCGGGCTGGCCGGCCAGGTCGCGCTGCGCCTGAGCCGCCCCGGCGTCGAGCAGTCCTTCCACCGTCGACTCGCGCCGACCCTCGTCGAACGGATCGGTATGGGTCAACAAACCGGTCAGGAAGTCGCTGACCTTCTCCGCCTTCTGCGCCTCCAGGCGAACCCGGTCCCGTTCGTGCGCGAGCCGGGTGGCGTAGTACGCCACGATGGACGCCAGGGCGAGGGCCGCCACGGCGGCGGCCGCAAGGATTCGGGCGTGGCGCCGCGCGAACTTTGCGGTGCGGTAGGCGAGCGAGTCGGGTCGGGCGAGGATCGGCTCCTTGGCGAGATAGCGGCGGAGGTCTTCGTACAAGGCGGCGACCGAGGGATACCGCTCCTGCGGGCGCTTCTTGAGCGCCTTGGCGACGATGAGGTCGAGGTCGCCGCGCAGCTCGCGCCGCAGGCGCTCGGGGGTGCTCGAGCGCTCGAGCGCCGTCTTCGCCTGCTCCTCGGTCGGCCGGGCGCGCGTGTCGCGGACGACGTGAGATGGACGGTCAGGATCGGTCTCGAGGATCGACCGCAGCATTTCGGCCGGCGAGGCCCCCGGGCCGCCCGCGGGATGGCGTCCCGCGAGCAGCAGGTAGAGCAGGGCGCCTAGCGCATAGACGTCGGTCGCCGTGGTTACGCTCTCGCCCAGGACCTGCTCGGGCGCGGCGAAAGCCGGGGTGAAGGCCTGGCGCGCATCCCGGGTCAACTGGGTCGGCGCGCCGTCCTCGCCCTCGAGGAGCTTGGCGATGCCGAAGTCCAGGAGCTTGACCCGGCCGTCCTTCGACACCATGACGTTGCCGGGCTTGAGATCGCGGTGGACGACGAGGTTCGCGTGCGCGTGCTCGACCGCGGCGAGCACGTCGAGGAAGAGGCGCAGGCGAGACGGGACGTCCAGCGAGCGCCGGTCGCACCAGCGGTCGATCGGCTCGCCCTCGACGTATTCGAGCACGAGGTAGGGCTGGCCCGCCTCGGAGACGCCGGCGTCGATCAGCTGGGCGATGTGAGGATGCTTGAGGCGAGCGAGGATCGTCCCCTCGCGGCGGAACCGCGAAGCCCCTTCGGCGCCGAGCAGGGCGGCAGAGAGCAGCTTGACCGCCGCCTTGCCCTCGAACCGGCCGTCGCTGCGCCGGGCGAGCCAGACGCTGCCCATCCCTCCGGCGCCGAGCGGCTCGAGGAGGGTGTATGCGCCGAAGATCTGGCCGACCAGCTTCGAGTCGCTGAACAGATCCTGGGCGTCATGTTCCAGGTACCCCTCGTCGCGCAGCGCCTGCTGCTCGCCGAGCAGGGCTCTCAGGTCGGCGGCGAGCGTGGCGTCCTTCTGCGCGAGGTCGAGGAGATAGCGCTGGCGCTCCTCGTCGGCCAGCTCGAGCACCTGGTCGAGGTGAGGCGAGACCAGGCGCCAGCGGGCGCTGTTCAATCGAGGAAGCCCTCGCGCATCGCGTGACGAAGGTAGATCCGCGCCTTGTCCCACTGTCGCTGCACGGTCCGCTCGCTCACCCCGCGCAGCTCGGCGATCTCGCCGAAGGTAAAGCCGCAGAAGAACTTCAAGTCGACCACGTGGGCGATCTCCGGCTCGAGCGTCGCGAGCTCGTCGAGCGCCTGACCCAGGCGTTCCATCTCCTCGGCTTCGCTCGTCGGGGCGCCGCCGCCGACCTCCTTGCCGTCGAGCGAGGTCATCTCGAAGGCGCTTCCGCGCTTGCGGGCCTGCCGGCTCCTCAAGCCGTCGATGATCAGCCCGCGCATCACGCGGGCCGCATAGGAAAAGAACCGGGCGCGATCGGGGAACGTCACCCCCTCGCGACGCGCGATGTCCAGATAGGCCTCGTGGAGCAGGCTGGTGACGCCGAGCGCGGCGCCTGGCCCGGAGCGCGCGAGCTCTCGCCGCGCGAGCCCGCGCAGCTCGCGGTAGAGCGCCGCGAACAGCGCTTCGGAGGCGCGCGGCTCGCCGCGCTCCGCGGATTGGAAGAGTAGGGAGAGCTCCACCGGTCGCCTCGCCAGCCTCGGATGAGGCCGGTCCGGGAGCGGCGGCTCAAGTACCGAGGATTTGCGAGAAGGTTATGCTGCCGCGCCGGCCTGCGCAATCGGCGGTGGGGCGAGAGGCGGTGGGTTCTCCTTGGCGCGCGAGGGGGGTGGGACGGATTCGTCCCCCGAAGGCAGCGAGGCCAGGATCGAAGTGAGGTCGCCCACGTCGGCCGGTTTGACGAGGTGGTGATCGAATCCCGCGGCGCGCGAGCGAGCCCGGTCGAGCTCGCTGCCGTATCCCGTGAGGGCGACGAGATACGCCGGGTCCGTCCGGGGATCCGAGCGGAGCCGCTCCGCGACCTGATAGCCGTCCAGCCCGGGCATGCCGATGTCGAGGAAGACCAGCTCGGGCTTGAATTCCGTGGCGAGGGCGACGGCACTCGGTCCGTCGTGGGCCTCGCGCACGACATGCCCTTCCAACCGGAGCAAGAGGCACAGGCTGTCCGCTGCATCCCGGTTGTCGTCGACGATCAGCACGCGGTGGCTCGAATGGGGCGGCGCGGTCCGCGGCTCCTCCGGGCGAGCGACGGGGGCGATTTCGTCCTCCGCGAGGGGGAGACGGATGACGAACTCGCTCCCTTGTCCTGCGCCGGCGCTCTTGGCGGAGAGAGTCCCGCCATGCAGCTCGATGAGCCGGCGGGCGAGCGTAAGACCCAGCCCGAGACCGTCCTCCTGTCGGGCGAGACTCGAGTCGGCTTTCTCAAAAGGCTCGAAAATCCCTTCCAGCAGAGCCGATGGGATCCCCTCCCCGTCGTCGCGCACCCGAATCACCGCCCAGTCCCCTTCCTTCCGGGCGGTGATCCAGATCCGTCCCCCGACCGGGGTGAAGCGTGCCGCGTTTTCGACCAGCCGCACCATGACTTGGATCATCCGCAACGCGTCGAGCTCGACCGGAAGGAACACGGGCAGATCGATCTCGAGCGAGTGATCGCGCCTCGCCACGACGTCGCGCCACTGTTCCATCGAGCGGTGGATCACCAAACGCGCGTCGATTCGCTCTTTGTGCAGCTCGATCGTTCCCTCGGAGGCGCGGCCGACGTCGAGCAGGTCGTCCACCAGCCGGACGAGCGTTTCGATCTGCCGGTCCAACATCTCGTGCATCTCACGGACCCGCGGTTCCTGCACCCTTGCCTTCTTGAGCAGATGGATTCCCGTCCGCAGGGGGGCGAGCGGGTTGCGCAGCTCGTGAGCCAGGAGATCGAGGAAGCGGGCGTCTCGGATGGGAGCCCGGTCGCGAGGGGCGAATTCAGCAGGGCGACGGATCGGAAGAGAATTTCCTTCGAGGGACATCTGCGATCCTTCAAGCGTTTCGTTCATGTTCGCCAGCGCCGGTCCGATCGATTGCCGGTCGAAAACGGTCAAAATCCGCCTATAGCAAAATCCAAGCCCACGCTCCAGGCTGCCCCGGAGCGGGGTTGGGCGAAGGGGAGAGACCCCGAAGAAGGCGAAAGAGACCGCTTCAAGCGGGAGCGAAGCGGCCAGGAAATTTGTTCCGCCCTCCCTTCGCTCCTGTTCCGTCGCCCGCAGCGGACGCGTTACTTTTGCTCGGGAAATTTGAAGCCGATGTAGGTCCCCGAGCTGATTCCCATCAGGCCCAGGAGGGTCGCGCTGAACTCCGGCATCATCAGGTCGTTGTAGACCGAAGAGACGAACATGATGCCGAGCAGCAGGGTCCAGGCGAAGATCTGGAACCGGTGGAAGCTGTAGCCGGCGCCGTCCGACAGGACGTCGCGTAAGAAGCCCCGGGAGGTCGTGGACGACGGGGAGGGTGTGAGGTCTTGGATCTGCAGGTTCACCTGGGCGAGCCGGGTCCGGCTGTCCTGCATCTGCCGGTTGAGGCTGTCGCGAGCCGAGAGGGCGTCGGGCGAGACCGCGGCTTGCGGGGCGGCCACCGCCATCTGGGACTGCAAGTCGGGGAGGGTCTGCTGGAGAGCGTTCTTTTCGGCCTGGAGGTCGACCAGTTTCTCGGCGTCCGCGTTCGCCTGGCCGGAGTCGATCAACGCCTCGCTCAAGGCCGTCCCCGCGCTGATCCCCATCAGGGCCAGCAGCGAGGCGGTGATCGTGTCGAGCGACCCGGTGATCAGCCAGATCCCGAGATACGAAACGTAGATCAGGAAGAACCAGAACGCCATCTGCGCGCGCCCCAGGTTGTAGGGCCGGAGCTTGCCGGCGGCCGGGGACGGGCCCGACTCCCGGATCAGGTTCGTGGTGCGGGCGAGCCAGATCAACAGGAACATCGTGCCCAGGGTGACGACCGCGGCGATCACTCCGTACCAGGGCGAGATCACGGTCAGGAGAACCTGGTTGCCGTTGCCGAAGACGGTATCGAAGGAGGAGTGCGCGTTGTCCTCGAGCCCGACGCTCAGCGTCACCGGATGTCGAATGCCGGTGGGCGCGCCCAGGAGGCTGGTCCAGACCGCACGGTTCTCGGCCGTGATCTCCAGGTGATAGGAGAGCAGTCCCCGCGCCGGCTCGATCTCGTCCGGATAGTTGCCGAGGATCGCGAGGCCATTGATGTAGGGGACGAGCTTGCCGGGATCGTTCGAGGTCGACCATTCGGAAAGATTGGCCACCCGAAGGCGAATCAGGTCGTCGAGCTCGAGATGCCCCTCGATGATCTCGACCACCTTCGGTGCGGGAGCCGCCGCCAGAGGCATCGCCGACGGATTCGCTGCAACGGCGGGAGGAGCGGTCGCGGAGGTCGGAGTCGGCGGGGCGACGGAAGCGGCGGCCGGCGACGCGCTCGGAGCTCCCGGAGCGGCGTCCTGCGCCCGCAGGGACGACGAAGAGGACGAAAAGAAGGCCAGCAGACCCGCCCATACGACCAGCGCCCATGCCCTTCGAAGCCCCGCAGCGTTCGATCGCATGCTTCCTCCGGTCAGCCCCTTGGGGCCAAGGGATATCGGTGGATGCCGATGAATCAGTTGGAAGGCAAAGGTTACAGCAGGATTGACGCGATCGGGCGAAACGCGGGCGCGGCGGAGGTTCCCTCCGACAGCCGGATCTTCGTGAGAAGTTCGGGCTAGACTTGGGCGATCCGGTCATTGGTTTTGCGGGAGGCCCGATCGTTGCCCTATCGATCCCTGTTGTCGTCATCCACCCCTGAGATCCCGGAGCGCGGCCCGGGATGGTGGCCGATCGGTGAGCTCTGGTCGGGCACCTCTCGAGTCGGCCGTCTCGGTGCGTTGTGGCTCGCGGCGATCGCGATCTCGGTGGCCTTCGGCGTGGCCAACGTCAAGATGGGGTGGAACGGCATCGAGATCTCGGTGTTCGGCATCCCGGCCGGCTTCACCATCTACCCGCCGTTCGTGCTCTCCGTGCTCCTCGCCTTCTGGCTCGGGCCGACCTGGGCGGCGGTGCCGATCTATCTCGCCAATCTCGCGAGCGCGCTCGCCTCGGGCATGTCGCTGCCGATGAGCGCTCTGTTCGCGATCGCCGGGGTCATCGAGACGCTCATGCTCTGGGGGGCGCTCGTGGCGCTGCGCGTCGACCCGGTCCTACGGCGTCTGCGCGACCTCGCCTGGTTCATCGCGGCGGGCCTGGTGGCGGCGGTCACCGGCTCGCTCGCGGCGATCCTCTGGAACTCCAGCCATCATCTCGATCCCGCGATGAGCCAGAGGATCTGGCGCGGCTGGGTGATCGGGGATCTCATCCAGCTGGTCGCGATCGCGCTGCCCATCCTGCGCCTCCTGGGACCGATGGCCCAGGGTTGGGTCGACCGGCAGTTCGTCAATCCGCCTACCCGGGCGCTCAACGCCAAGCACGGCTCGGTCCTGGCGGTCTCGGCGTTCGCGATCCTCGGCCTCGTGGTCTTCCTGGGGGTTCATCAGGCGCTCGGCTCGATCGAGCTCGCGCTCGACGCGCGGACCGCGACCGGCGAGCTGCTGCTGCCGAAGCTGCGCGAGATCATCCTGGCGATGGGACTCCTGTCGACGGCCCTGATCCTCGCGACCGGGATCTTCTCGACCGCTCTCGCGACGCTCGGCGAGCGGCAGAGGCGCGAGGCGTTGATCGACGGTCTCACCGGCTGCAACAACCGGCGCTCGTTCTCCTCAATGTTCTCTCGCGAGGCGGAGCGGAGCCGCCGCCTCGGTCTCGGCCTCGGTCTGCTGTTCCTGGACCTCGACCGGTTCAAGGAGCTGAACGACCGCTACGGTCACGAGGCGGGGGACCTCGCGCTCGCCCGCGCCGCGCGGCGGATCGAGTCCGCGCTACGCGAGACCGACCTGCTGTTCCGATGGGGCGGCGAGGAGTTCGTGGTCTTGATGGCCCACACCCACGCCGAAGAGATCGGCGAGGTGGCCGAGCGCGTCCGTGTTGCGCTCGAGCGGGAGCCGCTTGCCGCGCTGCCGGGAGGGGCGATCCTCGGAACGACCGCGAGCCTGGGCGCGGTGGCGACCAGCCACTTCCCCGCGGATCCCGCCGAGCTGATCCGCCGCGCCGACGAGGCGTGTTACGAGGCGAAGCGGCGCGGCCGGAACCGGACCATCGTCGCGGCGCGCGATTGACCCGGTCTCGGCCCAAACCGTGCGGCGTTGGGTGGTAGCCTTTGCGCATTCACGCCCAATCATGGTTCGAGGAGGCAGTATGAGACCAGGCAGGCTTTTCCGGGCGTTCGTCGCCCTGCTCGTCGCGGTGCCCGCCACCGCCTTGACCTATAGCGGAGGGGCGAACCAGTTCGCCGGCGGTTTCAGCCCCTCGAACGCGCCCTACGGCGGGTTCGGCGGCGGAAGCTGCACGGCGTCGCGCACGCCGATCGTCTTCCTGCACGGAAACGGTGACGAGGCGAAGAACTGGGATTACCCCTCCTCGACCGGTGTCGCCTCGGTCTACGACGAATTCAAGGCCGCGGGCTACAACGATTGCGAGCTGTTCGGCCTCACCTGGCTTTCGAGCTCGGAGCGAGGGGCGCCGCAATTGAACTATCACGGACCCGGCAAGGCGGCGATGGTGCGCGACTTCATCAACGCGGTGAAGAGCTATACCGGCAAATCGCAAGTCGACGTGATCGCCCATTCGATGGGGGTGACGGTGGCGATCCACGCGGCCGACTACGGGGCCCTGTGGGGGAGCGTCCGGAAATTCGTCGCGATCTCCGGCGCGGTGCGCGGGCTCGCCTCCTGCTATTGGGCGGGATACGCGAATCCGGCCATCACCACCTGTGGCAGCCAGAACGTGTTCGACGCGAACGTCTTCGGTTTCTTTCCGCACGCGGCGCCCGGCTACAACCCGAAGATGGGCGACGGCGGATATCGCGACAAACCTTCGGGCAAGAGCACACAGTTCTATTCGCTGCGCGCCGGCTTCAACGATCAGATCGTCTGCTCGACCACGTCGTTCTACGCCGGCTGCGGCGACACCTCGAAGTTCGACGCCTATGCGAACGTCAAGGCGCAGCTCAACGTCGGCCGCGGATCGACCGCGATCCAATACGACTACAACTTTTCGGATTGGAGCCCGTTCAACACCGGCGGCGGCGACACGGACGGAGTCGGCCATTTCCGCGCCAAGAACAACACCGGCGTGATCCAAAGAAACATGATCACCGGCACCACCTGCTCGGGGACGGGATGTTGCGCCGGCTACGGATTTTCCTGCGTGAACTGAGGGGAACCCACTTGTCGTTCGGCGACCTCTTCGCGACGCCCCGGCCGGGAGATCGGTCCGGGGCGCCGCGAGCTCGTGGTCGCTAGCTCGACGCGACCTTGGGGCAGAAGCAGAGAACCTTGTTCGACTTGCCCGAGGCGGGGGGATAGAACTTGTTGATGAATTTCATGCAGTCTTTGATGTCGGTGTAGAGCGGACCGTCGCCGTTCTTGCTCGTCCAGTCGCCGTCGGCCTCCTGCTTCATCGCGTGCACCCAGTTGCTGTCGGTCGGGTCCTCGTTGCCGGGGCAGACCTCGAACACCATCTTGATCGCCTTGCCTCCCCCTGCGCAGGCGGGCTTCGAGCAGTCAGCCGCCTTGTCGGGATCGAATCCGTTGTCGCGGAGAATGTCTTTCCAACCGTTGCCCGGCACGTCCGGATTCGGTTGGACCCACCGGTCGGTGAGGCAGTTGAGACCCCACGCGAAGCAGTTGTAAGGCGTCGTACCACCGGGCCCGCCCGGCTTGAGGATCCACGAGTAGGGATTTTGTTGCGCGACACAGACGGCGGGATCCGCCGCAGGGGTGCTCGAGCCCGGAACCTCGATCCACGGGGGCGTCGCGACGATGAGTTGCCCGATGGCACGACGGGGGTCGCGGGCGGTGGTATCCCCGAGCCAGGACAGGTGGCTGCCGTGGAGCGGATGCGGGGCGGAGCGCAGCTCGGAGAGCGTCATGTCGGAGTGGTTGTCCCACCAGTCCTGGTACATGACGTACGCCTGCTCGTAGCGCACCTCCTGGCGGTCGTCGTTTCCGGCCGAGAGGCGGAGCGAGAAGTGCGGCGTCGGGCTTCCCTTCAGGATGCCCTCGACGAGGTAGAGGGCGACCTGGTCGACCGTGAGCGATCCCGCCATCACGATCTCGCAGCTCTCCGGATCCTGGGTGGCGGCCCCGGCGTAGAGCGACTTGTCGGTCGAGAGGTTCAGGAGCGAGGGGATGCAGACCTTGCCTGCCGAGTACAGGCGCATGTAGGCGCGGTCGGCCGTCGCTTTTTCGGAGGAATGCAGGTCTCGAACCGACGCGGCGCACAAGGCCGTCGGAGGTTCACGGTCGGCTCCGACCGGGAGGGCCAGCGCCGGAAGCGCCAGGAAGAGCAGAAGCCCGACGACGCCGAGGATGCCGAAAGGACGCTTCGAGACACACCTCACCCACACACCGCTTTGCACGTGTTTCTCCTTCGCCTCGTCGTAAGAGGCCGTTAGAAAGAGGGTTCTGCCTTTATCTGTGCGGCGAGCCCGAAGAAGGTGACACGGCACCCGGAAGCCCGGCGACGAGGCGTGTGCCCACGGCTCAGGAGCCGCTGCTCGATCCTTCCGGCAGGATAGGAGGCGGTGCGTCAGCGCCCCAGGTCCCCGCGAGGTTGGACTCGCCGTCCTCGTCGATCTCGTCGCGGCGCAGGGAAAGCAGCTTGACGTTGCCGGTGATTCCGCCGCTTCCGTCGTCTTCGACGGTGACTATCCAGTCGAGGCCCGTCCCCTCGTCCCGCACCCTCTCTCCTACGAGGCGTCCGCCTTCAAACCGAAGGCCGTGAAGCTCGTGAGTTACGCCCTCCGCATCGGTCCACGTCACGTGGAATACTCCCTTGGGGCTTTCCTCGATTTTCAAGGGCTTTCCGGAAGGAAACGCGTTGGCGATCCGGGCGTGGCCCCGCGCGTCCCGGATTTTCCAGGTGCGTATGAAATAGCTCGAGTCTGTCGACATGTCGCGTCCTTTCTCGCCCGCGGGGTGGGGCGCTGGGCGAGGTCGTCATCGGGTACCGATCTGCGGTACAGCGTCTCTCAGGTCAATCTGTCACGAAGGGGTAGATCGTCTCACCGCGCGGTCCCGTCTTTACCTCCATTTCCAAACAAAACGAAACCTGCCCAGTACGCCGGGTCCCGGGTTCGACGGTCCTTGCGTAGAGAGCGCTGCGCCGCCCGGAGGGCGGCCGCGGGAGAGAGCCCTTCTTCGAGGTGCGCGCGGTAGAAACGGATCATCAGCTCCGCGGTCGGCCGGTCTTGGACCCGCCAGAGGCTCGCGATCACGCTCCGCGCCCCGGCCTCGAAAAAAGCGCCGGTAAGGCCGACCAAGCCTTCGCCGCGCATCTCCCGGCCGAGCGCGGTCTCGCAACCGGACAGGACGACGAGGTCCGCTTGAAGCGAAAGCCCGTAGAGATCGGCGAGGCCCAAGAAGCCCTCGCGCGGCGCGCCGCGCTCGTCGACAAGGGAGAGCACGAGGCCGGAGAGGCGAGGGGTCTCCGTGTCGATCACACCGTGGGTCGCGAGATGGAGGATCTCTCCATCGTCTAGCGCTCCAGCCAAGACCGCCGCCCGATCGGCCGCGAAGCCGAGCAGCGTGGTGGCGCGCCGCGGACCTACGGCGAAGACCGGGAGCGCTCCGATCGCCTCGACCTCGCGGCGGGTCGAAGCGAGCCGCTGGAGGACCGGTGGCTCGGCTCGGTCTCCTGGACGCGTGGGGGGCACTGAGGTCGCGAGGTTTCGTACTCGCGGATCGAAGGGCGAAAAGACCGGATCGCCGACCAGGATCGCCCGTCGTCCGCGCTCTTTGGCCTCCGGACGACCTCTCCCGGGAGTCCGGAGAGCGGCGAGCACCGAAGCGGAAGGGAGCGAGGTCACCTCGTGCCGTTCGATGAGCGGCAGATCGTTCGAGTCCCCCGGGATCGGTAGGGCGGAGAACGGTACGTACAGGAGGGCGCCGTCGGCCACGACCAGCAGGCGGTGATCGCCGAGCCGGGACGCGATCGGTCCGAGCACAAGCCGTGAAAGCTCGCGGCGCGCGCTCCGCTCCTCGTCGTCGGCCCGACGGTCGCCCAGTTCCGTCTTGCGCAGATCTTCGTAGACCCGGCGGGCGAGCCGTTCGAGCTCGGCACGCGGCGGCAGCTCGTAGGCCGAGATCTCCCCTCGGGTGAGCGCCCAGAGGTAGCTGGTCCTCTCACCGAGCGCCAGCTCGATCAGTAGCTCGTCGTCGCGGAGCATCGCGCGGGCCTGGTCGGAGTCGACGGTCGCGACGGTCGCGACGGTCGCGACGGTCGTGCTCGACGCGGTCGAACGGTTCTGGTTCGCGGCGGCGATCTCGGCCTTCAGGCGATCGTCCTCGGCGAGCAGGTCGTCGATCTCGTGAGCGAGGGCCTGGGATCGTGCGTCCGGAGCACCGTTCGCGAGGCTTTCGATCCTCCGCCGGGCCTTGGCCGCGAGGCGTTCGCCGATCTCCCGGGCGCGCCGCCTCAGGTCGGGCTCGATCCCGCCAGGGGCCGCCCGCGCGTCCGTCAACAGGTCGAGCAGCGAACGCGCCCGGGCGCGTTCGGCAAGGGCGAAACCCGCCTCGACCGCGTCGCCTCGGATCGGCCGAGGCCCGCCCGCTCGCTCGGATGGGCTCGTCTCCGCCCCGTCGAGCGTCAGCTCGAGGGCGAGGTCGAAGGTCCGTACCCTGCCGGCGAGAAACGAGGCCCGAAGCTCCGGCGCCACGACCGCGGAGCGGAGCACCTCGACGAGGTCGAGCGCCTCGCGGACGTGGGCGCGGGCATCCTGGCGTCGCTTGAGGCGACGCTCGGCCTCCGCGAGCGCGGTGAGCGTCTCGGAGGCTCCCGCCCGGTCGTCGAGCGAGCGCCGAATCGCCAGCGCTTCCGAGAGAGGCGCGAGCGCCGCTTCGCTTTCGCCCGCGAGCGTGAGCGCTTCGCCCCGTCGCGACAGAGACGCAGCGAGACCTCGGCGGTCGTTCAAGCCGCGGAACAGGTCGACCGCGCTTTGAGCCGTGGTGAGGGCGAGCGCGGCTTTCCCTTCCGAGGCATAGATCCGGGAGATCTGCTGAAGAGCGTTCGCCTCCTGGGCCGGCCATCGAGCCTCGTGGGCTAGGGCGATCGCCGCTTCCAGGTTCTGCTCGGCCGCACTCGTCTCTCCGAGCCGCGCTTTCGCCGAACCGAGAAGGCCGAGCGTCGTCACCTCGCCTCGCCGGTCGCCGGCAGCGCGGCGAAGCGCGAGCGCCTGCTCGAGCTCGCGAGCGGCGCGGCCCTCATCTCCCGCTGCGAGATAGGCGACGCCCCGGTTCTGGCGGATCCGCGCCTGCCATCCCCGGTCGCCGAGGGCGGCCGCTCGCTCGAGCGCCTGGCCGTAGCGTTCGAGCGCCTCGCTCGTTTCGCCGATCTCGGCGAGCAGCACGCCGAGGTTGTTGAGCACCGAGACCTCGCCGCGCTTTTCTCCGAGCGCACGCAGGAGCGGCAGTGCGGCCTCGTAGGCCGCGCGTGCCTTTTCCGGCTCGCCGAGCAGATCGTAGATCCCGCCGAGGTTTCCTCCAGCGATCGCCGCGGTGTCCACGGCTTGGACCCGGCGCAGCTTTTCGATCGCCTCTTCATAGCAGGGGATCGACTCCCGCCATTCGCCACGAGACTGCCGCGCGAGGCAGACGTTCGCGCGGGTCGTCGCCTCGCCGTAGGCGTCGCCGCGACGGATCTCGATCGCGAGCGCGCGTTCGAAGCGCGCGATGGCACCGTTCGTGTCGCCGGTCGCGGCGAGCCCCAGGCCGAATAGGGCCTCCGCCTGGCTCTCCGCCGCATCGGCACCGAGGGCCGAGAAGGCCTTCACCGCCCGTTCGGCAAGCGGTACGGCGCTCTTCGCTTCGCCGAGCGAGAGATAGGCCTCGGCTTCGAGGAAGAGGGTGCGCGCGACCTCGTGCGGGCGTCCGGCGGCGCGAAACGCCGGGAGGGCTCGTTCGGCCAGCTCGGCGATCCGCCGCGTCGAAGCTCCGTCACCGCGGGCGCGCAGGCGTCCGATCTCGGAAAGGATTTCTTCCCCCTCGACGCGGTGCCGACCGTCGACCGTCTCGCCCGAGAGGGGGTCGAGGCGGACCACGAAGCGACCGGGGAGTGAGACGGCGTCGCGGGCGATCACCTCGAGTCGATAGCCCGTGGAGCCCGCCGGTCGCGCGGGGAGAAGCAGCGTTTCCCATCCCTCCCTCTGGCCGTCTAGATTGGATAGACCCGGGACCGGATCCCCGGCGCCGTCGGCCGGGGTCGCGTGGAGTGCGACGTTGATCCCGCGCTGCTCGACCGTGATCAGCTGCGGCTGGGGCGAGGCGTCGATCGCGAAACGTCGACGCTCTCCGGAGCGAAGCTCACGCTCGAGCGGTACGCCGGGCACGAGATTAGAAATCTCCCTCTCGTCGATCGACGCGGTTCCGATGTCGGAGACGAATCCGAACAGGGGGAACGCGAAGAATGCGAAGACGACGAGCGGCGGCGCGCCGTTTCGAAACCTCGAGCCGGCGAGACTTGGCATCGGGACCCTCGGCGGAAGTTCGCGGGAAGTCTGCCACGAACGAGCGGCGAAGCAGCCCGTGGCATTCCGCTACGCACGGCTATCTCACGTGGGCCACGCGAAAGGAAAATCGGGCCACCGGCTCCGGCCTACCCCCGGTCTCGCCTACCCCATCGACCCTGAGCGATAGATCTCCGGCGGGCAGGAGCGCCGTGGGGAGCGCGAGATGGAGAGTCCCCTGTTCGTCGGGCACGAGCCCCGCGCCGCTCCAGAGGTTCGCGCCACCGGGAGCCGATAGCGTCGCGCGATAGGCGGAGCGTTCCGCGAGATCGAGCTCCAAGGAAAGGACCAGCCATTCGGTCGAACGCGACACCGAGATCCGCGTGCTCGGCTCCGCGTTCGGGGAAAGCGCCGAGCGCTCGGGGGAGAGCGTCGCCGAGACGAGGTCGGTGCGAGGGCCCGTCGCCCGATCGAGCTCCGCTTGGAGCCGCTCGCGCTCCCGCCGCTCGGCGTTCGCGCGCCCTTCCGCCTCGGCGGCTCGGGATCGCAGCTCGACCTCTCTCGATCGAGCCGACGCTTCAGGACCTTGCCGGGCCGAGCGTTCGGCCGCGAGCTCGGATTCGAGGCGTCCGTTTTCTCGAGCCCAGTAGAGCGAGGGCAGGAGTGCCGCGACCCCGAGGATTGCGACGGTCCAGGGCAACGCCCGCGACCGGAGGAGTCGCGCGAGGAAAGTCGCGCGCACGGCGGTCGCGGTCAAGTCCTGGGCGGCGAGGCCCTTGATCCCGCGCCGGAGCGCCTCCTCGCCTTCCAGGCGATCGAGACAGCGGGGGCAGGCGAGCGAGTGCTCCTCGAACTGGGCCGCTTCGTCGGCCGGCAAACGGCCCTCGAGATAGCGCTCGACGACTTCGCGCGCGTCGATCTCGTCGTGATCCACGACCCCTCCGGAGTCCGAGGCCCAACCGTTTCCTGTCATGGCGGCGCCCATCGTCTCATTCATTCCGAGGTCGCCAGCAGCTCGCGGAAGCGCTGGCGCGCGCGGAACAGCACGCGGTTGAAATGGAGGCTCGAGAGGCCGAGGTCGGCGCAGATGCTCTCCTTGTCCTGCTCGGCGACGTAGACGCGGAAGAGGATTTGACGGTCGCGGTCGGTGCCCAGCTCGCCGATCAACCGCCGGACCTTGCGAATCTCCTCGTTCCGAACCAGGCGGGTGAGCGTGCCCGGATCGGGGTCGGGCGGATCGGCTGGGATGCCCTCGTGCGCGTCGTTCGCGTGGTGCAGTCCATGCTCGCCTCGCCGCCGCTGCTTTCGCCAGCCGCCGAGGAAGAGGTTTCGTCCGGTCGCGAGCACGAATCCCGCGAGCCGGGCGGGCTCGGCGAGCCCTGGGCCGCGCAGGCGCTCGATCACGACGCGAAAGGTCTCTTGATGGAGGTCGTCGCTCGCCGCCGGGTCGCCGGTCATCCGGCGCAGATGGAACAGCAAGCCGCGGCTGTATCGGGCGACCAGATCGCTTTCGGCCGCGGCTTCGCCGTCGCCGATCCGGCGGACCAGATCGGCGGCGACCTCGGCTTCCTCCGGCGTGGACCGGTCGACTGCGATCTTCCGACCCCCTCGGAACCAGTGTCGAAGCGAGCGGCCCCCCGGGTTTACCCGGTGGCGCCCTCCCGTCGGCCGCTCCGGTTCTTGGACATCCGCCATCCCGCGACCAGCAACCCGAGCGCGAGCGCCGCGAAGCCCGGGAACGTCAGTGCGGGGACCGCGACCACGGGTCCTGCGAGACCGGACGCATAAGTGATGTCGCCGACGTTTACGATCGGGGTGAGAGCCGGATCGAACGGAGCGGAGATCGTGATCGACTGGAGACCGATCAACCCTGCACTTTCACCGAATCCCAGGAAGCTGACCGTCGAGCCGCTGAACGTTGCGCTCTCCGTGCCGGTCGAGAAGGTCGCGGTGGCATTCACGGGAAAGACCGAGACGATCTTCATCCCTGCCGCTTTGGTTCCCGCCGGGAAGGTGATCACCACGTTGTTCCCTCCGTCCTGGACCCCCGTGGACAGGAAGTTCGTGGTGAAACCGAACGGGCCCGGACTCTGGATCGGAGTGCTTCCCGAGCTCGTGAGCTGGACGGTGAGGGCGCCCATGGCGAGCGTGGTCTGCGCCAAGTTGCCCGGCGTGAACTGATCGAACGATTCGGTGGTCGGTGCGGTCACCGCCGCCAGAAAGGTGGGCTCGTCGGAAAACGTGCGGGCCGCGGCCGGCACGGCCGCGAGGCACCCCAGTAGGGCGACCGTCACCCAACCGGGAGAAACGTGCATCGTCTTGCCAGGCATTGTTGATTCTCCTCGTGCTCGCTCTCGCTGTACAGAATCTACTGCATCGGGGAGCCCGCGGCATCATCTCCCGCGTCCTGGGGGATCCGGCATCATTCTCGTCGGCGCTCCGGGGGGAGCCCGCGTGTCGTCAGATCAGGCCGCGCTCGACCAGCTCGGACTTGAGGAACGCGTAATAGATGGGAGCCGCGATCACGCCGGCGAGGCCGAAGGCGGCCTCCATCACCAGAATCGCTAGCAGCAGCTCCCAGGCGCTCGCCTTGATCTGGGTGCCGACGATCCGGGCGTTCAAGAAATACTCGAGCTTGTGGATCACGGCGAGGAACACGAGCGAGCCGACCGCCGCGCCCAGCGAGTGGGAGAGGCTCGCGACGACGATGAAGGTGTTGGAGATCAGGTTGCCGATCACGGGTAGGAGACCCGCGACGAAGGTGACGGCGACCAGCGTTTTGGTCAGCGGCAGGTGCACGCCGAAGAGCGGCAGCACGACGACGAGATAGAGGCCGGTGAGCAGGGTGTTCACCGCCGAGATGCGAACCTGGGCGAAGACGATGCGGCGAAACGCATCGCCGAGGTGCTCGGCGCGGTCCGTGAGCGCTTTGGCGAGAGGGGCCACCCGGCCGTGGTCGAGCGTCTCGTGGAGGGAGATCAGTGCGCCGAGGACCATCCCGATCAGCGCGTGAAGAAACGTTTTGCCGAGGTTCGTGCCGAGCGTCTTCAGCTCACCCGCATGCTCGCGCAGCCAGTCGACCGCCGCGTGCTCGAGATCCGCCGCGTTGTCCGGCAGCTGAGCCGCAACCCATGCGGGCAACTGCTCCTTGGACTTTTCGAGCACGTCCGCCATCTTCGCGAACAGGACCGCCAGGCTTCCCTGATCGCTGCGGAAGAACGCCAGCGTGCCGAGCACCGCGAGGACGATCACGCCGATCACGCCCGTGGAGAGGAGGGTGACCGCGAGGGCCCGCCGCAGCCCCCGTCCCTTCTGCAGGAATTGGAGCCGCCCCGCGATCAGATGGACCAGCTCGTAGACCATGAGCCCGCCGAGCAGGGCGGCGAGCAGATGCAGCCGAAGCGTGAGGTAGAGGCCGAGCGCGGCGAGGATCCAGGACGCGACCTCGACCGCCGTCGGTCGGGAGAGCGGAATCTGGGGGGTGAGTGGAGGGGAGGGAACGGTCTGCTTTTTAGCGGCCATGGCGTGTCCGAAGCATGCCACAGATGTTTGCCCCGGCCTCGAGGCGCCGTTCCTACGTTGCTGGTCTTCACCCGCCGCCGTTTTGAGGTCGAGGTCTACTTCCCCTCCAGGATCTCTAGGGTGTTCTCGTCGAACAGCGGCTCGTCCTGGCCAGCGCGAACGAACAGAACCTTGCGCGCACCGGCCGCCGGGTGGGTCTCCCAGTACTGGATGCCGTCGGCCACGTCGCCCCACTCACCGCACGGTGGCTCGGGGATTTCGCCGGGGACGTTCGTCTTTGCCAGCTCTTTTTCGTATGCCGCATCAGGCACGAAACCGTACCGTCGAACGCCGGCCGGGCCGTCCCCTTCGCGAAAGGTCCTGAGCACGCACCGTTTGGCGATTGCCTTGTCGGTACGGGCGACGAAAAGCCGCCGGAGGCCCGCCTCCGGTTCCTCACCGGCCATGAGGTCGAAGACCTCGATGACGGGATCGGGCGCCCCGCCATCGGAGTAGCGGATCGCGAGCGCATTCCGAACCTTCAGGAAGTCGATCTTACGGAAGCCGTAGTCGCACCTCTGGACCCAGGCCGCGAGGCCGAGCTCGCCATCCGAAAAGCACTCCCATCGACATCCCTCTTGCGCCGCGCGCGCCGTCTCCTTGCAGGAAGCGACGGCGGGTCGGGCCGACGCTGATACGGTGGCGAAGCCCAGGAGCAGCGTTGCGACGAGGCGGGGGTGGCGCGCGAACATGGACAGTTTCCTTCCCGGGTGTCGATCGACGAGCTCGATCTACAGCCTGCTTCCAGCTTACTTCGCGGGAGCAGGGAACCGCTACGAAGCGCTTTCGGCTTCGGAGCGAGCCGGTTCCGGCCTGGCCATGGGCCTGGCGGGTGGGAGGCTGAGGCGCCGCCTGCGGTCGACCAAGTCGACGAACGGACCGGGTTGGTCCTTTGCGCGGGCGATAATCGCGGCGAAGACACGGACCAGGAGCGTGTTGCCGGGACAGCTACAGGGGATCGAGGTCAACCGCGCCACGCGCGGGCCGAGCGCGGGGATCTCGTCCGCCCGGCTCTGGTAGAGGAGGGTGAGGCCGACTTCCAAATAGGCATCCGCCGCGAGAACCCGCTCTCCGATGGTTTCGAACGTCAGCGCGGCGCGCTCGAAAAGCTGCTCGGCCCGCGCGTAGTCCCCCGTCTCCGATGCCCTCCGGCCCCGGACCAACAAACCGTCAGCGAAGGCTCGACCTAGAGGCTCCGTGAACCGGTGCTCGGCGCTCGGATCGTCCGGCGCGCCGGTCGCATCAGGGGGGCAGACGGCAGGGAGATCGACCTCGTTCATGCTGGATATCATAAATCACGGAAGGTTGATTGGTGCCGTCGACCTGACAAAAAAGTTGCGGCTCCGGCCCCTTTGGGCGAATTTGTTGCCGCAAAGCGGTTCTTTCAGGGCTGGATGCCGCAGAGCGGCACTAAGGACCGACCAAGGTGCTTACCGGCCTCGGGCGGTCTTGATCGCCTCGTTCGCCTCCCGATCCGCTTCCTTTTTTCGCTCGGTCTCGCGTTTGTCGTACAGCTTCTTGCCCTGGGCGAGAGCGAGCTCGACTTTGACCCAATTGCCCTTGAGGTAGAACGAGAGGGGGATCACCGTGAAGCCCTTGAGCTGGGTCCGGCCGAACAGCTTGTCCAGCTCGCGGCGCGAGAGCAGGAGCTTGCGGTCCCTCTCGGGCGGATGGTTCTCCCGGTTGCCGTGGCTGTAGTGGCTGATGTGCGCCCCCACCAGGTAGGCCTGCCCGTCGCGGATCTCGACGTAGCTGTCGCGCAGTTGGACCTTGCCGGCGCGCGCGGCCTTGACCTCGGTGCCGGTCAGCATCAGACCGGCCTCGAACGTTTCGAGGATTTGATATTCGTGGGTCGCCCGCCGATTCGAGGCGAGCGGCCGAATCGTCTGTTTCGCGTTCGTCATGGCGCGGGGATACTACCAAGCGATCGGTTCCACCCCTGGTAGGATCGACCGACCGATGAGATGGAGATCGGCGCTTTGTTGCGCTTTCCTGTTCCTGCTTCCTTGCCTCTGCGGCTCGATCGCCCTGGCGCAAGGGAAGATTTCCGGTCTGCGCGCAACCGTCGAGGGGGATCAGGTGCTGGTCTCCTTCCGGCTCGACGGCGGGATCGACAAGCAACTCCTCGAACGGATCGACACCGGCCTTCCCACCCGGATCGTCTACGAGCTCGAGCTGGCCCGGGATCGCAAGCGTTGGTACGACCAGGGCCTTCGGCGCAACTCGCTGGAAATCACCGCGACCTACGACGCGGTCGCCCGGGAGACCAACCTCCACTACCGTCTGAGCGGCGAGCTCATCGAGAGCAAGACCGTCCGCGACCGCCCGGCCCTCCTGGAGGCTTTGCGCCGGATCGACCGGCTGCCGGTCTTCAAGACCCAGGGGCTCACCCTGGGAGTTCGATACCTCGTGCTCGCGCGCGCGATCCTCGGCTCGCGCATGGTGCTCGCGATCATCCCCACCGACGTACGCACCGACTGGTCGGAATCGAACAAGTTCCGCCCGCCGTCCGTTCCGTAGGGCGGGATTGTCATGGGTCTTCGCGATCGCCTTTACGAGCAGGGTAAGAACACGCGGACGATCCTGGGCGGTCTGCTCGGCCTGCTGTTCGTCTTCACCGCCCTCTTCTACCTGCTGCAGCGCGACCGGGAGATCCCTTCTTACCTGGTGACCAACCGGGTGCTCCTGTTCGTCCTCTGGTACGTCAACGTCGTTCTGATCCTCGCGATTCTCTTCGTCCTCTTCCGCGACCTATTCAAGCTCTTCCTCGAGCGGCGCGATCGAATCCTCGGCTCGAAGCTCAAGACCAAGCTGGTCGCAACCTACGTCGGCCTGTCGCTGTTTCCCGTGCTCACGCTGTTCGCGATCGCCACCGAGCTGCTCCAGGGGTCGATCGACCGCTGGTTCGCCACCCCCGTGCGCCCGGTCCTCGAGCAGGGCAACGCCGTCGCGCAAGCGCTGATCGATCGGGTCCAAGGGAGCTGCGAATCGGCCGCCCGGCGCGCGCTCGCCGACCTGGCCCGGGTCGACCTCTCCGGCGAAGCAGGGCGGGTGGGGCTCGCCGGACGGCTTCGCGCCATGCTGGCCGAGAACGACCTCGACTTCCTCGCGGTGTACGAGGGGACCGACTTCGTCCAAGGGGTGGTCGATTCCCGCTCCGGCATCCCCGACCTGCCCGAGCCGGGGCGCGAGCTCCTGGGTGAGGCCGCGACCGAGGGACGCGCGGTGCGCACCGTCGAGCCGCCGGGGGGGCGCGGGCGGCTGGTCCTCGCCGCAGTCTCGCTCGTCGCGGAAGGAGAGGGCGAAGGGGCGAAGCCCGATGGTGCGGCGCGGGATCCGCTGTCGCCCGATCCGGCGGAGCCCAAGCCGCGGATCGTGGTCGCCGGCTCCCTCCTCGACCCGGTGCTCGCCGAGCGGACGGAGCGGTTGATCGAAGCGTTCCAGACCTATCGGCAGCTGGAGGTCCAGAAGGCGGACCTTCGGGCGAGCCACCTCTTGATCTTCCTGATGATGACTCTGCTGATCCTGCTCGCCTCGACCTGGACCGGGCTGTATCTCGCCCGCCGGGTGACGGTGCCGATCCTCGCGCTGGCCGAGGGGACGCGTCGGATCAGCAGCGGCGACCTCGACCACCGGGTGGAGGTCCCCGCCGACGTCGAGCTCGGCGTTCTGGTCGCCTCGTTCAACCGGATGACCGAAGAGCTGCAGCGGAGCAATCGGGCGCTCAAGACTTCCAACGAGCGTCTGGCCGAAGAGCGCGCCCTGGTCGCCGCCGTGCTCGAAAACGTGGCCGCGGGCATCGTCTCGATCGACGGGGCGGGGCGGATCTTCACTTGCAACGGCGCGGCGCTCCACATGTTGGATCAGCGCGAGGCCGACGTGGTCGGAAAGACCGCCGCCGAAGCGTGGAGCGATCCGGAACGGAGCAAGCTCGCCGCCCTGCTCGCGAGCCTTCCGGAGCCAAGGACGGGGCGCGACCGGCGGTCGGCGCGCGAGGTTCAGATGGTCGTCGGGGGGGACTGGAAAACCTTTGAGGTGAAGGTGACGCCGATCCGGGATGCCGCGAGCTCGCTCGGCCGCGTGGTCGTGCTCGAAGACCTCACCGAGCTGATCCAGGCCCAACAGCTCGCCGCCTGGAACGAGGCGGCGCGGCGGGTCGCGCACGAGATCAAGAACCCTTTGACGCCGATCCGGCTGGGGGCCGAGCGGCTGCTCGAAAAGCACCGGCGGGGCGACTCCGGCCTCGGTCCGGCGATCGAGGAGGCGACCGACATCATCGTCCGCGAGGTGGAGAACCTCCAGGGGATGGTGGACGAATTCTCTCGCTACGCCCGGATGCCGCGGCCGCGGCCGGCCAAGCTCGATCTCGGCAAGCTGCTCGAAGAGACCTGTCACCTCTATCGCGACGTCAAGGTCGGCGTGCCGGTCGTCTGCGAGGTGCCGGCCGACCTGCCCACGGTATGGCTCGACGGCGAGCAGATCCGCCGCGCCCTGATCAATCTGATCGACAACGGCGTCGAGGCGACCGATCCGCCGGGCTCGGTCACGGTGTCGGCCGGTCTCACCGAAGGCCACCTCGAGATCTACGTCGCCGACACCGGACGAGGTATCCCCGCCGCGGCCAAGGACAAGCTGTTCCTACCTTATTTCTCGACCAAGGGGCGCGGTACCGGCATGGGGCTCGCGATCGTCCACCGCATCGTCACGGATCACCACGGCACGGTCCGGGTCGAAGACAACCGCCCGTCCGGCAGCGTCTTTACGATCGAGCTGCCGCTGGCGTGAACCGCGCTACGACGCGCCGCGGCCGAGCAGGACGACGGGGATCGTCTTGAGCAGAATCTTGAGGTCGAGCGACGGCGACCAGGAGTCGATGTATTCGAGGTCAAGCTCCATCCAGCGATCGAAGTCGACGTTGTTGCGGCCGCTGATCTGCCAGAGGCAGGTGAGCCCCGGCTTCATCGATAAGCGACGACGCTGCCAGCGTTGGTAGCGCGCGACCTCGTCGGGAATCGGCGGGCGGGGACCGACCAGGCTCATGTCGCCGCGCAGCACGTTCCAGAACTGGGGCAGCTCGTCGAGGCTGAACTTGCGGAGGAATCGGCCGATCCAGGTGACGCGCGGGTCGCTCCGAAGCTTGAACACCGGGCCGTTCATCTCGTTGAGGTGCATCAGCTCGCCTTGCTGCTCCTCGGCGCCCACCACCATCGTTCGGAACTTGTAGAGCGTGAACGCACGTCCGTTCAAACCGCACCGCGTCTGACGGAAGAGCACCGCTCCCCCCGAGGTGAGCTTGATCAGGAGAGCCACCCCGGCGGCGATCGGGATTCCGAGGACCAAGAGCGTCGACGCCACCACGATGTCGAGGGCGCGCTTGGTCATCAGCTGGAGCGGGTTGGTCGGCGCGGTGGCGAACGAGACGAGCGGCATCCCGTCGAGGTCTTCGAGCTCCACCCGCGCCCGCGTGTGGGGAAAGAGGTTCATCGCGAAGCGGGTGCGGATCCCCTGTTCCTGCAGCGACAGGAACAGGTCCTCCAGTCGATCGAGCTCTTTGCGGTGGACGGCAAAGATCACGTCGTCGACCACCTGGGTCTCGACGATCCCTGGGATGTCTTCGATCCTTCCGACGATCCGATAGCGTCGCGGCCAGTCCGGCGGCAGCGGCTCGTTCTCGACGAAGCCGAGGATGCGATACCCCCAGAATCGATGCTGATCGAGCGAGTCGGCGATCTGGACCGCGCTCGAGTTCGTCCCGACGATCAGCACCGTCCGGTAGTTGAACCCCCGACTTCGGACGTAGCGCGAGGTGAGGCGGACGCCGATCTTTTCCGACAGGAGGAAAAGCAGCGAGAAGATCGCGAACAGCAGTACCCACGACCGGCTTACCCGGTCCGAGCCGAGGATCTCCTCGTCGATGCGCAAGGCGTAGAGCGAGAGGGTGAAGATCACCGAGCCCGAGACGCAGATTCGGATGATTGCCCACGCCTCGTCGAGCAGAGGCACGGTGCGATGCGAGC
Organism: Thermoanaerobaculia bacterium; assembly: GCA_044226625.1. GTDB lineage: Bacteria > Acidobacteriota > Thermoanaerobaculia > Multivoradales > UBA5704 > DASYKS01. The sequence continues at coordinate 63,173 of JBGAGQ010000027.1, forward strand.
GGTAGCGTCCCGAGGAGAGGAGCAGGACGCCCCAGATCAGCAGGGCGAGGGGCAGGAGTGGCAGGTAGGCCGACAGCGGATAGAGCCGGCTCGGGAACGTCTGCGGCGCGATATCGGGGAGGAGCCAGCTGCGGAACAGAAATGCACAAACGAACGCGCTGGCCACCAGGAGGAGGTCGACCACGAAGATGCCGACCGCGAGGATTCGGGCTCGTTCTTTGAGCATTGCGCAGGAGTGGTCGTTCGCCGATCCGATGTCGAGTCTTGGGGATTTTAACGGATCGGGACGAAAAAGCGTCCAGACCCCACAGACCTCGGGCCCTCTTTTTTCATGCAATCATCGACTTTTACCTCTCAATCCTTCGAAATCTGCTCGAGCTTTCTCCCGGCGAGGCGGGCAAGGAGCGCGGCATAGCGGTCGGCGACGGCGTCCCAGCTGAACCGCTCGGCCGCCCGCGCCGCGGCCCGCCGACGTAAGGCGGCCACCTCGTCTGGGTGTGTAAGCGCCCACTCGATCTCGGCGGTGAGGGTCCCGGGGCGGTGGGCGTCGAACCGGCGGCCGGCCTCTCCCGCGACCTCGCGGTTTTCCGCCGTGTCGTGGATCAGGACGCAGTTGCCATACCCCATCGCCTCGACCAGGGCCGGGTGGGTACCCCCCACCTCGGTAGCGTGGATGTAGGCATAGGCGTTAGCCATCAGCTCGCGATATCCCTCGCCGTAGATCGGGCCGGGGAAGAGGATTCGCGGGTCGGCGTCCGCGGTGAAGCTCGCGATGAAGCCGTGGGCGTAGGGTGCCCCTCCCACCATCACGAGTGGAACGTCGAACGAGGACGGAAGCGCGCGATATGCCGCCGCCACGCGGTGCGGGTTGTTCTCCGGCTCGAACCGGCTCACGTAAAGGAGATACCGGCGGGGGGCGAGCCCCAGGCGCTCGAGAACGGGCGTGGAGACGGGCGGCCGCGGGTCGACACCGTAGGTGATCACCTCGGACGCGGCGCCGTAGCGGGAGCGGTAATGGGCGCGGATCACCTCGGCGTCGGTGATCAACGCGTCGGGCACCAGGCAGGCGAGCCGCTCCGACAGGGCGTAGACCGCCCGGCCGAACGCCCCCCACTTCGCCCGCCGCTTCTCGATGCCGTCGACGTTCAGGGCGACCGGGGTGCCGGCCAGCAGCGGCAGGAACATCGCGTTTGCCGAGTTGACCATCAAAGCCGCGTCATACCCCTCGCGTCCCGCGTGGAGACAGGAGAGGAACGTATGGACCGGCGTGTCGAGATGTTTCGAACGGATCGTCGGCAGGACGACCAGCCGCGCACCGAGATGAGAGGTGAGACCCTTCGGCGTGTAATGCGCACGGCAGTAGACGGATACGTCGAACCCGCGCGCCACGAGGCGCGGGGCGAGCTCCTCCATCAGGGTCTCGTAGCCGCCATAGCTGGCCGGAATGCCGCGGCTCCCCAGCAGGGCGACGCGGATACGGCGAGGGCTCCGCTCGCCGTTCATAGCGGGAGCCCTTCGATCCCGAACCACCGGTCGAGCGTCTCCGCCGGAACCGTGCGCCGCGCCTGGATCTTCCGGCGCCGCGCGAGAATCTCCCGTCGATGCCGATAGAGCCAGGCGTAGGCGGGCAGCGAGCTCCGCTCGAAGAGGAGCGCATAGCCGATCGCCAGGAGATCGCGGAGCAGGGTCGGGAGAGCCGTGCGCCATAGGTTGCGGCCGGTCTGGTGGTAGAGCCGCAGCAGATAGCGATTCTTGAGCGAGTGGCGGTTCACGGCGGGGGGCATTTGCCGTCGCCGCTCCGGCAGGTTGAAGCGCCGGTGGACGGCGGTCGCGGTCGGTTCGTAGAGGATCTCCCACCCCCTTTCGCGCAGGCGGAAACAGAGCTCCGCGTCCTCCCGAAACGAGTGGAACGCCGGGTCGAAGATCTCCCCGTCGATCGCCGCGTCCTCGAGCGCCGCGCGGGAAAAGAGCGACGCCGCCCCGGTGGCGCCGAACACCCGTTCCGCGGCGAGGTACCTGCCGGCCTCGGCCTCGCCCGATCCCCGGTCCAGATGGCGCCAGGTGCGGGTGAGCCGCATGCCGCAGGCGTCGAGAGTCGTGGGCCGACTCTCCGTGGTCTCCGCGGATCGAACCAGCCGCCCGGTGACCGCGCCCACTTTGAGGTCCGGATGCGCCGCCGCCCTGGCGAGCAATCGATCGAGATAGTCCGGCGCGGGGAGCGCGTCCGCGTTCAGGGTGAGTACGAACGGGGCGGACGTGCGCGAGAGCGCTACGTTCATGCCGCCGGCGAAGCCCAGGTTTTCGAGCAGCGGTACCACCGTGGCGGGGATCCGCGCGGGGAGCGAATGCGCCAGCCGTTCTGCCTCCGCGGCGCTCCCGTCGGCGCTCGCGCAATCGACCACCACCAGCTCGATCGGTCGATGCGAGAGCGCCTCGATCGCGCGAAAACAGGCGGGCAGGTCACCCACCGAATCGTGGGTGACGATGGCGATCGCGACACGGTGATTTTCTGTCACGTGCTCGGCTCGCCGTGTTTCCAGGAGTGCCAGATCTTGCGGAGCAGGGCGACCAGCGCCCGTGCGGCCTCGCCACGGCTCGCCGCCCGCGCCGGGCGCCTGAGCGGAAGGAGCGCGAGCCGGAGGACGATCCCGACGGCGAGCGTGGCTCGCGCGACGGCCGCCCAGAGTGCACCGTGGTGCTTCTCGAGGTATCGGTCGAGATTGGCGTAGTAGGCCTCGAGGAAGGCGCCATATCCGAGCTTCGGCACGCTTTTCCCGAGCCCATGGCGGAAGCGCGCCGCGGGGAAGTAAAGGAGCGGAAGGTCGGCCTCCCCCAAGCGCCGGGCGAGATCGACGTCCTCGAACCAGGCGGGATAGAACTCGGGGTCGAACCCACCCACGCGTTCGAACGCCCGGCGTTTGAGCGCGAGGGCCGCCGCGGCCGGCTGCCCGATTCTCGTTCCGGAAGGGGGCTCGTGCTTCGGCCCGGAGCCCGCGGGGATCAAGAGCGTCTGGAGCACGAGGGTCACGGGCGACGGGAGGTTTCGCAGCTGCCAACGGTGCTGCGATCGGCCATCCTCGCTCACGAGCTTCGGAGCGAGCCCGGCCGCCTCCGGGTGCGCCGCGAATCCTTCGAGCAGCCGCTCGAGCGCACCGGCCTCCGGCCGGGCGTCAGGGTTCAAGAACAGCAGGATCTCGCCGCGAGCCGCCGCCGCCCCGGCGTTCGCTCCTCCCGCGAAGCCGAGGTTGTTACTTGGGGCGACGAGCTGGAAAGCGCCCATGGGGAGGGCGCCTTCCGAACCGTTGTCCACCACGATCAGCTCGAATCGCGGATCGTCCGGCCAAGCTCCAATCAGCTGCGCGAGCTCCGCCTCGTTGCGCCAATGGATGACGATGCCGGAAAGCTGGGGAAGCGAGGAACCGGAATCGGCGGCGGTCGGCATGGAGGACCTCGGGATCATAACAGCGCCCTCCGGGGCGGCCCTTGGGCAGGATGGCGGACTACGGTTCCCGAAGCCGCGTAGAATCTCCGGCACATGTTCCTTTTCGATCTCCTGGGCGCGCTGCTCACGCTCGCGGCGTTTTCGTTCCTCGGTCTGTCGGGTTACCTGGCGGCGGTCTCTCTGCTCGGCGAACGGGCGCGGCGGGATCGGCTCGCGCTCGCGGTGGCATGGGGGCTTTCGTCCCTTTCGATCGCCCTCCTGATCGGTCTCGTGCTCGGGGCGGTCGGGCAGCTACGGAGCGATCTCGCGCTCGCCGGCCTGGCGCTCCTCTCAATCGCGCAGCTCCAGCGCGCGAAGCGAACCGCCGACCCGTGGGGGTCCGCGCGGGCGCTCGGAAGCGGCGCGTGGCGGCATCTTTCCGAGCGGCCGGCGCTCGCGATCTTGACCCTGCACGCCGGGGGGAGCGAGCTGGTCAAAGGGTTGCTCCGGCCTCCTTTGAGCTGGGACAGCTTGATGTATCACCTGCTCCTGTCGGCGACCTGGCTCCAGGAGAAGAATCTCGCCCCCGTGTTCGGGCCCGCCCCGACCAACTTCTACGGTTTCCAGCCGGGCAACGGCTCGCTCTGGTTCTGGTGGTGGATGGCCCCGTCGCACAGCGAGATTTGGGTGAACCTCGCTTCGGCGCTCCCCTGGCTCCTGCTCGGGCTCGCGGCCGGTGCCGTGGCTCGCGAGCTCGGCGCCGCGCGGAGCTGGCCGGTCGCCGCCTATTGCACCCTGCTCACGCCGTGCATCCTTCGTTTCGTCGGGGCCCAGTACGTGGACCTCCTGGTGGGAGCCGGGATCGCCGCCGCGGCCTGCTTTTCGATGCTCTGGCTCGACGAGCCAAGGTGGGGGACTACGATACTCGCGGGGGCCGGGCTCGGGATCGCCGCGGGGGCGAAGGTGCTCGCCCTGCCCTATGTCCTCGCTTTCGCCGGCGCGCTGCTGCTCGCCGCGGCGTTTCGAGGGGGCTGGCGCATCCGAGGCGGGCAGGTGCTCGCGGCGATCGTCCTCGCCTCGCTCCTCGGCGGCTTCTGGTACGTGCGTAATCTCGCCTACGGCGCGGGTCCACTCGGCCTCCGCTGCGAGGGAACGGCCGCCGGTGCGGAGGCCGACCGCGGCGAGGCTCCGACGATTCCGCGGCCGAACAGCATCGCCGACCAGTTCGGGGCCTATTGGCGGTCGGGCCAGTTGATCGACGCGGCGTTGGGCGTCGTCCGCCCGCCGTCGCTCGAGCTCGGCTTCGGGCCGCAGGTGTTCCTGCTCCTGCCGCTTCTCGTCTTTCCCCTGGGATTGCCCCGTGGACGACGCAGGACGTCGTTCTTGATCTGGAGCCAGATCGCGGCCCAGGCTTTCGTCTGGGCGACCGTCCCGTACGCGGATCGTGGGACGATCTACGCCAACATCCGCTACCTGGACGGCGCGATCGCGCTCGCTTTGGCGGCCGGTGTGGCGCTGCTCGAGCTTCGGTCGGTCGGATTGCGATGGATCGACGGGATCGCCCTCGCGCTTGCGGCGCAGGGGCTGCTCCAGCAACACGCCGAAATGCCTCGTGGAGCCCGGCTGGCCCTGGCCGTGGCGGACCTGATCGCCGTGGCGCTCGCGCTCTCGCCCGGACTTCGGTCGGCCCTGCGCCAACGTGGGAAGGTGCTTGCCGCCGTCTCGGTCGCATTGCTGTTGCTCGCGACGCCGTTTCTCGCCGCGTTTCGAGTCGCCGACCGCGGACGGGCGCTGGCGATGGACCTCACCGTCCACAAGACGCCGGCCGAGCTGTTCGCCCGGGCCTGGACTTGGCTGGACCAATTCGGCGAGGACGGCACGGTCGCGATCGCGAGCAGTCCACAGCACTACTTCGTCTACCCTGCCATGGGGCCCCGGCTCTTGCGCCGGGTGATCTTTGCGAACGTCAACGCGGCGGACTTTGCCAACGCCGCCGCGTATCCCGCGTGCGATCCGCGCGTCGACCTTTCGGCGGACGCCTGGATCGCGAACCTCGCCAAGCACGACGTGCGTTGGCTCTATTTGATGCGCTACCCGGGGACCGAATACCTTCCCGAGCGCGCTTGGGCCGACGCGCGGCCGGACCTCTTCACCCTCCGGTACGAGGACGACGGCAGCCGGATCTACGAGGTGAAGCGGCCCGGGCCTTAGGCGAGAAGTGTTCGGCCCCGCTCCGTTCCGCGGGTCTACTTCGGCCAGGCGAGGTTCAACATCTCGTCGAACGGCATGCCCGGCTTCTTCGAGCGCATCATCACGATCCGCCAGGCGTCCGGAACGGGCGGCCCCTGGCGCATCATCTCCTGGGACTCCCGATCGCCACCCCAGACCGAGAACGCGAGCCCCAAGGCGACCGGCCCGCCGGTCGGAATCGGAGCGGGCACCGCTGCGAGCTTCTTTTCGAGCGCAACCCGGACGTCGAGAGCAAGGCGTTTGGTCGCGGGAAAGGCGAACCAGATTTTCGCCGAGCTCCCCGGGCGGGCGGTCGCGATCACGACTCCGGTGGCTCCCTCGCCGCGCGGGAGGGTGGCGAAGTATTTCTTCGCCTCGGTCTCGAGCTGTTTGAGATAGAACGAAGCGATCAGGCCGTCGCCGCCGAAGCGCTCTTTGAGCAACTCGTCCGGCTGGAAAAGAACAGCTTGGTGGACCACGAACGGCGAAGCCGCCGGAGCAGGGCTCGCGGTCGAGGTGGCGGGTGGGGCTGGCGCTGTCGAAGGCGGTGCCGCGAATGCCGCGCCCGCGGTAAGGGAGGCGACGGCCAGGGGCAGGAGCCCCGTTCGGAGGACATCGATTTTTCGGAGGGTCTTCATCGAATCGGTGACTCCATCGTTTCTCGAGCCGGGCGAACGCCGGGCTCGCTCGGAGGGGGTGAGCTGGCGGAGCGGCGCGACCGTCCGAGGGCGCGTGCGACGAACGGCAGGGCGACAAGGCCGAGGGCGACCGCGAACCAGAGGGTTGCGGCGCGTGTGATCAGGGTGGCCGAAGCGGCGGCGGCGGTGTCGAGCCCCTGGCTCGAAAGGAGGGCGGTGAGCGCGCCTTCGGCCGCGAGCAGTCCGCCGGGAAGCATCGAAAGCGAGCCGGCGCCGGTCGACAGGCTGTAGTTGAAGATCCCGGCGAGGTAGCCGGCTTCCGGCGCATACTGGCGGACGGCGACCGCGAAGCCGATCCCCTCGGCCCCCCAGGCGAGGACCGCGACCGCGAGGCCGATCGCGAGCAGGCCGGGAGAGAGAAGGCTCCGGAGGTCGTCGTAGATGCCACGCAGCATCCCGAGGCGGCGCCCGACGGCAGGAAGCTTCGCGATCAGGGAGAACAACCCCTCGGCGCCGCGCTCCCAGGTGAGGACGGCGATCGCCGCGGCGACCGCGGTGAAACAGAGGGCGGCGATCCAGAGACCGGAGCGGAAAGGCAACGCCCCGAGCCCGAGCAGAACGAAGAGCCCGAGCAGGTCGGTCGCGCGCTCGGCGAGCACCGCCGGGACCACCCGTCGCGCCGCCCCGCCGCCCATCTCGCGGATCAACCAGGCCTTGCCGAGCTCGCCCGCCTTGCCGGGGGTCACCGAGAGGAGAAAGCCGACCAGGAAGACCGCGAGGCTCTTGCCGCGCGAGAGCGTGACCCCGAGACGGTCGAGGTAGATCTCCCAACGGACGAAGCGGAGCGCGTAGTTGAGCAGCGAGAGCGCCAGAATCGACGCCAGGCGGGATGGATCGAACTCCCGCAGGCGCCCGGCGACCTTGCCGGCGTCGGCGAACAGCGCGAGGCCGACGCAGGCGAGGACTCCGAGCAGCGCCGGAATCAGAAGGCGCCGCCCCAGGTGCTCGAACCCACGACCGGCCTCATCGACCTCCGCGCGGGTGGTGGAGTGGCTCAACGAAGCGTCGGCCGAATCCATTGCGGCCGAATCCATTGCAGCCGACTTGAGGGGCCCCGTCGATCCGAGAGAGCGCGGCGGGTCGGTCCGGCTCAAGCGGCCTTCCGCTCGGCCGGCAGAGACTCCGGATACTGCTCGAACAGGCGCATCCACTGGCTGTTCTTGGTGTACTCGGCGGTGCGCTTCTTGCCGATCGTCGGGTACCAGATGAAGTCGTGGTAGAAGTACGAGCCGAACACGAACAGATTGACCAGCGGCGTGTGGAAGAAGAGGTTCTGGAGCCCCTTGAACGGCCCGAACCAGATCGCGTCGCCGATCCGCGAGGCGGAGTTGTCGCCCACGCGGAAGCGGAAGTTCAAGTTCGAGACGTCCTTGCCCACCACTTCGATGTCGCGCGGATCGCCGATGCCGAGCCCCGCCTCATGGGCGAGCCGGATGTATTTGATCGACATCGGATCGAAGCCCATCATCTTGGCCGCCACGGCGTCGATCGCCACCTGGTCGCCCGAGGCGAGCATCAGGTTCTTTTCGACCGGGATCATCGTCCGCGGTCCCGGGCCGTTGCCGCAGGTCGTGCCGTCCTTGACCGCGAAGAGCCCGCTGTGGATCTCCTTCTGAATGGTCAGTAGGTCGACCAAGGTTTCGTGGATCCACGAGTGGGTGTAGTGGCGACGGGTGTTGAGCAGCCCGCCGAAGGCGTTCTTCATCGCGCCGGTGGTCGTCGTGTAGATGTGGCACTTCACCGTCGGCAGGTGGACGATGTTCTTGCCCATGAAGAACTCGGGGATCGTGATCCCCTCGGGGTAGATCTTGGGTAGGACCAGCATCTTCCCCTTGGGCTGGTAGGTCACCCACTTGAGGTCGTGCGCGAAGCAGTTGTAGCGGATCGGCACGCCGTAGCGGTCGAGCACGGGAACGTAGCGGTTCAGCCGCTCACCCTTCTTGGGGTCGGTGACGACCGTGTTGTTCTGGACGCAGACCAGGTCCGAGTAGCCGTCGGCCCGTAGCTTTTGGATCGTCCCCTCGAGCTGCCAGGGGGTGGTGTTGGCGCCCGGGAACGGGAAGTGCCAGGAGATGTTGTCCTTGAGGATCGTGGTGGCCTTGGGGTCGAGATACTTCTTGACCTCGGCCAGCTCCATCGTGCGGCCGACATCCTCCAGAACCGTCTCCGGTTTCGTGTCGAGGACGGCGACGCGGGCTTTCGGGGGCATAGAGATCTCCGGGTCTTTGAATAACTTCTTGAGGGCGCTGGGTCGGCGCTCGCTGGGGCTCTCGATCGGCCGTACCGTCGCGCTCCGGATTGGGGAAAGTCGTCGGCGGAAGAGGAAATTCCACCGGAGACCCGATTATAGCGGCTCTCGTGAGAAGCTTCGGCGGTGAAGCGGAAGGCGGCTCTCTTCACGCTCTTGGTCCTTGCCCTTCTGGCGGTGCTCTGTTCGCGCCGGAGCGACGTGCCCCTGGAGGCGGCTCGGGCCGCCGGATCCCCCGATCTCCCTCCCGGCCGTTGGCGGCTCGGACCTCCAGGCATGGACCCGGCCTCCCCCTCGCCGGAAGATCTCGCGCGCACACTTTCCCTTCCCTACAGCGGCGGTTCGCTCCGCGCCCCCGCGGGGTCGGGAGTGGTCCTCTGGAATCGTCGGCGAGCCCAGGCCGGAACCAACCTCTATATTTCCGGCCATGGGCCCGAAGCGATTCAGATCGACATGGCCGGCCGTGTTCTCCACCGCTGGAGACTGCCGTTCGAGCGGGCGTTCCCGGGCAAGGCGCCGAGCGTGGAGACGGCGTTCTTCCGCCGGGCGAGGCTCCTTCCGGACGGCACGCTGCTCGCGATCTATCAGGGGGGTGGGCTGGTGGCGCTCGATCCAGCGTCGCGCCTCCTCTGGAAGGTCGACGCCGGCACCTACAACGACTTCTTCCGAGCCGACGACGGGACGATCTACCTCTTGACCAAGGAAGCGCGGAGGTTGCCCCGTGTGAGCGTCGCGCGGCCGACGCTCGAAGACTCGATTGCGGTCGTCGACCGCGCGAGGCGAATCCGAGAGCGGATCTCGCTCCTCCGGGCGCTCCTCGATTCGCCGTTCGCGCCGCTCTTTTCCCCTCACGCCGACGGCGGCGACGTTCTCCATTCGAACGCGATCGAGGTCTTCGACGGCCGCCTCGCCGACCGCTCGAAGCTCTTTACCCGAGGCAACGCCCTCGTCTCGTTCCGCGAGATCGACACGATCGGCATCGTCGATCTCGCAGCGCGGCGTTTCGTCTGGGCCCAGCGCGGGCCGTGGTCGGGCCAGCACGAGCCGACGCTCTTGCCGACCGGGAGAATCCTCCTCTTCGACAATCGGCCGCACGACCCCCTCTCCTACGCTGAGGAGGTCGACCCCGCGACCGGCACGATCGCCTGGCGCTATCCGGACGGCGCGGGACGCGCTCTCTCCTCCGAACAGGCCGGATCGGTCGCTCGCCTGCCGAACGGGAACACCCTGATCACCGAATCCGACCGGGGGCGCGCTCTCGAGGTCACCCCCGCCGGAGAGACCGTGTGGGAGTTCCGCAGCCCCCATCGCGCCGGACCGAAAGGGGCGTTCGTCGCGACGCTGTTCGAGATGGTGCGGCTGCCGGATTGAGTGGGCGGCTTACGCGCGGGAGAGAATCCGCTCCCGCAGCCGCTTGAAGCCGAGACGCTCGAACAAGGGATCGACCAGCGTGGGATCGGCGCCTCGATACTCGAGGTCGCGATGGAAGACCAGCGGCTCGCCGCGCGGTGGGTCGATCGGAGCGTCGGTCGCGGCTTTGGCGAGGCTTTTCGAGAGGAAGGCGAGCTCGCGTCCCGCCTCGAGCTTTCGGGCGAGGGTGCGGGCGCCGCGGAGGTCCGTCCGAAGCGCGAGCTCGTCGAGCTTGGCGTAGAGCCCCTCGACGTGCGGGTAGCGAAGAAGAAGCTCCGCCGCTCCCTTGCGACCGATGCCGGGAACGCCGGGGATGTTGTCGACCGCATCCCCGGCGAGCGCCAGGAGGTCGACGATCTGTGCCGGCGCGACGCTAAACTTCGACTGGACTTCGGGAGGGGTGAGGCGCTCTCCCTTGCCGAAGTCGTACCAGGAGACGTCGGGGCCGACGAGCTGGGCGAGATCCTTGTCGGAGCTGACGACCACGACCGGATCCCGCTCTTCGCTGCACACCCCGCGGCGCGCGAGGAGGGTCGCGATCAGATCGTCCGCCTCGTACCGATCGTCCGAGAACGTAACCCCACCGAGCGCGCGGGCGACCTCCTCGCACGCCGCGAGCTGGGCTTCGAGCTCCTTGGGAGGCAGCGGGCGCTGCGCCTTGTAGGCCGGGTAGATCTCATTCCGGAAGCTGGTCGTAAGGCTCCGGTCGAAGCAGACCGCGAGGTGGCTCGGCTTCTCCTCGGCGATCAGTTTGACCAGGAAGGAGACGAAACCGTGCACAGCTTGCGCCGGACGTCCCTCGCGGTCGCGGATCGACTCGGGCAGCGAGAAATAGGCCCGAAAGATGTAAGGGGAGGCGTCGATCAGGTAGGCGGCGGACATGGGCGGAGGCTGGGGCCCGAGTCTATGCGCAATCGTCCGCCGTGGAGTCGAGCGTGTCAGAATCGGAACTTCGAAATCGAAAGCCTAAGCGCGGGGTCCGCCGCGGTGCGGCGGCGCATCGAGAAGGGGAGCGAACCGTTGAGCGAGCCGAGCGCGTCCGGACCTCCGGCCGGGCGGAAGAGCCAGGGAGGCTTCGAGCCGAAGGCTCGGGCCGCGCTCCGCGAGGGAGACCGGCTCGCCGGCCGCTTTCGCGTGCTGCGGCTGCTCGGCACCGGTGGCACCGGGGAAGTCTATGAAGCGGAGGACGCGGAGCTCGGCGAGCGGGTGGCGCTCAAGCTCCTACGGCCCGAGCTCGCCGAGGACGAAGCGCTGCTCCAGCGTTTCAAGCGGGAGGTCCATCTCGCCCGGCAGGTGACCCATCCGAACGTCTGCCGGCTTCACGATCTCGTCCTCGCCGAGCCTCCGAAAGGGCGGCGAAAAGGGAATCCGTCCCGTTGGGTTTTGGTTTCGATGGAGCTTCTCGCCGGCGAGTCGCTTGCCGAGCGGTTGGCACGAACGGGACCGTTTTCTCCCGCCGAGGCGCTGCCGATCGTCCGCCAGGCGGCCGAAGGGCTCGATGCAGCGCATCGGGCGCGCGTGGTCCATCGGGATTTCAAATCGGGCAACGTGATGCTGGTACCGGAAGGCGTCGGCCTTCGCGCCGTGGTCACCGATTTCGGTCTTGCCCGCGCGGACTCCTCGGAAGGGGCGGAAGTCGATTCGGTGGCCTCGGACCGCACGACCCTCACCCAGATCGGCACGATCGTCGGATCGCCCGCCTACATGGCGCCGGAGCAGGTACGGGGTGAGGTCGCGACTCCCGCCTCGGACGTGTTCGCCTTCGGCGTGGTGCTCTACGAGATGGTGACCGGGCATCTGCCGTTCGAAGGGGGCGGCGCTTTTCAGACCGCGCTTCGCCGGTTGAGCGAGGAGCCGAAGCCTCCCTCGGCCTGGCGCCCCGATCTCGACCCGCGCTGGGAGCGGACGATCCTCACCTGCCTCGCGCGCGAGCCGGGCGGCCGCCCGGCGACCGCGGGGGCGGTGGTGCGCGCGCTCGACGGCGAGGCGAGCGCTCTCGCGGTACCACCCCCAACACCCCGAAAGGCCCCGAGGTGGCGCGGCTGGCGACGCGCGGCGGCGGCGCTCGCCCTGGCGTTGGGGCTGGCCGCGGGCGGATGGTTGGCGTTCCGGCCGCAAGACCGGAACGAGCAATCGGCTCGCGCGATCGCCGAGGGCCTTGCCGCCCTGCGCCGGTTCGATGCACCGGCGGCGCATGCGGTTCTCGAGCGAGCCTCCCGGGCGGACCCTCAGAACCCGCGAATTCCCTGGGCGCTCGCCCCGGCGCTTTCTTTGCTCGGACACGAGCGCGAGGCGTTGGCCGCCGCGCGGCGGGCGTTCGAGTTGTCATCCGGCCTGCCCGAGGCCGAGCGGTGGGAGATCGAGGCTCGCTATCGCGGCTTTGCAGGCGAGAGCGCGGCAGAGATCGCCCTCTATCAAAAATTGTTTCGCGCCGAGCGCAATCTCGAACACGGGCTCGCCCTCGGCAATGCACAGGTGGCTGGGCAACAGCCCGAGGGAGCGGCGGCGACGCTTCTCGCGCTCGAGCCGTTTCGCCGATCCCCGAACGGCGAGCCGCGGATCGATCTCCTCGCCGCATCTCTGGGAAGTGCCACCGGCAATTGGCGGGAGCAGCTGCGCTCCGCCCAGCGCGCGGCCGAGGGAGCCGAGAGGTTGGGTGCGCCCCTGCTTGGCGCGCGCGCGAGCTTCTTCGTCGCAAACGCCGAGCGCCAGCTCGGGCATCTCGACGCTGCGCTCGCCACCGCGGAAGCGTCGCGCGCCGCCTACGCCGCGGGGAAGAACCCGGCCGGCGAAGCTCTCGCCTGGAAGGAGATCGGTGCGGTGCGCAGGATCCGGGGCGACCTCGCCGGAGCGCTCCAGGCGTTCGACCGGACGATCGACCTCGCCTCGAGAGCGGGCTGGCAGAGCGGGTTCTCCTACGGCCTGAACGGTCGCGCCGTCGTGCTACGGAAGATGGGGCGTCTCGCGGAGGCGGCCCAGACGTTCGATCGATTGCTCGAGCTGCAGCGCGAGCTCTCGGACGCGCGCGGCGAGGCGGCGTCGCGAAGCAACGCGCAGCCTGTCGCTGCAGCTGGGCGATCGGAGCATGGAGGCAACCGTGTTGCTTGGACGATGCAGCCTGCTCGACCGCCGAGGTGAACTCGCCGCCGCGGAGCAGGCCTGCCACTCGGCCAGGAGGGTGTTCGAAGAGGTCGGCGAAGAAGGAGGTGTGGTCGAGGCGGACCTGACCTTGGCCCGTCTCGCTCGCCTTGCGGGGCGATTCGCGGAGGCGAGGAGCGGGCTCCTCCAAGGTGCGCGCCGGGCCGCCGCACTGGCCGACGCGGACCTTCAAGAGCTCGCTCGGAAGGAGCTGGCCGAGCTGGACCTCGACGAGGGGCGCAAACGTCCGTAGAGTGGACTCCTCGTTCCGGAGCTCATCTCGGCTCAGGAATCTGGCGCGTACAGTCCAGGAAGTGACTTCCCAACGCAGGAAGTGACTTCCCGGCGCAGGAAGTGACTTCCCAGCTCAGGAAGTGACTTCCCGGCTCAGGAAGTGACTTCCCGGCTCAGGAAGTGACTTCCCGGCCCAGGAAGTGACTTCCCGGCACAGGAAGTGACTTCCCAGCTCAGGAAGTGACTTCCCAGTCCAGGAAGTGACTTCCTGGCTCAGGAAGTGACTTCCCAGTCCAGGAAATGACTTCCCAGCTCAGGAAGTGATTTCCTGGCTCCGAAAACGTGATCCAGCTCCGGGAAGTCGCTTGGCGGTTCCGGAGTAGGCGATCGGCCGCCGCAAGTCGCTTCACGGCCCGGAACGCGACGCTCGGGCTCGGAGCTTCGCCTCCGCCTGCGTTTGGCGCCTTGCGCGCCGAGACTGGGTCTTCCGCGCCCCCGACCTTCCGCGCTCCGCCCGAATCCGTGCTAGCTCCGCCGCCGGCTCGTCGCGCGCCTTGCACTCGCCGGCATCTCTTCCGCCTCGGAACGAAATCCGGTGAGAAATGCGGCTAACAAGAGAGCCCCCCACCTGGCCTCCCCCCGCAAGCGAGGGGAGGGACCCTGCGCCGAGAGGATGTACGAGTCGGGAGCGGTGGGCGGACCCGTGGTGCACAAAGGGGTCGGTTGGGCTTCCTCCCCCGCTTGCGGGGGAGGACCGAGGTGGGGGCGGTGCACTTCGCCGAACGACTAGCCGCGCGCTCCGCCCTTGTAAG
>JBGAGQ010000028.1:0-72039 GCA_044226625.1 Thermoanaerobaculia bacterium
GTCATGACTGCCTCCGGACCGAGCTTCGGCGCCATGGGTCACTCCCCCTTGCGGAGAAGCTTGGCGCCTCGACTCCCGTCTTCGATCAGGTCGTAAGACTGGGTGTCGCCTTAGCTCTAGTCTCGGGTGTCGCTCGACAGAAGACGCGATCCTCGAACACCAGGGGCCATTCGACCGCGCGACGGAGATTCGCTCGGTGATCGAGTGCGTATTGGCCGACAACATCCGGCCCGCGTTTGCAGAGCTTTGGGCGGGCGCTCTGGAGACCGAGGATGACCTACTCGCCCGGTGGCGCGAGAAGCGGACCTAGGCGGGCTTGGGCGCGTTCCTGCGCTCTTTGTAGTCGCGCTCCCGCTCGTCGATTTCCGCCTTTGGAATGGAAAGAACGCGGCGAGTCAGGTCCGAGAACTTCTCGAATGGCGTACGTTCGGGCGGGGTCTTCCCGCCCGGCTCGTCTTCTGTCATTTTTCCCCCTTCGGTTTCTTCCCCCGTCCTTGACCCTTAGGCCGTGGTCGTTTGTCCGATCAACTCTTTGTACTGGACGCGGCGACCGATCAAGCCGGTGGCTGCGCGGACGAATCGGAGGGCATCGGTTCCCTTCCGGAGGTTGAACCGGAAAATCTGCTCGTCCAAGTAGCGGAAGAGGTGGAACGGTTCGACGTTCACGTAGGTTCCCTTGATCGCCCGCTTCAAGAGGCTCCAGAACTAGCCGCCACCTCCTTCCCGAGACGACTTCGTTCGGGGTCGGACGCTTTGATAACTTTCAGGCATTCTTCGGTCGATCCGGGGCGCTGCAGATCCTCGCACCTGAAGGCAAACAGCTCAGCGCACCCGCAGCAGAGTTGATCAAGCGCCATGCGGATCGATCAGATTTGACATTTGTAGAAATAATGCAGGCCGAGTTGCTTGTGCTAATGATGGCTTTTGTTACTGAGGACGCATTCTGGTATCCGCAGACACTGCTATATCTGACAAGCTTGGGCGCTTTTCCGCTTTTTCTACGGGCTGCCCGGCGCCGCGATTTCAAAAAGCTTGCCCGAATTACGGGGATTGATAGTGGGGACCAACTTCGGGAGGCCGTAAGGGCCGGGCTTCGGCGGTTGGAAACGAATCGGTGGAACGATTTCTGGATGGGAACTCACCCTTTTTGGGCGAGCATGAATCTGGATGCACTGGATACGATCAAGTGAGAGAAGGGCGCAATGCGGTAAATCGACCGGCGTGTTAGTCTTTGCGGACCTTCTCGGACATGTCGGAGTGCTCGCGGAGATCACGCCCGAACATTTGACGCAGGCGGGACCGATCTCGGTTTGAATGCGAGCAGAGCGATCTGCCCAACACCTTTCAGAGGTGCTCTGCGAGCTTGCGGGAGTTCCCAGTTCGTGGCTTGAGTTAAGCGACCAAAGCCAGAGAAGGGTGGGCCGGCTCCCAACCGCTCTAGGGGTGTCCGGCTTGGCCTTCCGGCGCAGCCGACCAGCCCCCCAACCCCCCTCAGCTATACTCCGCCCTCCTGAAACGCTCCGAAGGGCTCAACCCATGAAAAATACGCCTCACCCGCTCCGCCGCCTCACCCTCGCCCTCCTCACGCTCGCTTTCGCGCTCACCGCCTCAGTTGCCCAGGCCAAGGATCCGAGGCTCGTGATCCTTGGTTTCGACGGCGCGGATGCTGAGCTCGCGAAGCAGTGGATGGCCGAGGGGAAGCTGCCGAATCTCGCGAAGCTGGCCCAGGAGGGGACGTTTGCCCCGCTCCGGTCGACGATCCCGTCGCAGACCCCCGTCTCCTGGTCGACGTTCTCGACCGGGCTGAATCCGGGGCGGCACACGATCTTCGACTTCTTGAAGCGCGACGTCGACACCTACCGGCCGAGCTTCGCCATGTACGACCAGAAGCGGGTGCCGTTCCTCTGGGGGACCAAAAACCCGATCGTCGTCGGCGCGCTCGCGGCGCTCGCCCTGTTCCTGGTCGGGTTCCTCCTGCTCAAGGTCTTCCGCATGAAGACCAAGACGGCCGTTGTGGCCGCCGTCGTGCTCGCGGCGCTCGCCGCGGGGGGCGGTGCGTGGGCGGCGAAGAAATACCTGCCCGTCGACCGGCCGATCGCGATCAACCGCCAGCAGGGCGAGACCTTCTGGACCACGCTCGGGAAGGCGGGCAAGAGCGTCCGGGTCATGCGCATGCCGGTCACCTTCCCGCCGAAGCCGTTCGAGCACGGCGAGCTGCTCACCGGGCTCGGCACGCCCGATCTCTCGGGGCGCATCGGCAAGCCGTTCTTCTTCACCTCCGAGCTGTTCTTCACGCCGAAGGGGGGCGGCGACTTCTCGATCGACGTCGTCGAGCTGGTCGACAACAAGGGGACGATCGAGACCGAAATCCAGGGGCCGCCGAACGAGCTCTTCCCGGGCGACGGGCGCGACTACATCAAGATCCCGATGAAGCTCACGGTCGCCGAAGACCGCTCCAAGCTCGACATCGAGGTCTCCGGCCAGAAACTCTCCCTGAAGCCGGGCGAGTGGAGCGACTGGGCGCGGTTCGTCTTCCCGTTCAATCCGGTGATCAAGCTCCACGGCATCGGCAAGTTCCGGCTCGTCTCGCTCGATCCGGAGGTGCGGCTCTACCTCTCGCCGATCCAGTGGGATCCCACGAACCTGCCGCCGGTCCTCGACATCTCGACGCCGCGCTCGTTCGCGGGCAAGCTCGCCGACCGGTTCGGGCTGTTCAAGACGATCGGTTGGACCATCGACACCTGGTCGATGAACGACGGCACGATCGACGAGGGGATCTTCCTCGAAGACATGCGCGCCACGGTCGCCAAGGACAAGGAGATGCTCCTGTCCATGCTCGACGACCCGTCCTGGGACGTGCTGATCGACTACTTCGAGTTCACCGACCGGGTGCAGCACATCATGTTCCGCTTCCTCGATCCGAAACATCCGCTCTACACGGAAGAAGGGGCGAAGAAGTGGGGCGGCTCGGTGCTCGAGGCGTACCAGAAAATGGACGAGATCGTCGGCGAGACGATGAAGAAGCTCGGCCCCGACACCAAGCTGATCGTGGTCTCGGACCATGGCTTCGCGTCGTTCCGCCGCGGGATGAACTACAACACCTGGCTGGTCGAGAACGGCTACATGGTCCTGAACGGCCAGGAAGCCGGGCGGAAGAACCTCGAAGAGCTGTTCTCGGGCCAAGGCAAGTTCTTCACCAACGTCGACTGGAGCCGGACTCGCGCGTATTACGTGGGGTTGGGCGGCATCTACCTCAACTTGAAGGGCCGCGAGGCGAAGGGCATCGTCGATCCGAAGGACGCCGCGGCGCTCACCGCCGAGATCAAGGCGAAGCTCGAAGCGTTCGTCGACGACAAGACGGGGGAGAAGCCGGTCGCCCACGTCTTCACGCGCGACGAGGCGTACGGCGTCTACGACCCGCAGCTGATCCCGGAGATGATCCCTTCGAACAGCCGCGGCTATCGCGTCGGCTGGCAGGACTCGCTCGGCGGCATCGGCACCTCGATCGTCGAGGACAACACGCAGGTCTGGAGCGGCGACCACTGCTCGGTCTATCCGCCGCTGGTGAACGGCATCCTGTTCTCGAACCTGAAGCTGAACGCCAAGGACGCCTACATGGGCGACGTGATGCCGACGGTGCTCGAGCTCTACAAGGTGGCGCCGCCCGAGAAGCTCGACGGCAAGAGCCTGCTGGGGCCGGGGAACTAGAGAGGCGAGGACGGAGGGTTCTCGGAGCGCCATGAGCGGCACCGCCACGCTGCGCAACCTCGGCCCGAAGTCGGGCTCGTGGCTCGCGGCCGTGGGGATCGAGACGATCGACGATCTGGAGGCGGTGGGCCCGGCCGAGGCCTACCGCCGCTGCCGCGACGGGGGATTCCCCGTCTCCTTGAATCTCCTGTGGGCCTTGGCGGGCGCGCTGTACGACCTGCCCTGGAACCAGCTGCCCGCCGCGATGAAGGACGAGTTGCGGCGAGCGGTCGAGGGGTAGCCGGATGCCCCGCGATCGAGGCCACTCGGAAAGCGGGGCCTCGCCCCAGGGGCGCTGTCTCCGGCGATGGGGCGCCGGTCTCCTCTTCACGGTCCTCGCGCTCGGCGCGCAGCCCACGCCGGGCCAGCCGCCGGCGGGCGGGCCCGAATCGGCCGCCTCGGCGGTCAAGCAGCGGGAGCGGGAGCTGTTGGACATCCGCGCCCGGATCGGTACGCTCAAGAACCGTCTGATCGAGGTGCGGCGCGCGCAGACCGGGTTCGCCGGGGAGCTGCAGGCGGCCGATCTCGATCTCGACCTACAAAAAGAGCAGCTGGCCGAGGCGGTCGCCGCGCGCGACCTCGCGGCCCGGCGCGAGGCGGCGATCGCCGCGGAGGTTGTCCGCCTCACCGGGGAGCTCGAGGCGGCGAAGCAGGGGCTCGAGCGGAGGCTTTCGGGCCTCTACCGGTTCGGGCGCGAGGGGTACCTGCGGCTGCTGCTCACGCTCCATCCGGACAGCCGCCTGCTCCCTTCGGTCCGCCTGCTCCGCTTCCTCGCCACACGAGACGCCCAGGCGATCGAGCGCTACCGGTCCTCTCAGGCGGCGCTCGCGGTCGAGCGCGAGCGGTTGGGCGCGGAGCGCAAGGCGAGCGAGCTTTGGGTCGGGCGGGAGGAGGCGCGGCGGCGGGACCTGGTCGCCCTCCGCGGACGCCGGGCGCTGCTCCTCGCGCGGGCCGAGCGGGAGGGCAAGACGCTCGCGGCCGAGGAGGGCGCTCTCACGGAGAAGGAGCGGAAGCTCGCGAACCTGATCGACCTGCTGTACGGGCGGAATCAGGGGAGCGCCGGATCGCTCGGCTCACCGATCCAGCAGGTGCGCGGCCTGCTCGACTGGCCGGCGCGCGGCCAGGTCAAGGAAGGCTTCGGGCCGCGGCTCGATCCGCGCTACCGCACGGAAGTGCCGCACAACGGGATCGACCTCGCGACCGAGCCGGGCGGCGAGGTGCGGGCGATCTACCCGGGCAAGGTGATCTACGCGGCTCCGTTCCAGGGGTACGGTTGGACCGTCGTACTGAAGCACTCCGGGCAGGTGCTGTCGCTCGCGGCCGGGATGTCCAGCCTCCGGGTGGGCTCGGGCGATATGGTATCTTTGGCCCAGGTGGTAGGCGTCGCGACCGACACCTTGTACTTCGAGATTCGCGCGGAGAATCGCCCCGAGGACCCTCTCACCTGGCTCCGTTCCACGAGGTCGCCATGAGTCGCAGCCGCATCGCCTTCCTGTTCGCTTCCCTCTTCCTGGTCCTGCCGATGATCGCATCGACGTTCCTCTACGCCGCGGATCGCGGCTCGGCGGACGGCAAGGGGGACTCGCTCACGAAATACCTCGGCGTCTTCACCGAGGTGCTGAATCTGGTGCGCCAGACCTACGTCGACAAGACCGACATCACCTCGCTGATGGCGAGCGCGATGGACGGCACGACGGAGGCGCTCGATCCCTTCTCGCAGTACGTGCCGCCGGCTTCGGTCTCGCGGTATCTGGAGGCGCAGAAGGTGGGCGCCACCCGGAGCGGCCTCCACCTGGTCAAGGACAACGGCATCGTCTACGTGGTGGCGATCGAGACGGGCGGACCGGCGAAGAAAGCCGGCGTGCAGATCGGTGACATCCTGGTCGAGGCGGCGGGCAAGGACGCGCATCGCCTGCCGCTCTGGGAGGTCGAAGAGGTCTTCGCCGGCGAGCCGGGAAGCAAGGTGCCCCTGCGCCTGCTCCGCCTGGGCGAGACGCGGAACGTGACCGTGGAGCTCGGCGCCGTGACGCCGGCCCCGCCGAGCCTCGAGCGGGTCGAGGGTCTGCCGGTCCTCGCGGTACCGAGCTTCGGCGAGCGGACCGCCTGGGCGACGCGCTCTCTGCTGACCAAGAAGAAGGTTGGCGATCGCCTGATCGTCGACCTGCGGGGAATCGCGGGCGGCGATCCGGAGGCGGCCTACGAGGTCGCCCGGCTGTTCACCCGCGGCGACCTCGGCGCGCTGCTCGGCCGGAAGGGGCAGATCTCGACCTTCACCGGCAGCGAGGCGCCGGTCTGGAAGGGGGGCCGCCTCGTCGTCCTGGTCGACCGCGGCACTCTCGGGGCGGCCGAAGTGCTGGCGACGGTCCTGGCGCAGAAGGTCGATGCCGAGGTGGTGGGCGAGCGGACGTTCGGCTACGCCGGGCGCCTGGCTTCGGCCGATCTGTCGAACGGCGGCCGGTTGATCTATACCGACGCTTTCTATTCCGGCCCCGATCGCAAGCCGCTCAACGAGGCGATCCTTCCCGATGTCCAGGTCGACGAACGGTCGCGCACGTTCGAGGACAAGGACACCCCCCTCGACGACCTGATCTTGAAGCAGGGCTTGCGCCGCGTTCAGGCGGAGCCGGAAGCGGCGAAGAAAGCCGCGTAGGCCGTTTCGGGCCTCGGGGCTGGGCCGCCGAGCGGTCCGCCCCGACCCTCTAAAGCATGCCGCCCTACAAACGAAGCACCCAGCGCACCTCCCCGAAGGGAAGCGGCCGTGGGTCGCGCTCCGGAAAATCGTCCGGCGGTTCGAGCGGGGGCTCGAACGGCGGTTCGAATGGCCGCCGCGCGACGATCGTCGTGCTCGGCCTGCTCGCCGCGCTGGCGGCGGTCTACCTCTCCTGCCAGACGCGGGGCGGGGAAGAGAAGACCGGCACCGGAAAAACGTCGCGAGCCTCGACCGGACATACCGGCTCGGCCTCGTCGCGTGGCACGCGCGGCCAGGGCTCGAAACGCCACGGCGTGCCGGAGCAGGGCGGGGTGAGCTCGTCCGTCCCCTCGGCGGCAGGGCCGCGGATCGCGATCGTCATCGACGACCTCGGCCGCGAAGAGACCGAGATCGAGGAGATCGAATCGTTCCAGGTGCCGATCACCTACTCGGTCCTCCCCTACGAGGAGCAGACGGGCGCGGTCGTGGCGGAGCTCGAGACGCGCGGCGAGGAGATGCTCTGCCACCTGCCGATGGAGCCCGAAGGTGCGGGCGACCCGGGGCCCGGAGCACTCCTCTCGGCGATGACCGAGGCGGAGCTGGTCGAGGCCACCGATCGCGCGCTCGCGGCGGTACCGGGGGCCGTGGGCGTGAACAACCACATGGGCTCCGGGCTCTCCGCGGACCCGCGGGCGATGCGCCCGGTGCTCGCGCGGCTGGCGAAGAAGCACCTGTTCTTCCTCGATTCCCGAACCAGCGCGAAGAGCGTCGGCTACCGCATGGCGATCGAGCTGGGGGTCCCGGCGGCGGAGCGGCAGGTGTTCCTCGACGACGTCGAAGAGCCCGCGGCGATCCGCGCCCAATTCGCCCGCCTGCTCGCGCTCGCCCGAAAGCGAGGGGCGGCGATCGCGATCGGCCACCCTCACCCCAACACCCTCGCGGTCCTCGCCGAGGAGATCCCGAAAGCGGTGGCGGACGGCTTCGAGATCGTCCCGGTAAGCTACCTGCTGGATCACCCGGGAGAGCTGCCGGAGTAGGGGCGGCCGGACTTTCGAGGTTAGGGGGCCGCCGGATTCACTCGTCGCGCAGCACTTCGATCGGCCGGCGTTCCAGAGCTCGTACGCTCGCCGCGAGGCCGGCGACCACGGAGAGGGTGATCGCGAGGGCGAGCCCCAATCCGAGCCGTGGGAGGTCGATTTCGTAGGGGAGCTCGAAGCCCCGCGTGATGACCCCCCAGCTGATCGCCGCTCCGGCGGCCGTGCCGAGGAGGCCGGCGACGGCTCCGATCAGGGCGTATTCGACCGCAAACGCGGTCGCGACCTGCCGGCGCGTCATGCCGAGGGTCTTGAGCAGGGCGACCTCGCGTCCGCGCCGCACCGAGCCGGCACTGATCGCCCCGGCGAGGATGGCGATGCCGGACAGAGCGGTGAAGCCGCCGAGGAAGCGGACGCCGAGCCCGATCCGTTCGAGCACGCCGAGGATCTTGCTCAGGATCTCGCGGATGCGCAGGAAGGTGACGTTCGGGTACGCCGCGGCAAGGAGGTCCTGGACGCGCTGCTCGCTGCCGGTCGCGAGGCGGGCGGTCGCCACCCGCTGCTGCGGCGCCTGCTCGAGGACGCCGGGCTCGACCACCAGATAGAAGTTGATGCCGAAGGTTCCCCAGTCGACCGTGCGCAGGCTGGTCACCACGAGGTCGATCGGCACCCCCTGGACGTCGAAACCGAGGTGGCTGCCGAGACCCACGCCGAGGTCCTCGGCGAACGACTGCTCGAGGCTCACCTCCCCCTGGCGGGGGTCGCTCCAGAGCTTGCCCGCGACGATCACGTTGTCGGCGGGGAGCTTCTCGAGGTAGGTGAGCCGCTGCTCGCGGGTGAGCGCCCAGCGCCGGCCGCGCTCCTCGCGGCTTTCGTTGTCGTCTCGTTCCGGGCGTCGTCCGCGCCGCTCGGCGGCGATCTGGTCGACGGGCCGGCCGTCGATCGAGCGGATGCGCGCCATCACGACGGGGACCGATTCGATCCGGTCAGCCCGAGAGCGGGTGAGGAGGGCGCGCACGCCCTCCCACTGCTCGGGCTGGATGTCGACCATGAACGCGCTCGGCGCGTTGGTCGGCAGGTCGCGCTTGAGCTCGTGGGAGATCCGGTGCTCGACCAGCGACATGGTGAGGACCGTGATCACGCCGAGCCCCAGGGCGACGATCGCACCGACCGTGGCGGCGCCCGGACGGACCAGTGCGCCGAGGCCGTGGCGTAGCGCGACGCTCGAAAATCGGGGCAGCTTGCCGATCGAGCGGGCGAGGCCGGTCGCCCCGGCGGCGAGCACCGCGGTCGCGAGGGAGAGCGCCCCGACGAACTGGGCGGAGAGGAGCGGCGACTTGGTCTGAGCGTAGGTGAGCGCGAGCAGGCCCAGGGCGAGCGCCACGAACGCGAAAACCGCCGTCATGCGATGGACCGGCAGCGGCTCGGCGTCGCGGCGCAGCACGCGCGAGGGGGGGACGCGCAGCAGGCCGGCGAGCGGCGGCAGGCTGAACAGGAGCGCCACCCCGACCCCGAGCGCGAGGCCGCGCAGGAGCGCGCCGGGCTGCCAGGGCTGGATCAGCGCGGCGGGGACCAGGTCGCCGAACAGGCGGGGGATCGCGAGCTGGACGGCCACGCCGAGCGCGATTCCGATCAGGCTGCCGACGAGGCCGAGGAAGGCGGTCTGGCCGAGGTAGAGCGTGAGCACCTCGCGCGGCCGGAGGCCGAGGCATTTGAGGATCGCGATCGCGTCCAGGCGTCCGGCGAGCCAGGCGCGCACGCTCTGGGCGACGCCGATGCCGCCGACGAACAGCGAGAGCAGGGCGACCAGGCCGAGGAAGCGGCCGACCTGCGCGAAGCTCCGGCGCAGCTGCGGCTGCGCCTGGCGATAGGTCTCGACGCGATAGGCCTCGTTGGCCGGCAGGGCGGCGCGCACGCGCTCGGCGAGCTTGTCGAGGCCCGCGGCCGGGGTGGAGCCGGGGACCGCGATGAGGGTCGTGTACGAGACGCGGCTCCCCTTTGCGATCAGCCCGGCGCGCGCGAGCCCCTCCATCGACAGGAACACCCGCGGGCCGAACGCCGCGCCGATGCCCACCCGGTCGGGCTCGGCCGAGACCTGGCCGGCGACGCGGAAATCCGCGGTGCCGATGCGGAAGACGAGCGGCGGACCGCCCGGCCGTTCGCGAAGCCCCAGGGCGCCGAGCAGCTCGGGCGCCACCACCGCCGTCTCGGGCGTGAGCAGCGCGGCGAGCGGCCGGTTTGGAACGACCGAGAGCTTGCCGTAGAACGGATAGCCGCGCTCGACGGCCTTGAGCTCGACGAGCTGGCTTCGGCCGGGTTTGCCGTCCTTGGGCGGCGCGGCGACGACGGTCACCATCTCGCGGACGGCGGCGGTCCGCGAGCCCGGGGGGAGCAGGCGGGAGAGGTCGAGCTCGGGAGGCAGCGCGCGGCGGCTTTCGATCGACAGATCGGCCGCGAGCAGCTGCCGCGCTTCCGAGCGGATGCCGGAGTCGAGCCCCGAGGCGAGCCCAGCGATCGCGACCACCGCGGCGACCCCCACGGCGAGGCAGGCGACGAAGAACGCGAAACGGCCGAACGCGCCGCGCGATTCGCGGAGCATCCAGGTCAGGAGGGTGCGCGGCTTCAAGCGGCGGTTCCCGTCGGGGAGGGGAGGGAGGAGGGGGCGTTCTCCTCGCGCCGCTCCTCCCGATCGATCCGGCCGTCTCGCAGGTGGATCCGGCGGTCCGCGAGCGCAGCGACCGCCGGGTCGTGGGTGACGAGCACCATCGTGGTTCCATGGCGCTCGCGCAGGCCGAGGAGGATCTCGAGAACCTTCCTCCCGGTCGCGCCGTCGAGGTTGCCGGTCGGCTCGTCGGCGAGCAGGATCGGGGGCCGCGTGGCGAACGCGCGGGCGAGGGCTACCCGCTGCTGCTCGCCACCGGACAACTGCGTCGGGTAGTGGTGGCCGCGGTCGGCGAGTCCCACCGCGGCGAGCAGTTCGTCGGCTCGCTCGCCGGCCCCCGGGCGGTCGAGCAGCTCGAGCGGGAGCAGCACGTTCTCCCGGGCGGTGAGGTTGCCGAGCAACTGGAACGATTGGAAGACGAAGCCGAGCTCGGTACGCCGCAGACGGGCGAGCTCGTCCTCGGAACGGTCCTGGATCGCCTGGCCGTCGAGCAGGATCTCGCCCGCGCTCGGGCGGTCGAGGCCGGCCATCAGGGCGAGCAGCGTCGACTTGCCGCTGCCCGACGGTCCGAGGACGGCGACGAACTCGCCGGACGCGATCGAGAGGTCGACGCCGTCGAGAATGGTGAGATCGCGCCCGCCGGAGGGGAGGCGCCGAGTGAGTTTGCGGAGCTCGATACGGGGTCTTGGGGTCGTTGGCGTGGGTGGTGTGGGTGGAGTCGGTGGTTTCATGGGGGTCTTTCGTGAGACTTCCTAACCGTTCCCGCCCCTCGGGCATTTCCCATGGGGCGGCGAGGTTACGATGGGGCGATGAAAAATTCCGACACGCTCCCAGGGAGACAGTACGTTTCAATTCCACTCGGTCTTACTCGGCTGGCTCGGCTCGCGGTGTTTTCCGGATTCGCCGGGTTTGCTGTCCTCTCGCTCGGCGCCTGCGGCCGATCCAATGAAAAGGTCGACGAACCGGCCGCGAAGGTCTCGCAGGATGCGGCCCCCGTGGCCTCGACGGTTGAGGAACCGGCCGGTGCCGCCCCCTCGGCCGCTTCTCTCGCCTCTCCGGGCTCGGCCCCGCCGAAGGTGCTGTTCGTGGGCGACAGCCTCACCGCCGGGCTTGGCGTGTCGGTCGAAGAGGCGTTCCCTGCGCGGGTGGGGGAGATCCTCGCCGCCGAGGGGCACCCGATCCAGGTAATCAACGCCGGGGTGAGCGGCGACGTGAGCGCCGGCGGTGTGAGTCGCATCGATTGGTTGTTGCGGCAGAAGCCGGCGGTCGTGGTGGTCGAGCTGGGCGCCAACGACGCCCTCCGCGGCCAGCCGCTCGCGGATCTCGAAAAGAACCTGCGCGCGGTCGTCGAGCGCTCCCAGGCGGCCGGGGCGAAGGTCCTGATCCTGGGCATGAGGATCCCGCCCAACTACGGCAAGGACTACGCGGACGGCTTCGAGGCGATCTTCCCCCGGGTGGCCGAGGCGACCGGCTCGGCTCTCGTCCCGTTCCTCTTGGAGGGGGTGGGAGGAGAGCCGGAGCTCAACCAGGCGGACGGCATCCATCCGACCGTCGAGGGGCATCGGATCTTGGCGAAAACCGTCGCCCCATACCTCGCCCGCGTGCTCGAGTCGCTCGGCACGCTCGAGAGAAAGTGATCGCGCCTCTTGTGATGAGCGGAGATCACGAGTATCATTTCGACATGAGCGACCGACCGTATCCGACCGGCTCGGCGTACGCCGGAGAAATCGCCGAATCGGTGGCCCTGGCCTACGGCGAGAGCCCCTGGCCGAAGGCGGACCTGATCGCCCTCGTCCGCTCCCTGCTCCAGGCCGAGTCAGTCAGCCGGCGGAGCGCCGCGACGCTGATCGAGGCGATGCTGCCGGATATGCCCGTGCCCAGCCCGGCGGCGGTGCTCCAGGCGCGGCGCAACGCGGCGGCCCGCGACCAACTACTGCGCGAGTTCGGGGGGCTGTCGAGCCGCGAGGTGGCGGAACGGGCGGGGTCGCGCGCGCGGAACCGGGCGGCCCTCGCGAACCGGTGGAAGCAGGAGGGGCGGATCTTCTCCGTACTCCACCGCGGGGCCGAGGTCTTTCCCGGATACCAGTTCGACGAGCAGGGGCAGCCGCTCGCCGCGGTGCGCGACGTCGCCGTGGCCCTCTCGGGCCGGTCGTCGTGGGAGCTCGCCCTCTGGTTCGCGGCCGACAACGGTTGGCTGGAGGGACGCAGGCCCGTCGACCTTCTGGAGACGGAGCCGGAGGCCGTCGCGGCGGCGGCCGGGCGCGCGGCGGAGGGGATCGTCTTCTGACCTCGACCGAAGGAACCCGACCCCGGCTCCCTTCACCGCCCGAAACGCTCGATCCTCTGACCGAGATCTGGACCCCCGGCGAGCCCGTCGTGCGTTGTCACGACGGGCGTTTCGGCGCGACGGAGTTCAACCCGGGGTTTGGGGCCGGGCGGTTCCATCCGTTCGACGACGGGCGGGGAAGGGCCGTTCCGACGATTTATGGGGCCTCCTCGTTCGACGGGGCGCTTTCGGAGACGCTCTTCCACGACGTTCCGCTCGGCGGTGGGTTCCGGATCGTCGAACGCTCCGCCCTGCGGCCGCTCCTGATCTCGGTCGTGGGGGCGCGCCGGCCGCTCCGTTTCGCCCAGCTCCACGGGTTCGGCCTCAGTCGCCTCGGGGTGAGGCGCGTCGACCTGATCGAGTCGGAGGCCTCCTCCTACCGGGCGACGGCCGCTTGGGCCTCGGCGCTCCACGCTTCGTCCGAGCGGTTCGATGGGCTGGTCTGGATCTCCCGACAGCACGACACCTCACGGGCGGTCGTCCTGTTCGGCGACCGGGTCGAGCGGCGGGACCTCGAAATGGTGGACGCCCCGATGCCTCTCTACCTGGGCGCCGGCTATCTTCGGGTGCTCGAGGCCGCCGAGGCGGCGGGAATCACGATCGTCGAGTGAGCTAAAGACCCGACCGTTTCGCCTCGTTCCAAAGTGCGTCCATCTCCTCGAGCGTAGCGTCGGCCGGGCTTTTGCCCGCCGCGGCGAGGCCGGCCTCGATCGCCTCGAACCGGCGGCGGAACTTCAGGTTCGCCCGCGCGAGGGCCGCCTCGGGATCGAGGTCGAGCTTGCGGCCGAGATTCGCCAGGGTGAACAGGAGGTCGCCGAGCTCTTCGGCGATGGCTTCGCGACTTGCGTCGCGCGTCGCCTCCCGGTCCGTGGATTCCTCGCCGCGCTCGAGCGCTTGGCGGAGCTCCCCCAGTTCTTCCTCCACCTTGTCCAGGACCGAGGAGGCGTCCGGCCAGTCGAAGCCGACCCCTGCGGCCTTCTGGGTCAGCCGGTAGGAGGAGAGCAGGGCGGGAAGCGAGGCGGAGACCCCGGCGAGCACCGAACGGCCCGGATCTTTTTTCACCTTCCGCCGCTCCCAGGCCTCGCGCACCGCCTGGGCGTCGGAAAGGCTCGCTCGGTCCTCCTCGGCGCCGAAGACGTGGGGGTGCCGGGCGACCATCTTCGCGTGCACTCCCTCGATCGCCTGGGCGAGCTCGAACGCCCCGGCCTCCTCGGCGAGGCGGCCGATGAACGCGACCTGGAACAGGAGGTCGCCGAGCTCCGCGGCCACCTCCTCCCAATCGCCGGAGTCGATCGCGCCCGCCGTTTCATGGGCCTCTTCGAGCAGGTAGGCTCGAACATCCGCGAGCGACTGCTCGCGGTCCCACGGGCAGCCGTCCGGCGCGCGGAGGCGGGCGACGAGGTCGACGAGCTTCTGGAGGTCGGGGGCGGGCATGGATTGGAAGGGCGAAGGGCCGGAGACGCCGTAGATTGCCGGGGCGGCCTTATGATCGCCTCTACGAATCGACTTGCCGCGGGAGATTTGCGCTTGCTACGCTTTTTGTCAACGTTCGTACCTCGTTTCCCCCCTTCCACGCCGAGCTGGCTTTCGAAAGATGGGGTCCTCGCCCCGTGAGCGACGAAAAGATCAAGGTCACCGACAAGAGGATGTTCACGGCGGACGGCAAGCTTCGGGAGGAATACAGCTTCCTCGCCGAGCCCCGCGCGGCCGAGCCGGAGGTTGCCGAGACCGGCGCTCCCGAGGCGCCGACTCCTGCCGCTTCACCCGCTGCCCCGGCCCCTGTCGGGGCGGCCGCTACGCCGCCTCAAGGCCCTCCGGGACGCGGCGAGGAGGGCGGGAGCGCCCGCCTGGAGCTTCCCGGTACGCCGCCCGGCCTCGGTCGGCCGACGTTTTACGACCTGGTGAGCCTGCTCGCCGAGCCGATCGCCATCTATCTCGGCGACCTCGAGCTTCCGACCGGCGAGTCGGCCGAGAATCTGGAGATGGCGCGGCTGCACATCGACCTGCTGGACGTCCTCCGGCAGAAGACGGCCGGGCATTTGAGCGTCCAGGAGGCCGCCTACCTCGAAGACCTCCTCTATCGCTCCCGGGTTCGCTATGTCCAAAAGCGGGGCTGAGGCCCAGCCTCGTCGCGCGCTCGCCGTCCTCGGGGGCCTGGCGGTCCTGGCGGCGTTCCTCGGTCTGGGGGATGTCCGGCCGGCCGCCGCCGCGCTCGACGAGCCACGCTTCGAGCTAGGCGACCCCGTGTCGCGCACCCTCCATCAGACCCAGGACCAGGCGGTGCAGTGGCTGGTCCAGGGCGATCCCGACAAGTCCGTCGACCGGGTGACCGACCTGCTCGAGACGACCCGCGGTCTCGGTTTCGCGCGCATCCCGGATCTCGCCCGCGGCGCGCTCCTGCGCGCGGTCGACGGCGCCCGCAAGGGAGATTTCGACCTCTCTCGCCAGGCGCTCGCCGCGGCGGAACGGTTCGATCCCGGCCGTCCGGAGATCTCGTTCGCCGCCGCGACCGTGGCGCGGATCGGCGGCCGGTATCCGACCGCGGTCGGCCAGACCTTCGTCGGCGTCTGGAGGGTCCTCACCTGGCCTTTCGAGCGTCGATTGTTTCTCGAGGGAATGTTGGTCTGGGCGTTGTGGCTGCTGCTCGCCGCGGCCGCCCTCTTCGTCGCGATCCAGTTCGCGGCTAAGGGCGGCGCGTTGCTCGCGGACGTCGGCCGGATCTTCTCCGCCCGATCGAGTCGCTTCTCCCTGCCGTTCGCGGTCGCCGTCGCGGTCTGGCCGCTCGTCCTGCCGACCGGCCTGATCTGGCTCGTGCTCTGGTGGTCGGTGCTGCTCTGGGGCTACGCCTCGGTGAGCGAGCGGGTGGTGCTCGCGAGCGCCTGGGCCCTCCTCGCGATCGCTTCGCCGGTGCTCTCCGAGCAGCGCCAGCGCCTGGCGATCGCTCTCTCCCCGCCGGCCCTCGCTCTCGACAGCCTGGAGCGCCGGGAGCTTTCGGGCGATCTGTTCAACGACCTCGGCACGCTCAGGACCCTGCTGCCGGAGAGCGTCGCGGTCCGTCAACTGGTCGCCGACGTCCACCGTCGGCTCGGTCAGTGGGAGCCGGCCCGAGAACTCTACCTGGAAGTGATCCAAAAGGAGCCGCGCAACTCCTCCGCCCTGGTGGACGTCGGTTCCTATTATCTGGTGCGCCACGAATACGAGCAGGCGATCGAACAGTACAAGCGGGCGGGCGAGGTGGACTTGCAGAGCGCCGAGGCGCAGTACAACTTGTCGTGGGCCTACCGCGGCTCGTACCGGTTCCAGGAAGCCGAGCGCGCCGACGCCGAGGCCCGGACGCGCGACCGCGCGAAGGTCGAGGGGTGGGTCCAGCGAGCCGAGCGGGTGGTGACGCTCGACGGCGGATTCGATCGCATTCCCGAGATCCGCGCCCAGCTCGAGGAGAAGCTCGCGAGCCCCGCCGCCTCCCGGCGTGGACGGGGGGATCTCCTGCGACGGTTCGGCACCGCGGGCGTCGCGCTCTCCCTGCTGCTCGTGGCGGTGGCGCTCGACGCGATCCGGCGGAACCGCTCCGGCTATAGCGACGTTCCGCTCGCGGTGAAGGTCGGTTCGCGTCCCTCGCAGCGTTGGCTTCGGGTCCTCCTGCCCGGCTTGCCGTCGGCGGAGGTGGGGGACGGCCTACGTGGGTTCGGGGCGATGCTCGGCGCCCTCGCCTTCATCTCGATTCCGTTCCTGCCTCGGCTCGGATTCCGTCTCCCCGGGGGCTTCGGGCTCGGTCAGGGGACCGCCTGGACGCTGATGCTCCTCGGCCTCGCCGTGTTCTACTTCGCACGCTACCGCTTCGATCTGGCGAACGAGATCTGAGGCGCCCGAAGGCGAGATCCAGATGAGCGTCGAAGGCAACCTCGATCTCTTTCAGCTGCCCGAGATCCTGCAGCTGATCGCCCAGCAGCAGAAGACCGGCATTCTCACGGTCCAAGGGACCGAGGACATCGTCGCGATCTCCTTCCTGCACGGGAAGATCGTCGTCGCGGACTCCCTGAACCAGGCGGTCGAGGAGGGGTTGAAGCAGGTCTTGGTCGATACCGGGGTGCTCTCGGCCGCGGACTTCGCGCGGGCCGCGAGCGAGCAGGCGACGACCGGCCAGAGGCTGATCGACTTCCTGGTCGAGCGGCGGTTCGTTTCGCGCGCCCGGCTGCTCGAGGCGTTGCGGGTCCATACCCGGCAGCTGCTCGAGACGCTCCTCGACTGGCGGGAGGGCGATTTCAAGTTCTATTCGGGCGACGAGGTCTCCTACGAGGAAGGCTTCGTGCCGATCCGGGTCGACGAGCTGCTCCTGCATGCGGTGAGCGCGAAGGCCGCCCCTCCGGCGCCGCCCCGCCGAGCCCCGGCGCCCTCGCCGGCGCCGCCCCCCGGCCCGCCGTCTGGGCCGCCCTCGATGTCCATGGATGCCCCCTCCCTCGCGCCGATGGTCCCGCCGGACGGCGCGAGGCCGGGAGGCTCCGGGGCGGTGTTGGGATTCCCGCCCGCGGCGCGGGCCGCCGAGGCCCGGTCCAGCGAGATGCTGCCGGCGATCGTCGTTCCGTTCCCCGGGACGGAGCCCGCCCATGGACCCGCCGGCCCGCTCGGGAAGGTGGGAGGCGTGGGGATCCGGCAAATGACGCTCGATCCCACCCCGGTTTCGCGGCCGGCTCGGCATTTGGGGCGGATCCTCGCCGTGCTCGCGACGTTGGGGATCGTTGCGTTGACGTTCTTCCGCCCGGGGCAGGTGGTTTTGCCGTTTTCCTGGCAGTCCGCCTCGCTCCAAGGCCTCGACGAGACCCAGCGGTCGGCCCAGTTCCTGAAAATCGATCGGGCGGCCCAGACCTTCTATCTGCTCGAGGGTCGCTTCCCCGAGCATCTCCGGGAGCTGCGCGATCGCGGCCTGCTGGGCTCGCAGGACCTGGTCGACGTCGATGGGAGACCTCTCCGCTTCATCGCCCACGAGAAGACCTACCAGCTGCATGCCGAAGGTCGGAGCGAGGGGGAAGAAGAGGTCCAGCGGAGCATCTCGGGCAATTTCCTCCTCGATCCCGAATTCCTCGCCGTTCGCCCCGGTAGCCGGGTCGCCCCTCTCGTCCTCCTCGACTGACCCTTCTCGGGAGATCGCCGCGCCCGGCGGTTGGTGGACAAACGGCGCACCGGGGCCAGAGGAGGTTCGGACAGCTCCGGCGGCCGAGATATGAGTGTTTCGATGTAGATCTCTGATTTTCGGGAATTGACTCGGGTTCGCTTAGGTTTTAACCTCCGTACGCGATGCGGCGAGCGACGAACGCAGGTTTCGCCCCGCGACCATCCCGCGAACCCAGGAGGAGAGCATGAGCAAGATCATCGGTATCGACCTCGGAACCACGAACAGCGTGGTGGCCGTGATGGAAGGCGGGGAGGCGAAAGTCATCCCCAACGCCGAAGGAAATCGAACCACCCCTTCGGTGGTCGGTTTCACCAAGGGGGGCGAGCGTCTGGTCGGGCAGGTCGCCAAGCGTCAGTCGGTCACCAACCCGAGAAACACGGTGTTTTCGATCAAGCGCTTCATGGGTCGCCGCTTCGACGAGGTGGGCGACGAGATGAAGATGATTCCGTACGCGGTCGAGCGGGCCGAGAACGGCGACGTACGCGTGGATATCGACGGCAAACGCTATTCGCCGCCCGAGATCTCTGCGATGGTCCTGCAGAAGCTCAAGCAGGCGGCCGAGGACTATCTCGGCGAGAAGGTCACCGAGGCGGTCATCACCGTTCCCGCGTACTTCAACGACGCCCAGCGCCAGGCGACCAAGGACGCCGGCCGGATCGCCGGTCTCGACGTCAAGCGCTTGGTGAACGAGCCGACCGCCGCGGCGCTCGCCTATGGTCTCGACAAGAAGAAGGACCAGACGATCGCGGTCTACGACTTCGGTGGCGGCACCTTCGACATCTCGATCCTCGAGGTGGGCGAGGGGGTGGTCGAGGTGAAGTCGACCAACGGCGACACGCACCTGGGCGGCGACAACATCGACCAGAAGATCATCGAGTGGCTGCTCGAGGAGTTCAAGAAGGACCAGGGCATCGACCTCGGCAACGACGCGATGGCCGTCCAGCGCCTGAAGGAGGCGGCGGAGAAGGCGAAGATCGAGCTCTCCTCGGCGCAGGAGACGGACATCAACCTGCCGTTCATCACGGCCGACGCCTCGGGTCCGAAGCACATGAACCTCCGCATGACCCGGGCGAAGCTGGAAGCGCTGGTCGAGGACATCATCAAGCGGTCGATCAAGCCGGTCCTCCAGGCGATCAAGGATGCCGGGCTCGAGGCGAAGGACGTCGACGAGGTGGTCCTGGTCGGCGGCCAGACCCGCATGCCGGCGATCCAGAAGCTGGTCAAGGACGTCTTCGGCAAGGAGCCGAACCGGGGCGTCAATCCGGACGAGGTGGTGGCGATCGGCGCGTCGGTTCAGGGCGGCGTCCTCGCGGGCGACGTCAAGGACCTGCTGCTGCTCGACGTGACCCCGCTCTCGCTCGGCATCGAGACCCTGGGTGGCGTGTTCACCAAGCTGATCGAGCGCAACACGACGATCCCGTCCAAGAAGAGCGAGACCTTCTCGACCGCCGCGGACAACCAGACTTCGGTCGAGGTCCACGTCCTCCAGGGCGAGCGCGAGATGGCGGCCGGCAACCGGACGCTCGGCAAGTTCCACTTGGTAGGGATCCCGGCGGCTCCGCGCGGCATGCCGCAGATCCAGGTGACGTTCGACATCGACGCGAACGGCATCGTCCACGTGTCGGCGAAAGACCTCGGCACGGGCAAGGAGCAGAACATCACGATCACTGCGTCGTCGGGCATCGACGACAAGGAGATCGATCGGATGGTCAAGGAGGCCGAGGTCCACAGCTCCGAGGACAAGGAGCGGCGCAAGCAGGTCGAGCAGCGCAACCAGCTTGACGGTCTGACCTACCAGACGCAGAAGAGCTACGACGAGAACAAGGAGAAGCTCAGCGCGGACGAGAAGGGTCAGATCGAAGAGGCGCTCGCCGAGGCGAAGAAGGCGCTCGAGGCGGACGACGCGGCCTCGATCGAGAAGGCGGTCGACAAGCTGACCAAGGCGTCGCACAAGATGGCCGAGGCGGTCTATCGGACGACGGGCGGCCAGGCCGCGGGCGGGGGCGCGCAGGAAGGGCCGGGCAAGCCGACGTCGGACGACGTGATCGACGCAGAGTACGTGGACGTCGACAAGAAGTAAGCTTGGCGGGTTCTCGGTCGACAGGAACAAGCGAGAAACGGGCAAAGGAGAGCCGATGTCTCCGCGCAAGAATTATCTCGACGAGCTGGCTCGCATCCAACAGCGGATCAACGCGCTGTTCGAGCAGGCTCTCCTGTCGACCGAGCTGGACGATCGGGAGATCTCTCCTCCGGGTTTTTGGACCCCGGCGGTCGACGTGCTGGAGACCGAGGACGGTTACTCGATCCATGCCGAGCTGCCGGGGGTCCGCCGGGAGGACATCGACCTGCAGGCCGAGGATCGGCGGTTGGAGATCTCCGGCCGCCGCCAGCCCGCCGAGGGCCACCGGAGCTTCCTTCGCATGGAGCGGAGCTACGGCAGGTTTCGCCGCGTTTTCGAGCTGGGGTTCGCGATCGACGTCGAAGGGATCTCCGCGCAGTTCCAGCAGGGAGTCCTTCGAGTCTCGGTGCCCAAGCGACGTATGGAAAGCGTGAAGATCACCCCCCGCCAGGAGGCTTGAGGTGGCGCGTCGAAGGAAAGCGGACGACAGCTCGTTCGTGATGATCAGCGTGGTCTCGGAGCGATTCGGAATCCATCCGCAGACCTTGCGTCTCTACGAGCGGGAGGGGCTGATCAAACCGGTACGGAGCGCGGGCAACACCCGCCTCTACGACGAGGTGGCGATCCGCCGGCTGAAGATGATTCTCGCGCTCACCCGCGACATGGGCGTAAACCTCGCGGGGGTCGAGGTCATCCTCAACCTCCAAGAACGCCTCGACCAGGTTCAAGGCGAGCTCGACAAAGTCCTCGACTTCGTCCGCCAAGAGATGTCCGACCGCCGCGCCGGTGTCGACCGCCAACACGCCCTGGTAAAGATCGAGCGGGGGGCGTTGGTCAAGCGGTAGACAATCGGCCTATTGGCATATCGAATTTTTATAAAAACGATGCGGCCGTGGGGCGAATCCTGTAGATTTCTCGCGTCTAAGAGGGGAAATTGAGAAAGGCGGTAGCTTAGGTCTTTCTCGACAGGAGAGAGAATGGTCGAGGAGATTCTCTGGAGAATCCTAGTCTGGGGCAGATTGTACTTGCGGTGGGCGTTCGGATTAATTTTCAACACATGGATGATGTTTGGTTTATTTGCAACAGGGCTCCTTGCTTCGAACAGGGATGGCGCTTCTGGCTGTCTTGCTCCGCTAGTTCTGGCGTTATTGCTAGTTGGTTCAGATGTGGCCGCAGCGTTCTCTATCGAGCAGGATAGGAAGCGTGAGGCTGCCGAAAAAGATAACTTCACGGGCGGTAGATTGTTCTTTCGATACGGAGATGAGATTCACAGAGCGATATTCTCGATAAAGGTTGGAGATTCATGGTCAAAACAGCAAGTAGATTTGTTTGCGGTGAAGCTGCGGGATGAAATGGCTAGTCGTTTGGCGGCCAGGCTTTCCTGTGATCGCTGTGGAGTGAGCGCAGTCGCAATCCGAAACTCGTTAACAGGCAGTGAAAAGATCTTCCTCCGGATATTGGCTACCACTCCCCGGGGGAGTCTCGTTGCCCATTTCGCGCATTATGCACCCTTCCAAAATACGATCACGGCTCATTATTTTACCTTTGCGCGTGGCACGGTAGGAATTCCGGAGACCATCCTCTGGGTTTTGGAGGCGCCCTACCGCATTTGGTTCTGGGGGATACCCTGGTTGTTGAACCGGTATAGCGTCCTGTCCGAGGTAAGTGATTTCAGGAATGATTCGTACGACCTCATAGACCTCCAGACGATGTACATGATGATCAGCGACAGCCTGTTGCGAGTTACGGCGGATGTGCTGCGAGACGAAGGGCTTCTCACGGAGGAGTTGCAGACCATAATTGTGAATCAACTCTTCTCGGCGCAGCAGGTGAACATCGGTGGCCCGCGTTCTCAGTTCCTGAATGTTTCTGTGAGTGGGGACTCTTCGGTTGGGAATGTGTCCCAAGAGGCCAATGTGAACGAAGTTGGACCGTCTGGCAAAGACGTCGCGTAGGGCGGCGGTTCAAAGGCCCGTGCGAGGCGTAGTTGAACTCGAGCCACGGTTGGTTATTATTTCACCGTCGTGTTGAAGTAGGGGTGCTATGGCCGAGATAGAAGCCAGCCAGCGACTCAACATTCACGTCGAAGGCGGGTCAACCGTTGGGAATGTCTCACAGGTCTACGGAGCTCGCCGTAGCGAGCCGGGCCGTCGGGCAGACGACAGGTCGGTTCTGCTATTGATTGCGTCCGATCCGTACTCTCGCGACCGTCTCCGGCTGGATCTAGAAGTGAGGGCCGTTGAAGACGTGCTTCGATCATCCGGTCGTGAAGATAGCCTGGTCCTTGAACAGCTCTGGGCGCCGACTTTTTTCGATGTGCAAGAGGCCCTCCTTCGGTACCGGCCCACGTTCCTTCATTTCAGTGGCCATGGGACACCCCTCGGACAGCTGGAGTTCGAGAAGAGCCCGCGGCTGCCGAACGAGGGTAGACGCCCGAGCCAAAGCGATCAGCGAACGATTGATTCCTTTGCAGATCTCTTGAGAGGCATAGAAGGTGTGAGAATTCGTTGCTTGGTTTTGAACGCCTGCTTCTCCGAAACCCTGACGACAGAAGTTGCGGGGTGTGTGGACTGTGTGATCGGGCTCGCCGCAGAAGTCCACGACTCTGCAGCGGTCCAATTTGCTCGAGGTTTCTACGGAGGATTGGCGTGGGGGCAGAGCGTTCAGGCTGCGTTTGACCTGGGCGTCGCACAAGTGAGCTCGAAGAACGACGCGAGTCTCTATCGACTCATGGCTCCCACTTCCGATCCCCGATCCGTGAAGATGCTGTAATAGCTGTGAGGATGAAGCCTTGCCAAAGGTAACCAGCGAGCCTAACGCAACAACGCCGAAGTACTGCTTTCTTCCGTGAGGTTGAGTCTGGAGGCATCTCTCGAGCCTAGCCTGCCGGTATCGGCTCGGCGAGCAGGCTTTCGATGAGCCCTTCGAATTCCTTCTTGAGATCCGTGAAGTGGGCGCCGGTCCCCGGGCCGTCGAAGCCGGAATGGATCTTTCGCACTTTGCGGTCGCGGCCGAGGAAGATGGTGGTGGGGAAGGAGGCCACTCGAGTGAGGTCGGGCAGGGCAGCGCCGGCTTCTTTCTTGTCGTTGGTTCCGGCGAGTAACAGCGGATACGAAATGCCGTAGCGTTCGCCGAAGCGGCGGACGAATTCGCGATCGCGATCAGAGTCTCCGGTCACCTCGAAAGCGAGACCGACGATCTCGAGGCCCCGGTCGCGGTAGCGCTTGTGAAGCTCGGCGAGATAGGGCCCTTCGTCGTTGCAGTTGGGGCACCAGGAGCCGAACAGGTTGACCAGCACGACCTTGCCGGCGAAGCGCGGATCGTCGAGACCGACCGGTCGGCCCGAAAGATCGGGGAAACGGAAGCGGAAGGTTCCGTCGGGATTCGTGAGGCCGACCTCCTTCCAGGCGTCGGGGAGGACCGGTTCTCCGGCGGCGGCGCGCCGCGCGGTCCAGGTCGCGTGGTAGCTGTCTCTCGACCAGAAGTCTCCCGAGAGCGTTCCGCCCGGCTCCGCCTTCGCCTGGTACAGGAAGGCGTGGGCGCCGTCGAACGCGGAAAGGCGGAGAACTCCGTTCTCGTAGCTCCCTTCGAGGAAACGGTGATCGCCGGTCGGCGTGCGGAATGTCCCCGAGACGCGCGAACCCTCTTGGCGTAGCTCGGCCTCGGCCGGGGAGGCTCCCTCCTCGTCCACGAACGTCACCGCCCAGGGACCCCCGATTTGGGACACCGCATTGCGGGCGTCCGCTCCGACGGAAGGGAGTTGGGCCGCGTCGGCGGGCTGGAATCGGGGAGCGGAGGCTCCTTCCGGCTCTCGCTGGGCGAGGAACGGCATCGAGACGTAGCCGGCCTTGGCCCGCTTCTCCCATTGGCCTGAAAGCCGATCCCCTTTGATTTTCGCGACGATGCGCGAGTCGTAGCCGTCGAAGCGGAGGGTGAGATCCTCGCCCCGGGTCTCCACGGCGGAAACCGGTGCGCGCTCCTCTCCGTTCTGGACCGTGGCGCGAAGCCCTTGCGCGGTCGATTCGATCTGCAAGCCGAACGGCAACTCGCCGCCGGGCGAGGTGAGGACGGCCCGCCACCGGCCGACGGGTTTCGGCGCCTTTCCACAGGCGAAGGAAAGGAATGTCAGGGACGCGAGGACGAGCGCGACGGTCGGTCGAAGGAAGCGCATTGGGTCATTCTAAGCGCTCGCTCGGAACCCTCTCGCGAAAACGCGCGTGCTAGCATCCGTCGGTGTCCGAAACGGTGGATTTGAGAGTGTGTCCCGAGTGCGGAGGACGGGGTTGGATCGTCGTGGCCGACGGCGGCAACGGTACGGCCCGGGTCTGCGTCTGCCGGGAGCGCGAGCGGATCCCCCGGCTGTTCGAGGCCGCGCGAATCCCCGAGCGCTATCGGCGTTGCCGCCTGCAGACGTTCGACCGAAGCCACAACCATTCGCGGGCGAAGGAACAGCTGCTGCGGGCGTATCGCGAGAGCGAGCGCTATCTCGATGAATTCCTGACCGAGAAGGGGGACTTTCGCGAGTCCGGGCTGATCTACTTCGGTCCCCCGGGCGTAGGCAAGACCCATCTCGCGGTCGCGGTGCTCTCCGAGCTGATCGAGCGATACGGCGTCCACGGGCGGTTCGTGAATTTCAACGAGCTGGTGCAGGACATCAAATCGACGTTCGATCCGAGCTCCGAGGAGTCGACGGCCCAGGTTTTCGATCCCCTCTCCCGCGCGGAGGTCCTGGTCTTCGACGAGTTGGGCGGACAGAAACAGACGCCCTGGGTGAACGACCTCCTTTACCTCATCCTCAACCAGCGCTACGTGAAGCGCCTGCCGACGATCTTCACCACGAATTATCTGTTGCAGCCGGAACGGGCGGCCAAGGCGCCGGCCTCCGGTCCTCGCTCGCTCGACCGCGGAGCGGACGCTCCGGCCGACGTGGAGGTCACGCGGCTCCTCTCCTCCCGCCTCCCCGCGCCGCTCGTCTCGCGCATCTTCGAGATGGCAAAGCCCATCGACCTCGCCTCGGCGACCGATTTCCGTCGCGAGGTCTTGATGCACGGCAAGCATGCTTGAAGGGCGGCCTCGCCTCTCGGCGATCGACTGCGTGGAGCACGGCACGGCGAGCCTGCGCGCGAGCTGGCCGGTGTTGGCGGGAGCCCGAGTGCTGCGCAACCTCGTCCTCCTCCTGCTCATGGCGCTCAGCTTGGTTCCGCCGCTCGCGGTCATCGGGTTCGACGTCTGGGGCGATCTTCCGCACGATGCGAACGACGCGCTCGACTGGTTGGCCACCTTCGTCGGTCGGCTTGCACCGACGCCTGCCCTCCTCGGCGCGTTCGGCGTGATGTTGGGAGTCTGGTTGCTCGCCGGCTACCTCTACTGCTACTTCCAGGCCGGTTTATTCGGGGTTCTCGACGCGGCGGAGCAGAACCGGGGCGTGAGGTTCCGTTGGGCCGACTTCGATCGGTTCGGGAGGCGCCGGCTGAATCCCATGTTCGCGCTCGCGAACCTCTACGGCGCAATCATTGGAGGGCTCATGGTGCTCGGCCTCCTGATCGCCCTGGCCGGCGTGGGGGCCGCCCGAACGGGAGGAGCTCCGGGGGTGCTCGCGGGGCTCGGCATCGGTTGCGCCGGCTTGGCGCCGATCTTCGTGCTGCTCGTGGGGAGCGGCCTCTGGTTCGACCTCGCCTGTGCGCAGCTCGTGCGGGAGGGTTCGAACGTGCGCGGCGCGGCGCGAGACGCTTGGTGGATCCTGCGTAGGCGGGTGGGAACGGTGGGGCTTCTGCTGGTATTGTTCATGGCGGCATCGATGGTGATCCAGGTCGCGCTCTCTCCGTTTTCCGCCATGGCTTCGTTCACCTCGAACGGGGAAACCTTGCGGTTGATCGCGGGCCAGCTGGTCTCGAATCTCTTGGGTCTCGTGCCGAGCGCCTTCATCGAATCGGTATTTGCCGGGTCGCTCGTCGCCCTGGTGGCCTCGGAGGCGTTTCGCGCGTGAGGCGATCCGTCGCCCTCGCGCTCGTCGCGGTCGTTTCGGCAGCCTGTGCCCGTAACACTCCGCGCCCCGTGACACCGCGGCCAGCGCCGGGGAAAGTCGCTCCGAAACCGGCGCCGCAAGCTCCCAAGCCCGCCGAACCGAAGCCGACCCCGGGCAAGCCGGCCTCCCCTCCGGTCGCTCCGAAGACCACGCCCCAACCGACCCCGAAAGTGGAGCCGCCGAAGGCGCCCGCACCGCCGCGCTCCGGAGCGCAGACTCGTCGCCTGCCGGGCGGAAATCCCTTGATCAAGATCGGGCTCGCGAGCGACATGCCCGCGGTGGTCCTCCCCTGCTGCGAAAGCGACGTATCGGTGCAGGTCGGCAACGACCCCCGCCCGGTGGCGATCGCGTCGCCGATCCGCGTCGAACCGGCGGCCGGCGCGGCGGAGCTCGGCATCTATCGCATCCAGGTGGCGGCGCTGCGGGACGAAGGGCAGGCGGCCGGCCTGGCGGCGAGCCTCTCCACTCGATTGGGCCAGCCGGCCGATTCGCACTTCGATGCCGGCGGGGACCTCTACCGCGTCCGAGTCGGCAGCTATCCGACGAAAGAGGCGGCGGACGCCGATCTGAGGCGCCTTTCGAGCCTCGGTGTCACCGACGCCTGGGTGGTCTCGGAGGGCGCCCACGTCTCCTCCCCGGCGTTGCGCATCACCCAGAACGGTGAGAGCAAGGTCTATCCGG
Organism: Thermoanaerobaculia bacterium; assembly: GCA_044226625.1. Classification (GTDB taxonomy): domain Bacteria; phylum Acidobacteriota; class Thermoanaerobaculia; order Multivoradales; family UBA5704; genus DASYKS01. Next base: position 26,454 of record JBGAGQ010000028.1, read on the forward strand.
GACGGTGGCTCGCGGTGTACACCGGAGGCGGTCGTGGGATCGCGGTGGAGGGGAAGCGCTACCGTGGGCGCATCCTGGTCTTCCTGAACGACCGCGGATCGCTGAACCTGATCGACGAGCTGCCGCTCGAGGAGTATCTGCGCGGGGTCGTGCCGAGCGAGATGGGGCCGGAGCAATACCCCCGGATCGAGGCGATCAAGGCCCAAACCGTCGCCGCGCGGACCTACGCGCTACGCAACCTCGGTGAGTTCGCCCGCGAGGGGTACGACATCTGCGCCACGCCCCGTTGCCAGGTCTACGGCGGCATGGGGGTCGAGCATCCGGTCTCCGATCGCGCGATCTCGGAGACGGCGGGGCAGGTCCTGCTTTACGACGGCGAGCTGATCGACGCCCTCTACAGCTCGACTTGCGGCGGCCATACCGAGGACGTGAGCGTGATGTTCCCGTTCAAGTCCGATCCGTATTTGAAGGCGGTCCCGTGCGTCGAAGCGGGGAGCGACACGCTCGAGGGGACCTATCCCGCCGGGGAGGCGTTTCCCGCGGGGCTCGCGCGGAGGCTCTTTCCTCCCGTGGCGGGCGCCGCTCCCGAAGAGAACCTGGAGGCCCGCCTCGAACACCTCGGTCTCCTGGCCGGCCTCGCGATGCCGGAGCAGCGCCTGGCATCGCTCGATCGGCGCGAGGTCCAGCGTTTTCTGTTTTCGGCGTTCGACCTCGCCCTCGACGCTCGCTTGTTGATGGCGCAGGAAGACATTGCCTATCTGCTCCAGGACGCTCCGCCGGGCTGGAGCGACGAGGACCGGATGCGGGCCGCCTACCTGCGCAAGGGCGGCCTCCTCGGAGGCTCGCTCGCGAACGCCGTGGGTGAAGAGGAGCAGGACGCCTTGTTGCTCGCCCTCGCGGAGCGGCTGCAGGTGATGCGCCGCGAGCCGGTGTCGTACCTGTCGGTCGCCGATGGCCAGATGGTCGTTCGAGCGGACAAGGAGGACCGGGTTCAGCTCCTACCGCAGTCGTTCGGAACCTTTCGGCGCACCGGCGACCTGGTGTCCTCGGGGCCGCTGCGGCTGGTCGCGGGCGACCGGCTGACCTTCTACTGGCTCGGCGGCGCGCTCGCCGCGATCGTCCAGGACGTCGACCTCGAAGGGGTCGCGTTCGATCGGAGCAGCAAATTCTCCTCCTGGACTCGCTTTCGCAGCGACGCCCAGATCGCCAAGCAGATGCAGACGCGGTTTCCCGGCGTCGGCTTCTCGGGGCAGATGGAGATCCTCACCCGCGGCGCCTCCGGCCGCGTCGGGCAAGTCCGCATCTATGGCGACGGCACGAACGGCGGGCCGGCCAGCGTGGTGGTGGCGGGCCTGCCCATCCGCTGGACGTTGGACGTCCCCGACACCCTTTTCACGATGAAGCGGCTCGAGCCGCCGCAGGGCGAAAAAGGGTGGCTGTTCGTGGGACGGGGGTGGGGGCACGGCGTGGGCATGTGCCAGGTGGGCGCCTACGGCATGGCGCAACGAGGCCATACCTATCGCGAGATCCTGCTCCACTATTACCGCGGGGCCGAGCTTGCGAGGTTGAAGCCGCCCCCAGGGGCTCCCTAAGCTCCGACGTTTCTAGACACAGCCCTTTGGCGAGAGAGGGAGGCGGCCCCGCGATCACCCGCGGAAAGCCAAACCTAGGTTTCCCAGACGTGGTCGCGTCCCCGCCCTTCCTGTTTGCTCCGGTAGAGGGCCTGGTCTGCCTTCTCGGTCAGCTCCGAAAGGGAACGTCCATCCTTCGGGTAGGCCGCGATGCCGGTCGAGATCGACACCGGAAGCCTCGCCTCGCCCACGTCGAGCGGATGCCGTTCGAGGTAAGCCCGGACGCGGCGACAGTAGGCGAGCGCACCTTCGCTGGGGGTACCGGCCAGGCGGACGATGAACTCGTCGCCGCCGATCCGCGAGCAGAGGTCGTCGCCGCTTCGGGCCGCGCTTCGGATGCCGTCGGCGACGGTCCGAATCAGCTCCGAGCCCAGGGTGTGGCCGAAATTGTCGTTGATTCGTTTGAGCCCGTCGACGTCGACCATGACGATCGAATAGGCGGAACCGAGCGAACCGCGCAGATCGGCCGAGGTGGTGAAGAACCGCAGGTTCGGCAGGCCGGTGAGCGCGTCCGTGTGCGCCGCCACGTAGAGCGAACGGTGAAGGCTCACGCCGAGGGGACCTGCCTCCGCACAGAAATAGGCGACCAGCCAGAGGCTGATCAGCGGCCAGACCAGATGTCCGACGAGCGCGGGCCACTCCTCGCTCGGTCCCACCCCGCCGAGGCGGCCGTCGAGCGGCAGCAGGACGGCGAGGATCAGAATCGTCGCGAGGCCCGCCTTGGCGTAGGTCTGACGTCGCGCGGCCGCCGGGGCGCTCTCGTAGAGGACGATGTAGTAGAAGAAGAACAGCGGGCTTTCAGTGGCTCCGGAAAACAGCACCACGGCCGTGATCCAGAGCAGGTCGATTGCCCCTTCGATCCAGACCCGGCCGTCGACCGAGAAGCGGGCCAACAGGCGCGAGTGGAGGGTGAGCGTGTAGAGCATCATCACGCTCGCAAGGCTCCACAGTACCAATCGGTCCGCCCGCGGCTGGATCAGCGGGTAGAGGACGACCAGCGCCGAGGCGAGGTAGTGGAGGTTTCGAACCAGCAGAGAGTACGAACGGAACCGCTCCCGCTCGATCGCGGCGAGCGCGTTGGAAGGCTCGAACGACCGGGCCGAGTCCTGGGCGGGCATCAGGCGGATCCTTCCGTCGAGCCGAGGGGCGGAGCCGCACCGTCCGGAACGGTTCGTACCTTGAGCGACGAGACCTCGCCGAAGATCGGATGGAGGTCCGCTTCCCACCCTCGTCGTAGGCGCTCGACCCTCGGAGCCATAGACGATTCTGACCCGGATTCGAGCGGAGGCCAAGAGAGGATCAGACGGCCGAGCCCGCGCTCCAAAAGTCGACGGGGAAGCCGGAGGCTCGAGCGGCGCCAGGAGCGTCCGGCCGCAAACTCTCCTAGAGCGGAGAGCGTCCCCGAAGATCCTCGGTAGGAGACGCGGACCGTGCTTTCCCGGTCCGACGCCGCGGGGCACCGGAGCACCGAGCGGATCTCGAGGTCGGTCTCTCCGGAGGAGATCAGCGCGAAGGCCGACTCGGGCCAGGGATAACGAAGGAAGGCCCGCCGCGGCAGGTCCTCGTGGTCAAACAGATCGGCGAACGGCAGCTCGAGCGGCTCCCACGGCCAGGGTGGTCGGGCGAGCTCGGTCCAGGCCGGCCCGATCGCGCGGCAGAGAATTCGGCGGTGCAGGATATCGGTGAGGCTCGAGCCCCTTTCAGCGAGGACGGTTCGGGCGGCTTCGAGCAGCGCGGCATCGAGGAAATCCCAACGCCAGCCGTGGGGAAGGCCGAGCCGGCAAGGGGAATCGAGGTTCCGCCGCTGTGCCGGCGTGAGGAGCGCCGGCACGGGGGAGGTCCTCGCCTCGATCAGGTCGCCGAGCGCTTGTTCCGCATGCGGCGAGAGCGCGAGCGCCTCGGTGAGGTAGGGGGCGAGGAATTCTCCCTTGTTCGAGAGCGGAAGGAGCCGATGCGCGCCGTGGATCGCCGCGCCGAGCCTGGCCGTAGCTTCCGTTTCCGCCGAGATCGGGAGCGCCCGGGCGTGGGACTCCAGGGTGGCGCGGTCGATCCCTTCGAACGTTTCGCCGAGGAACGGCAGGATCTCGCGGGCGATCGCCGCGGCGGCGATCCGGAGGCCCTCCGACGAGTGGTGGCAGTAATCGAGGAAGAAGCGGCGATCGGGAATCGGCGAGTCGGAGGCCTCAGCGAGTCGCTGGCGAAGGTCGACCCGAAGCCAGCCGTGGCGGTTCACCGCGGATTCAAGGATCTCCGCGCTCTGGGTGGTCGCCTGCGGCGCGCCGAGGTTCGCGATGGTCGGATACGTCGCGGCGTCGACCTCGGCGCGAAAAGCGGCTGCCGCGTCCTCCGAACGGCCGAGCTTTTCGAGCGCACGCCCCAACAGCCGGTAGCCGGTCGGGCAGAGTCCGCCGTCGATCTCGAGGAGCGCATGGGCGTAGCGCGCCGCCTCCCGCGCATCCTCCCGGTCGAGCGCGTCGCGTCCCTCGGCGAGCCGCCGGTGCCAGCGCATCGCGGTGGCACCTTCGAGGCCCGCCGGAGGTTGCAGGTTTTCCCAGCCGTCGAGGTTCACCTCGGGAATGACGACCACGACCGGGATTCCTATCGCGCGGGCGATGTCCGCGATCCGATCGAAGGCTGCCTCGGCGCGGTCGGCGATCCGTCGGCGCCCTTCCGCCACGACCGCGGCGACCGAACGGCTGAGCAGCTCGCCGAACGCGCGGCGCGCGGGCGGCGATGGGGCCGAGGCGGAGAGCTCCGGCGTCTCGAGCAGATTCCAGTTGTTGCCCGCCCAGATCACCAAAATGTCGGGCTGAATCTGGATCGCCGCTTCGACCGTTCCGACCAGGCCGGCGAGCGTTTCATTGGTCCGCGCGAGGTCGACGACCTCCGTGAGCCCCGGAGCCGCGGCCTCCAAGGTGGCCGCGAGGATCTTCGCCGGGGTCACGGCCGGCGCGTAGAGGTATCCGGCGGCGACCGACTCGCCGAACAGGACCACGCGCAGCGGCAGCTCGGAGCGCTTCGGCCGCAGGATCGGCGCGTCGGCGAAGTGATCGCCCAAGGGAGACGGCTCCGGTCGGACGAAGACGGCGTCTCCGGACGGGTCGAGCCGAGGTTTCCAGATGGAGATCGGCCGGGGTGGGCGGCGGGGCTCAGACAAACGTGTAGAGCTCCTCCGAGATCGCGCTCTTACCCGAGGAAAAACCGCTTCGCCGTCGCTCGCGCCAAGCCGGGAGGAGTGTGCGCCAGACGGCCGGCAGATCCGCGCCGTCGACCAGGAAATCGCCGAGCACGAGCGCGTCCAGCCCGGCGTCCGCGGCGGTCAGGAGCGCGTCGGCCGGCGTCGCGACGATCGGCTCGTCGGCGACGTTGAAGGAGGTGTTCACCAGGATCGGGCAGCCCGTCCTGGCGGAGAACGCGCGAAGCAGCGCCGCGAAGCGGGGCGAGGATTCCGGGTCGACCGTCTGCGGCCGGGCTGAGCCGTCGACGTGCGTGATGCCGGGAAGCGCGATCGGCGACCGTACGGCGTAGGTCTCCAGCATGAAGGGAGACGGGTGGGGGAGATCGAAATGCACGTCGGCCGCCTCGGCAAGGACGCTCGGCGCGAACGGCCGGAACGACTCCCGTTTCTTGGTTCGGCGATTCAACCGGTCGCGAATCTCCGGATCGAGCGGATTGGCCAGAATGGAGCGATGGCCGAGCGCGCGAGGACCGTGCTCCATTCGCCCTTGGAACCAGCCGACGATCTGCCGGTTCGCCAGCCGATCCGCGACCTCGGTCAGAAGCTCCTCCTCGCGCCCGGAGAAGTCGGTGGCCGGAAGGCCCGCCGCGGCGACGGTCGCCGCGATTTCAGCCGGCGAGAACGACGGCCCGAGGTCGGCGCCTCGAAGAGGCCCGAAGATCAGCGAGCCGGTGAGCTGTCGATGGGCGAGAGCCGCCGCCCCCAGGCAGCCTCCCGCGTCGCCGGCGGCGGGTTGGACGAACAGGCGGCGGAACGGACCCTCGCGCCGGATGCGGCCGTTGGCGACGCAGTTGAGCGCAACGCCCCCCGCCATGCAGAGATCCGCCTCGCCCGTCTCCCGGCCGAGCCAGCGCGTCTTTTCGAGCAGGATCTCTTCGAGCAGCAGCTGCGCGCTCCGAGCGAGATCGCGATGTACGGGCAGAAGCTCCTCGCCTTTGCGGCGGGGCGGTATGCCGAGCAGATCCTCGAACGCGGGGCTCCACATCCGCGTCCCGGCGACGAAGTCGAAATAGGCGAGATCGAGCGCGAACCCGGGCCCCGGCTCGACCCGGATGGTTTGGGAGAGCTTGTCGAGGAGCCGCGGCTCGCCATACGGCGCGAGGCCCATCACCTTGTATTCGCCGTCGTTCACCGTGAAGCCGAGGTAGGAGGTGACGGTCGAGTAGAGCAGACCAAGCGAGTGCGGGAAGTCGACCGAGGCGAACAGGGAGAGATCTCCCGCCTCGCCGCGGCCGTAGGTCGTCGTCGCCCACTCCCCGACGCCATCCACGGTGAAGGTCGCGGCCCGCTCGAAGCCGCTCCAGAAGTACGCGCTCGCCGCGTGGCAGAGGTGGTGGGGGAAGAAAAGGATCTCCCCTTCCCAGCCAAGCCGCTCGCGGATCGCCCGCTCCGGCGCGTCGGCGTCGGGGAGGATGATGTCCTCGCCGTCCCGCACCGGTCTTTGCCCTGAAGCCTGCGACATTGCCCAGACCTGGCGCTCCCGCTTGAGGTGCGGCAGCTCGTAATAGGCGATCGCGTCGAGGTCGAGCAGGTCGAGCCCCTCGTGCTCGAGGCAGTATCGGAACGCCTCGACCGGCAGGCGGGGATCGTGTTTGACCCGCGTGAACCTCTCCTCGGAAGCCGCGGCCGCGAGCCGACCGTCGCGCAGCAGGCAGCACGACGACTCGTGGTAAAAGGCCGAAATGCCGAGGATGTTCATGGGTTCCCGAGGGCCGGACCGCCGGCCAAGACTGCGGCGATTGGAGCCCGACTATTTTGCATCCCGAGGGGTGTTTTGCAAGGCGGAGGGCGCCTTCTCTAAGAGGGGGCCGGAGAGCGGGCGAGAGCGGGGATCCGAGTGCGGATAAGATCCCGCCGCCTTCAGAGATCCGGAGGCCGCCTCAAAGCTCCCCAAGAAAGGTTCCCGCATGGAAGCGCTCGGCCAACTGCTCGACTACTTTCTTCACTTGGACAAGTACCTGAACCAGGCGGTCGCCGCGCTCGGACCCTGGTTCTACGGCCTTCTTTTCACCATCGTCTTCTGCGAGACCGGTCTGGTGGTGACTCCGTTCCTGCCCGGCGATTCGCTCCTCTTCGCGGTCGGGGCGCTCGCCGCCTCGCAAGGGTCGCCGATCTCGCTCGGGCTCGCGATCGTCCTGTTGATGGTTGCCGCCATCTTGGGGGATGCGGTCAATTACGCGATCGGGTACAAGCTCGGACCGGCGGTCTTCCGGCGCGAGGACTCCCGCTGGCTGAACCGCAAGCATCTCGACGAGACACAGCGCTTCTACGAGAAATACGGCGCCAAGACGATCGTGCTCGCCCGGTTCCTGCCGATCGTCCGCACCTTCGCCCCGTTCGTCGCCGGGATCGGCCGGATGTCCTACCGCCGCTTTGCGGTCTACAACGTAGCGGGGGGAGTCGCCTGGGTCCTCCTGTTCACCCTCGCCGGCTATTTCTTCGGCGATCTGCCTTGGGTGAAGACGAACTTCCACTACGTCATCCTCGCCATCATCGTGCTGTCGGTGATCCCGCCGGTCCTGGAGATCTGGAAGGCCCGGCGAGGGCCCAAATGAAACGCACGAACGAGCTAAAGTAAGGCCGATGCGAGTCGCTCCCGAAGAGTTCGAGGCGCTGGTCGCCAAAGCATTGGACGAGCTGCCGGAGGAGTTCGCGGCCCTGCTCGAAAACGTCGCGGTGGTGGTCGAGGAGGAGCCGACCGAGGAGGATCTCGCGTCGGTCGATCTCGACCCGGAGGACGACCTACTCGGTCTCTATCAAGGCGTGCCCCTGTCGGAGCGGGATTCGCTCTACGCCGCGCTGCCCGACCGGGTCGTCATCTATCGCGGACCGATCCTGCGCGCCTGTGAGTCGCGACGCGATGTGATTCGCGAGGTGCGCGATACTGTGGTCCACGAGTTGGGCCATCACTTCGGCCTCGACGAAGACGACATGCCGTACTGAGCCTCCGTCGAATCGAGACTCGAGGCGCGCCGCCGTGGGCAAGCTGAAAAAGCGACTGATCCTCCTGATCCTGGTCGCCCCGACGATTCTGGTTCTGGTATCCGCGCTGTTCTACATGGCGGGGATGCGCCTCCTCGAAGGGCAGCCGCGAGGGTTCTGGGACAGCCTGTCCTGGGCCGCCGAGACCCTGACGACCACCGGCTATGGGGCCGATTCCCGTTGGCACCATCCGGCGATGGTGATCTTCGTCGCGCTCGTGCAGTTCGTCGGGGTCTTCCTGGTCTTCATGATCTTTCCGGTGTATCTGATCCCGGTCCTCGAGGAGCGTTTCCAGGCGCGGCTGCCGCGCCGGCTCGATCGGCGGCTCGAACGGCACGTCGTGATCTTCCGCTACGGGCCCGCGGTCGAAAGCCTGCTCGGCGAGCTCGCCGCGTCGGGGGTCGAGAGCCTGATCGTCGAGCCGGACGAAGGGACGGCGCGATCGGTGTTCGAGGCGGGGCGCAGGGTGTTGCACCTGGGATTCGGCGAGGGGCTCGCGGCGGCGGACCTGTCGAAATCGCGGGCCTTGATCGCGAACGGCACCGACGCGGAGAACGCGGCGGTGATCCTCGCCGCCCGGCAGGAAGGGTATGCCGGGCCGGTGCTCGCGATCGTCGAGGAGCCGTTCCACCGCCGGCCGATGATGCTCGCGGGCGCTTCGGCGACCTTTACGCCGCGGCACATCCTCGGCGCTTCGCTCGCCGCTCGGGCGTCGGCGCGGATCGATCCTCGGGTCGCGGGCCTTCACGAGCTCGGCCGCCGGCTCGAGGTGGTCGAGATGCAGATCGGCCCCGAGAGCCCGCTAGTCGGCGAGACGCTCGAAAGCGCCGCGGTTCGCACCCAGACCGGCGTGACGGTCCTCGGCCAATGGATCGAAGGTCGGCTCGTCGCGCCGCCGCCTCCCGGGATGAAGCTCGCCTCCCATGGAATCCTGGTGGCGATCGGACCGGCCGCCAGCCTCGACCGGCTGGGAGCTCTCGCCCGCGGACCGGTCGCGTTGCGGAGGAAAGGCCCTTTCCTCATCGCCGGCTACGGCGAGGTCGGACGCAAGGTGGCCGAGCTCCTGCGCGACGCGGGCGAGGAGGTCCGGGTGGTCGATCGCGAGCCCGCTTCGGGGGTGGACCAGGTCGGCAGCCTGCTCGACCCGTCGATCCTCGAACGGCTCGATCCGCGCAGCGCCCAGGCGGTGATCCTCGCGCTCTCGAGCGACAGCGCGACGCTGTTCGCGACCGTAATCGTGAAAGACCTGGCGCCCGAGGTGCCGGTGATCGCGCGGGTGAACGAGGCCGAGAACGTCGAGCGCATCCGCCGCGCGGGAGCCTATTTCGCCTTGTCGATCAGCCAGGTTTCGGGCCAGATGCTCGCGAGGAAGCTCCTCGGCCAGGAGGCCGTCGCCGTCGACCCACGGCTGGAGATCTTGAAGGTTCCGGTCGAAGGCCTCGCGGGGCTCGCGCCCGGCGACCTGTCGATCCGCGAAAAGACCGGCTGCACGGTGGTCGCCGTCGAGCGCGGCGAGGACGTCCTGGTCGAGTTCGGCCCGGACTTTCGCTTCGTTCAGGGGGACGGTGTGTACGTTTTCGGCACCACCCACGACGTCCGTCGCTTCGCGTCGCGCATGGGATAGGGCTCGCCCGCGAGGAAACCCGGCCGCCCCCTCGGGGGGCCGGTGCCCTCAGCTCTCGCCGCGCAGCTTGCCGATCTTGTGGTCGCGGTTTTCTTCGATCCGTCGCCGCTCGCGCACGTATTCTTCTTCCTCCGCTCGGCGGGCTTCGGCGTCGAACATCCCCTTCAACCGATCGCGGTGGAGGATCTCCAGCTCGGCCAGTCGGGCGTCGGCCTGGCTGCGGACGTCGGCGATCTTCTCGCGCAAGGCGTCGGAAAATTCTTCGCCGCGCGGCCGTTCGATCCCCTGCTTTTCGAGTCGTTCGAGAGCCAGCTCGTAGGCGGACTTCATGCCGGCGGCCTTGTCTTTCTCGCTCATGCGGGGAAGCATAGTCGAAAGATGCGTCAAAATGGCGTAGCCAGCCGCCGGTTTCGGCGGGAAACCCTTTGGATTCAGGGTCTTTCGGGCGGCACCCGTTTTGCTGCGGAGGGCGCCGGAGCCCGCGGGTTCCATTCGAGGAGGGATCGATGATCGAAGCGCAGAACTTGAACCGACGGTACGGCGATTTCACCGCCGTGTCGGACGTCTCCTTCGCTGTCGGCGAAGGGGAAATCCTGGGCTTGCTGGGCCCGAACGGCGCCGGCAAGACCACCACGATCCGCATGATCACCGGATTCCTCCCCCCGACCGGCGGCAAGGTAACCGTCGGCGGTACGGATCTCTTCGAGGCGCCGGTCCAGGCGCGGCGCCAGATCGGCTACCTGCCGGAGAATGTCGCGCTCTACGGCGAGATGCGGGTCGGCGAGTACCTCGCGTACCGGGCGCGCCTCGAAGGATTGAACCGGACGGAGGCGAAGCGGGCGTGCCGGTCGGCTCTCGAGCGCTGCCTGCTCGCCGACGTCGAGAATCAGGTGATCGGCACCCTCTCGAAGGGCTACCGGCAGCGGGTGGGCCTCGCGACCGCGATCCTCCACGACCCGGAAGTCCTGGTCCTCGACGAGCCAACCGTCGGCCTCGATCCGAAGCAGATCATCGCGATCCGCGACCTGATCCGCGACCTCGGCCGCGAGCGGACGCTGATCCTCTCGACCCACATCCTCTCGGAGGTCGAGCTGCTCTGTAACCGCGTGCTGATCATCGACAAGGGGCGGATCATCGCCGAAGGGACGCCGGAGAGCCTGCGCCAGAGCGCTCGCGGCGCCTCCGAGATCCGCGTCGCCTTCGCGGGAGCGAACGAAGGCTCGGCGCCCGGCGCGATCGCCGAGGCCCTCGGCGCCCTTCCGGGCGTGAGCGGTGTCGCGCCCGGCGGAGTAGCCGGAGAGTTCCGCGTGACGGCGGGCGCCGATGCTGACCCGCGGGCGGAGATCTTCCACCTCGCGGTGGCGAAGGGCTGGACGCTCGTCGAGCTCAGCCAGAGCAAGGCGAGCCTCGAAGACGTGTTCGTCCGCCTGACGACGAATCAACGGGCTTCGGAGCCCAGCGAGCCCACCGAGCCGGCTGAGCCCGTCGAGGCCGCCGAGGCCGCCGAGGAAAGCGACGAGGAGGTGGCGTCATGAGGGCGGTCGTCGCGACCTATCTGCGCGAGCTGCGCGCCTACTTCCTCTCGCCGCTCGCCTACGTGGTGGCGTTCTTCTTCCTGGCGATCAACGGCATCCTGTTCGGCTTGATGGTCACCCAGCTCGCACAGCCGGGCGCTCCGTCGGGTCCGCCGATGGGGTACTTCTTCGGCTCGACCTGGCTGATCCTGATCGTCCTCGGCACGATCCTGCCGATGCGCCTGTTTTCCGAGGAGCTCCGCTCGGGCTCGATCGAGGTGCTGATGACCGCGCCGATCACCGAAGGGCAGGTCGTGGCGGGCAAATACCTCGCGGCGCTCTCGTTCTTCGCCCTGCTCTGGCTTCCGACCCTCGGCTACGCCGGGATCCTCGCCCATTACGGCGAGGTGCAGTGGGGCCCGATCGCCGCGGGGTACCTGAGCGTCCTGCTGGTGGGTGCTCTGTTCCTCTCCGTCGGTACCTTCGCCTCGACGATGACCAAGAGCCAACTGATCGCGGCGGTCATCACCTTCGCGATCCTGGTGGTGCTGTTCCTGATCGGACTACTGGAGCAGATCGTGACCGGTGAGCTGCTCAAGAACGCGTTCGGCTACATGGACATCAGCGCGGCGATGGACGAGCTGGGCAAAGGGGTGGTCGACACCCGGCGCCTGGTCTACTACGTGAGTACCAGCCTGTTTTTCCTGTTCCTCACCAGCCGCGCGCTCGAAGACCGGAAGTGGAGATAACCGCCATGTCCTCCGCCCCTCGATCCTCGAACCGCCCCTCGGGCTCCATGAGCCGTCAACTGGCGAAGACCGGTCTCCTCTCGGCGGGGATTCTGCTCGTCGCCGCCCTGCTCCTGATCGTCAACTATTTCGGTTGGAAGTACCACAAGCGGTTCGACTGGACCTCGACCGCCCTCTACTCGCTGTCGGAAAAGAGCGAGAAGGTGCTCAAGAGCATCGACCGTGACGTCGAGGTGGTGGTGCTCCTGTCTCCCCAGAAGCAGCAGGCGCTGTTCGGCCCGACCCGCGAGCTGCTCGACCGCTATGCCGCGGCCTCCCGGCGGCTCAAGGTCCGCTACGTCGATCCCGAGCGCAATCCGGTCGAGGCGCAGCAGCTCGCCCGCCGCTTCGGGCTCGAGAACGCGAGCGTCGTCTTCGAGGCGGGCGACACGAAGAAGGTGGTCGACGCGGGCGACCTCGCAGAGTACGACTACTCCTCGATGAGCTTCGGCGGTCAGCCGACGCTGTCGGCGTTCAAGGGCGAGCAGCTGTTCACCAACGCGCTGATCCAGCTCGGCCAGACCCGCCAGCCGAAGATTCGCTTCACCACCGGCCATGGCGAGGCGTCGCTCGATGGCGCCGACGAGCGCGGCCTCTCCTCGCTGCGCGAGCTGCTCAAGGGAGACGGCTTCGCCGTCGAGAGCTGGACTTCGCTCGGCCAGCCCTCGGTTCCCGAGGACACGGATCTGCTGGTGATCGCCGGACCGCAGGCCAATTTCGTCGAGCCGGAGATCGCCGCGATCGGCGCCTATCTCGATCGGGGAGGGCGCCTGCTCGCTCTGCTCGATCCCGTCCTTTCGCGGACGGGCACGGGGCTCGTCGCGAGCGGGCTCGAGCCGCTGCTCGCCAAGCACGGCGTCCGGGTGGACGACGACATCGTCGTCGACCCCTCGAACCCGTTGCCGATGTACGGCGCCGGAACGCTGTTCTCCAACTCCTACGGCAACCATCCGATCGTCGAGCCGCTGTCGCGCCAGAGCCTGCCGATGCTCGTGAGCCTCGCCCGCTCGGTCCGGCCGATGGACGGACCCGCCGGTTCGAAGGTGACGCAGCTGCTCGAGACGACCCCGGCGGGATGGGGAGAGACGAATCTCACCGCGCTCGACCGGGTGAACAAGGACGACGCCGACCTCTCCGGGCCGCTGTCTCTCGCCGTCGCGGTCGGCGGGCCGAGCAAACCGCCGGTCCCGACCGACGACGACGTCCCCGCCCCGTCGCCGGTCCCCGACGACCCGAAGGCGCCTCGTCTGGTCGTCTTCGGCGACTCGGATCTCGCGACGAACCAGTTCTGGAACGTGAACGTGGGCAACGCGAACGCGATTGCCAACGCGGTCAACTGGCTGGTCGAGCGGAAAGACCTGATCGCGATTCCGCCGAAGAAGACCGAGCAGACGCACCTGACGCTGACCGGCAGCCAGCTCTGGAACGTCTGGATCCTGATCCTCGGCGTGCTGCCGGGGTTGGCGATCGCCGCGGCGATCGTGGTCCGGATGCGTCGGCGGAGGCGCTGAACCGATGAAGCCGCGTTCTCTGCTGATCCTGCTAGTCCTGGTCGTCGGCCTCGGCTCATTCATCGCGTTCTTCGAGCGCAAGCTCCCGTCGAGCGAAGAACGGGAACGCCGGGCCAAGAAGATCTTCTCCTTCGGACCGAGGGACGTCCGTTCGCTCGCGATCGAGCGCCAGGGCGCCCCCCTAGCCTTCGAACGGATCGAAAAACCGGAGAAGGCGGCCGAAACGTCGGACGAGAGCGCTCCGGCCGCCGAGTCGATCACGGCCGCCGATTGGAAATGGCGGATCGTCCATCCGATCGCCGCCAACGCCGACTCTCCGAGCGTAGGACGGCTGGTCGATACGCTCGCCGGTCTGGAGCGGAGCAGCACGATCGACGATGTCGATCCCAAAGCGACCGGGCTCGACCATCCCGAAGCCAAGGTTCGTTTGAAGACGGGTGAGGGCGTCACCGTCTTGGAGGTCGGCGCCCGCGTGCCGGTCGGCGGGGAGCGCATCGTCCGGATCGAAGGGGAGAAGGAGGCGTATTCCGTCCCCGACGCGTTCTGGAACGAGCTCATTCGCGAGCCCGGCTCCTGGCGCGACAAGCAGATCTACTCCGGCGACCGGGAGGCGATCCAGCGGATTTCGATCCGCCCAGGGAGCTCCAATGCCCCGGCTGGAGAGGTGGTCCTCGCCCGCCATCCGGACGGGTTCTGGATCGAGCGGCCGATCGCCGATCGGGCGGACCGGGATCTGGTGGAAGCCCTGCTCTCCGACGTCACCGGCCTGACGGCCGACCGCTTCGTCGAGACACCCGCCTCGCCGGCCGAGATGGGCCTCGAGCCGCCACGGGGGACCATCGAGGTGGTCGCCAAACCGGGCGAGCCGAGCAAGCCGTTCCAGCTCGACCTCGGCGGCAGCGTCGGCGCGGCGGCGGACGGCGAGGCTCCGTCGACTTACGCACGAGCGGGGGGGCAGCTGTTCACCACGAAGTCGCGGGTGGGCGAGGCGCTCATGCGCGGCGCCGAGGAGTGGCGCTCGCACGCCGTCACCGGGATGGAGGTCTATCAGATCGATTCGCTTCAGGTGGAAGACCCGGCGGGCTCGTTCGTGGTCAAGCGCGCGGGCTCCGACTGGCAGCGGGGGAAGGACACGATCTCGTATACCCCGGTGTCGGATCTGCTGTACGCGCTCTCCGAGCTCAAGGCCGAGAAGCTCGACGCCTCGGCGGTACCTGGCGGCAAGCCCACCCTCGCGGCGACGCTGGTGAGCTCGGACGGACGGAAGGAGACGGTTCGTTTCTACGCGACCCCGGCGGGCGCGGTCGCCCGGACCGACGGGCGCGAGACGACGCTCGAGCTGGCCGCGGGCAAGCTCGCGGAGATCCAGGCGAAAGTGGCCGACGTTCGCAAGGAGAAACCGGTCGCAAAGACCGCGGCGAAGCCATAACGTTCCAGCTCCGGTGAATTGAAAAGGGGGGGTGGGCTCGACCGAGCCCACCCCCCTTTTGTTCGTTCGGCGGGTTAAACCTGCCGACTATCGGCCTTCCGTGCCGTGCTTCTCGATGTACCCCTTCATGACGCTGTGCTTCTGGCCGTAGAGGAAGTAGATCAGCAGGCCGATTCCGAGCCAGACCAGGAGGCGCCACCAGTTGCCGTACGGCAGCGAGAACATCAGCAGCAGGCACATTACGATGCCGAGGATGGGCACCACCGGCACCATCGGGCAGCGGAACGGCCGCTCAGCGTTCGGATAGCGCTTCCTCATGATGAGCACCGCGGCGCAGACCACGACGAACGCGAACAGCGTTCCGATGTTGGTCAGACGGAGCAGGAAGTCGATCGGCAAGAAGCCTGCGCCGAACATCACGGACACGCCGATGAGGATGGTCGAGAGCCAGGGCGTCTGGAACTTCGGGTGGACGTTGCCGAAGAATTTCTTGGAAACCAAGCCGTCGCGCGCCATGGCGAGGAAGACGCGCGGCGCCGAGAGCATCATGACCAGGAGCACCGAGGTGATGCCGGCCACGCCCGCCGCGGCGATGATCCATTTCGCCCATTGGATGCCGCGCTGCGCGAACGCCTGCGAGACCGGGGCGTTCACGTCGAGCTCCTTGTAGTTCACCATGCCGGTGAGCACGGCGACCACGGCGATGTAGAGGATCGTGCAGAGGATGAGCGAGACGATGATGCCGATCGGCACGTCGCGCTGCGGGTTCTTCGCCTCTTCCGTATGGGTCGACACTGAGTCGAACCCGATGTAGGCAAAGAAGATGATCGCCGCTCCGGCGAGCATGCCGAGCGGGTTGCCCTGCGGGTCCGTCTGCCCGGAAAGATGAGTGCCGAAGAAGTTCACGCCGGTCCAGCCAAACGGCGCGAACGGATGCCAGTTCGCCGAGTTGATGTAGAAGACGCCGACGCCGATCACGAACAGCACCGCGGCGAGTTTGATGCCGACCATCGCCGCGTTGAAGCTCGCGCTCTCCTGGATGCCCTTGACCAGGATGATCGTCACGATCGCGACGATGATCACCGCGGGAAGGTTGATGAACGAGCCGGTCGAGACGAACAGCCCGGTGGTCCCGTCGTAGCGCCAGGGCGACTCACGGAACGCCAGAGGCAGGGCGTCGGCCCCGAGTAAGCTTTGTAAGTATCCTGACCAGCCTGTCGCGACCGTCGCGCTGCCCACCGCATACTCGAGCACCAGGTCCCAGCCGATGATCCAGGCGAACAGCTCGCCGAGCGTCGCGTAGGCGTAGGTGTAGGCGGATCCCGCGACGGGTACCATCGAGGCGAACTCCGCGTAGCACAGGGCGGCGAAGATGCAGGTCACGCCGGCCACCACGTAGGAGATCATCAACGCCGGACCGGCCACGTTGTGCGCCGCGGCGCCGGTCGCCACGAAGATGCCGGCGCCGATGATCGCGCCGACGCCCAGGGCGGAGAGCTGGACCGGTCCGAGAACGCGGCGAAGCCGGTTGTCGCTCTTCAGTTCTTCGAGCAGCAAGCTGAGCGGCTTGCGCGCGAACAGTTGGCTCATCGAGGGTCCTCCGGAAGGTGGTTCGTCATCGATTCCTCCGCAAACGGGGGCGAGGCTTGAAATTCGGCAGAGCTTACCCCTTCGGGGCAGGCTCCAGCTCGGTTTTGGGATCGCGCCGGGTCAGGAAATACACGGGGATGCCGATCAGCACCAGGATCAGCCCGGGGAGGGCCGTCTTGGTCCGGTAGAAGAGGAGGACGAGGGCGATGGTCGACGCCGCGATCATGTAGAGCGCGGGGACCAGCGGATAGCCGAAGGCGAGGTAAGGACGCTCGGCCGCCGGCTGAGTCCTTCGGAGCCGGAAGATCCCGGCGATCGTGACGACGTAGAAGATCAGCACCGCGAACACCACCCAGTCGAGCAGCACGCTGTAGACGTTGCCGTATTCCGCCACCCCCGCGGCGCTCACCGAGCGGGTGCGCGGCAGGACCAGGAGCGAAGCCCACACGCATTGGAGGGCGAGGCCGACCGCGGGCACCCGACGCTCGTTGAGCCGACCGGTCGAGCGGAAGAAGACGCCGTCCTTCGCCATCGCGTAGTAGACCCGGGCGCCCGCCAGGATCAGCCCGTTGTTGCAGCCGAACGTCGAGACGACGATCGCGATCGCCATCACCGCCGCGCCGCCGCCGCCGAAGATCGCCGAGAGAGCCGCCGTCGCCACCCGGTCGTCCGGCGCGGTCCGGATCTCCTGAAGCGTCAGGACCGAGAGGTAAGCGACGTTGGCGAGCACGTAGAGCAGGGTGACGAGGCCGGTGCCGAGCGCGAGCGAGAGCGCCAGGTTCTTCTTCGGGTTCTTGACCTCGCCCGCCGTGAACGTGATGTTGTTCCAGGCGTCGGAGGAGAAGAGCGAGCCGACCTGGGCGACGCCGAACGCGACGATCAGCCCGAACCAGCCGGCCGAGGCGACCGTCGGCGGGACGAACGAGAAATCGGGGGTGATCGTCGCGGGATCGACCGGCGTCCAGGCGTTCGCGAAGTTCGCCGCGAGGTTATGGCCGAAGATCAGCCCGACGCCGATCAAGACCGCGAGCGCGAACGTCTTGGCGCTGGTAAAGACGTTCTGGATCAGCTTGCCCAACCGGATGCCGCGGGTGTTGATCCACGACAGGACGACGATCATCACGATGCCGACCAGCTGCTGGGTCGAGAGCGAGATCGCGTAGCTGCCGGAGAGATCGATCGGCGCCACCACCCAATTCGTCGGCGAGATCCATGGCACCAGCACCCCGAGATAGCGGGCGAAACCGACCGCCACCGCCGCGATGGTGCCGGTCTGGATGACCAGGAACAGCGTCCAGCCGTAGAGGAATCCCCAGAGCGGCGACCACGCCTCCCGCAGGTAGACGTACTGCCCGCCCGCCCTCGGCATCATCGCGGCCAGCTCGCCATAGGAAAGCGCGGCGCCGAGCGTGAGCAGCCCGGTGATCAGCCAGGTGAGCAGCAACCCGCCCGAGGAGCCGACCTGGCGCGAGATGTCGGCCGAGACGATGAAGATGCCCGAGCCGATCATCGACCCGGCGACGATCATCGTCGAATCGAGCAGGCCGAGCTCCCGGACGAAGCCGGATTTCGAGTCCTGCGAGGCATCGAGCGGGGCGGGGGTCGCGGATCCGGCCATAGGGTCCTTCTCCTTGCCAGAGAGACGCCCGGGATCGGCGCGTCGATTCCATGAAGACGCCCGGTACGCGGGTGTCGATTCGGTGACGGAACGAGCTTAGGGGGCGGATGCTATCTCGCGAAGCGCCGAAAGGGGACGGGGCGGGCTGATCCAATGCCCCTGGCCGAAGTCGACGCCGAGGGCGCGCAATTGATTCACCGCGGCGAGGCTGCCGACCGATTCGGCGATCGTCTCGAGCCCCATCACATGCCCGACCTGGTTGATCGATTCCACCATCGCCCGGTCGAGCGGGTCGGTGACGATGTCCTGGATGAACTTGCCGTCGATCTTGAGGAACGAGACCGGCAGCTCCTTCAAATAGGCGTAGGAGGCCATGCCGTTGCCGAAATCGTCGAGCGCGAATCGGACCCCGCGGCTGCCGAGTCGGCCGAGCAGGCGGACCGCCTGCTGCAAGTTCTCGATCGCGGCCGTCTCGGTGATCTCGAAACAGAGCTTGCGAGGCGGAAACCCGGTCGCGGCGAGCCGGTCCTCGACGAAATCGAGGAAGGTCTCGTCGCCGAGCGAGACCGCCGAGAGATTGATCGCGCAGAGCGAGAGGCCGTCGAGCCAGGCGGGAGCCTCGGCCGCGAACGTCTCGAGCGAACGGCCGATCACCCAACGATCGATCGAGCGCATCAGGCCATATCGTTCGGCGGCGCGGATGAAGTCGGATGGCAGGTGGATCTGCCCCCCCTCCGAGATCATCCGTAGGAGCACCTCGAAGCGGAGCCCCTCCCCTTCGCGTCGGCCGAGCGGACGGATCTCCTGGGCGAACAGGCGGAAACGGTCACGCTCCAGCGTCTCCTGGATGCGCAGGACCCAGTTCATGTCGGCGTCGCGGCGCACGAACTCCGCCGTGTCAGGACGGTAGACCTGAATCCGGTTCCTCCCTTTCTCCTTCGCCACGTAGCAGGCGTGATCGGCGGCCGACATGAGGTGCGCGACCGAGGCGAAGTCCTCGGTCACCGGCACCAGACCGATCGAGACGCCGACCGAGAACGTTTTGTCCTGCCAGGCGAAACGGTATCCCTGGAGCTCGCGGTGGAACTTCGCGAGGTACCGCTCGGCGGTCTCGAGCGGCGAGTAGAGCGACAGCCAGGCGAACTCGTCCCCCCCGAGTCGCGCGACGACGTCGGAAGAGCGCATGGCGGCCTGGAGCATCTCGGTGATGCGATGGAGCAGCTCGTCGCCCGCCAGATGGCCGCAGGTGTCGTTGACCAGCTTGAACTGGTCGAGGTCCATGTAGGCGAGCGCGTGGGGGACCCCGGTTCGCCGCGTCTCCTCGAGCGCCCGTTGCAGATGCCCGTCGAACGCCGCCCGATTGAACAGGCCGGTGAGACCGTCGTGTGTCGCCTGGTGGGCGAGCTGGAGCGCGAGTAGCCGCTTCTCGGTGACGTCCTGGAACACCAGCACGGCGCCGACCTGCGCGCCCTGGCGGTCGCGGATCGGCGAGCAGGTGCACTCGACCGCGTGGCGCCGGCCGTCGCGCCGCTGGAGCGCGATCCGGTCGGTCAAGCGGAGGCTCTGACCGGTGGCGAGGCAGCGCTCGATCGGATGCTCGATCTCCCGGCCGTTGCTCTCGTCGATCAGGCGGAGCACCTCGGCCGCGGGGAGGCCCGCCGCGTCGCGCGCCGACCAGCCGGCGAGCTCCTCGGCGACCGGGTTCAACAGCTCCACCCGGCCGCGCGCGTCGGTCGAGAGGACCCCGTCGCCGATCGAGGCGAGGGTCACCTGGGCGAGCTCCTTCTCCGCCGCGATCGCCCCGAGCTGATCGTCGTAGGCGCGCGTCGTCTGCACCAGCAGATTGCGCAGGATCTCCCCTTCGAACCGGTTCATACCGTCGCCTCGCGCAGCAGGACGAGGACCGCGGTGTGATTGTAGAAGGCGGGGGCCGCCTCGCCACTCGGTCCGATTTCGCCGAGCGAGAGGAAGCCCGAGAGTGGGGCGTCGCCGAGCGTGCGCTGGATCGCGGCGACCTCCTCTTCCGCCCGCTCTTTGAGCGCTCCCGCGCGATCGACGCACGAGAACAGGATCGCCGCCTCGGGGGGAGCGCCGCCCACTCGGCGATCCGCGCCTTCGGTCGGCTCCGGCGCCAGGTCGTTCTCCAAGCCGCCGAACATCCCCATCCGCACCTGATCGCCGGTTTCCAGCCCGCCCCAGAAGGTCACCGCGCCGGCCGGACGGTCGAACTCGCGCAGGCTTCGGTAGAGATCCTGCCGCCGGTGCGTGGGACCTACGACGATCAGGGGAAACCCCTGCGCCGCCTCGGGCAGCGGAGCGAGCTCTCCCCGCACCGTAAAGAAGCGACGGTACCAATCGGTCGCCGGCTCGCCTTCGATCTCGTAGACCACGTTCCCCTCGGCGCGCGTGACCGTATAGATCGGGCTCGCCGGCATGAATCCCCGCAGGACCTCGACCTGCGTTTCGACCCCCGTCAACAAGAGGGCGAGGCTGGTCGAAGCGCGAATCTCGCGATCGAGAAAGACCCGCGCTCCGCACCCTCGATCCCGCCGGCAGGGGTCCGCGGCCGTGGCCGAGGCGAGCCCCCCGGCGATCGCGCACGCCGTCGAAGCGAGCCGCCGGCCGACCTCGGTGAGAACCCGCTCCGCGGGAAAATCCAATCCATCGACCAAGAACAGCCCACCGCCCGCCGCGCCGAGTCGTTCGGCCAGGGCGGCTGTCCCCTCGTCGCCCGGCGGCCGGTCGAAAGAACCTTCGAGGGCGATCACCTCCGACCGGCCGGCTCCGTCGAACCAGAACGCGTGGACGACCCCTTCCGCCACCGAACGCCCGTCGGCGATCTGTCCCGCCGCCTCGCAGCCGAGCCGCACCGCCCCGGGCCACGCGTCGGCGAGCGTCTCCACCTCGCGGCCGAGGTCGACCGAGGCGGGGAGGAACGCCAGCGCCAGATCCGGATCGCGCCCGAAGGAACGGGCCACCGCCCCGAGCTCGCTCGAAGATAGACCCGCCGACGTCGACACGATCGTGCGGCTGCGCATTGCCTCATCCCGCGGGCCGTCCCGCGGCTTTGGATCGTCACGAAGGCGCCGATGCGCCTTCCAGGATTTTGGATCTGGAGAGGATTCTACGACGGCCGCCGGTAGCGGGGATACGTTACCGGGGGAGGCGCTTTGCCCTGGGGGCACCTGGCGAGCGGGCCTTCTCGCAGTGTTACGCTTTGCGCTGTTTCCGGAAATCTGCGATGAGCTCCGACATCGAAGTCTGGCCGCCGCCGGACGACCCCACGGCGTTCGAGTCCCTCTGCCTCGACTTCTGGTCGGACCTCTGGGGACCCGAAAGCCACGCGCAGAAGAACGGTCGCTCCGGCCAGCCTCAGGCCGGGGTGGACGTCTACGGGACCGATCGAGCCGGCTGGCAGGTCGGTGTCCAATGCAAACAGAAGAGCGGCCTTCTTCGCTCGAAGTTGACGGTGGCGGAGCTGGAGCGAGAGGTCGGAGAGGCGAGGACGTTCCTCCCCTCGTTGAAGCTTTTCGTCGTCGCGACGACCGGGGTGCGGGACGAGGCGCCAGAAGTACCGCTGTCGGTGCAACGGCTGCGTCCGGACGGCAGAGGGGCCGCTCAAGCTGATCCCCGGCGGCCGGTATTCGGTCGCCTTTGCGGCCCACGTGGCCACCCAGAAGTACGGCTTCCACCTGCCCCTGGAGCGCCAGGTGGAGTCGATGGAGCACGCGGGTTTGGTCGTTACGTCGCAGACGCTGTGGGATCAGATCGAGGCGGCGGCCCGGGCGCTGGAACCGACGTACGAGGCGCTCGAACGCTGGCTGATGGAGCGCGATCTGCTCCACCTGGACGAAACCGGATGGCGCCAGCTGGGCGAGACGGAAAAGCCGCGTTGGACCGCGTGGTGCCGATGCACCGATCGAGCGATGCGAATTGACATTGCAAGCTCGAAGTCCGAGGAGGTGGGCCGGCGTCTGCTGGGCGGCTATCGAGGCACGGTGGTGGCGGACGGGTACCAGGTCTACAAAAACCTGGCGCGAGGTCCGAACGGCTTCCCCCTGGCGCACTGCTGGGCTCACGTGCTGCGCAAGTTTCAGGAAATTGAAGAGAACGAACCGCGCGCTCGGTGGATGCTCGGCAAGATCGGATTGCTGTTTGCGCTCGAACGAGAGATCCAGCTCGAAGCGGCACAGGACGCGGAGCGCCATCTGGCTCTCCGCCGCGAGCGAGCCGGTCCCTTTGTCGAGGAGATCCGTGCCTGGGCGCTCGCTCAGGGCGGTCTTCGTCGAAGCGAATTCGGCAAGGCCGTCGCCTACGTGCTTTCCCACTGGGAAGGCTTGGTGCGATTTCTCGATGACGCCGCCGTGCCGCTCGACAACAACCGGGCCGAGCGAGCGCTGCGAGGCCTGGTCTTGGGTCGAAAGAATCACTACGGCTCGCGCTCGCAGCGGGGCGCCAACGTCTCCGCCCTTTTCTATTCGCTGATCGGGACGGCGAAACTCAACGACCTCGACCCGGAAACCTACCTACGCGAAGCCTTGGCCGCCGCCTTGAAGTCTCCCGGCGCGGTTACCCTGCCGTTTTGATTTGAGCTACGCCGGAAGCCGGCTGCGAATCGACGGCCCGGCGGCCGCGGATGTCCGCCGACGGGGCAGGGCGAGGAGGTACGGAGCACCCGTGCGCTGGAGCTTTGCAGCGGTGCAATCTGTCAGAGCACTCCTGCGCTGGGATTCTGCACCAGTGCACAGTGGGTTTGCAGCCCGACAAAACTCCAGCGCACCGCTGCAATCTCGCGGAGCACCCGAGGCCGGGCTCTAGGCCGCGCAGCCCGGACCTACCGCTCCGCTGCACGGTCCGAGCGAAGATGCGCCCCGACCGTGCGAACCAAGGCGCGCCTTCAGATCACTGGTCGCGAAAGCCGCCTTCGCGCACCAGAGCGCCGCGCCCGGGATTCCCGGGACCGCCGGCGTCCTCGCCGGCCTCGACGAGGAGCGAACGCCCGAGCGACGAATCCCCTTTCGGGACGGCGCTCCCTCCCCGCCGCCCCGCCCTACTCCCCCCGCACGTGGTTCGAGGCACACCGGTACCCACCCCCGCGGATCACGCTCTCGGCAAGCGGCGGCAGCAGCGTCAACCGCGCACCGGCCGCCGCGTAGGCGGCTTTCGCCTCGGCGTCCGCGGTAGACAAACCGCTCGCGAACATCTCGGCGCGGAGCGCGCCGTCCCGCGTTTCGAGGACGGCGTTGTTCCAGCCGATCAGAAAGCTCCCTCCCTCCGGTAGCTCGTCCGCCCGAGCGAGCGCCGAAAACGGTGCGAAGAGCAACGGCAGCCGCCGCACCTCCATCCCCTCTTTCGCCAGCTGGGCGGCGACAGCGTCGAGGAAGGCTCCGAGGCGCGCGGCTGCTGGCGTCTCGAGACCCGCTCGAAAGACCGCGCGGAGGTCGGCGCCCGGCGCGAACCCATACGTCGTACGGGCCGCGGCCAGGTCCGCCAGGGTGAGCCGATCGAGGAGAGCGGAACCCGCCGCGACGTCGGCGACCAGGGCGATCCGCGCCGTTTCGCCTTTCCCAGCACCGGGCAGCAGCGTGACGATCGAATCGAGATCGGTTCCCGCGCCGCCGCCGAGGGTGCGGAGCTGCTCGCTCCGCGCGCTCACCTCTCCCGAGTCGGGGAGCGGATGAACGAAGCGCACCGGCCGGCCGTAGAGGGCGGCGAGCTCGTCGGCCGCTCGACGGGCGGCGGACAGGTAGCGGTCGATCCCCGCCGCGGTTCCGAACGTCTCTACCGGCACCCGCGAGATGCCGAGGAGGTCGAGGATGCGCGGCTCCAGCGTGTGGATCGAGATCCAGACCGCGTCGGGCGCCACGAGCGCTTGGCCGTTGTGGAACGGCACGGTCGCGACGGTCCAGATCGGCCGGCCGAAGCGGCGGTCGAGATCGTCCGGCAGGGTCTCGATCAACGCCCGGCCGAGCGTCTGGTCCTCCTCCCGGCCGCGCTGCACGTTCGGGCGCAAGAGAACCGCGAGGCCGCCATCCGGCCCCGGGCGGTGGGTGAGGCTCAAGGGGTCGCGCGGCCAGGGGGAATAGGGACGGTCGAAGGTGGGGAGCGCCCGCACCTTCGCGAGGCCGTCGAGCGCCTTTCGAGCCGCCGGATCGGCGAGCACGAGAAGCTCCCGCTCGGGGGCCGCGGCGTGGATCGCCGAGAGGAACGCTTTCGCCTCTCCGGCGGAAAAGAAGCGCGAAGGGAGCGAATAGAGCGAAGCGGTGATCGGCTTCGTCCAATCGTCGTCGAAGCGGAGGACGCCCGGGGCCGGCGGATCGAGCCGACGCTCCACGCTCGACCGGGGCGCGAGCTCGGCGGCGACGGCGAGCCGCTCGGTCTCGTCGAACGACAACCCTTCCGCCGCCACCCGCGCGGCGAGCGCCGATTCGGTGGTTGCGGGAACCGCCGGGACCGCCGGTGCGGCGGAGGCCGGCGGAGGACTTTTGGCCGCAGCGCAGCCGGTGACCGAGAAGAAGACCGAGCCGGCGACCGCCCAGACGATCGGTCCGCCGAGCGCGGGGAAGGAGCGGCGCTTCATGGGGCGAAGTGTAGCCCGGGCCGTCGGCCTAGACATTCGATGCCTGGGGGCGTGGAGGTCGAAAGCTCGCTCCGATGGGTCCGCCCTTTGCAGGACCGGGGGGTTGCGTGCCTCCCCGCGGCGCGTCCGACCCGATCGAAAGGTCCGCGATGAGCCGAAGCCCGGCAAAACTCTGTCTCGCCACTGCACTTCTTGCCTCGCTGTTTTCGGGCTGCGTCTCGCTGTTTCCCCCCGATCCACACCAGGCGTTCGCAGGGCGCGAGGCCCCAAGTTTCCATACCTACCGCGCGCTGGGACGGAAGATCTTCGCCGCGGAAATCGGGCCGACGAACGGGCCGCCGGTCCTGATCGTCCACGGCTCGCCGGGCTCCTGGGGCGTTGCCGCGAGCTTGATGACCGATCCGGCGTTGGTCGAGCGCGCGCATCTGATCGCGATCGACCGGCCGGGCTTCGGCCGCTCCGGCCGCGGGCGGCTCGAAACGTCGCTGCTGCGCCAGGCGGCGATGCTCAAGGACGTTCTCGAACAGGCGGCGCCGGGGCGGAAAGCGGTCGTCGCCGGCCACTCGCTCGGCGGCCCGGTTGCCGCGCGGCTCGCGATGGACGCGCCGAGCAAGGTCCGCGGCCTGGTCCTGGTCGCGGGCGCGCTCGATCCCGCGCGGGAAAAGACCACCGGCCTGCAGCGATTCGCCCGTCTGCCTCTGATCCGCTCGATCTTGCCGAAACGTTTCGTGCTCGCCGACGACGAGATTCGCCCGCTCAAGGGCGAGCTCGAGAAGATGCTCCCGCTGTGGCGGAAAATCCGCGTGCCGGTCGAGGTCATCCAGGGCGATTCCGACGCTCTGGTGGCGCCGGAAAACGCCGATTTCGCCGCGCGCATGCTCACCGGAACGAACGTACATCTGACGCGCGTGCCGAACCAGGGGCATGAGATTCCGTTCGATCGGCCGGACCTGATTCGCGACGCGATCGTCCGCATCCTCGACGGGGAGAGTTGAGCCGGTCCGAAAACTCGACGGCGGGTTCGCCGTAGATCCGAGGACGCGGCGACGGGTGGACCCGATCGAGCTGCCGCGCCGAACCGAACACCCTAGCGGATATCGTGGGCCCGCGCCCGGGCCGTCGCCGGAAACGTCAAGGACGAACGATGAAAAAGCGCTCGAAGAAACTCCTCGTCTTGGCCGGACTCGTCGCCCTAATGGCCGTCGGCCTGCTCCGTTGCGTGTCCTTCGGCCCGCCGGATACCAGCAAGGCGTTCGCAGGACACATACCGCCGACGTTTCACGACTACACCGTGCTCGGCCGGACGATCCACACCGCGGCGATCGGCCCGGTGGACGCGCCTCCCGTGCTCTACGTCCACGGCTCACCCGGCTCCTGGGACGACGCGGTCTATCTCATGACCGACCCGCGGCTCGTCGATCGGGTCCGCCTGATCGCGGTCGACCGCCCCGGATTCGGCGGCTCGGGCTACGGCCAGCTCGAGACCTCGCTCGAGCGGCAGGCCGCGGCGCTGCGCGGCGTGCTCGACCAGGCGGTGCCGGGGCGGAAGGCGATCGTCGTCGGCCACTCGCTCGGCGGCCCGGTCGCGGCGCGGTTGGCGATGGACGATCCGGAGTCCGTGGCCGGGCTGGTTCTGGTCGCCGGCTCGATCGATCCCGCGCTCGAAAAGACCACCTGGTACCAGAAGGCCGCGCGCTGGCCGGTCGTGCGCGCGATCGTCCCGGACATCCTCGAGCTCGCGAACGACGAAATCCGCCCCTTGAAAGGAGAGCTCGAGAAGATGCTCCCTCTTTGGGCCGGAATTCGGATGCCGGTCGAGGTGGTCCAGGGGGACGACGACTCCCTCGTCCCGCCCGCCAACGCCGACTTCGCCCAACGGATGCTCACCGGCGCGAAGGTCCACATGATGCGCATCCCGAAGCAGGGGCACCTGATCCCCTGGGAGCGGCCGGATCTGATCCGCGACGCGATCCTGCGGCTGGTAGACGGGGAGGGGTAGAAAGCTCGCTGCCAGCAGGTTACTCGCCGCCGATGGCCGGCGCGCCGGGTCGAGGCTTGATTGCTATCATTATGATAGCCTTTGCTGTCGCAGAGTGGAGGATGCCATGCCAGACGTTTTGGTCCGAGATCTCGACCCCCAGGTTGTGGAACGGCTCAAAGGTCGAGCCAAGCAGCACGGACGCTCGCTTCAGGGGGAGGTCAAAGCTATCCTAGAATCCGTATCACCCATGTCCATGAGCGAGGCCCGAGCGCTGGCCGAACAGTGGCAAGGGCGGTTGGCCGGACAGATCAGGGGGGACAGTAGCGAGCTTCTCCGCGAGGACAGGGAGCGGTGACGCGATTCGTCGTCGATGCGAGCGTCGCGGTCAAGTGGTTTCTTCCTGAGAGTGCGTTGCTCCTCCTGCGGAGCGGATACAACCTTCTGGCTCCCGATCTCCTCTGGGCCGAGGTCGGCAACATCCTCTGGAAGCGGTGGCGCCGGAACGAGCTGCCCCAAGAGACGGCCTATGCGATTCTCCGAGACCTCCGGAGGCTGCCGATCCAAATACGCCCTTGCGACGAGCTCGCCGAGACGGCGTGGAGCATTGCGACCCTCCGGGACAGGTCGTTCTACGACAGCCTGTACCTCGCACTGGGCGCACAGGAGGAATGCTCTATGGTGACGGCTGACGGCAAGCTATACAACGCGCTGGGAGGTCCAGCGGCCGGACTCCTCTGGGTCGAAGACATCCCCACCTGAGATGGCTCGCCGGGCAGCAAGTTCGTGTGGGCGAACCTACCGCACCATCGCCATCCAACCCTTGAGGTACTCCCCCTCGCGGTGGGCGATCGAGACCGGATGGTCGGAGGCGGCGGCGAGCGGTTCGAGGAGCGAGACGCGCACGCCCGCCTCGACGGCGGCGGAGAAGAGGACCTGGCGGAAGAGCTTTCCGTCCATCGCACCGCTGCACGAGAAGGTGAAGAGTAGACCGCCGGGGGAGAGGCGCTTGAGCGCGAGCCGGTTCAGGTCCTTGTAGGCGCGGGCGGCGGCGTCGAGGTCCTGCCGTTTCTTCACCAGCGGCGGCGGATCGCAAATCACCAGGTCGTAGAGATCGGTCCGGGCGCGCAGGTCTTCGAAGACGTTCGCCCGGACCCACTCGGTCCGGTCTGCGGGTAGGCCGTTGTTCTCGTACAGCCGCTCACCCCGTTCGATCGCCTTGGGCGACGACTCTACGTGGACCACCCGGGAAGCACCGCCCGAGAGGGCGTAGAGCCCGAACGCTCCCGTGTGGGCGAAAAGATCGAGCACGCTCCGCCCCGCTGCGTAGCGCGCGACGCGGCGGCGGTTTTCGCGTTGGTCGCAGTAGAAGCCGGTCTTTTGGCCCCCCGCGAGGTCGGCGGAAAAACGCAGGCCGGATTCCAGGAACTCGACCTCTTCGGGCGGCGTGCCGGCGATCACCTCGTCTTCGAGCGGCAGCCCCTCGCCTCTCCGCGCCGGCAGGTCGTTCACCTGGAGGATCGGCAGGCCGGGATAGGCCTCGGCGAGCGCGGCGTAGGCCTCGGCGCGCAGCGCTTCGAGCCCCGCTACGGTGATTTGGCTCACCAACACATCGGCGAAGCGATCGACGGTCCAACCGGGCACGCCGTCTCCCTCGGCGTTCAACAACCGGTAGCCGGTCGTCTCGGCGGGGAGGACCGCGCGGCGGAGCGTTGCGGCCTCGGCGAGCCGTTCGGCGAAGAACGACCGTCCGGCCCAGGCGGGCCGCGGATCGCCGGCGGGGGAGGGGATCATCCGGGCGCGGATCTGCGAGCGCGGGCTGTAGAACCCGAGGCCGAGCGGGCGGCCGTCGGCCGCGAAGACCCGTGCGAGCGGAGCGTCGGCCGGTCCGGATGCGGCGCCGATCGCTCCGGAAAAGAGCCAAGGATGCCCCTCGAGAATCGGCTTGTCCTTCCCCGGCAGGAGGCGGAGCCGGACCTCCGCTGCCGGGGGGCTCTGTGCTTCCGTCATTCGACCTCGAAGGGAACGCCGCCGGCGTCGAGCGGAGGAGAGCCCGGCTCGGCGAGAGATAGGTTCAGCCGGTACTCGCCCGGCGCGAGTCCCGCGGGCTTGAAGCTCACCAGGATCGCCTCGCGCCCATTCGCCTGGCTCTCGCGTCCGAGCAGGTGGACCTCGCCCCCCGGCACGGCCTTGCCCGCGGGGTCGGTGATCCGGCCGGTCGCCGCGAGCTCTCCGGGCGCAAGATGGTAGGCGAGAAGCGACAGCGACGTCGTCTGGTCGACCGAGAGGATCGGCCGGCTCGCGGGAACGAAGGCCTGTTCGCGAACGGTGAACGGATAGGGGGCGTCGGCCTGGTCGCCTCGCGGCTTCTCCCGCACCATCAACCAGGACGCGGGCGATTCGAGGAAGAACGGCGGGATGAGAGCCGGTACGGCCGGATCGAAAGCGGGCACTCGTAGCGGTTGGACGACGAGCCCCGAGTCGCCCGTCCGAGCGTTGCGGACGAGGACGCGGAGCGACCAGTTCCCGGGAGCAAGCTCCAGGTGGCCGTAATACTTGAGGCCGTTTTGCAGCAGCCGGTCCTTCACCTTCGCGAGGTCGAAGCCGAGGGTCTGGGCGAAGAAGTCGCCGATCGAGCCGTCCGCGGCGAGCGCGTAGGCGTAGATCTCGGTCGGCAGCGGGCCACTCTCGGTCGCGGCGAGCAGCGAGGCGCCGTCCACCTCGACCATGACCGGTACGAAGGACTTTCCCCCGCCGGGCAACGGGAACGCGACCAGCGACGAGGCGAGCGTTCCTCCGGCGCGACCGTTGGAGATCTGCTCGGCCGCGTCGAACAGGTGGACCGCGGCATCGCGCGGATCGTACGGTTTGGGCGCGAAGTATCCGGCGCGATGGGAGACTCGGGTGCCGCGCGAGGGGTGGGCGAGCTCGACTTTGAGCGGATGGTAGGCGCCGTCGCGCGCCACCGCCGGCTGGAACGAGAGTACGTAGGTCACGCTCGTCCGCTCGAGCATCTTGCCCATCGCCACCGCGAGGTCGTTGAAATTGCGGTAGAGCTCTCCGCCGGTCTGGTCTGCCATCGCAAAGAGGCCGTCCTGGCCGTTCGGCCGGGAGAAGCCTTCGCCCCCCTCCGCGCGCAGTCCTCCGATGTCGACCGCCTGCACCACGCAGTCGGAGCGGCGGAGGGTCTCAATCAGCGCCGAAAGGTCGCTCGCGTTCTTCGTGTTGCCGAAGCGCGCGTCGCTGTCGACCTTCCAGATCTCCCCCTGCTCGGCGGAGGTCTGCTGTTCGGCGCGCTCGGCCTCGTTGGTCGAGCCGAGCAGCAGCGAGCTGTCGAATCCCTCGGAGAGCAGGACGACGTACTTCCGCCCCTCGACCGTTCCTACCAGGCGGGCGAGGTCTTCGAGCGCGCGGGTGTAGTCGGTGAGGCGTTGGGTCTCGAAGCGCCGATCATCCTCTTTGTTGCGGCGGATGTTCTCCCGGGTGTCGGTCAGCAGCTCTTGAAGGGCGATGTCTGCGGCCGCCTGCCGCGGGTCGTCCGGCTCGGCCACCACCGCGGGGTAGGGCTCCGCGCCGGAGCCGAATTCCGCTTCGAGCACCAGGTTCAAGGGATCGCCGCTTCGCTTGACCAGCTCGGGCTTGCCGAGCGTCTGGATCGCCGCGGCGATCTGCTTGCGGTCGGAGGTGAAGCCGACGAGGATCTTCGGCCCGTTCGACGGGGAGTGTGTGGCGACCGCGACGACGTCGCTCGGCGCGAGCTTGTCGACCACCTTCTGGACCGCACGGCGCGCCTGGACGATCGACTTCGGCTCGGAGTTGGCGAGGTCGAACAGAATCAGGAAGTGGCGTCGCGCCGCGGACGAGACCGGCACGCTCGGGGCGGCCGGCGCGCTGGCTGCTGCGGCCGCCGGGGCTCCGAGGTCGATCACCTCGAAGCCGGTGATCTCCTGCTTCTTCTTCCCCTCGTAGAGCACGAAATCGGCCTGGGTCAGACCGCGCACGGGCTGGCCGTCCTTGGCGACCTGGAGCGGCACCTCCACCGCCACGACGTCGGTTCTCTCACCGCCGAATCGCGGCGGCGTGGCCGCGCCGGCGTTTAAGGGAATGACGATCGCGGTGATCCCCGCCATCGCGGCGATCCCCGCCATCTTCGCCATCGGGGCGACGAGCGCGGTAGGAGTGGCGGTGCGGCGGACGGGTGGTTCGGTTCTGGATCTCATCGCCCTCGGCCCCCTGATTGCCACGGAAGTTTCGGCTTCGACTGGATCGGACCTCGCGGGGCTCGGCCGGCGAACGCTGCGTCCGTCATTCGACCTCGAACGGGACGCCGCCGGCATCGAATCCGGTCGCTCCCGGCTCGGCCAGCCGGAGGTTCAGCCGGTATTCGCCGGGGGAGAGCCCCGCCGGCTTGAAGCTCACCAGAAGGGCCTCGCCGCCGTTCGGCTGACTCTCGCGGCCCAGCAGCCGGATCTCTCCGCCAGCGACCTCCTTGCCCGCGGCGTCGGTCACCCGGCCGGTCGCGCCGAGCTCGGTGATCTGGTCCGGCGCGAGGTGGAAGGCGAGGAGGGAGAGCGAGGTCGTCTGCTCGGCCGAGAGGATGGGCCGTGACGCGGGGACGAACATCTGCTCGCGGACGACGAACGGATAGGGGCGGTCGGCTTCGTCTCCTCGCGGCTTTTCCCGCACCATCAGCCAGGACGCGGGCGATTCGAGGAAGTAAGGCCGCGCGAGCGCCGGGGTCGCGGCGTCGAAAGACGGCACGTGAAGGGTCTGGACGACCAGGCCCGAGTCGCCCGTCCTGCCGTTTCGGACCAGGACGCGGAGCGACCACTCGCCATCGGGCAGCTCGAGATGGCCGTAGTACTTGAGGCCGCTCTGGAGCAGCTTGTCCTTGACCTTGCCGAGGTCGAACGCGAGGGTCTGCGCAAAGAAATCGCCGATCGAGCCGTCGGTGGCCAGGGCGTAGGCGTAGATCTCGGTCGGCAGCGGCCCGCTGTCGGCCGCGGCCAGGAGCGAGGCGCCGTCGACCTCGATCACCACCGGGACGTACGCCTTCTCTCCGGTGCCCGGGAAGGGGATCGCGACTAGAGAGGAGGCGAGCGCGCCCCCTTCCCGTCCGGTGGTGATCAGCTCGGCGGCGTCGAGCAGGTGCGCGGCCGCATCGCGCGGGTCGTACGGTTTCGGCGCGTAGTAACCAGAGCGATGGGAAACCCGCGTGCCGCGTGACGGTTTGGCGAGCTCGACCCGGATCGGGTGATAGGCGCCGTCGCGCGTCACCGCCGGCTGGAACGAGAGCACGTAGGTGACGCTGGTCCGGTCGAGCATCTTGCCCATTGCCACGGAGAGGTCGTTGAAGTTGCGGTAGAGCTCGCCGCCGGTCTGGTCGGCCATCGCGAACAGACCCTCCTGGCCGTTCGGCCGGGAGAACCCATCGGCGCCGTCGCCGCGCAGCCCTCCGATGTCGACCGATTGCACCACGCAGTCGGCACGGCGGAGGGCTTCGACCAGCGACTCGAGGTCGCTCGCGCTCTTCGTGTTGCCGAAGCGCGCGTCGCTGTCGACCTGCCAAACCAGGCCTTTCTCGGCGTCCGTCTGCTGCTCGGCGCGCTCCGCCTCGTTCGTCGAACCGAGCAGGAGCGAGCTGTCGAAGCCTTCGGAGAGCAGGACGACATATTTCCGCCCTTCGACCGTACCCACGAGGCGAGCGAGATCTTCCAACGCGCGCGTGTAGTCGGTGAGGCGCTGGGCCTCGAAACGGCGGTCGTCCTCTTTGTTGCGACGAATGTGGTCCCGGGTGATCTTGAGGAACTCCTGAAGCGCGACGGAACCAGCGGATCCGCCGTCTTCGGCCTCCCCGACCGCATAGGCCTCGCTTTTGGAGCCGTAGTGAGACTCCAGCACCAGATTGAGCGGGTCGCCGCTCCTCTTGATCAACTCGGGCACCCCCAGCGTCTCGATCGCCGCGGCGATCTGCTTCCGGTCGGACGTGAAGCCGACGAGGATCTTCGGTCCGGCCGAGGGGGAGTGGGTGGCGACCGCGACGACGTCGCTCGGCGCGAGCTTATCGACCACCTTTTGCACCGCGCGGCGCGCCTGGATGATCGACTTGGGCTCGGAATTCGCGAGGTCGAACAGGATCAGGAAGTGGCGCCGGGCCGCGGGCGAGATCGCCACGGGCGGCGCGTTCGGCGAAGCCGGAGCCGCCGCGAGATCGATCACCTCGAAGCCGGTGATCTCCTGTTTCTTCTTCCCTTCGTAGAGCGCGAAATCGGCCTGGGTGAGGCCGCGGACGGGCTGGCCGTCCTTGACCACCTGGATCGGCACTTCGACCGCCACGACGTCGGTGCTGCCGCCGCCGAAGCGCGGCGGCCCGGCCGCGGAGGAGGCGGCCGGATGAGTCGTGGCGAAGAGGAGGAACGCTAGGGAAACGGCAAACCAAGGACGAAGCGACCGGTGAGCCCGGCCATCGTTCGAATCGTGCATCGCGGGCCTCTCTTCCGGACCGGGTGGCGCCGCGCCGTACCGTGGCGCGGCGCCTCAGGGGATGGCTCAGCGGATCGTGAAATCGAGGGCCGCCGCCGTCGCCGGGTTCGCGCCGTCGGCTCCCAGGACTTGAACTTCCAGGCGATAGCCGCCCGCTTTCAGACCGACCGGCTTGAAGCTCGCGAGCAGAACGTCGCCCGAGCCGGCGACCCCGGGCTCCCGCCCGATCAGCCGGACCTCTCCGCCCGGGACCTCCTTGCCGTCGGCGCCGAGCACCTTGGCGCCGAGGCGGACGTCGCCCGACGGCAGGTTCCAGGCGACGAGCGACATCGGCGCGTCCTGGCCGGCCGAAAGCGTGGGAGCGGCGGCCGGAATGTACGCTTGCTGGCGCGCCATGAACGGGTAGGGAGCGTTTTTCTGCTCGCCGCGCGGCTGCTCGCGGACGACCATCCACTTGCCCTGCGGCTCGGGGAAGAGCGGCGGGCCGACGGTGGGCTTGCCGCCCTCGGTCACCGGGACGTCGACGGACAGGATGCGGAGGTTTGAGGCGCCGGTGCGGCCGTTGCGCACCAGGACGCGCAGCGAGTAGCTGCCCGGCGCGAGCTCCAGGTGGCCGAAATATTTGAGCCCGCTCTGCGAGAGCGGTCCTTTGACCTTGCTCAAGTCGAGGCCGAGCGTCTGGCCGAAGTAGTCGCCGATGGTTCCGTCCGCTCCGAGCGCGTACGCGTAGATCTCCGCGGGCAGCACGCTCCCTTCGGTTCCGGCGAGCAGGCCCGGGCCGTCGACCTCGATCAACACCGGAACGTACGCCTTGCCGCCCGCGCCGCGGAACGGCGCGGCGAGCACGGATGCCGGCAGGCTGCCTCCCTCGCGCCCGCCCATGATCGTATCGGCGGCGTCGAGCATGCGGGAGGTCGGATCGATCTGGTCGAACGGCTTGGGCGCGTAATAGCCGGACCGGGCGCTCACCTTGGTGCCGCGCGGAGAGTTCTTCAGCTCGACTTTCACCTTGTGATAGCTGCCGTCGCGCTTGACCTCGGGCTGGAACGAAAGGACGTAGGTGACGCTCGTCCGGTCGAGCACCTTGCCCATCGCTTCAGAAAGGTCGTTGAAGTTCCGCAGCAGCTCGCCGCCGGTCTGCTGCGCCATCGCGAAGAGGCCGTCCTGACCGTTGGCGCGGCGCGCGCCCACCTCGCGCAGGCCGCCGATGTCGACCGCCTGGATCACGCAGTCGGCGCGTCGGAATTCCTCGACCATCTTCTCGAGGTCGTTGCCGCTTTGGGTGCTGCCGAAGCGCGTGTCGTTGTCGACGTTCCAGATCTCGCCGCTCTCCACTGAGGAGTTGATCTTGGCCGTCTCCTCGGCGTCGGCGGTGCCGACCAGGAGCGAGCTGTCGAATCCTTCGGAGAGCAGGACGACGTACTTTCGGCCGTCCACGTTGCCCATCGCTTTCGACAGATCGGAAAGCGAGCGGGTATACGCGGTGAGGCGCTGGGTCTGGAGCCGCCGGTCGGCGGTCTTGTTGCGGTCGACGTCTTCGAGAGCCTCTTCGAGAAACGCCTCGGCGCCACGGCCGCCGGGGGCCTGGACTGACGAGCCACCCCCTTCTCCTCCCGACGACTGGATCACCAGGTTGAGCGGATCGCCGCTGCGGTCGATCAGCTCGGGACGGCCCAGGGTGTCGATCGCGAGACCGATCTGCCGGCGATCGGTCGTGAAGCCGAGAGCCAGCTGGGAGCCTTTGGACGCCGAGTAGGTGGCGACCGCCACGAGATCGCTCGGAACGAGCTTGCCGACCATCTTCTTGGCCGCGTTCCGCGCGTTGAGGATCGCCTTGGGCTCGGAGTTCGAGAGGTCGAAGAGCAGGAGGAAGTGGCGGCGACCCGAGCTCGCGAGCGGAATCGGGGCGGCGCCGGACGCGGCCGCGGTGGCGGCCTGGGTGACGTCGATCACCTCGAACCCGGTAACGGTTTGCTTCTTCTTGCCGTCAAAGACCTCGAAATCCGCGGCGGTGAGCCCGCGAACCGGCTGCCCGTCGCGCGTCACCTGGACGGGGATCTCGACCGCGACCACGTCGGTGCGCTCGCCCGAGAAGCGCTGGGCCGGGTCCGCGGCCCGCGCGGGGAGGCTCGCGAGCGAGGCCGAGAGGGCGGCGCAAACCAGCGCCCGTTGCATTCTTCTTTCGATCGAGACCATGGCTTCCTCCGAGGAACCGCGAATTGTCCATGCCAGCAAAGCATGGATCATATCGATCCCGCCGGCCGATGGGATCAGCCGGCGCGGCGGAGGGACGATCGGGGCCTCCTAGCGGACGACGAACGGCAGGGAGTTCACCTCGCGGATGCCGGTCGCCGGGTCCGTCACCTGGATCTTCAAGGTGTAGCCGCCGGCGGCGAGACCGCTGGGCGAAAAGCTCGCCACCAGCTTGTCGAGACCCGCGATCCCGGTGTCCGTTCGTTCGACCAGCTTCAATTGGGCGCCGGGCATCGTCTTTCCCGCTTCGTCGACCACTTCTCCCAACACCGAGAGATCGCCCGGTCCGAAGTTGTATCCCACCAGGTAGACGTCGGTCGGTTTGTCGGGGGAGAGCGTCGGTCGGGCGGAGGGGATGTAGGGTTCGCCCTTGAGCGTGAAGGGGTAGACGACGGAGCCTGCCCCTTCGGCTTCCTTTTGCCGCACGAGCACCCAGCTGCCCGGCGCCTCGGCGAAGAGCGGGGGGAGCAGCTCGGGCGCGTTGCTGCCGTAGGTAGGAACGTCCAGAGCCACCGATTCGACTCCCGTACGCCCCGTGTCGGCGTTCCGCACCAGCACCCGGACGCGATACTTGCCCGGGGGCAGCGACAGGTGACCGTAATATTTGACTCCGGTCTTCTTGATCGCTTCCCGGCCGGCGCCGAGCGCGAGGCCCACCTGTTGGGTGAAGAAGTCGCGCATCTGCCCTTCGGCGTCGCTCACGTAAGCGTAGATCTCCACACCCAACCGATCGGAGGTCTGGCCCTCCAGCAGGTCCGCGCCGCCGATCTCGATGATCACCGGCACGTAGGCGAGGTTCGAGGCGGCGCGGAACGGCGCGGCGAGCAGATGGACGTCGAGATCGCGCCGCGGCGTCGCGCTCGCGATCCCTTCCGCCGCGAGGAGATTCTTTTCGAGGGGATCGAGCTCTCCGAACGGACGAGGGGCGTAATACCCGGCCCGATGCGACAGGCGAGCGCCGGTGGGCAAGTTCGCCTTCACCCGCAGGCGATGGTAGGCGCCGTTCTCGGGCAGGTCCGAGCGCTCGAACGTCAGGAGATAGGTCACGCTGGTGCGCTGGAGCACCTTGTTGAGCTGCTGCGAGAGGTTGTTGCCGTCTTCGAACAGCTCGCCGCCGGTTTCGTTGGCGATGTAGAACAGACCCTCCTTGCCCGCCGCCGTGCCGCTCTGGCCGATGCCGGAGCCCGTACTTCCCGCCACTCGAAGCCCGCCGATGTCGACCGCCTGGATCACGCAGTCCGACTTGCGGAACAGCTCGAGCATCCGGTTGACGTCGTTCTGCAGCTCGGTGTTGCCGTAGCGGTTGTCGAGATCCGTCATCCAGGTCTGGCCGGTCGCGATCTCCTGCGCCTCCTGGATCGCATCCTCGGTCTGGCCCACCCCCCGCCCGAGCATCAGACGGCTGTCGAACCCTTCGGAGAAGAAGATCACCTGCTTGCGCCCTTTGAGGCTGGAGAGGCTCTTGGCCACCGCGCCGAGGGTCCGGCTGAGCGCGGAGACGCGGCTCTGGTCGAACATGCGCTGGTCTTTTTGGCCCATCGCGCTCAGCGAGGCGAGGTAGTCGCCGAGTGCGCCGCCGGTGCGGTCGTCGCGGAGGTTCGGAATCTGCCCCTGGCCGGAGCCCGTCGCCTCGGAAGCGGAAACCTGTGCCTGGTCGACCACGAAGCGGAGGGGGTCGTAGCGCTCGCCGGACAGATCGCTCTTCGAGCCGAGCGTGTCGATGCCGCGCGCGAGCTGCGCGCGATCGGGCGTGAAGGTCACGACCAGGCGGGGACCCCGTTCGAGCGAGATCGTCGCGACCGCGGCGAGGTCGGTCGGAGCGAGCGAATGGAGCACGAAGTCGCGCGCCGCGAGGCGCGCTTTGAGGATCGACGGAACCGAGGAGAACGAGAGGTCGAACAGGAGAAGGAAGTGACGCCGCGACGGCGCGTCCAGCAAGTCGACGCGCGCCCGGTTCGGTTCGGCCGAAATGACGTTGAGGTCGACCACCTCGAAGCTCTCGATCGATT
This sequence comes from Thermoanaerobaculia bacterium, assembly GCA_044226625.1. Lineage (GTDB taxonomy): Bacteria > Acidobacteriota > Thermoanaerobaculia > Multivoradales > UBA5704 > DASYKS01. The sequence goes on from JBGAGQ010000028.1 coordinate 63,682, forward strand.
GCTTCTTGCCGTCGTCGAAGATCTCGAAGTCCTTCGCGGTGAGGCCGCGGATCGCCTGGCCGTCGCGTCCGACGACGTTGACCGGCACCTCGACGGCGACCACGCGCGAGGCGTCTTCGAACCGCTCTTTGGCCGGAGCCTGGGCGACCGACCCTCGGGGCGCCCCCGCGAAGAGCAGGGCGACGGGAAGGGCTGCCGAAAGAAGATGGCGGGACGGGCGCATGGTGCTCTCCTCTGGGCCACGAAACCTCGGGGTTTCCCTCTGGCCGTACGAACGCCGTGCTAGGAACCACCTCCGGCCTCACGGCCGTGGTAGACCTCGGATCCAGGATAAAAGCCATACCACCCGAACCAGAACGCCTGGTGTCCGGGCAGGCGGGCGAGCGGCTCGCGCCCGTCGGCCGTCAGGCCCTCTTCAGAGACTTTCCAGGTCTGGCCGTCCTGGTCGATCAACGCGCCCTCCGGGCCGTTCCGGAAGGTCCGGTCGCCGCGGGAGAACGCCCGTACCGCGCCGCTCTTCTCGTCCGCGAGCAGGACGACCGGCGTACCGCCCGCGGTGTCGTTGACGATGCGCTCCGCGAGCAGCGTCTCGATCGGGTAGACCTTCGGGGGGTCGCCGATCCGCAGCGCGAAGACCTCGGCCTTGGGATCGAGCGTGGCGCTCTTCTTCCAGACCGGGAACGAGACGCCGCGCCGCTGGCGGTCGGCCGCCCCCGGCTGGTAGTTGAAGCCGAACCTTCCGACCAGCGCGGCGTCGAGCGCGAGCGTCGTGGTGTCCGGATGACGGGTTCGCCATTCCTTCCAGGTGGTGAGAGTAAGCGGCAGCACCGGAAGGCGGATCGGGCTGTTGGCGAGTCGGCCGACGACCGGTTCGCCCGTGAGGTTGTTCCACAACGAGAGGGTCTGGCGGTCGACCATCAGCTTGTTGCTCCGGTAAAGCAGACCGGAGGTGCCGAAGGTATAGGATTTGCCGCTCGGAGTGCGGGTGTCGTAGAGGATGCCCGCGCCGCAGAGCGTGCAATAGGAGAGGGTCACGGGGCGGCCGCCCAGCTGGTCGTTCAGCATCTCGTGCCAATCGAGCATGCGCAACGGGTAGGCGCGCGCCTCGCCTCCGACCAGGGCGCCGAAGACCTTCTCGCCGTCGTTCAGATAACCGGCCTTGGCGGCAGGGATCGTCGTCGGATTGTCGAGCGCCGGAATCCCTTCAAACCCGACGCCGCCCGAGACGATCTCCTCCAGGCGGATCCGCGCGGGAGCTCCCGGATAGAAGACCTTCTTGTACGTCGGATGGATACGCGCCAGCAAGGCCGCCTTCCACTCGGCGTAGCCGGCCTTGGGCTGCCAATCGGCATGGGCTCCTACCTTCTCCACCCAATCGAGGTAGAGCCGCGGGGCCTTCTCTCCCGAAAGCGCTTCGAGCGCATCGAAGGCCTCCTCGCGCCGGGTCTTCGAAATGAAGAACAGGGCGTCGACGAGGCCGGGGATGAGCGAGCGGTCGCCCGTTTGGATCAGGGCTTCGGCCGCGGCCTTACGCTCCCGCGTCTGCTCGGACATGAGACCCAGAATCAGCCCGTAGCCTTGATCGGCGGCGATCTCCTGCGCGCCCGCCGGAGTGGAAGCCCCGGACAACGTGGCGAGCCCGCCGAAGCCCGCCGCGAGGGAAGCCAGGGCCAGAAGGCCGGCGGTCCGGGGGCGCCTCACGACGCGGCCTTCGTCACGCCCAACATGCGGCCAAGCTCCTGCGTCTCGGGGTTCGAGGGGTCCAGCTTCATCGCTCGCTCCAGATGGTGGCGTGCCTTGTCCAGCTCGCCGAGCGCGACATAGGCCTTGACGAAGCCCACGTGGACCTCCGGCACCTCGCTGTCCTGGCGCAACGCCCGGGTTAGATAGTCGAGCGCCTTCTGCTCGTCACCCTTGGCGAGCGAGACCTCGGCCTCGTAGACGAAGAAGAAAGGGTTCGAGGTGTTCGCCGCCTCGACCCGGGCGAGGATCTCCTCGGCTTCCCGCGGACGACCGGTGACCTGATAGAGCCGAGCGAGGTTGGTCAAGATCAAGGCGTTCTCCGGCGAAGTGGCCAACGCCTGATCGTAGAGCTGCCGGGCGCGCTCGTAATGTCCCTGCCGTGATTCGAGAACGCCGAGGTTGTTCAACGCCTTCTCGAACGTCGGCGCGATCCCGGTCGCGATCGCGAGCATCCGCTCGGCCTCTTGCGAGTTGCCCGCGAGCAGGGCCTCCGCGCCCAGGTTGTTGAAATAGTGGGCGGCGGCGGTGCGGTCGTCGATCGGCTTGAAATTGCGATACGCCTTCGGCCGGTAGGGGAGGAAGTCGTAGGTCGCGAGCTCGCCGTCGAGATACATGCCCGCGACGATGTGCCCTTGCGAGACGACCATCCCCTCGCGCCGGTTCCACCTCTGGTAGTCGACCACCTCGACATAGAAGGGCGCGAGCCCCTGCTGGCGCGCGACCCCGACGAACAGGTTCACGAACGACAGGCAGTTGCCTTTCCGGTCGCGAAAGACCTCATGGGCGTCGCGAGTCGGCTGCAGCTCGTAGTGAAGGTCGAGGCGGGAAAAGATGTAATCGAGGATCTGGTTGATCTTGCGGCGATCGCTCGGCACCGGTGGGAGCTTCGCCGAGACGTCCGCAACGATGTCCGGCGTGAGTTCGAACGGCACCCGGACGCCTGCCGCGGCCGTCGCCCCTAGATGGTTCCGGTACTCCTCGCGGAGCGCGGCGGCCGAGTCGAACGGTCGATAGGGAGTGCAGGCTGTGAAGGCGCCGAGAAGGGCGACGAGGGCGAAGGCGCCGCGCATGGTCCCGGTACAATAGCAAGGTCCGCGCCCGCAGGTCGCCTCCCGCGCGCCGCGGGGAGAACGGATCCCTCCTGATGCCGCGGAAGTTCAAAAGACCGGATCGTCCGAGTCGGGCGGTTTGAATCGAGCGGCCGCGTAGGCCCGCCGTTCGGCTCGTCGGAGGCTGCGTCGAGCGAAGCGGGTTCCTCGCCGGGTCGCCTCGATCGAGCATTCGACCCGCCTCGGCGGCTTCTCGTCCCGCCACCGCGTCTCGCCCCCCGATTCCCGTTCGCCGCGGCACCGCGCTTGCTCTCGGGGCCGGTCGTCATGAGCTTCGTCTCCAGTTTCTCGACGCCGCGATCGGACGATTCAAATTTTCACTCCGTCGCGATGCGTCTTTCCTTTTCGTTTCCATCTCTACCACTTCAAATGGGCAGGAAAGGAGGCTCGGCAACCGGAGCATGGTGTCCTCTACCTTTGAGTCTGTTCCATTCGACCTTCCGGTGGGAAGGTTTTCAATCATCACCTATTCGGAGAACCGAGCCATGAAACAACCGATCGCACGATCGATCGAAATGCCAGTCTGGAGGCGGTTTTTCTCCACCGTTCTCCTCTTTTTGGTCGCCTCGTCCGGCGCGTTCGCTCAATTGCAGAGCGGCAACCTCTTTACCAAAGTGACGGACGAACAGGGCACGCTGCTGCCGGGCGTCACCGTGACCGTTTCGGGGAACGGCGCGCCGCAGGTGCAGGTGACCAACGCGCAGGGTGAAGCCCGTTTCCTCGGACTCGCGCCGGGGACGTACGCGCTGGAGACGCAGCTCGAGGGCTTCTCGACGCTGAACTACCCGAACGTGGTGATCAACGTCGGCCGCAACACCTCGCTCGAGCTGACGCTGTCGGCCGCAGTCGAATACCAGATCACCGTGACGACCGAGACGCCGATCCTCGACTCGAAGCGGATTTCGACCGGCAGCACCGTCTCCTCGACCGAGCTCGAGAAGATTCCGACGGCGCGCGACCCGTGGGCCGTGCTGCAGTCGACCCCGGGCGTCCTGACCGACCGGATCAACGTCGGCGGTACGGAATCGGGTCAGCAGTCTCAGTACATCGGCCCGGGATCGGGCGGCGACCAGGCGCAGTGGTCGCTGGACGGCGTGGTGGTGACGGACATGTCGGCGACGGGTTCTTCGCCGGGCTACTACGACTTCGACGCGTTCGAAGAGATGCAGGTCACGACCGGCGGCAGCGATGCGTCGATCTCGACCGGCGGCGTGGTGCTGAACATGGTGACGAAGCGCGGTACCAACGAGTGGCGCGGCTCGGGCCGCTACTTCCAGGCCGACAAGGGCAACCAGGCGGATCTTTCGTTCGACAAGGGCGACCTCGGCAAGGCCGGTCCGTGGAACGGCGGTCGAGCGCAGGCGGCGTTCAAGCAGGGCAACCGGATCAACAAGGTCGAGGACTACGGCGCCGAGCTCGGTGGTCCGATCGTCAAGGACCGCCTGTGGATCTGGGGTTCGTATGCCAAGCCGAAGATCGACCTCCGCACGATCGACAACTTCAAGGACTTCTCGACCCTCGAGGACTGGAACGCCAAGCTGAACGCGCAGATTTCGGCGAGCAACTCGGCGACGGCCTTCGCGTGGAACAGCGACAAGGTCAAGCTCGGCCGTAACGCCGGTCCGCTCCGTCCGCAGGAGACCAGCTGGGATCAGGGGAAGTTCGGGGCCTCTCCGACGGCCTGGAAGGTCGAAGACACCCACATCTTCAGCTCGAACTTCTACCTGACCGGTCTGTACTCGAAGGTCAACGGCGGTTTCCAGCTGGTTCCCGAGGGCGGCAACGTGCCGCCGTTCAACGACGCATCCGGTGTCTGGCACAACAGCTTCTTCCTCGCTCAGATCGAGCGACCGCAGGAGAACCTGAAGCTCGACGCTTCCTCGTTCTTCAACTCGGGCAACCTCTCCCACGAGCTCAAGTACGGCGTGGGCTACCGCACCGCGGACCAGACGACCCTTTCCCGCACCCAGGGCGACGGCTACGAAGCCGAGCTGGGCGGTGGCTCGTCGCTGTGGGCGTTGTCGCGCGACTCGATCATCGGCGTGGAAGCCGAGTACACGAGCGCCTACATCCAGGACACGATCTCGGTGGGCAACCTCACCGCGAACGTCGGTCTCCGCTACGACAAGCAGGGCGGCAAGAACACGGGCAAGAGCGTCAACGCGAACCCGCTGTTTCCCGAGCTGCTGCCGGCGATCAACTACGCCGGTCAGGATTCCGGTTTCGAGTGGGAGACGATCGTCCCCCGTCTCGGGCTCACCTACGCCTTGGGCGCGGAGCACAAGACGCTGCTCCGTGCAAGCTACTCCCGTTACGCCGACCAGCTGGGCACCGGCTTCCTCGCCTGGCTGAACCCGCTGGCGCTCCAGAGCTACGCGTACTTCTACGGCCCGACGTTCGGCACCGGCAACACCCGTCTACCGAACCGCTCGGACCTGTCGCTCGGATACTTCAGCCCGAACGTCAACCCGAACAACGGCCAGCTGCTGCAGTCCAACGCCGTCGATTCGGACCTCAACGCCCCGATCAACGACGAGCTTCTGTTCAGCGTCGAGCACGCGCTGCTGCCGGAGTTCGTGGTCGGTTTGAACCTCACCTTCCGTAAATATACCGACCTGCTCGAGCAGGAGCGTCTGGTGTTCGATTGCGCCGGCGGCAGCACCTCCTGCGCCACCGACACGGCGAACCTGAACTCCGTGGGTCGCAAGCACGTCCGTAGCGATTACGTTCCGGTCACCCCGAACCCGCGTACGGGCGCGAACGGCCGCATCCTTCCGAACGGCCAGCCGTACAACCTCCAGATCTGGGAGCTCCGTCCGGGCGTTTCGACCCGCAACGGCTTCCTGCTCGAGAACGGCGACCGGGAGCAGGACTACAAGGGCGTTTCGCTGACGTTCAACAAGCGTCTGTCGAACCGCTGGATGTTCCGCGGCAACTTCACCTACTCCGACTGGAAGTGGAATTCGCCGGAGAGCGAGAACGAGGATCCGACCCCCGGCATCAACGGCCTCGGCGGCCAGGCTCTTCGCGATGGCGACCAGGTCGTTCAGGGTTCGGGCACGGGCTCGGGCTCGAAGGGCGCGGTCTACATCAACAGCAAGTGGTCGTACAGCATCAACGGTCTCTACCAGATCGCCCCGGATCGTCCGTGGGGCTTCAACGTGGCGGCCAACCTGACCGGACATCAGGGCTATCCGGTCATCTACTTCGAGCGCGTCGGCGGCTCGGGCCCGCAGCCGGCCCGTAACATTCCCGATGGTTCGCTCGGCGTCAACGTTCCCGTGACGTCGCGTCCGGACTCGTTCCGTTACGACGACACGCGGATCCTCGACCTGCGCGTGGAGAAGGAGTTCAACATTCGGGACTTCGGCTTCACGGTGGGTGCTGACGTGTTCAACGCGACCAACGAGGCGACCGTGCTTCAGCGCAACGGCCGTCTGCAGCGGACCAACGGCGACCACGTTCTGGAGATCGTGAGCCCGCGGATCATCCGTCTCGGCGTGAAGTTCAACTTCCGCTAAACCGGTAACGCTGTTCATAGTCCGTCGAGCCGCCGGGGGCAACCCCGGCGGCTCGTCTTCGAAAAGAGGCCGACACGAAGCGGTTCCTCAAAAAACGTCGGAAGGGTCCGTCGTTATTGAATCAAACCGCACCGTGCCGTTCGGCTTCTTGGATCGAGCCGCCGGCCGTCTTCCGTCCAACCCAAGGTGCTCGAGTGGCGTAAGCAACTCATCCCTGCGCGCCCCGCGATTCGTCCCTGGCCGACTTTCGAAGCTGCGGGCACCCCGCTTGCTTGACCCTATGTCACCCCGTTACAGCAACCCTTGGTTTCAGTAAAGACCAAATTTCCAGCGCTGTTGTCAGCGGGGATCGGATTGGAGAGCGTGGCTCTCCCCGTGTCCACCGTGATGCCAACGGCCCTTCCGTGCACGATGGGGCCAACAACCTTTTGAGGGAGGTCAAACCGTATGAAGAGCACCACTTGGGGACGGATTTTCGCCGTCACCGCGCTCTTGCTCCTGGTCGGAAGCACCGCCTTCGCCCAGCTGCAGAGCGGCAACCTGTTCGCCAAGGTCAGTGACGAACAGGGTGCGGCTCTGCCGGGCGTCACCGTGACCGTTTCGGGTAACGGCGCGCCGCAGGTGCAGGTGACCAACGCGCAGGGCGAGGCTCGTTTCCTCGGCCTGTCGCCGGGAACCTACGCTCTGGAGGCTCAGCTCGAGGGTTTCTCGACGCTGAACTACCCGAACGTAGTGATCAACGTCGGCCGTAACACCTCGCTCGAGCTGACGCTGTCGGCCGCGGTCGAGGACGTGATCACGGTCACCGCCGAGACGCCGCTGCTGGACCAGAAGCGGATCTCGACCGGCAACACCGTCTCCTCGACCGAGCTCGAGAAGATTCCGACGGCGCGCGACCCGTGGGCCGTGCTGCAGTCGACCCCGGGCGTTCTGACCGACCGTATCAACGTCGGCGGCAACGAGTCGGGTCAGCAGTCGCAGTACATCGGCCCGGGATCGGGCGGCGACCAGGCGCAGTGGTCGCTGGACGGCGTGGTGGTGACGGACATGTCGGCGACGGGTTCTTCGCCGGGCTACTACGACTTCGACGCGTTCGAAGAGATGCAGGTCACGACCGGCGGCAGCGATGCGTCGATCTCGACCGGCGGCGTGGTGCTGAACATGGTGACGAAGCGCGGCACCAACGAGTGGCGCGGTTCGGGCCGTTACTTCCAGGCCGACAAGGGCAACCAGTCGGATCTTTCGTTCGACCAGAGCGACCTCGGCAAAGCCGGTCCGTGGAACGGTGGTCGGGCGCAGGCGTCGTTCAACCAGGGCAACCGGATCAACAAGGTCGAGGACTACGGCGGCGAGCTCGGTGGCCCGATCGTCAAGGACCGCCTGTGGATCTGGGGTTCGTACGCCAAGCCGAAGATCGACCTCCGTACGATCAGCAACTTCAAGGACTTCACGACCCTCGAGGACTGGAACGCCAAGCTGAACGCGCAGATCACGGCGAGCAACTCGGCGACGGCCTTCGCGTGGCAGAGCGACAAGGTCAAGCTCGGCCGTAACGCCGGACCGCTCCGCCCGCAAGAGACCACTTGGGACCAGGGCAAGTTCGGTCCCTCCCCGACCGCCTACAAGCTCGAAGACACCAACATCTTCAGCTCGAACTTCTACCTGACCGGTCTGTACTCGAAGGTCAACGGCGGCTTCCAGCTGGTTCCCGAGGGCGGCGACGTTCCGCCGTTCAACGACGCCGCTGGCGTGTGGCACAACAGCTTCTTCCTCGCCCAGATCGAGCGTCCGCAGGAGAACCTGAAGCTCGACGCTTCCTCGTTCTTCAACACCGGCAGCCTCTCGCACGAGCTCAAGTACGGCGTGGGCTACCGCACCGCGGACCAGACCACCCTTTCCCGTACGCAGGGTGACGGCTACGAAATCGACCTGGGCGGCGGCACGTCCTTCTGGGCGTTGTCGCGCGACTCGATCATCGGCGTGGA
>JBGAGQ010000029.1:0-70728 GCA_044226625.1 Thermoanaerobaculia bacterium
GGGTCGTCTTTGAAGACGTTCACCGCCGCTGCCACGGTCGGAAAGCTCTCGCGATTCTCGTACTCTCCGGCCGCTCGGTTGTAGTTCCGCAATCCGGCGAGGTGTCCCGCCAGCTGGCGGGCGGTGATCGGGTGGCTCTTGGGTGGAAAGTAGGGCACGTAGGTCTGGATCGGGGCGTCGAGGTCGATCTTCCCGGCCTCGACCAACTGGCCCAGCACCAGTCCGGTCAACGCCTTCGAGGTGCTGCCCAGCGGAAAGACGGAATCGACGGTCACAGGCTCCTTGGTCTCGAGATCGGCCACCCCGAAGGCCTGGTGGTAGACCACCTGGCCTTCCAAGCCGACCGCCACGGCGAGGCCGGGGATTCGGCGTTTCTCCAGGAAGGCGCGAAGCTGCTGGTCGGCGGCCGCAATCCGAGGATCCGCCGCGGCGGGAACCGGTGCGGGCGCGGCCGAGGCCACGAACGGAAAGGTGAGTTGAAGGGTGAGGAGGAGCGCTACGGATCGCATGGGCTCTACTATACGTAGGCTCGTGGCGGTCGTTTCGTGGCGTTCGCCTCGAGACGGTGGGGGGGGCGTCCTGGTTGTCGTCCTGGTTCCGCAGGGGAGACGACTGGATCCGTGGGGCGATGGGCGATCCGACTACACGATTGTCACCGCGTCAACAGCGAACCCCATTCGAGAAGACTTCCCTTCGATGCTTGCTGATGTAGGTGTTGAGCCCGTCCTGTGCGTCCGCCAGCTTCTTCATCGCCGTGAGGTGTCGGTGGGCAACTCGGGGCGCCCTGTATTCGTACACTGTGCCACCCTTGAAATGGATACGAATCCAGTCGTCGCCGTAATCGTACCCGTCGATTCCTGATTCAGAATTGTGGTACGCCTTCATCGCGGCCTCCTTCCCCTCCTCGAACCCCGCGAGAGCCACGCGATATTCTCCGGACCGGAGGTATCACAGACCTTGAGCGTCAGCAGCACCATGGTTCAGGGCGCGGAGATCCGTTTTCAGGAGGCGGCGGAGTGCCTGCGGCCGTTCGTCGGCTGCTTCTGGGTGATCACCGCGGACGAAGACGCCGTTCTTCATCTCGTTCCCGACGGGAGGGCCTCTGCTCAAACCGGAGGTTCGCCAGCTGGCGGCGCCCGCGACGGTCGTCGGCATTCGGCTCCGGCCGGGGGTCGGCCATCTCGTGACCGGGATCTCCATGGAAACGCTGGTGGATCGTCGCGTCGACCTGTCGACGCTCGCATCCTGCCGGGACCTCTTCGCCGATGAGCCTCGTCCGCACTCGCCTTTGGCGCAGATCGCGTCGCTCGAGCGGTTCTTGATCACGCGGTTGAAGCAGGCCGCGATCCACCCCGTCGTGGCGTCCGCCCTCGCCGAGCTCGAGAGCCGCCGCGGGGACCTTCGGGCGTCCGAGCTGGCCGCCTGCTGTGGCACGAGCCCTCGGCAGCTGAACCGGCTGATGCGCCGATGGATCGGCTACGGGCCCAAGCGGTTCGCGACCATCGTTCGCTTCCAGGCGACGCTGCACGAGATGGAGCGGTCGGCGAAGCAGCCCATGGCTTCGCTGGCGGCGGGCAACGGGTACTACGACCAGTCGCATCTGACGAACGAGGCCGTGCGGTTCTCGGGGGCCACTCCAGGCGACCTCGCGCCGCGCGCGGTGACCGATTTTTCCAAGACTCGCTGCGACGACCTTCTCTAGAGTCCGGTCTCGTGATTTGAGGCTCGGGCGGATCCTCGAATCCGTCGAGCTCGATGGCCGGGAGGTTCCATGGGAAGGCAGAACTGCGCTCGTGTCGTGCCGCCGATCAAGGCATCGCTCCTCTGGAGGAGAAAGCTCCAGCTCGAGTCCGCGTCTGACTCCCGCATTATTTCTGCGCGAGCACCGAGCCTTTCCCGTCGCATCGGGGGCAAGTGACAGTCCGACCATTCTGCTCGACCCTGCCCGAGCCGTAGCATCGAGGGCAAGTTTCCTCATGGGGCTCTCTCTCCGGACCCCTCTCGAAAGGGTTTCCCATTTCTTTCTCCTCACCGAGAGCGCAATCGCCCTCCACTGCCTCTAAACGCGCAAGCCGGGCGAAATTCGAGTCATCTGCTCGCGTTGCGGTTCCGAACCGGTGATGACACTCTTTTGCCTGGGTTGTCGCGTCTAGGTATTGAACTTTGAAGTTGTCCTCTCGAATGCCATTTCACTTGGGCTAGGGCACCTTCATTTAGATGAAGAGAAGGAGTCGTCAATGATTGGACAGGAGCAGGGAGATATCAGAGTTCGGAGAGTTCTCGATCAACTCGGCTTAAAGTATTCAGTTACGGATTCAGGGTCATTCAAACTACTATTTGATGTCGGAGACGGTCGATCACAGCTGGCCTGGATCGATTCCACAACCCATATCTACCAGTCACTCGAAATCCGGGAGATCTGGTCCGTAGGCTACGAAATCAAAGGGGAAATACCGCAAGGCCTGGCCAACAAATTGCTCCGCATCAATAACTCGATCAAGCTTGGAGCCTGGAGAGTGTTCTTCGATGGGACCACAAGCTATGCTCTGTTCGCGGTTCATACTTCTGCCAGCGCTGATGCTGCATCGATTCGCTCCTTACTAGAGCTTGTCACGACAACGTCCGATAGTTTTGAAAGGGAGCACGCTGGCGGCGACCGGTATTGAGCATGCTTCATCTTTCGTCAAGTACATGTACTCTACTCGCGGCGAGGGATCGACCAGATGGCGCGCATCATGAGTCGCTGGACTGAGCATTGCCGTTGCACACACGGTTGCCCCACGTATGCGGAAATCACCCAATGGAGCTGCGGGTGCGTGGAGGTAATGATTTTCAAGGATCGAAGTCGCGGCTGGGACTGCACGGACTTTAGCGGTATGCGGAGAAGCTGCGGGAAGCCGGGACGGCCCGGGGAATAGGTGTCAGCCTTTGGCGGTTCGCGACGATCGTTCGCTTCCAAGCGACGCTGCATGAGATGGGGCGGTCGGCGGAGCAGCCCATGGCCTCGCTGGCGGCAAACACTGGGTACTACGACCAGTCGCACCTGACGAACGAGGCCGTACGGTTCTCGGGCGCCACGCCGGGCGACCTCGCGCCGCGCGCGGTGACCGATTTTTCCAAGACTCGATGCGACGACCTTCTCTAGATTCCGACCCGTTGGCTCGAGGGTCGTGCGGATCCGGGATCCCTCGATCTCGATAGCCGGGAGGTCCTATGGGAAGGCAGATCGTCGGCGTGGTCCTTGGATGGTTGGCGTGGCTCGCGACGGCCCTCGTCGCGGGCGTTTTCCTGCGATGGCTGTGGCCCGAATACGTCGCCGCGTCGGCGGACATGGCGTTCACGTTGGCGATGAAGCTCACCCGACTCTCGATCGGGGCGTTGGCGACCGTCGCGGCGGGGGCGGTCGCGGCTCTCGTCGGGAGATCGATCCGGACGGCGGCGATCGCCGGCGCGATCCTGCTCGCGGCGTTCATCCCCGTGCACATCTCCCTCTGGGGCAAGTTCCCCCTTTGGTACCACCTGACGTTCCTCGTCTCGCTGGTCCCGCTCGCCGTGCTGGGGGGCAGGCTCGCGCCGCCGTCCCGAAGGCCCGCATAGGTCGTCGGCGCCCTCGAATCAGGAATTCTCTTCTCCCCCCAAAAAAGACACACGTAGGGGCGGTGCTTGCCTCCGCCCGAGATCTGGGCTCACCGCGGGCGGAGGCAAGCTCCGCCCCTACGCTCAAGCCGACGTCCACGGGCCGGCCTACCGATTTGTTTTCACCCTAAGGACCCGGCGGAACAACGGCGCGGAACTAATACCGACCCTCCCCCCCGACGTCTTACCCCCAGCCGGCGACGGCTACTAACTATTGGGCCGGGCTCGTCCCGCCTTCGTGGGTCGTATCGACGAGGGCGTCGGGCGTTCCATCGGCCACTATCGAACAAGGAGATTTCTCATGAAGCGCAAGCTCCGCCTCAATCGCGACACGATCGTCCGCCTCTCTCCCGCCGAGATCGAAGGTGCCCAGGGCGGCGGAATCTCCCGCATCACCGACGTCGGCTGCCCGCAGTACACGGTGTACCGCAGCTGCGCGATCAGTTGCGGCGGTACCTGTTTCGAGATCACCTGCGCTCCCTCGGCCTGCTTCTAAGGCCGGATTCAAGGGGCTGCTTCTAACAGAGGCCCGAGGCTCGCCCGCCCCACCCGGGGCGGGCGGCACGTTGTCTCCAGCGTCGGAGAGGATCCCGCCCGCTACGGATTGGCCGGGCCGCGGCGAGGACGTCTCCGCTTCGGCTTCCGTACACTCCGCGCGTGATCACTCGCCGCAGATTCCTTCGGCTCTCGTTGGGCGCGTCCGCGCTCGGCACGGGGCTCTATACCTGGCAGATCGAGCCGCATTGGCTGGAGATCGTCCGGCGCCCGTTGCCGATCGAGGGATTGCCGGCAGCGCTCGAAGGCAAGAGCCTCGCCCAGATCACCGACGTCCATGCCGGGCCGAGCGTCTCCGACCGGTACCTCTTCGAGACCTTCGACCGGGTGAAAGCCCTCGCCCCGGACGTGGTGGTCTACACGGGCGATTTCACGAGCTACGAGCCGGGGATCGTCGCGCACGCGGAGAGGGTGTATGCCGATCTTCCCCGCGGCCGGCTCGCGACGTTCGGCATCCTCGGCAACCACGACTACGGACCGAACTGGGCCCATCCGGAGTTGGCGGATCGCATCGCGGATCTCATGCGCTCGCTCGGGGTTCGGATCCTGCGCAACGAGGTGGCCGAGGTCGCGGGCCTTCAGATCGCCGGAATGGACGACCTTTGGGGGCATCGCTTCGACGGCGAACGGACGCTCGCCGCCTTGGACCGCCAACGGGCCTCGATCGTGCTGAGCCACAACCCGGACACCGTCGACCTTCCGGTCTGGAATGGATATCGAGGCTGGATCCTCGCCGGCCACACGCATGGCGGGCAGTGCAAACCGCCGTTCCTTCCTCCGCCGATGATTCCAGTCAAGAACCGACGCTACACCGCTGGCGAATTCGAGCTCGCCGGCGACCGGCGCCTCTATATCAGCCGGGGCGTCGGGCACCTGCTCCAGGTTCGCTTCAACGCCCGCCCGGAAGTTGCGGTCTTCGAACTTCAGGCCACATAGGTCCGTTCACCGTCGCGCCGCGCTCGGGAGGCTCAAATCCGCCCGGGATCTCGAAATCCCTTGAGGAAAAGCCAAACCACCAGGGCTAGCTGACATAAGCCGATCGGTGCGAGCAGGAGGAACATCACAGGGTATCCGAAGAAGGGCAGCGAAAGCGTCGCCATTTGCAGCACCGACGCGGCGAGCCCCACGGCGGCGAGCGCGCGTGGAACCAGGGCGAAGCGAAACAGCATGGCGTAGAGCGCCAGCAGCACACCCCCGTCGGTCAGCCGACCCGCGAAGTGCGCCCAATTCCGGGACGAGGCCACAACACCGCGCAGAGCCTGGAATTGCGCCTGTTCGGCCGGAGCGGCCTGGGCGTAAGCCTGAGAGAGCGACACCATGGACATGACGCTGGACTGTTCGAGCACCGCAACCGCCAGGCTCACGACGCCCATGCCGAAGAACCAGAGCGCCATCCTCTGGCTGAGCGGACGAAAGAGCGGGTAGGCCAGGATCGTGATCGTCAGGAAGATCGCGCCGATCGCGATTCCCAACAACGCCGAGGCGCCGATCTGCCGGGCATGAGGCGCGGCAGTTTCCAGGAAACCCGGTTTGCCGAAAAGCGGTTTGGTCAGTGTGAAGTTCACGACGAAACTGCCCACCATCTGCGCCAGAAACAGGGCGCCGAGGGTTCGAGCCGCGCGCATTTCCCTTTCCATGACGATCTCCTTCGGAACGAGGGAGCGCTCGGTCGCGCCCCCTCCATTCGACAGCGGTGAAAAGGCTGGGACTGAATCGAGATCCCCTACGACCGAGAGGAACCTGGAGTTTCGATCGCCGGTCGGCCTGGGAGGCACGCCGCGAACAGGCTCTTGCTATCGTGCGCCGATCCATGGCCAAGCCTTTCTCCCTCCCGCCTTCCGGTCCGCCCGCTCCGTTCGTCCTCGGCGCCGGCCGGTCCGGGACGACGATGCTTCGGCTGATGCTCGACTCGCACAGCCGGCTCGCGATCCCGCCCGAGACGGGCTTCGCCGAGGAGATCGAGCGGCGCATGTCGGACGGCACACCTCTCGCGGACGCCGCGCTCGGCGCCATTTCCGACTGCCACAACGGGGCGAGCTTCGGCCTGTCGCGGATCGATCTCGCCCAAGCGTTCGCCGACCTCCCGCCGGGAGATCGATCGGGAGGTGGGGTCGGGCTCGCGCTACGGGCGTTCTATCGCCTCTATGCCGCGCGCCGCGGCAAACCCCGCTGGGGGGACAAGACCCCGATCCATACCGGGCACGTCGCGCGGCTCGCCCGCCACCTGCCCGAAGCGCGATTCATCCACCTGATCCGCGACGGCCGCGACGTCGCCGCGTCGATCCGCGACCTCTGGTTCGCGCCGAGCCGCGATCCGGCGGCCCTTGCCCGCTGGTGGCGAGAGACGATCGAAACGGCACGCCGGCAGGCGAGCGGCCTCCCTCCGGGCCGATATTTCGAGGTTCGATACGAGGACCTGGTTTCGCACCCCCGGCGCGAGCTCGAGCGGATCTGCGCATGGATCGAGTTGCCGTTCGAGGCGGGAATGCTGGAATTCCACACCCGGGCCGCCGAGCGCCTCGCCGAGCTGCGCACCGTCCAAGAGCCGGACGGCCGCTTGGTGATCGAGGAAGAAGAACGGCGCCGCATTCACGCGCTGACGTTGGAACCTCCCGCCCTCGAGCGAATCGGTCGCTTCCGTAGGCTCCTCGCTGAACGCGAGATCGCGGCGTTCGAAGCCGAAGCGGGCGATTTCCTCGAGACCCTGGGCTACCCGCTCGAGGCGGTCGATCGCCCGACGGCCCCCGTTCGGCCGCAATCCTCTCTCTCGGAGGCCGTATGAAACCGTCTCGACGACCGACCGCGACGAACAGGCCCTTAATCGTCGCGCTTCTTTCAGGCATGCTCGCCTCGATCACTACTCTTGCGACCCCGCTCCTGGGAGCCGCCCCGGGCCGCGAGATGGTGATCCATGCGGGTACTCTGATCGACGGCGTTTCCGCCATGCCGCGACGGGAGATGTCGATCCTCATTCGGGACGACCGGATCGTCGGCGTCGAACCGGGGTACGTCGCGCCGGCGGGAATGGAGGTGGTCGACCTCTCGAAGTCGACCGTGATGCCGGGCTTCATCGATTGACCTGCGCGCGATGTTGCAGCAAGGATTCACCGGCGCACGGGACCTCGGCGGCGGCGACGAGACGGTGGCGGTGCGCAACGCGATCGACGGCGGCAAGATCCCCGGGCCGCGCCTTTGGGTTTCGCTCGAGCCGCTCGGGCCGACGGCCGGCCATGGCGACGCGAGGAGCGGCCTCGACCCCAAGCTTTCGCATCCGGGTTGGGACAACGGCCTCGTCGACTCCGCGGACCAAGCGCGGCTGCGCGTTCGAGAGCACAAGCGGCGCGGTGCCGATCTGATCAAGATCATGCCGTCCGGGGGGATCGCTTCGACGGGCGACGATCCTCGGGCTCAGCTGATGACCGAAGAGGAGATGAGGACCGCCGTCGAGACCGCGCACGCGCTCGGCATGAAAGTCGCGGCGCATCTCTATCCGTCCGGCGCGATCGAGAACGCCGTCCGAGCCGGCGTCGATTCCGTCGAGCACGGATCGTTCGCCACGAGCGAGACGTTCGCGCTCATGAAGTCCCATGGCACCTATCTGGTTCCGACTCTCTCGGTCTTCGACGTCTTCTACGCGGTGGCCCGGGATCATCCGGAGCTGCTCGCGCCCGGCACGGCCCAGAAAGAGCTCGCGAACGACCTCCTGCCGAAGGCGAACTTCCCCCTCGCCGTGAAATCGGGCGTCAAGATCGCCTATGGCACCGATCTCGGGGAAGGCGACCACGCGATGGAGTTCGGCCTCATGATCGCGAACGGGCTAAGCCCGATGGAGGCGATCTTCGCGGCGACTCGAAATGCCGCGGACCTCCTCGGAGCCGCGGATCGCGTCGGCTCGATCCAGCCCGGACGGTTCGCCGACCTCGTCGCGACCGACGGAGATCCTCTGAAAGATCCCACCGCGTTGGAGAGGATCCAATTCGTGCTCAAGGGAGGCGTCGTCTATCGCACCGGAGGGGTTCCCACCGCGTTTCGTTGAGACCGGCGGTGGTCTTCGGGATCTCGAGCCGCGGTTCCCTCCGCCGATGGCACCTCGATTGCTCGGACGAAAAGCGGATGAGAGACAAGAATTCGAAGAGCCCGAACCTCCTCGCTTGGAGTGCCTTGCTCCTTCTCCTGCTCGCCGAGGGCTCCGCGGTCGCGGCGGAGAAGGTCGTCGCCAGCGGCGGTTCGATTCGACAAGCGACGCTCCGCCCCGCTCCGGTCCGCCAGCTCGAGATTCGCCGAACGGAGCAGCGGCTTGCCGAGCTTGGCTACTGGACGGGCCCGGTCGACGGCGTATGGGACGGCGCTTCGCGCCAGGCCCTGATCGCCTTTCAGAAGATGCAGGGCGCGCGGCCGACCGGCGAGCCGACCCGGGCCGAGTGGAACGCGCTTTCGGCGGCTTTGCCGCCCCTTCCGCGCGAGGCGAGCGGTCCACACGTCGAGGTGGACCTCGCGCGGCAGGTGCTGTTCCTGGTCGACGCCGAGGGGCGAGTCGGCAACATCCTCCCGATCTCCTCCGGCAGCGGCAAGACGTTCCACGAGAACGGCTATCCCGAAACCCGCGCGGTCACGCCGTGCGGACGGCTGGAGGTCTACGCCCGCGCCTCCGGTTGGAAGACCAGCCCTCTCGGCAAGATGCACAATCCGCTCTACATCGTGGGAGGCATCGCGATCCACGGCAGCGAGGAGATGCGCACCTACCCCGCGAGCCACGGTTGTATCCGCATTCCCATGTTCGCCTCGCGCCTCCTGCCGACCCTGGTGCCGAAAGGAACGCCGGTCTTCGTCTACGGTTGCCCGGAGGAACGAGCCGTCGCGTCGGCAGGCCCCGGCTCCGCCGAGCTCCTCGGAAAGAAGTAGCGTCACGGCGAACCCGGTCCTCGGGGAGGCCCCGAGCGTCCGGCATGGCCCCCAGCGGCCGGCGTGGTAGATTTGTTTCATCCATCCCCAAGCTCTGCCACGCCTATCCCAGGCGCCGAGCCGGACATCCCTTTTTTGGAGGTTTTCTGATGAAAGTGTCGAAACCCGTGTTTCCCCTCCTTCTCGGCTCCCTCGCTTTGTCGCTCACCCTCTCGGGCTGCGGCATGAAGCTCGACATGAGCCTGATCAGCAAATCGATCGGCGACGACGTCGCGAGCCAGCTGGGCCTCGCCGACGCGGTCGTGACCTGCCCTCAAGAGGCTCCTCCCGTGAAGGCGGGCGAAACGTTCGAATGCGAGGCGAAGCCCAAGGAAGGGGGGCGGCTCGTCCTCAAGGTGACGCAGAAAGACGACAAGGGCAACGTCGGTTGGGAGCTGGTAAAGATCGAAGGGATGGTCAACCTCCGGGCGATCGAGGAGTCCATCACGACGGGACTCAAGGAGCAGATCGAAGGCGGGGTCACGGTGAGCTGCGGCGAGGAGGGCGGCAGCAGCCTGCGCGTGTCTCAGGTGGGTGAGACGTTCGAATGCCAGGCTCACGCGGAGAACGGAAGCTCTCGCGCGGTGGTGGTCACGGTGAAGGACAACGAGGGGAACGTGAGCTGGGCCCTCGCGCAGCCTGCCGAAGAAGCGACCGAAGAAGCGACCGAGGAGCCGGCGGAGGACTCGGCGCAGGAGTAGCTCCCCAACGGCGGACCGAAGCCGGCTCCGCGACGCCAGGGCGAAGGGCCGGATCTCTCATCGGAGATCCGGCCTCTACGGCGCGTCAGCTCCCGCCCCGAAGGTCTTTCCGATCCTGCCCGATCCACCATCGGTTGCCGTCGGAATCCTCGATCCGGAACTCCGTCATGCCGTAAAACGTCTCGGAGAGATCGGGTACGTCGAGGCCGTTGGCCCTGACCCGGCGGTGGTATTCGACGACGTCGTCGGGGTAGAGATAGTGAACCGCGTCGCGCGGTCCGGGTAGGTGCGAGCGGATCGACTGATCCAGCATCAGCTCGCAGTCGTCGAACCGGAGCGACGCCCAACCCCAGGAGTCGTTCCGGCTCACGACCTCGAAGCCGAGCTTGCCGCAATAGAAGTCGACGCTCGCCGCGAGATTGCGTACCGGGAGCATCGGCACGAGTCGATTCATCTTCATTCGCTGCTCCGCTGACCTTTCTATCGCTCGCGGTCGCTATCCGCGCCGGGCCGTCTCGATCGCGGCGACGTCGATCTTGCCCATGGTCATCATGGCGGTGAAGGCGCGCTTCGCCTCGTCGCCTCCGGCATTGAACGCCTCGGTGAGCACGCGCGGCGTGATCTGCCACGAGAGGCCCCAACGGTCCTTGCACCATCCGCAGGCGCTCTCCTGTCCGCCGTTGCCTACGATGGCGTTCCAATAGCGGTCGGTCTCCTCCTGATCGTCGGTGGCGATCTGAAAGGAGAACGCCTCGGTCTGCCGGAACGCCGGGCCGCCGTTCAGACCCAGGCAAGGAATCCCCAGGACGGTGAATTGCACCGTGAGAACGTCGCCCTCCTTGCCGTTCGGATAGTCGCCCGGCGCCTTGTGGACGGCGGTCACCTCGCTGTCGGGAAACGTGGCGGCGTAAAAACGCGCGGCCTCCTCAGCTTCCTTGTCGAACCAGAGGCAGATGGTGTTCTTCGGGATCGTCATGGCGGGCTCCTTCGATGCGATGGATGGAAACGGTCGAGCGCTCGGCGAGCGTCCGACGGACGGTGAAGCGCGGCCTGCGAGGTCCATGCCGAAACTTCGACAGGGGATCGCCCCCACATTCGACTCACACGTTAACACTCGCTCCGCCGAACCAGCTCTCTCCGCTCAGGCGTCCGCGAGGGGCAGGTCGTCGGGGGCGATCCGCAAAACGACGTGGCATAATCCACCCCAATTTTTCGGAGGACTTTTCCATGCGCAGGACCACGATCGCCTTGGCCTCCTTGGTATTCGCCGCCCTCACATCGCACGCTGCGGTCTCCGGCCCGGTTTCCGGGAAGATCGGCCGCAAGGGAATCACGGTCGACGTCGTCGACGCCGTGCTCTACGAGGGGAAGGACTACTGGGGCGAGAACCCCGCGTTGATCCTCCGGCTCTCCGCGACGAAGCTCGACCACGCCGCGATCGACGAGGCGATCGACCTCGAAACGGAGGTCGACCGCCAGTTGGACGGCTCGCCGAACGTGACGCTCGAATTCGGAATGGACGGCTCCTGGTCGGGCGGCGGCGGCTTTTATATCCCCGACGCTTCCTGCGGCTGGTGCCTCGACGGCTCGCTCGCGGACAAAGCGAAGACCCGGTTCGAAAAGGACGTCCTCTCGGGGACGATTCAAGTCGCCTCGGCCACGTTGAAAGACGGCGACGGTCCGGACATCGATCTCAAGCTCTCGGTGCCGATCTCGCGCGTGAAGGGCCTCACCGACCTGCCGAAAGGTGGCGGCGATCCGGGGCGCGCCTATCTCGCTTGCGCCGCGGCGTTGACCGAAACGGCGAAGCCCGACAAGGCCGCGGTGATCGCGAACTGTTTCGCCAAGGACGACGCCTGGGTCGCCAATCTGAACCTCGACTACTACACCGAATTTTCCGACCTCGTGTATCCCGTTCGCGCCGAGATCGGGAAGGGCGCGCTGCTCGAGGAGGTGAAAATCCTCGGCGGCCGAACCAAGGGCAAGCGCGCCGAGCTCGAGGTCGAAGGCAAGCTGGTCGACCGGTCGTCCGAACCGCCCTACACCGAGCGCTATCGCGGCAAGGTGTTCCTCACCCTCACCGGCGACGGTTGGCGCCCGAGAGGCGATCGGCTGGAGACGGTCAGCGAGTGACGAGTGGCCTTTGACCGGCGCGTGAAATCTCCGCGATAAAGCCGGTCGCAGATCCGCGTGCGACGCTAATCTTTCGGATCGAGGTAGTAGACAATCTACATCCCCGGTGTGTAGACTGTCTACTACCATGACCCAGCCTCCCGCCGACCCGCGTCTCGACCTCCTTCAAGGCACCCTCGACATGCTGGTGCTGCGCATCCTCCAATGGGGGCCGCAGCACGGACACGGCATCGGCCAGGCGATTCGCCAGCGCTCGGACGACCTGCTCAAGGTGGAGACCGGTTCGCTCTACCCGGCGCTCCATCGGCTCGAAAAGCGCGGATGGCTCAAATCGGAGTGGGGCCTCAGCGAAGCGAACCAGCGGGCGAAGTACTACCGGCTCACCGCCACCGGCAAGGCCCAGCTCGCGCGCGAGCAGGATCGCTGGTCGCAGATGGTCGACGCGATCGGCCGCGTGATGGACCCGGCGACTGAGGAGTAATCCATGCGAGCCCTGGGAACCACGAGACCCGACGAGCGTGAGCTGGACGAGGAGCTCCGCGGCCACCTCGCCTTGAGCGTCAAGGAGCGGATCGACCGCGGCGAAGATCCCGAGACGGCGCGGCTCGCCGCGCTCCGCGAGCTCGGCTACGTGCCGGCGATTCGCGACTCGATGCGGCGCGTCTGGTACGGCCGGGGGTTCGACGCGGCGGCCGCCCTCGGGCGCGAGATGAGGATCGCGGTGCGCTCCCTCCTGCGCACCAAGGCGCTGGGCGCCACGGTGGTGGTGACGCTCGCCCTCGGCATCGGCGCGAACGCCGCCATCTTCAGCGTCGTCCGCGGCGTGCTGCTGCGCCCGCTGGTCAATCGCGGCGAGGATCGCCTGGTGTACATCCGCCAGAGCGCCCCGGGAGTCGGCCTCGACAACATGACGTTTTCGGTTCCCGAGATCGCCGACTTCAAGGCCCGCTCGACCACGATCGCCGCGTTCGGCGACTTCTCGACGATCGAGTTCACGATGCTGGGATTCGGCGAGCCGCGCCTGGTCCGCGCCGGCGTCGTCAACGGTTCGTTCTTCGAGGTGATGGGCCTGCGGCCGGTGCTCGGCCGCCTCTTGAACCCGACGGACGACGGTCCCGGTGCGGCCCCCGCGGCCGTGCTCACCCATCGCTTCTGGACCGGTCCGCTGCACAGCGATCCCAAAGTGATCGGCAAGCCGATCGGCCTGGGGCCGGTCACCGCGACCATCGTCGGCGTCCTCGAGCCCTCGGTGCCCTATCCGGCCGACACCGAGATCATCGCCAACGTCGTGACGAGCCCGCATCACCTCGGCGCGACGATGACGACCGATCGCGAGCATCGGATGACCGAGCTGTTCGGCCGGCTCGCGCCCGGCGCCACGTTCGAGGGCGCGCGCGCCGACCTGATCGCCGCGCACGACGCGATGAGGCGCGAGCACCCCGAAGCGTATTCGCAGAACACCGGCCTCCAGCTGAGCGTCACCCGGCTCCGCGACCAGATCACCGCCCCGGCGCGGACGATTCTGCTCGTCCTGCTCGCCGCGGCCGCGGTCGTCTTCGTCATCGCCTGCTCGAACGTCGCGAACCTGATCCTCGCGCGCACCGTCCGGCGCGAGGGGGAATTGGCCGTCCGCGCGGCGCTCGGCGCGAGCCGGAGCGCGCTGCGAAGAACCCTGCTCGCGGAGAGCCTGGTGCTGTGCGGGGCCGGAGCGCTCCTCGGACTCGCGCTCGCGCGGCCGCTGGTCTCGATCGTGGCGAGGTACGCCGCGCGGTTTTCGGTGCGCGCGCTCGAAGTGGCCGTCGACGGCACGCTCCTCTGGGTCGGCGCGGGCCTCGCCCTCGCCGCCGCCGTGCTGCTCGCGTACGTGCCGCGCCTCCCCACCGACACTCCCGCGCGCCTGGGGCTCGCGAGCGGCGGCATTCGCATCACCCCCGGAAACCAACGCCGCCTGCGCCTGTTCGCGACGGCACAGATCGCCTTCTCGTTCGTCCTGCTCGTCGGCGCGGGGATGCTCGTCGCGGCACTCCTCGCCCTTCAAGCCAAGAACAGCGGCTACGCCGACACGCGGCGGCTGCTCGCCCTCGACGTGCCGCCGCTCGCGGTCGGCGAAGAGGGCGCCAAGCAGTTCGCGTTCTTTCGCGAAGCGGACCGCCGCATCGGCGAGCTGCCCGGGGTCCTGGGCGTGACCCAAGGGAACGTCGTGCCCTGGCGCGACGCGGGCGCTTGGCCGCGCCTCCCGTTCGCCGTCGAGGGGTACCGGCCGGAAGAGGGCGAAGAGAGCCTGTTCGCGAGACCGCGGTTCGTCGGACCCGGCTTCTTCGGCGTGCTCGGGATTCCGATGATCGCCGGCCGCGACTTCACGGCCGACGATCGGCCCGACGGCGAGCCGGTCGCGATCGTCAGCCAGAGCCTAGCCCGGCGCCTGTTTCGCAACGGCGCCGCGCTCAACCGCAAGCTGTGGTGGACCTTCCGCACCGAAAGGCCGTGCCGCATCGTCGGCATCGTGCCGGACGTGGACGACGAAAGCCTGGCCGGTTCTCCCTCTCCCGCGATCTACCAGCCCTATTCGCAGATGGGCGTCGCGAGCCGCCTGTTCGTGCGCGCCTCGGGCGATCCACGCGCGCTGGTGCCGGCGGTGACGCGCATCCTCCGCCGGATCTCGGCAGACCAGGCGGTCGAGCGCGCGGCGACGCTCGACGAGATCCGCTCGGAAGTGCTCTCCCCCGAGCGTATGAACGCCTCCATCGTTTCCGGGTTCGCCGGCATCGCCCTCCTGATCGCGGTGGTCGGCGTCTCGGGGGTGCTCGCGTTCTCCGTAAGCGCCCGAACGCGCGAGTTCGGCGTGCGCCTCGCGGTCGGCTCGGCACCGCGCCAAATCCTCGCGCGGGTCCTCAAGGAGGGAGCGGCGATCGCCGCGATCGGCATCGCCGCCGGAGCCCTCGGCGGCTATGCCCTGGCGTTCCTCGCCGCGAGCCATTGGAAAAGCGTAAGTCCCCCCGGACCGTGGCCGATGCTCGCCGCGGCGGCCGTCCTGGCCATCGCCGCGGTCGTCGCCTCCTTGATGCCCGCGGCGCGAGCGGCGCGGGTGGACGTGCTCTCGGCTCTGCGGTCAGAGTGAGTGGCGGGCCTCTCAGCCCGCCCGTCGAGCTCGCCTCAGCCGCCGTACCGAATCGCGTAGAACATCACGCCCTGCGGCGAGGAGATGCCGCAGAACCGGCCGACCTCCGGAATGTCCTGGGGTGGAATGAACACCTCGGCCCCCAGCTCACCTGCCAGCCGCGCGGTCTCGTCGACGTCCTCGACGGTGAAATACACGCCCCAATGGGGGCGAACGTCCCCCATCTTCGGCAGGAACGGCATCATCCCGGCGACAAAGTCGCCGTCGAGCTTGAAACTCGTGTAGGTGAACCCCAAGTTCGAGCTCTCTTCCGGCGTCCAACCGAACAGGTCGCAGTAGAACTTCGTCGCCCGTGCGGTGTCGCTCGTGATCGTCTCGAACCAGCTCGGCGCCCCGTGGAGGCTCCGGTCGACGTCGGTCCCCGGTCCTTTCCTCGGCTGCCAGAGGTCGAACTCGGCGCCGTTCGGATCGAAACATTCCGCCATGCGCCCCTGCTCGGCGATGTCGAACGCCGGCTTCGCCCTGCCCCCGAGCGCCACGGCCTTCTCGCACGTCGCGTCCGCACTCTCGACTTTCACCATCACGCCGATCAGCGGCGGAGTCCCTGGAGGGGTCTGGGGCGAAGCCAGATCGAACAGTCCGCCGATCGGCCGGCCTCCGACTTTCACCACATGGCCCATGCCCGGCATCTCGGCATATTCCCAACGGAGCAGCTCTCCAAAGAACTCACGCGCCGCCTCCGGCTGCGGCGTCAACATGTTGATCCAGCAGAATTCGCCCGGCTTCCGAAGCTGTGTCGTCATGGGGTCTCCTGGGTTCGAGTGGCCCGGCGGCTATCGGGGACGTCGCGGGCGGCGGGCCTCAAGGCGGAGCCGTCGATTATAGCGGCCGAGAGCCGCGACCCTAATCGGTCGCGCCGCAGAGGGGCCGCCGGCGCGTGCATCAAGTACACTTCGAAAATCTCGATGCAGATCCGCCCAGGAATCCACCGGGCCTAAAGATCGTCAGGAGTCCTGCCGTTGCGTTGGATCGCCCCGCCTGAAAAAGACACCGCCGCCGCCACGCTCGAGAAACGACTTTGGGACGCGGCCGACCAGTTCCGCGCCAACTCGGGCCTCAAAGCGCAGGAGTACTCGAGTCCGATTCTCGGCCTGATCTTCCTCCGCTTCGCCGAGGTGCGGTTCGCCGCGCAGCGGGCGAAGCTCGAAAAGGCCGGCGCTTCGTCGCGACGCGGCAGCCGGGTGGACGAGCCCGCGGCCTACCATGCGGAGGGGGTTCTCTACCTCGCTCCCGAGGCGCGCTTCGATACCCTGCTGACTCTCCCCGAAGCGACGAACCTCGGCGCCAAGGTGAACGCGGCGATGCGCGAGATCGAGCAGCAGAACTCGCAGCTCGCGGGCGTGCTGCCGAAGACGTACAACCTTTTCACCGCGAGCCTCCTCAAGGCGCTGCTCAAGAAGATCTCGGAAATTCCCGCGACGTCGGATTACGACGCTTTCGGCCGCATCTACGAATATTTTCTCGGCGAGTTTGCCCGTACCGAAGGGCAAAAGGGGGGCGAGTTCTACACGCCGAGTCCCATCGTCAAGCTGCTCGCCGAGATCCTCGAGCCGTACCACGGCCGCATCCTCGACCCCGCCTGCGGCTCGGGCGGCATGTTCGTTCAGTCGGCGCGTTTCGTCTCGGAGCATCAGAAGAACCCGGCCGCCGAGCTCGCGATCTACGGGGTCGAAAAGACGGACGAGACCGGCCGCCTCTGCCGCTTGAACCTCGCGGTGCACGGCCTCGAAGGGGACATCCGTCACGGCGGCCACGTCAACAGCTATTACGACGACCCGCACACCGCGACCGGGGCGTTCGACTTCGTGCTAGCCAATCCGCCGTTCAACGTGAACGCGGTGGACAAGGAGCGGCTCAAGGACGTCGTGGGGCCCGGCCGCCGCTACCCGTTCGCACTGCCGAAGCCGGACAACGCGAACTATCTCTGGATTCAGCTGTTCTACTCGGCGCTGAACGCCCAGGGACGCGCGGGCTTCGTGATGGCGAACTCGGCCTCCGACGCGCGCTCGTCCGAGCAGGAGATCCGCCAGAAGCTGATCCAAGCCCGCGCGGTGGACGTGATGATCGCGGTCGGGCCGAACATGTTCTATACGGTGACGCTCCCCTGCACGCTCTGGTTCTTGGACCGGGGCAAGGCGAAGACGCCGCGCGGAGGCCAGGTGCTCTTCCTCGACGCCCGCCACGTCTACCGGCAGGTGGACCGCGCGCATCGCGACTGGACGCCCGCGCAGATCAGCTTCCTCGCCAACGTCGTCCGCCTCTACCGCGGTGAGGCGATCGACCTCACCCTCGGCGGGGACGAGACTCAGGCCAAGCTCAAGGAGGTCTTCGGAAAGAAACTGAAGTACGCCGACGTGCCCGGGCTGTGTCGTGCCGCGACGATCGAAGAGATCGAGGCACAGGGCTGGTCGCTCAACCCCGGGCGGTACGTCGGCGTCGCCCCGGGCGAAGAGGTGAGCGACGAGGAATTCAAGGCGCAGCTGGAAGCGCTGAATGAGGAGCTGGAGACGCTGAACGCCCAGGCGCGCGAGCTCGAAGTGACGATTGCTCGGAATGTGGCGGAGATTCTGGAGGCTTGAGGGTGGACAGAAGCGCACAGTTGCCTGGCGATAGTCGGAGGACCGGCTTGCCGGAGTTACCTGCAACTTGGACTTGGGCTCGATTCGCGGATATCTGCAAGCGTGTCTCCGTTGGGCATGTTGGACCAACAACCGAATTCTTTTGCAATCGGACTGAGGGCATCATGTTTCTCCGATCGCAAAATGTGCGCCCAGGACACCTCGAATTAGAATCAGTTGCAGCGATTTCACCCGAGTTCCATCGGAAGCTCAAGAAGTCTCAATTGCAACCGGGAGACATTCTGTTCGTTCGGGTTGGAGCCAACCGAGGTGACTGCTGCGTCGTTCCGGAGGGGATCGGCGAGATCAATTGTGCAAACATCGTCTTCGCACGCCCAAATCACCCAAACGGATTTCACTCCTACTTCTTCCAGAGCGATTTGGGACGCTCGTTACTTCTTTCAACTTCGGTCGGTGCTGCACAGGGCGTGATCAATACTTCTTCAGTAGCATCGATGCCTGTTCCAGTGCCCCCGCTTCCCGTGCAGCGTCGAATCGCAGGCATCCTCTCCGCCTACGACGACCTGATCGAGAACAACCAGCGGCGCATCCGGATTCTTGAGACAATGGCCCGCGCCCTCTACCGCGAGTGGTTCGTCCACTTCCGATTTCCTGGTCACGAGAACCATCCGCGGGTTGCGTCTTCATTGGGAGATATCCCCAAAGGATGGGAGGGTCGCTTCAGCGACCTCGTAACTATCGAGCGCGACGGCATCAATCCGTTTGAGTATCCCGATGAGAAATTTGAACACTTCAGCATACCTACCTTCGATAGCGGGCGGCAGCCAGCCATGGAGTTTGGAAGTACGATTCTCAGCGGCAAATACTGCGTAAACGGCCCGACCGTTTTGCTCTCGAAACTCAATCCCCGGATCCCGCGTGTCTGGCTGCCCGCTCCAACTGGCCAACATCGCGCGATCACTTCGACTGAATTTCTATGTTTGAAAGCACGCCAAGGTGTAAGACGTGAGTTTATCTATGAGAAGTGCTGCTCCGACGAGTTCGCTGCACAGTTCGGCAGTCTTGCCATCGGCACCTCCACAAGCCATCAACGCGTTAAGCCAGAGAATCTTCTGGCTATGCCTTGCGTTGTTCCCGACCGGAAAACCATTACCAAATTTGGGAACCTAGTGTCACCTATGCTAGCGGAATGCCAGCAACTGCGTTCCAAAATCCAAAACCTCCACCGCACCCGCGACCTCCTTCTCCCCCGCCTGCTCTCCGGTCAGATGAACCTCTCCACGACCTGAAGCCATGCCCCACGCCTACTCCGAAGACCATCTCGTCGAGCAACCCGCTATCGGGCTGTTCGCCGTCCTCGGCTGGCAGACGGTGTCGGCGCGAGACGAAATCTTCGGCCCCGGCGGAACGCTCGGCCGCGAGACCCCGGGCGACGCGGTGCTGCTCGATCGGCTGCGGAGCGCTCTCACCCACCTCAATCCCGATCTGCCGTCCGAGGCGATCCAGACCGCGATCGACGAGCTGACGCGCGACCGTTCCGCGATGAGCCTCGTGGCGGCCAATCGCGAGGTCTACCGGCTGCTCAAAGAGGGCGTCTCGATCTCGCTGCCCGACCTCGAACAGGGCGGCCAGAAAACCGAGCGCCTGCGCGTCATCGACTGGGAAGAGCCGGAGCGGAACGACTTCCTCCTCGCGAGCCAGATGAGCGTCGTCGGCAGCCTCTACACCTGCCGGCCCGATCTGATCGGCTTCGTCAACGGCCTGCCGTGGGTGATCGTCGAGCTGAAGAAACCCGGCGTGCCCGCGCGCGCCGCGTTCGATGAGAACCTGACCCACTACAAGCGGGAGGTCCCCCACCTCTTCGCCTACAACGCCCTGCTCATCGCGAGCAACGGAACCGACAGCCGCGTCGGCTCGATCACCGCCGAGTGGGACCGTTTCTTCGAGTGGAAGCGGATCGAGCGCGAAGACGAGCCGCGTCGCGTCTCGCTCGAAGTCATGCTGCGCGGCACCTGCGACCGAGGCCGACTGCTCGACCTCGCGGAAAACTTCACCCTGTTCTCCGAACATAGAGCCGGGCTGGTGAAGATCCTCGGCCAGAACCATCAGGTGCTCGGCGTCAACAACGCGATCGCCTCCATGCTCGCGGCCCGCCAAATGCGCCATGGGCGGGGCGGCGTCTTCTGGCAAACCCAAGGGAGCGGCAAGAGCTTCTCCATGGTCTTCTTCGCCCAGAAGGTGCAGCGCAAGGTCGTCGGCAACTGGACCTTCGTCGTGGTCACCGACCGCGTCGAGCTGGACGATCAGATCGCCAAGACCTTCAAGGCCGTCGAGGCCGTCTCCAAGACGGAGGGGGACGAGTGCCACGCAAGGAGCGGCGCGCACCTGCGCGAGCTGCTCGCCGGCAACCACCGCTACGTCTTCACCCTGATCCAGAAGTTCAAGGCGGCGGAGCCGCTGTCCGATCGGGCGGACGTCGTGGTGATCACCGACGAGGCCCATCGTAGCCAGTACGACACCCTGGCGATCAACATGCGGACCGCCCTGCCGAAGGCGACCTTCTTGGCGTTCACCGGGACGCCGCTGATCGCGGGCGAAGAGCGCACCAAAGAGGTCTTCGGCGACTACGTGTCGATCTACGACTTCCGGCAGTCGGTCGAAGACGGCGCCACCGTGCCGCTCTTCTATGAGAACCGTACGCCGGAGCTGGAGCTCGTCAACCCCGACCTGAACGACGACATCTATCGCCTGATCGAAGACGCGGGCCTCGACGAAGACCAGGAGGCGAAGCTCGAAAAGACGCTCGGGCGCCAGTACCACCTGATCACCCGCGACGACCGGCTCGAAACCGTGGCGCGGGACGTCGTGCGGCACTTCCTCGGCCGCGGATTCTTGGGGAAGGCGATGGTGGTCTCGATCGACAAGGCCACCGCGCTCAAGATGTACGACAAGGTGAAGGCCCACTGGGACGCCGAAACCGAGCGGGTCCAGGAAGAGCGGCGCAACCTGGCCTACCTCCCCCGCCTCGGAACCCCGCAAGAGTTGGCGCGGCGCAACGCGCGGATGGCGGAGCTCAAAGACCGGCTCGAAGTGCTGCTCTCGACCGACATGGCGCTCGTCGTCTCGCCCGAACAGAACGAAATCGAGCGGATGAAAAAGCTCGGGCTCGACATCGAGCCCCACCGCCGCCGCATGAACGAGTCGCAACCCGGGCTCGACGAGAAGTTCAAGGACGTGGACGACCCGCTCCGCCTGGTCTTCGTCTGCGCCATGTGGCTCACCGGCTTCGACGCGCCGAGCTGCTCGACGATCTACCTCGACAAGCCGATGCGAAACCATACGTTGATGCAGACCATCGCCCGCGCGAACCGGGTCTTCCCCGACAAGCACAGCGGCGTGATCGTGGACTACGCCAACGTGTTCGCCTCGCTAGAGAAAGCCCTCGCCCTCTATGGCGCGGGCAAAGGCGGCACGCGTCCGGTCGAGGAGAAGAAGGTGCTGGCGGCGGCGTTGCGAGAGGCGGTCCTTGCCGCCACGGCGTTCTGCGCCGGCCATGGGGTAGACCTCCCCGCGATCGAATCCCTACCGATCGGCGACCTCAAACGGCTGAAGGCGCTCGAAGACGCGGTCGACGCGCTGATCGCGCCGGATGCCGTGCGCCGCGATTTCTTCGGCCATGAGCAATGGGTGGCGACCCTTTATCGCGCGGTCAAACCCGATCCGGCGGTGCTGGAATTCACCGAGAGGGTGGCGGGCTTCGCGGCGCTGGCCGCCGCCATCCGAGCCAAGTTGAACCCGAACCCGCCGGACATCTCGACCATCCTCTCGCAGATCGCCGGACTGCTCGACGAGTCGATCGCCGGACTCACGATCCGCGAAGAGGGCCCGCCCGCGCTCGACCTTTCCAAGATCAACTTCGAGGCCCTCGCGAAACGGTTCAAGGAATCGAGCCACAAGAACACCGACCTCGAAGCGCTCAAGTCCGCCGTCCGGGGGAAGGTCGAGACGCTGATTCGCCTGAACCCGACGCGCACCGATTTCGCGGAAAAGTTCGAGGCGCTGATCGAGAGCTACAACTCCGGCAGCCGCAACATCCAACAGCTCTACGAAGAGCTGCTCAAGCTGTCCAACAGCCTCGACGAAGAAGAGGTTCGCCACGTCCGCGAAGGGCTCACCGCGGAAGAGCTGGTCCTCTTCGACATCCTCACCCGCCCCGCCCCCGAACTGTCCGCCGACGAGCGCGCCGAGGTGAAGAAAGTGGCGCGCGATCTGCTCTCGCGGATCAAAGCGCTCTTGGTGATCAACTGGCGAAAAAAGGCCGCGGCGCGCTCCGCGCTACGCATGGCGATCGAAGACACCCTCGATGCCGGCCTGCCCCGAGCGTACGTGCCCGAGGTCTACCGCAAGAAATGCGACGCCCTGTTCCTGCATGTCTATGAGAAATACCCGGAGCGGGATGTCGGGGTGTACGCCCACTAGGCCGTCTTCGCCCCCTCGTTCTCCCGGGATGACGAACGCCCAGCGTCCCACTTGTTGGGGCCGTTCGAATAGGCCAAGGGGCCTACCCCTCTCGCGCGAAAGCCTGGCGGATCGTGCGGCTGCGGAGAATCCAGGTGAAGGCGATCGGGAACACCATGTAATAAGCGGCCGTGAGCAGGCCCGTGAACAGGCGAAACGCGAAACGCCCGTTCGTGCTGTAGGAATCGCCCCCTTCGAGAGGGGCCGAGGTCCAGAATTGGCTGAGCCAAAGGCCCATGGCGAGGCCGAGCACGATCCCTAGCCATCCCCCCACTTCGAGCGCGGTTCGCGCCCAGGGCTTCAAGCGGAGGAAGTGAATGCCGCAGTAGACGCCGGCGAAGCCGAGAGCGCTCACCAGGCCGCCGCCGATCCAATAGTGCATGAACGTCCAGTAGAGCGGCACAGCCTCCGGCGGAGGGAGCGGAAAGCCGTCGAGTCCGCCCGGCGTGAAGTTGTCGACCACGCCGAACAGGAGCAGGAGCGCGAGCCCCCAGGCGAGCAGCGTCCCGGAGACCATGAGCCAGAGCGTACCGATCGTGACGACCGCGCCCGAAGGCTTCTTCGTTGAGGGATTCATGACGTCCTCTACGCCGCCTCGATCTTTAATGTTACCGCTTCATGCCAAATCGGCAACTGACTCGATCGGCTGTCACGCAGGCACTCTAATAACAAAGGAGATCCTGCCATGAACCGCTACGTCGCTGCCGTTTTGCTCGCCCTCGCCGCCCTGACGCCGCTCGCACTCGCCGCGAACTCGCCTGCCGAGGAGCTCTTCTGCTCCCCGTCGGCCGTTTCGGAAGCGGCTTTCCCGAGTCTCGAAGCTCCGGCTCCTCTCGCCCTTGCCGGCATGTGCGGCACGTGCGGACGTATCCTGAGCTGCCGCGGAGTCCAGATCGGAGCCTCCTGCACGGGGATCACCGGTACGCCCGGGTTCTGCGAGCCGACGGGGAAGATCTGCCCCGCCACCCTGAAGCCGGAGTGCGCTTGCTTCTAGCCCGAATTTCTCACCGGGTTTCGTCGCGAGGCGGAGGAGATGTCGGTGCCTGCAAGGCGCGCGAAGCGAGGACGACGCAAGACGTAGTCGACACTCCGTCGAGGAGGCCGAACGAGCGCAACGCAGCAGGCGCCGACAGATGCTCCGCCGCAGCAGAAACTTGGTGAGAAATCCGGGCTAATTCCCCACCGTCGTTCCGCCGGGTCCGTAGGAGGAAACAGGGCAGGACCGACGTAGGGGCGGAGCTTGTCTCCGCCCGCGATCCTCGCCTCCTTCGGGCGGAGGCAAGCTCCAGCCGATCCGTACCCTGGGCGGTCGCGCGCCCCTCGAACGAGACTTCGGTCCGAGCGAGCTGGACCAAGCCGGCGGGATTGGCAAACGCGGCGGTCGCGTCGTCGGCGAGCGCCGCGAAGGCACCGCCGAAGCCCAAACTTCGCGCGCCGCGGGCCGGAGCCCTCGGCGCGTGACGAGCTCAAGGCAGAAGACTACGGACCGATCGGTTCGTCGAGGCAGTAGACCCGGCAGGAGTTGTCGTAGGTGCAGACGTTGCAGTTGGACATCGTGCCCCAGTCGCCGCCCGCGACCGGGTTCAGATCCCCCAGCCGCTTGACCGTCTCCTTCGCCAACAGCAGCTTCTTCGACTTCTTCTTCATGGAGTACCTCCTTGGAAGGCGGGAAGTCTACCGCGGGCGAGGCACCGCTCCTCTGGACCCGCCTGCGGCTCGTCAGCAACCCCGTGGTCGCGGTCGATCCCTTCCGTTCGGGCATCGTCTATTCGGCGGTCGACACCCGGCTGTTGCGGAGCACCGACGGCGGCGTCACCTCGCGCCGCCGACTCGCCGGACCTTCGAAAACGCACCACCTCTTAGTAGGGCGACATTCCGTCGTCAACTCCGAGAGAAGGAGCAGCGATGAACGCGAAGAACAAGAAGAAGCTCAGCCTCAACCACGAGACCGTGCGCCTCCTCACCGATCGCGAGGTCGTCGCCGCCGTGGGCGGTGCCACCCGGCGGTGTACGAACACCGACGCTTGCACGGACACCTGCCTCGGGGAGTGCACCGGCGCGACCTGCCTCTGCTGAGCTCATGGCGGGAGGGCACCGTCACGGTGCCCTCCCGATGCGGCGATCGGACGGTCTCGTTTCCCCCGGAGGGAGGGAAACGCCGTCCCTACTCCTTGTGGTAGTTCGGGTACGCCGGGTGCTCCGGGATCGTCACCGTGCCCTTCTTGAGCGCCTCCATCGTCACCTCGATCGCCTTTTCGAGCTGGGGATCGTGCCCGGCGGCGACGGAGGCGGGATCGTTTTCGACTTCGATGTCGGGCGGAATGCCGCGGTTCTCGACTTCCCAATCGCCTTTCAGACCGTAGAGGGCGACGCGTGGCGCGGTGACGCTTCCGCCGTCGATCAGCGTGGGATAGCCGTAGATGCCGACCAGACCGCCCCAGGTGCGGGTGCCGACCAGGGGACCGATGGCATCCTGGCGGAACATCCAGGGGAGCGCGTCGCCGCCGGAGCCGGCCATCTCGTTGATGATCAACGTTTTCGGACCGTAGATCTGGGCGAGCGGTGAGCAGAACGGCTCCCCCTCGCGGGAGACCACGCAGTTGCGCAGCGGCCGCTTCAGTTGGTCGACGATGTAATCGGCTACCTGACCGCCGTGGTTGTACCGTTCGTCGATGATCGCTCCCAGCTTGCCCACCTGGGCGTAATAGAAGCGGTTGAAGTTGACGTAGCCGCCCACGTTCGTGTCGGGCACGTGGACGTAGGCGAGCTTGCCGCCGCTCAGACGGTCGACGGTGCGGCGGTTGTCCTCTTCCCAGGCGCGGTTGCGGAGCTTGAGGTCGCTCGGCAGCGGCACGACCGTCACCTCGCGGGCGCCCTTGCCGTCCGGCGTCGGCCCCACTTTGATCTTGATCTGGCGGCCGGCGGTGTTCTCGAAGTAGCTATAGACCTCGGCCGGCGGCCGGACCTCGCGCCCTTCGACTTCGAGGAGATATTCCCCGCGCTTGACGTTCACGCCGGGTTGGGTGAGCGGCGCGGTGAGGTCAGGATTCCAGTTCTCTCCGCTGTAGATGCGCGCGAAGCGGTAGCGCCCGTTCGCGATCTCGTAGTCGGCGCCGAGGAGGCCTCCCTTGACCTCGGTGGCTTCCGGCACGTCTCCCCCGTTGACGAACAGGTGGCCGACGGTGAGCTCGCCGAGCATCTCGTCGAAGAGGTAATTGAGGTCCCCGCGCCCTCCCAGGCCGGCGAGATAGGGGGCGTATTTCTTTTCCGCCGCGGCGAGGTCGAGCCCGTGATGGTTCGGGTCGTAGAAGAAGTCGCGCTCGATGCGCCAGACCTCCTGGTACATCTGCTTCCACTCGGCGCGCGGATCGACCCGAACCTCCATCGCCGACAGGTTCAAGGCGCCGTCGCCGGGCTTGACCTCGGCGTCGGTCGCCACGATGAACCACCCATCCCCTTGCCGGTAGAGGGCTTTGTCTCCCCGCGCGGACAGCGCGAAGCCGCTCACGTCGGAGAGGTAAGGCTCGGTCTTTCGGGTCGTCAAGTCGAATTTCGAAACCGTGATCTCCGGCGAATCCTGGAAGCGCGGCACGTCGACCACTTCGGAGAGGAAGAGCGTCCCGCCGGTCCCCGCGTCGAGACCGACGTAGTTCGCGGCGTCGATCGGCAGCGCCACGATGCGCTGGCCGAGCCCTTCGAGGTCGATCGTGACCTCGACCGGATGGTCGCCGCCCTCCTTCTCGTTCTTGTCTCCCTTTTCGCTCTTCTCGGCGCCCTTTCCGGATTTCTTCTCGCTCTTGTCGTCGTCCTTCTTCGACTTGTCGATCGGCCCCTTCTTGTCGTCGTCCGCTTTCGGTCCGTCTCCCTCGTCGTCCCCTTTCGCGTCCTCCGCCTTCTCTTCGTCGCTCTGCGGCTCGACCGGCGAGGGGTCGGTGGCCTTGAGCACCGCGGCGTAGACGTTGCGCAGGACGGGGTGCTGGTAGCTCGACAGGTCGAGCCAGCCGGAGGAGAGCCCGAGGTCGGTGCTGACGGTGAAGTAGAGCAGCTTGCCGTCGCGGTCGAACGCGGGGTAGCGGGCGTCCCCGAGGCTCTCGGTGACCTGGGTCTCCTTCTTCGTCTCGAGCGAGTAGAGGAAGACCGCGCGTAGATGGCTCGGGAGGAGCTTCGTGTAGGCGAGCCACTTGCCGTCCGGCGACCATTGCGGCGAAAAACCGCCGGTCGGATCCTCGTACCGGTCGGTCGCCACCTTGACCGGCTTTCCCCCCTTGGCGACGTCGACGTACCAAAGGTTCAGCCGCTTGTCGGTGTAGGCGATGCGCCGACTGTCGGGCGACCAGGTCGGCTCGTAGAAAAAGGAGGGCGGCGTGCCGAGGTCGATCGATTTCGCCGCCCCGGCACCGGACGGATCGACGACGTGGAGAGCGTACTCCCCGGAAGCGTCGGAGAAGAAGGCGATCGACTTGCCGTCCGGCGACCAAGCCGGATCGCGCTCGGCGACGGACGTGCTGCGCGTCAGATTTCGGACGTCCCCCTTCTCGGCCGGCACCGTGAGGATCTCGCCGCGCGCCTCGAAGACCGCGCGAGCGCCGCTCGGCGAGATCGCCGCCCCCTGGACCTCGTCGGCCACCTTCTCGAAGTGAGGGCGGACCGCCGGCAGGTCCCCCGCGATCGAGATCTCGAGGCGGCGGTCGGCGCCGCTCTTCGGATCGAACAGGTGGATCTCGCCGAACTGCTCGTACACCAGCGCGTCCGGGCCAGCCGAAAGCGTTTTGAGATCGAGACCCTTGTTCTCGATCACCTGCCGCACGGCCTTGCTCGCCGTGTCGTAGGCGAACAGGCTGACCGGGCCGTTGCGGTCGGAGAGGAAGTACACCGCGTCGCCGAACCAGACGGGGCTCCGGTCGTTCGAGTTGTTCCGAGGAATCCGCTCGCGCGAGAGGTCGGCGAGGCGGATCACGTCGACCGGCGTCGTCTGGCCCCCGCGATAGCGCTTCCACGAGGTTTGCCAGATCTCGTTCGGGACGTAGGCGACGCGGGTGCCGTCGGGAGAGTAGGAGGCGGTCTCGCCGCGCCACATCGGCAGCACGACGGCCGGCCCGCCGTCGAGCGGCACCGTATAGAGCCGATGGAAGTCGGCATAGGCGTCGCGATCCGAAGAGAAGAGGACACTCTTGCCGTCGGGAGTCCAACCGACCACCCGATCGTCGCCCGGATACCAGGTGAGGCGCCGCGGCTCGCCCCCTTCGGCCGGCATTACGTAGGCGTCGAGGTTGCCGTCGTAGCGCGCCGAGAAGGCGATCCGCCGTCCGTCGGGCGAGAAAGCGGGCGCCTCTTCGTGTCCGCCCGTGGTCAACTGGCGGGCGCGGCCCCCGGCGCGCGGCACGGTCCACAGGACGCCGCCGTAGACGAAAACGACGTCCGTCGAGGAGAGCGTCGGCGCTTGGGTGAGAAGGGGAACCCGTTCGTCCGCTCGAAGCGCCGAGCCGACGAGCAGCAGTCCGATCCAGATCGCGATTCTTTGGCGCATGATCCTGCCTCCCGATTCGTTCCTTCCCGGATACGTTCGCTCCGGCCGTGAGTTTTCACGTTCCACGAGCGAACCGCTCTTCGATCCGCTCGCAGTCCGCGCGCAAGACCGGTCGAACAGTACAACGCCCGACCGGGCGCGGTAGAGTGCGCCGACGAACCTGGAGGAAAGAGCCGTGAGCGACTCGAACGGACCGCGGGGCCGCGCCATCGATTCGGAGCATGGAGGCTTGACCCGGCGCGCCTTTGTCGGCGGCGTCGGGATGGCGGGGGTCGCAGCGGCGCTGAGCCCTAGCTCCGTGGCAGCGGCGGAGGAGAAAACCGCGTCCGCCGCGGCGGCGAGCCCTTCCTCGTTCGAGCTGTCCGAGGCGACGATCGCGGAGCTCCAGGAGGCGATGGCCTCCGGCCGCCGTACCTCGCGCGAGCTGGTCGAGCTGTATCGGGCGCGGATCGCCGAGATCGACCGCTCGGGGCCGGCCCTCCGGTCGGTCATCGAGGAGAACCCCGAGGCGCTCGAGATCGCCGACGCGCTCGACCGCGAGCGGAAGGCGAGCGGCCCCCGGGGACCGCTCCACGGTATCCCCATCCTGATCAAAGACAACATCGCCACGGCGGACCGGATGGAGACGACCGCCGGATCGCTCGCCCTGGTGGGCGCCCGACCCGGCGCCGACGCTCCTCTCGTCCTGCGCTTGCGCGGGGCGGGTGCGGTGATCCTCGGCAAGACGAACCTGTCCGAATGGGCGAACTTCCGTTCGAGCCGCTCGAGCTCCGGCTGGAGCGGCCGCGGCGGCCAGACCCGGAACCCGTACGTCCTCGACCGCTCCCCCTCCGGATCGAGCTCGGGCACCGGCGCGGCGATCGCCGCGAGCCTCGCCGCGGCAGGCATCGGCACCGAGACCGACGGCTCGATCGTCTCCCCCTCGTCGGCGAACGGCCTGGTCGGCATCAAGCCCACCGTCGGCCGCGTGAGCCGCACCGGCGTGATTCCCATCTCGGCGAGCCAGGACACGCCGGGGCCGATGGCGCGCACGGTGGCCGACGCGGCCTATCTGCTCGAAGCGATCTCGGGAGGGGACTCGAAAGATTCCGCGACGCTCGGCGAAGGGTGGCCGTCCCTCGGCGGCAACGTTCCTCCCGGGCTCGGCGTGATCGCTTCCCTCCTCGATCCCCGAGGGCTTTCGGGCGCGCGGATCGGCGTCGTCCGCAGCCAGGGGTTCGGCCGGCACCCGACGGTCGACGTCGCGATGGAGGCGGCGCTCGACGCGATGCGCAAGGCGGGGGCCGAGGTGATCGATCCGGTCGATCTCGCCTGGTCGCAGGAGATCCGCGACGCCGAAACCGTCGTGCTCCAATACGAATTCAAGGACGGGCTCGACCGCTACCTCGCGGCGCTTGGCCGTGATTCCTCGGACCCATCGCAGGTCAAGTCGCTGCGCGAGCTGGTCGACTGGAACCTCAAGAACCAGGACCGCGAGATGCCTTGGTTCGCGCAGGAGACGCTCGAGGCGTCGCTCGCGCGCGGACCGCTCACCGACGAGGTCTACCTGAAGGCCCGGGCGAAATGCGTCGAAGGGGCGCGCACGCTCGGGCTCGAGGCGACCCTCGCGAAAAGCCGCCTCGACGCGATCGTCACCCCGACGAGTGGACCCGCCGGACCGATCGACTGGCTCCATGGCGACCGGCCGGTCGGCGGCACGGCGGCGATCGCCGCGATCTCCGGCTGCCCGAGCATCACCGTGCCGGCCGGCTTCGCCCTCGGACTGCCGTTCGGCATCTCGTTCACCGGCGCCGCCTGGAGCGAGCCGAAGCTGATCCGCCTCGCCTACGCCTTCGAGCAGGCGACGAAGGTCCGGCGGGCGCCGCGGTTCTTGCCGACGCTGGAC
Organism: Thermoanaerobaculia bacterium; assembly: GCA_044226625.1. Lineage (GTDB taxonomy): Bacteria > Acidobacteriota > Thermoanaerobaculia > Multivoradales > UBA5704 > DASYKS01. The sequence continues at coordinate 29,654 of JBGAGQ010000029.1, forward strand.
TATTCGACCGAGCGGACGCCCCTGCCGCCGCCGAGCCCGAAGAAGCCGGCTTGACGGCGCCCGGCCCGCCGAGCCGTTCTACTCGGACCGCAGCGCCTGGGTCGGCGCGATGAGCGAGGCCCGGCGCGCGGGGACGTACGCGGCGAGGAGGGTCGAGAGGAGCATGGCCGGGACGACGATCGCGTAGGCCGCGAAGTCGAATCGGCCGGCGTCGAAGATCATCGCGTTCATCAACCGTTCGACCCCCGCGCCCATGACGACGCCGATCGTGGTCCCGATCGCGACCAGCCGGAGCCCGTGGCTCATCACCAGGCGGAGCACGTCGAGCGTACGGGCGCCGATCGCCATGCGGATGCCGATCTCGCGCACCCTTCGGCTCACGTTGTAGGCGACCAAGCCGTAGAGCCCCGCGATCGAAAGGAGAAGCCCCACGGTTCCGAGCGAGCCGACCAGCGAGACGGCGACCCGCGGGCCCTCGACCGTGTGGTAACGGTAGACGTCCTCGTAGGAGCGCGCTTCGATCACCGGCAGGTTCGCGTCGAGACCCCGGACCACCTCTTTGACCGCGGGAATCCATTGAAGCGGATCGCCGCTCGTCCGCACCATCATCACCAGTTGGCCGGCGCTCTTCTGAGCCACGGGCAGATAGATGAAGTCGAAAGGTTTTTCTGACGTGTCCTTGTAGGAAAAGCTCTTCGCGACGCCGACGATCTCGACCGGCTCTCCCGCGCGCCCGCCGAGGCGGATCCGACGGCCGACCGGGTCGGCGTGCGGCCAGTAACGCTCGGCGAACTGCTCGTTCACCACGGCCACCTTGGGCGTATCGGCCCGGTCGGAGGCGAGCACGCCTCGGCCGCGGAGGATGGGGATGCCGAGGGTCGCGAAGAAGCCTTCGTCGACGGTGTCCATCGCCACGGTGAAGCTCTCGCGGTCGCGCGGCATCTGGTACCCCTCGGGGACGAACGAGAGGCTGAGGAAATCGTCCAGGCCGAGCGGTGGGTTGTGGGTGAGCGCGACGCTCCCGACTCCGGCCACGCCGCGCGTCCGCTGGACCAGCTCGCGGTAGAAGCGGGCGCTTTGCGCCTCGTCGTATTGGACCAGACGCGGATCGAACTTCATCATCAGAAGATGATCGTGAGCGAGGCTGAGGCTGCCGGAGACGGTACGCGCGAAGCTCCGCGCCATCAGGAATGAAGCGGACAGGAGCATCAGCGAGAGCGCGACCTGGGCGATGACGAGCGCGCTCCGTCCCCACAACCGCTTCTTGCCCGGGGGATCGAATTCCCCCGCCTTGAGACCCGCGACGAGATCGGTACGCGTGCTCTGCAGGGCGGGCGCAAGACCGCAGGCGACGGCGGCGACCACCGAGAAGACGAACGTCGCGAGCAGGACGCGATGATCCATTCGGAACGGCACGGTCACCGGCAGGTCGCTCGGGATCGAAAACCGTTGGAGGAGACCGATCCCGGCCGAGCCGACGGCGATGCCTCCCACGCCGCCGAGCAGTGCGAGGATCAGGCTCTCGGTGAGCAGCAGCCGCACGAGACGAAACCGGCCGGCGCCGATCGCGAGCCGAACGGTGAGCTCGCGCATCCGGGCGCGTGCCCGGCTCAGGAGCAAGCCGGCGACGTTGGTGCAGGCGACCATCAAGACGCCAAGCGCGAGCACCGTAAAGATGACGCTGAACTTCCAGTTGACATCGTCCCCCTTCGTCCGCATCTGGAACTGGGTGCGAACCGCCGCCCCGCGGTTTCGATTGAGGTTCGGATGGTCGTGGGCGAACGCGGCGGCGAGGGTGCGGATCTCGCTCCGTGCCTGAGCGAGCGTGGTCCCCTTCTTCAGTCGGGCTTTGACCGAAAGCACGCGGGCGTCCCGCGCTTCGAAGAAGTCCGACGACGGATCGTGCGAGACCTGGCGCGCGGCCGACAGCGGAACGTAGAAGTCCGGGTGCATGAAAATGTAGAGGCCGGAGAACGATTCGGGCGCGACGCCGACGACGGTGAAGTCGCTGCCGTTCAGCTTGACCGTCCGCCCGATCACCGCGGGGTCGCTCGCGAACTTGCTCTTCCAGAAGGTGTGGGCGAGCACGACGTAAGGACTCTTGCCCGGCACCTGGTCCTCGTCGTCCCGAAACACCCGCCCGAGCGCGGGCGGCACGCCGAGGACGCGAAAGAAGTTGCCCGAGACCAGCATGCCGCCGCGGACCTCGGGCGTCGCTCCCGGCCCGGCGCTGAAGCCGACCGGCACCGGCGGCTCGTGGGCGATCATCCCGTCGTAACTCTTCGCCTGGCGGCGGAGGTCGAGATACTCGCGAAAGGAGAAGAGGTCGAACGACTTGTCCTGCGTCGTGCTCACCAGGGTCACGACGTCGCTCGGATGCGGCACCGGATAGGGCCGGAAGATCAGCGCGTCGAGCATGCTGAACGGTGTGGCGGTCATGCCGATGCCGACCGACAGGGTCGCCACCACGAGCGCCGCCACGCCCGGCGTGCGGCGCAGGCCGCGTAGGGCGTACTGCACGTCGTCGACGAAATCCGTGAAGACGTGAACCCGCCGCGCCTCGCGAGCCTCGAACTTCCGCTGTTCGAGGCCGCCCATCGCGCGGAGCGCGCGGTTGCGCGCCTCACGCGGCGAGAGCCCTTGGGCGATCCCCTCCTCGGTCTTCCGCTCGACGTGGAATTCGAGCTCCTCGGCGAGCTCGCGCTCGACCCGGCCGCGCAGGAAGATCGATCGCAGCCGCAGCGGCAGGGTAAACCACCAACGTTCGATGCCCATCGGACTAGGCCTCCTCGAGCTGTACGACGTGGGAGATCGCGGCCGACAGCCGCTGCCAATTCGCGGTTTCCGCTTCCAGCTGGCGGCGCCCGAGGCGGGTCAAAGAGTAGAACTTCGCGCGCCGGTTGTTCTCCGTCTGTTTCCACTCCGCGGAGATCCACCCTTCCTGTTCCAGCTTGTGGAGCGCCGGATAGAGCGAGCCTTCGCTCACCTGGAGGACGTCGTCGGAGATCGCCCGCAGCCGCAGGCTGATCGCCCAGCCGTGCAGCGGCTCGAGCGCGAGGATCTTGAGCAGGAGCAGGTCGAGGGTTCCCTGAACGAGATCGTTCGGTTTGCTCATCCCGGGGGTCTCCGTTCGGTCGTCATGTCGGCTTCCTCATCTCGGTTTCCGAGAGGAGAATACAGCGACTCCTCTCGGTAAGCAAGGGGAAGTGGCCGGAAAGCACCCGGCGGCCCGCGAACGGCCGTCCTACGGGATCGAGACGAGCACCTTCCCGATCGCCGTCCCGCGCTCGACGAGCTCGTGGGCCTCGGCGATCCGGTCGAGCGGCAGACGCTCGGCGACGTGGTGCTCCAGACGGCCCGCCGCGAGAAGTCCGGTGAGCTCCTCGATCTCGCGCGCGGTCTTGTGAGGAAAGGTTGTAGACGATGAAGAACGAGAAACGGACGTTCTTGAGGATCGCCGGCCCGAAAGGAACCGCAATCTCAGGGAGCGCCGCTGCCGTAGACGACGATCCGTCCCTCGGGCCGGAGCGCGGCGAGATCGCTCTTGACGTTCGCCGCGGCATCCACCTCGACGATCCGGTCGACCCCCACGCCGCCGGTCGCCTCCAGGCATCGCGCGACCCAATCCTCGTTCTTGTAGTTGACCGTGAAGTCGGCACCGGCCGCACGGGCGACCGCCGCCTTTTCCTCGCCGCTCACCGTGGCGACCACCTGGCGCGCGCCGTAGATCTTCGCCAGCTGGATCGCGTAGTGCCCCACGGCCCCGGCTCCGCCGGCGACCAGGACCGACTGTCCGGCGACCCCGCCGTCGACGAGCACCGCGTGGAGCGCCGTGAGCGCGGGAATCCCGAGGCAGGCGCCGACTTCGAGCTCGATTCCGTCCGGCAGTCGAACCGCCTGCGCGGCCGGGAGGACCACGAGTTCCGCCGCCGTCCCGAACGGACGTTGCCATGCGGCGTTCCAGGTCCAGACTCGCTCGCCGATCCGCGCGGGATCCACGCCCTCCCCCACCTGGTCGATCACGCCCGACCCGTCGCTGTGCGGCACGACGAGCGGAAACGGCAGGGTTCTTCGAGCGGATCGCCGCTCGCGATTTGACGTCCGACGGATTGACCGCCGACCAGGCGACTCTTACGCGCACTTCGCCGGGCCCTGCCGTGGGCGTTGGGAGATCGCCGATCGAAAGGACTTCCCGGGCCGGGCCCGGGCGCTCGTAGAACGCTGCGCGCATCGGAGACCCCTGAAACTCTGAGATTCCTCTCCGTCGTCCGCGAGGAGAGGAGAGCGCAGGCTATCGAACGCGCTTCTCGTCGTCCAGGAACGCGCGGAGCTCGCCCTCCGACCGGATCGCCACGAACGGCTCGTCCGCAACGCGGCGCGCAACTTGAGGTTCGGATTGGAAGGGCTGTCCGAGTCGGTAGCAGGCCATATCGTCGATCGCCATCGGGAGGCGTCACTCAACAACCGAAACCTCTATCTGTTCGTCATCGCCATTCGGATCGTCTCGCCGACCCCTCGCCGTTCCAACGTGCCGAGGTAAAGACCGGCACCTTCGGCGGATGAGGAGGAGCCATGGAATCGCGCCGGGGACTGTAGCCGGCAACCCTCTCCGGTGCTGTCGGCCTCCTCGTCCGCCTTGCGGTAGCGGGGCGCGTTCGCCGCTCCTCGCCGAGTCCGGAGTCTCGCCGATCTCGATCGAGGCGCCAGCCTGGGCCATCGGTTCGAGCGCAGGCCGGCGACCGGTTCGTCGAAGACCTCGACCTTCCCCGGGCCATCCCCTTCGGCCCGCGTCCGCTCGGTTCGAGCAGGCGTTCGGCGCCGATTTCTCCGACGTCCGGGTCCATCGCGAAAGCACCTTGCCGCCGAGCCCTTTTGCGCTTTCGCGCGCGGTTCTCACCTCCATTTCGCTCCGACGAGGTTTCAGCCGGAACGGCGGCGGGCGACGCCTTGATCGGTCACGAGCTCGCCCATGTCGCCCAGCAGCGTGAGAGGCGGGTGATGTCCGATGAGACGGCCGATCCCGACTCTGGCGGCGGCGCGCCGTCTAATACGGATTCCGGGCTCGAGCGCGAGGCCAGCCGATTGGGCGAACGCGCGCGCGCGCGGCAGGCGGTGCCCGGTTCCCAGGCGGCCAAACCTCCCTCCTCCGCGCAGAGCGCGGAGGCTCCGGTTCAAGCGGGGCTGTTTGACCTGCTGGGTCCCCGCGAATCCGCGCCTGTACGCCCCCACCTGGCTGGGCGGACACAGCGAGGAGCATCTCAGAAGAGGAAGTGGCAGGGCCGTTCCGGGCCGCTCCGATCTGCCGGACCGGCGCGCTGCTATCTGCCGACCCGACTCGGAGGCCACAGCGAGCAGCACCTCGCGGAGCGCCGACGACATCGACCGTTCGACCTGCTCCGGCCCGAACCCGCGCCTCTAGGGATGGACACAGTCGCCAGCATCTCCGAGAAGCGCTCCGGACCGCTGGACCTGCTCGGCCCTCTGAATCCGCGCCAATGCGCGACCCGGCTTGGGGGGCCAGCCCGCCGCCAGCGCAACGGCACCGATGACGGGCTGACCCTGATCTCTCGCGGGGAAATTGCGCAGGCTCGGCAAGTCGTTGAACCGTCCGACTCTCGAACCTCGGCAAGAGGATGGACTACGGTCACCTCGTGGAACGGCTCCTCGAGAGCCTTCCTTCGACGGTACCTGATCTCGGCGAACCTGGAGAACGAGGGCTGGAAAACCGCCCTCGAACGCCCGAGAGCAGTTCTTTCTCTCAATACCGCCATCCGCAGACGAAACAGACGGAGTTCACGATAGACGATCCCCGGTTGGAAGACTTGAACCCCTCGCGCGGTCCCGCTGTTGCGTTCCTGCCGATGCGCCAATGGCAAGCGACACGGATGGCCCGGATCAGGTGCAGGGGGCGGCTGCGACCAAGCCCACGAGAGCGTCACCATGACGACCCAGCTGAGCGGCTGCTCGATAGATGAGCACCTGCGCCCCCACCGGGGCCACCTGAACGACACGCTCGACCCCAACGCACGGGACCGAGGGGACTATGACCAGCCGACCTTCGTGATGATGAAGAGGAAGCGGAACGGGCGGACGCGCCCCACCCCGGGGAAGAATCCGACCTTCGCAGGGCGTAGAGCGGACCTCTCAACGTCTTCCGCTCCCCGCGAGAAACGTCCGACGGAACGGATCGTCATGTGCGGCTTGTTCCGCTTCGTTCGCGATCAGGCGTTCGAGCGAAAGCACCGGGCGCTCCCTTGGACTTCGAGAACGAGGTGCTTGCCGATCAGCCGAACCTCGCGGCTCGCCGCGTGGAACATGCGGTAGCAGTATCGTCGATCGCGCCGGGGCGCTTCATCGCTGGCCACCGAGGACACGACTGGCTCTGAACCTCAGGTTGCGCGCCGCGTTGACTCTGCCCACCGCCACCCCGAGCTCCGCGCCAGGACGCGGTGCCTTGCGAGGATGGACCGCTAGAGGCGCGGGCCGGCCGTCTACCTCTCATCGTTGATCCGCCTGCTTTCCATCCAATCCTAAGCGCTGCGCCTTCTCAACGCCTCGGACGACGAGACGAACCTTTCGCTTCGCGCCGCGTAAGGAGTGCTCTGATTTCCCGTGTAGAGAACCTCGCGGCGACCGAACATGGCCCTCGGACCGCGAGCCGGCGTTGTTCGCGTTCGTGCCGTTTAGGTGCTCGCCGACCTCGCGGCGGAACATCTCGCGCCGGCTCGCCTCCGGAAAGCACCCGGCGGCCCGCGAACGGCCGTCCTACGGGATCGAGACGAGCACCTTCCCGATCGCCGTCCCGCGCTCGACGAGCTCGTGGGCCTCGGCGATCCGGTCGAGCGGCAGACGCTCGGCGACGTGGTGCTCCAGACGGCCCGCCGCGAGAAGTCCGGTGAGCTCCTCGATCTCTCGCGCGCGGTCTTGTGAGGAAAGGTTGTAGACGATGAAGAACGAGAAACGGACGTTCTTGAGGATCGCCGGCCCGAAAGGAACCGCAATCTCGGGAGCGCCGCTGCCGTAGACGACGATCCGTCCCTCGGGCCGGAGCGCGGCGAGATCGCTCTTGACGTTCGCCGCGGCATCCACCTCGACGATCCGGTCGACCCCCACGCCGCCGGTCGCCTCCAGGCATCGCGCGACCCAATCCTCGTTCTTGTAGTTGACCGTGAAGTCGGCACCGGCCGCACGGGCGACCGCCGCCTTTTCCTCGCCGCTCACCGTGGCGACCACCTGGCGCGCGCCGTAGATCTTCGCCAGCTGGATCGCGTAGTGCCCCACGGCCCCGGCTCCGCCGGCGACCAGGACCGACTGTCCGGCGACTCCGCCGTCGACGAGCACCGCGTGGAGCGCCGTGAGCGCGGGAATCCCGAGGCAGGCGCCGACTTCGAGCTCGATTCCGTCCGGCAGCCGTACCGCCTGCGCGGCCGGGAGGACCACGAGCTCCGCCGCCGTCCCGAACGGACGTTGCCATGCGGCGTTCCAGGTCCAGACTCGCTCCCCGATCCGCGCGGGATCCACGCCCTCCCCCACCTGGTCGATCACCCCCGACCCGTCGCTGTGCGGCACGACGAGCGGAAACGGCAGGGTCTTCGAGCGGATCGCCGCTCGCGATTTGACGTCCGACGGATTGACTGCCGACCAGGCGACTCTTACGCGCACTTCGCCGGGCCCTGCCGTGGGCGTTGGGAGATCGCCGATCGAAAGGACTTCCCGGGCCGGGCCCGGGCGCTCGTAGAACGCTGCGCGCATCGGAGACCCCCTGAAACTCTGAGATTCCTCTCCGTCGTCCGCGAGGAGAGGAGAGCGCAGGCTATCGAACGCGCTTCTCGTCGTCCAGGAACGCGCGGAGCTCGCCCTCCGACCGGATCGCCACGAACGGCTCGTCGGCAACGCGGCGCGCAACTTGAGGTTCGGATTGGAAGGGCTGTCCGAGTCGGTAGCAGGCCGTATCGTCGATCGCCATCGGGAGGCGTCGCTTCAACAACCGAAACCTCTATCTGTTCGTCATCGCCATTCGGATCGTCTCGCCGGACCCTCGCCGTTCCAACGTACAATTCTGCCGAGGTAAAGAACCTAGCACCTTCGGCCGGATGACCGGGGAGGAGCCATGGAATCGCGCCAGGGACTGCAGCGAGAGTCGGCAACCTCTCCGGTGCTGTCGGCCTCCTCGTCCGCCTTCCCGGTAGCGGGGCCCATTCCGTTCGCCGCTCCCTCGCCGGCAGTCCGGAGTCTCGCCGATCTCGATCGAGGCGCCAGCCTGGGCCATCGGTTCGAGGAGCGCACGCCGGCGACCGGTTCGTCGAAGACCTCAACGCCGGGACCTTCCCCGGGCCACCCCCTTCCGGCCCGCGTCCGCTCCCGGTTCGAGCAGGCGTTCGGCGCCGATTTCTCCGACGTCCGGGTCCATCGCGAAAGCACCTTGCCGCCGAGCCCTTTGCGCGCTTTCGCGCGCGGCTCTCACCTCCATTTCGCTCCGACGAGGTTTCAGCCCGGAACGGCGGCGGGCGACGCCCTGATCGGTCACGAGCTCGCCCATGTCGCCCAACAGCGTGAGAGGCGGGTGATGTCCGATGAGACGGCCGATCCCGACTCTGGCGGCGGCGCGCCGTTCAATACGGATTCCGGGCTCGAGCGCGAGGCCAGCCGATTGGGCGAACGCGCGGCGCGCGGCGAGGCGGTGCCGGTCGGTTCCCAGGCGGCCAAACCCTCCCCTCCCTCCGCGCAGAGCGCGGAGGCTCCGGTTCAAGCGGGGCTGTTTGACCTGCTGGGTCCCGCGAATCCGCGCCTGTACGCCCCCACCTGGCTGGGCGGACACAGCGAGGAGCATCTCGAAGAGAGGAAGTGGCAGGGCCGTTCCGGGCCGCTCGATCTGCTCGGACCGGCGAACCCGCGGCTCTATCTGCCGACCCGACTCGGAGGCCACAGCGAGCAGCACCTCGCGGAGCGCCGACGACAGCGGCGCTCCGGACCGTTCGACCTGCTCGGGCCCGCGAACCCGCGCCTCTACCTGCCGACGCGGCTCGGCGGACACAGTCGCCAGCATCTCCGAGAACGAGAGATCGAAGGGCGCTCCGGACCGCTGGACCTGCTCGGCCCTCTGAATCCGCGCCAATACCTGCCGACCCGGCTTGGGGGGCACAGCTACGACGAGCTCAGCCGCCGCCAGCGCAACGGCACCGATGACGGGCTGACCGCGCTCCCCCGATCTCTCGCGGGGAAAGGCCTGCGCAGGCTCGGCAAGTCGTTGAACCGTCCGACTCTCAAGAACCTCGGCAAGAGGATGGACTACGGTCACCTCGCTCCGGAACGGCTCCTCAAACAGCATCCGTCGGCCTTCCTTCGACGGTACCCGATCTCGGCGAACCTGGAGAACGGAGGGCTGGTAGGCAACCTGCCCTCGAACGCCCGAGAGCAGTTCTTCCTCTCTCAATACCGCCATCCGCAGACGAAACAGACGGAGTTCACGATGTACCGGGCGAACGATCCCCGGTTGGAAGACTTGAACCCCTCGCGCGGTCCGCTGTTCCGGGCGGGGTTCCTGCCGATGCGCCAGATGGCAAGCGACACGGATGGCCCGGATCAGGTGCAGGGGGGCGGCGAGGTGACGAACCAGGACCTCGACCAAGCCCACGAGAGCGTCACCATGACGACCCAGCTGAGCGGCTGCTCGATCACCAACCAGCGGGGATGCCTCCAGCACCTGCGCCCCCACCAGAGCGGCCATACCCTGAACGACACGCTCGACCCCAACGCGCACGGGCACACGTACGGCAAAGGGGACTATCCGGAAGACCAGCCGACCTTCGTGATGATGAAGAGGAAGCGGAACGGGCGGACGCGCCTCTATCACCAGCAGGGAGAGAATCCTGGGACCTTCGGAAAACAGGACCTGTAAGAGCGGACCTCCGCCGAGCGAGCTCGCCGATCTCCTACGTCTTCCGCTCCCCCGCGAGAAACGTCCGTAGATCCGCGTCGGAACGGATCGTCATGTGCGGCTCGTCCCGCTGAGGCGGCTCGAATCGATCGAGGTGGTCGATCAGGCGTTCGAGCGAAAGCACCGGGCGCTCCTTGGACTTCGAGAGCCGCGCGTGGCGCGCGAGGATCTCCTCGCGCGGCGTCGCGACGTAGATCAGCCGAACCTCGTAGCCATGGCTCGCCGCGTGCTCGCGAAAGCGATCGCGCAGCCAGCGGTAGCAGGCCGTATCGTCGATCGCCACCGGGAGGCCTCGCTTCATCAACGCGGCCGACTCCTTGATCTGCGCGCCGAGGATCTCCGCCCAGGCCGACTCGGGCAGGCCCTCCAATCCGAACCTTAGGTTGCGCGCCGCGTTGATCGCGTCCGCCGAGACGACCGCCACCCCGAGCTCCGCCGCCATCGCCTGCACGACGGTGCTCTTGCCGGCGAGGGATGGACCGCAGAGAAGATAGAGGCGCGGAGCCTCGGCGTCGGTCCTACCTCTCATTGTCTTCCCCTTGCCTCGTCCGTCGAGGGAGCCACGCGTGGGACCTCGAGAGCCTTCCATCCAATCCTAAGCGCTGCGCGTTCTCAACGCCTCGGACGAAGAGACGTAACCTTTCGCTTCGCGCCGCGTAAGGAGACCTGGCGGTTCTGCGGCCCCGATTTCTACAATGTAGAGAACGGGGCCCTCGGGGCCACCGGACACCCGACCGAACATGGCCCTCGACTCCCCCACCCCCGACCGCGCAGGGCGCCTCCCTCGTTGGGCCGCCGCGTTGTTCCGCTCGTTCGTGCCGTTCGCCGCGCGCGACGAGGTGCTCGCCGACCTCGCGGCGGAACATGCCGAGAGGGCTCGCGCCGAGGGGAGGCTCGCGGCCCGAATCTGGCTCTGGCGGCAGCTACTCGGCTCGTTACCCGCCCTCGTTCGCCGCAGCTGGTGGCGCGGCTGGACCGGGTTCGAGCCGCGCGCCAGTCGCATGCAACCCGGAGGATCGTTCATGGAAAGCTGGATCGTCGACCTGCGCTACTCCGCCCGCCGGCTCGCGAGCCGCCCGGCCTATCTGCTGCTCGCCGTTCTAACGCTCGGCCTGGGAGCCGGCGGTTCGGCGGCCCTGTGGAGCGTCGTCCGGACGCTCCTGCTCCAGCCGCTCCCGGTCGCCCGCGAGGCCGAGTTGGGCGTCCTATGGAGCCCGGGCGACTGGACGGAGGAGGAGTTCCTCTACCTTCGCCCGCAGTTCCCCGGCTTTTCGCGCATGGCCGCGATGACGACGCAGGATGCAACGTTGGAGCTGCCCGGGCAGCCGCTGCGGATGGTGCACGGGACCCTCGCCACGGCCGAGCTGTTCGACGTTCTCGGCGCGGCACCCGCGCTCGGGCGGACGTTCGCGCCGGGCGACGACCTCGAAGGCGCGGAGCCGGTCGCCGTGCTCAGCTACGGGCTGTGGCAGGAGCTTGGGGGCGATCCGTCGATCGTCGGCCGTCGGTTGCTCATGGGCGGCAGGCCGCGCACCGTCGTCGGCGTGATGCCGCGCGGATTCTGGTTCCCGAGCCCGACGACCCGGATCTGGACGGCCGTGCCGCTGAGCAGCGAGCACCGTTCGGGCAATTACGCGCTCGTCGGCCGGGTCGCGAAAGGTGCGAGCGTAGAACACCTGGAAGGACCCCTTCGCGCCCTCGCCTCGACGCTCGGCGCTCGGTTCAAGTATCCGACCGATTGGGACAAAACCCGTTCGCCCTCGGTCACGCCGCTACGCGAGTTCCTGGTCGGCAAGCTCCGCCCGAGCCTGCTCGCGACGTCGGCCGCGATGGTGTTGATCCTGGTCATGGCCTGCGTCAACGTCGCCGCGTTGATGCTCGGCCAGGTGGGGGGCCGGAGCACGGAGCTCGCCGTACGCACCGCCCTAGGCGCGGGGAGGCGACGGCTGCTCCAGCAGCTCACGATCGAATCGCTGCTGATCGGCGCGCTCGCCGGCGCCGCGGGCGCCGGGATCGCCGCGGCGGGCTTCGAGCTGTTGGTGGGCTCTCTGCCGCTCGGCGACCTCGCCCAGGCGGCGCACCTCGACTGGACCCTGTTCTGGGCGGCGATCGTCGTGGCGCTCCTCGCCGCGGCGGCGATCGTCGTGGTGCCCGGCGTGGCGCTCTGGCGCGGCAACCTCCGCGGCTCGATCGCGACGTCGCGAACGGGCGGCCTCAGCGGGCGCGGCGGCCGGCTCGACGGCGGCCTGGTCGTCACCCAGATCGCCCTCGCGGTTCTCCTCGCCGCGGGCGCGGGCCTGCTGCTGCGCAGCGTCGCCAAACTCCGCGCGATCGACCCCGGCCTCGAGGTCGAGCGCCTGGCGGTCTTCGACGCCGCCGCCCCCTCCGCGCTCTCGATCGACGATCGGCGGCGCGTGGTGCTCGACCTCATTCCAACGCTACAAGCCCTTCCCGGCGTGCGCGCGGCCGCCGCGACCCAGAAGCTGCCGCTGCGCGGCTCGGGCGACTCATGGGGCATCCGAATCGAAGGCAAGCCCGATCTCGCCGAGAGCACCACGTTCTTCCGGATCGTCACCTCGGATTACTTCAAGGCTCTCGGCATCCCGATCCTGCGCGGGCGCGGGCCGCTCCCGACCGACCGCGCCGGAACCGAGCGCGTGGTGGTGGTCAACGAAGCGCTCGCCGCGAAGTACTTCCCGGGCGAGGATCCGATCGGCCGGATCGTCCATACCGGGTTCGACTCGCGGGGCGAGCGGATCGTCGGCGTGGTCGGTAACGTGCCGGAGGCCGATCTCGCCGGACCGCCCGCTCCCGCCCGGTACATGCTCTACGACCAGGTGCCCTACGCTTCGTACGAGATGTCGTTCGTCCTCTCGGCGGCCGACGCCCGGGAGCTTCCGCGGGTGCTCGAAGCCGGGCGCGCCGCGATCGAACGAGAGGGCAGGCGGATCGCGCTCGCGCGCACGGTGACTTTCCGCTCGATCTTCGAAGAGGCGATCGGCGCGCCGCGCCAGATCGCGGTCCTCTTGTCATTGCTCGCTGGCCTCGCGCTGGTGCTCGGAGCCGTCGGGGTCTACGGCATGATTTCCCACTTCGTCACCCGTCGCACGCGCGAATACGGCATCCGGCTCGCTCTCGGGCTCCGGCCCGCCGGCGTGGTCTCGCAGGTCATGGGCCGAGGGATCCGGCTCGTCGCGATCGGCAGCGTGGCCGGCGTCGTCGCCGCCCTGCTTTCGACCCGCCTCTTGGGCTCGCTGCTCTACGGCGTCGGAGCGACCGATCCCCGCGCGCTCGCCGGCGCGGTCGTCGCCCTCCTCGCGGTCGGCGCGCTCGCCGCCTTCGTCCCTGCCCGCCGGGCGAGCCGCACCGATCCAGCGTCGGTGCTGCGCCAGGAGTGACGGATGAAGCACGCGAAAGCCGCAGAGCTCGCCCCGATCGGAAGCTTCGAGGAGCAGGTGATGCTCGCCGTCCTGCGCACCGCCGAGGAGGCGTACGGCATGAACGTCCGCCGGGAGCTCGAGCGGGTGGCACGGCGCGACGTGACCATCGGCTCGGTCTACGCCACGCTGGACCGCCTGGAAGCGAAGGGTCTCGTCGGATCGTTACGCGCCGCATCCTCGGACGACGCGGGATCCCGCCGCGTCTTTTCCGTCACCGCACTCGGCGCGCTTGCGCTCGCCGAGACCCGCGCGATGCGCGACCGGCTGTGGGAAGGGGTCGAGCTGCGGCCCCTCCTGGGCCGAGCCTGATCGGAGGAGAGCGGAAGGAGCGAGCCGGACGGTTCAAAGGGACGGCCTTCTTATCCCCGGGGAGGCCGGACTTTTCGATTCGGACCGCCGGATCAGGCCGGGCTCGCCGCCCGCGTTTCGATCAGGTTCACCGTGAATTCCGGAGGCTCGAAGATGTGCCGTTTGACCGTGCAGTGGTCGACCGCGCGGACGATGGCGTCGCGGTATTTCTCCGGAAATCCTTCGGGTAGCTCGAGATCGATCCGCAGCCGGGCGACGCGGCTCTCCCCTTCGTTCTTCTCCGTCGCGAGACGGACCGCGAGCCCTTCCGTGGAGAGCGAACGCTGCTGGCAGAAGCGGAGGGCATAAAGCCCCGCGCAGGTCCCGATCGAAGCGAGGAAGAGGTCGAACGGCGAGGGCGCCGCGCCACCTCCTCCAGAGGCCTCCGGCTGGTCGGTGTGAACCGTGAATCCCTTGAATCGGGCGTCGACCGCCACGCCGCCCGGGAACTGGATTTCCATGTTCATCGAAGAGTTACCTCCCCTGCTTCATTTCACCGAACGGCGGAGGATTCCGCACCGTCTCTTGGGGCGGGTCCGGGGGTGGAGTCAACGTCCTCGCCTTCCGCCGCGCTGCCCGGCGCGAACGCGAGCGCGAGGTCGGCCACGGTCTTGGCCACGCAGAAGAAGACCGACCACCCGGCAAGGCCCGAGGCATAAAGCCTCACGACAAGGAAGAAGGTGGCGATCCAGAGGCCGAACCATCCGATGACCTGCCAGGCGGCGACGGACTTGCCGAGACCGCGGGCGGCCCGGTCGCTGCGCCAAACCAGCAGCCGGAAGCCGAGCCAAAGCATGCCGATCAGCGGCACGGCGTGCGGTAGGACGGCGAGAATCAGGACCAACCAGCGCGCGATGGCGTTGCGCCCCGGCGTCGCCTCGAAAGGTCCGCCGCGCTCGCGGTAGCGGACCAGGTCCCGGGCCGCCCCGAGCAGCGCGCCGAGAAAAGTGACCGCCAGCGGCGCGACGATCTGCTCCGCATGGAGGGTGGCGAGCGGAGCTTCGAGGAACGCCCGAACCGCGTCGCCCCTCTTCAAGACCGAGACGATCAGGAGCAGATTGAATCCCAGGAGCACCGCCAAGATGAACAGCAGGATCGCGATCCGGCCGACGAGGCTCGACCGCAGCTGCTCCTCTCGAGCCTCGGGAGGGACGAACCGGCTTTCGACCGCTTCGACGATCGACAACAAGATCGCCTCGCTCGCGACCAGGAGGACCAGGCCGAGCGGGTCGATCCGGCCGGTGATCAGCAGGTAGGCGACGACCGCGTTGCTCAGGACCGCGATCTCGACCTGCTCCCACCTCGATCGGGGATCGATCGGTGGGCGGCGGACGGCCGCCTCCCGAGCCCGCTTCAACCTCTCCCGCGCCGCCCTCGACCTACCGCTGCCCATTCTCGTCCGCGATGCCCGAGGGTCGCCCTACTCGCTCCGGTTGCGGCGGACCCAGGCGCGGAACGAGCCGTCGGTCTCGTGGTCGTAGTAGGTCCGCTTATGGTTGTCGGCCGCCCACAGCGCCCAGACCTCGGTGACCTGGTAGGCCGGGCCGTCGTAGTCGTTGCACTCGTCGCCGTCGGGGAGGGTGCGGCCGAACAGAAGCACGTGGTCGCCTTCGTCCAACCCTTCGATCGCGCCGGTCAAAACCCGCGTCTTGCCTTCGTGCTCGCGCAGCAGCAGGCAGTCGCTGTCGTCGTCCCAGCGCAAATAACCGTCGGACGTGAAATCGACCGCGCGCGCCGCGCCCGGTAGGGCCAACGCCGCCACCATCAAAGCCGCTCCCATCACACCCGCGAATCGGCCGCGATTCCGCTCGTTCATGTCTCCATCTCCATGGAAGGGGGTTACCGGGTCGTCCCGGATCTTTACCTTTGTCGGTCGGAAAACCCGCCAAGAATATCGCCATCCGCACCCCGAAGCTTGAAACGAGATCCGTCGCCTGTCGGCTGCTCCCGAAAAGTCACGGCCGGAGCCGTCTACCGGGGTGTACCCTACGGAAGGAGGAAGGAGCCAAGCCGAATGGAGACCCGCGACGCCGCTCTCGAACCGCCGCCGGAAGTCGTCCTGATTCCAGGACTTCACGGCACCACGGCCTTGTTCGGATCCTTTTCGGCCGAGGCACCGGCGGGATTTCGCTGCCATGCGATGGCGCTCCCCACGGACGGCGAGCAGGACGCCGACACCCTAGCGGGGAGGCTCGCGAACGCGGTTCCGGCGACCGGCCGCCTCCTCCTCGTGGGCGAATCGTTCGGAGGACCCGTCGCGACACGCCTGGCGCAGATTCTCGGCCCGCGCGTAGAGCTCTTGATCCTCTCGAATCCCTTGACCGCCGTGCCCATCCCCTTCCCCGCCGGGCTCGCGCGAAGGCTGATGCGCTCGCGCGCCTTCCCGACCGGAGCGGTCTCTTTCACCATGGCGGCCGGCGATCGGGCGCTCGCCGAAACCCTCCTCGCCGAGCTGTGCTCCCTGCCGCCCGAAACCCTCGAACGCCGGCTCGCCGCGGCGTCTCGCGCCGAGCGAAGCTACATCCCGGACCACGCCTCCGGCCGGATGCTCACCCTGCTCGGAACCGCCGATCGCCTGATCTCCCCCTCCGCCAGTCGGAAAATCCTCGCCCCGATTCCCGGCAACACCGTGGTCGAGATCGATGCGCCCCATCTGCTCCTGCAGACTCGGCCGGCAGAGGCGTGGGCGGCGATTGCCGCGCATGCTCGGAGAGTCGCCCTCTAGCCGGATTCGCGGCGAGCGACGATCGACGTCCCGGGGATGGAGGCGAAGCCAATCGCCGCTCAGGAGGTAGGCAGCATCGGTAGGATCGTCGCCATCTCCACATACCGGCAGAGAGCGTTTGCGAGGCTCAAGTGTCGGGGAGTACGACACTCAGGCTCGAGAAGGACCGGACAAGCGACGAGGACGCAGGCGCAGCGGGCACGGGAAGTGGCGACGTTCAAACGGTTGCGGCTGTAGAGGAATTCCATACCGCGCGGCGCGTCCTCGGGGGTCGAAGTAACCATCGAATAGATCACGACCGGCGCCTCCTGGCCTTGAAACTTATCGACGGTTCCCACGGGGACGTCCGGAAGTAGCTGTTGTAGCCGATGAACTTGAGCATTGTAAGGCACGACGATCAGGACGTCTCCGGCTGTGAGCGTCCGAAGACAGCCATCCCCATCGGTCCACTCCGCCTGCCCATCGAGCCACCCCCGAACGAGGTCGGCGACGACTCGGGCCTCTTCTTCGCTGGAACTCTGGTTCCCTTCGTGCTCTACCGGGAGAAAGTAAAGGCCGCTTTTGGGCACGGTTGGCAAAGCCGCCACCGTCTGTCGTTCTAGGCCCGACCTGGAGTGAAGCCGACCTTCGTAAAACTGCTCGGAGGTGAAGGCGCAGATCAAGGGGTGGAGGCGCCAGGTTTGGTCAAGAAAGAGGCCGCGATCGAGATCGATCGTCGGACGGCCGGCGAGAAGGTGAGTGAGCGCGGCAACCGCCGTCCCTTCCGGATGGCTCGCCTGGATCGGTTGCTCTAGCTGTTGCGGATCGCCGAGAAGCACGAGACTCGCCGCCGCCTGGGAGGCCGCGAGGACGTCGGCCACTGACATCTGGCCCGCCTCATCGACGAAAAGTACGTCGACCGAATCCGCGAGATCCTCCCTTGCCCACAGCCAGGCGGTACCCGCCACGACTTTCGGCGTACCGCTTGCGAGCGCGGCTACGATCTCCGCGTTCTCTTCCGTCTTTCGGATCGAGCCACCTGGGTCGGAGACCCGCTCGTCACCCCCCTTTTGAAGGCAACAAAGGTCGAGACCTTCTTCGCGTGCCGCTTTCACCGCTTCATCGAGAAGCTTGGAAATCACCTTGTGCGACATCGCCGTCACCCCGACCTTCTTCCCACGGCGAACGAGCTCGGCGATCATTCGTGCTCCGGTGTAAGTCTTGCCTGCACCCGGCGGCCCTTGCAGTGGCAGAACGCCCCGATCGAGCTGGACGACCAGGCGACGGGCGGCCGAGACTACGTCTTCCCCCGCGCCGCCCAAGGCACCGTCCGTTGCAATGCACCCCCGCGGCGACCGGGAGAGGAGGAGGTCACGCGCCGCTCGGTACTTTCCTGGCGCGTCCATTCCATGGTCAGCCACCCACTCCCCGAGACGAACCAACGCCTCTTCGAGGACCTTCTTGTCGACGTGCCCATGCAGAAAAACCGACGCCGGATGCTCATCTAGCGTCACCCGAGTCTTCTTGATTTTCACTCGCCCCCCGGCCGGATCGAGTTCTTCGATCGAACCGAGCTTGCGCTTCTGGTCGATCCGAGCGTCCTTCGCCCTCCGATCGACCTCCTGCGGCGGGAAGGAATATTCATCGGTCGGGAGCCTGCCACCTCCGGCCGCCGGGATCCGCCGCACGAAGCGTAGACCAGCAATCGCTTTCGGCTCGTCGATCCGTTCGTCCTCCGCGAGCTGTGCGAGCCGGTAGAACTCCCACCATCCCACCTTATCCTCGCGGCGGTGGAACTGCAGACTATGAGCCAGTATCCGGCGCGCCCGCTCCTCGGCCGTTAAGGCGCCAAGGTCGGCGGGCAACCCTTCGAGCAGGCGCTCGGCGAGCGCACGCACGCGGATCAACCATTCGGTCAGATTCTCGGCGGCTTGTTCGGGCTCGACGGGAGGACGAGTCAGATCAACCCCTCGATCGATCGCCTCCTTCCGAACACCTTCCAGCCAATCGCGCAGCCGCGCGGTCGACAGGCAGTCGTCCCGGTTGTACCCCGCGACCATACGCTTCAACTCTTCGCCGATCTCGTGAGCGTTTCCTAATTCCAAAGCGGCTTCGACCCGACGCAAGGCTCGGCTCGCCAGCTCGAGTGAAACTTGGCGCTCGAAACCGATCAACGGCTCGAGCTTTTTGAGCGAGTAGCTTTCCACTCCGATCCGCACCGATTGGGTCGTTACCCGGTGGAGATCGACCAGCCGCTCACCTCGAAGCCATCGATCGAGCTCGTCCTCACGTGTGGCGTAACGGCCCATCAGACGCTTGAGCGCCGAGGCCTCGTAATCGCCGAAATGGTAGACGTGGAGGTCGGGATCTCGAACCCGGCGCTCGGTCAGGTCATCCATCAGCGATTCGAACGCATTTCGCTCCTGCCTCCGATCGAAGGCCCAACGCTCGTGGTATTCGGCGGAGCCGTCTTCTCCAAAGGTCACGAGCCCGAAAAGATATTCGAGGCCTCCTTCGCCCATGAACGGATCGCCTTCAAAATCGAGGAAGACGTCACCTGGAGAAGGCTCCGGCAACCGCGCGAGCCCACGGCGCTCCTCAATCGACGACAAAGGCAATAGCTCCCACTTCAAACGTCCTGATTCCCTCGACTCGAGCTGGACCCTCGCCTGCTCGCGCAGGCGTTCGAGCGCCTCCTTCGAGCCACGAGACGGAGCCCGGACCAAGGGCACCGGCACGTGCGCAAATCCGCCGAGCGTGGTAATACCCGTTGTTTCGAGTTCTCGTGCATGTAGGCGTCTCATCCCGGCGACAAGGCTCAAGTGATCGTCTTGCCGCCATCGGGCGTCGCACTCCCGCCACCAGCGACAGATGGCGCAATGCGCGTTCGGCAGAGGATAGGTTTCGCCGGCCCCCGCAAGACTCTCTTCAAACCGACGGCGGGCGCGCCGGACGAAAGCGTGGTATTCGTCGACCCGATACCACTCGGGCATGAAGCCGCCCAGAGGCGTCACAACCCCGACTCGCTCCGGCAGCGTCCCTTGAATCTCGCCAAGCAACTCCGCATAGACGACCAGCTGAAGGATCGTTCCGCCACGCGTCTCCTCAGCGAGCTTCGTGTCGACCGGCTCATAGGACCATCCTCCGAGATCACTCGGGTGTTCTACGCGAAGGAGAACGTCCGCGCGGCCGCCCCAATCCCGGTCGCCCAAAGACGCCTGAGCGATAGCGTCGACCCCGTTGCGCATCGCCTCGCGGGTCGCCTCGCGAGCGGTTGCCTCACCTCCTTCCGAGGAAAGCTCCAATACCTGGCTTCCTCGGTCTCGCAAATGGGCCAGATAGGCAACTTCGTGCTCGCGACCTCGCTCGGCGAGCACCGCCAGCCGCGGATCGTATGCCTCGGGCTTGGGCCGCTTCCCCGCGGCGACGTCCCGATCGAGGATCGAAAGATGCCGACAGGCGAGATGGTTGGAAAGATCGGTCGCCGCGAAGACGAGCCTCGAATCTCGTAATTTCATGGATCGATACCTTTCCCGGATAAAAGAATTGCCCGCGATGTCCAGCCGCAAAAGAGTCGAATAACGATAAATTAGGGAAACCGGAAAAACAAGCAGGGACGGCCGAAGAGACCGATGTCGGTAACCGTTCGCCTCCGGCCGGAATAGTGGCTTGCGTACCGAGCGCGAGCGCGCTCCCACGAACGAAAGGAAATCGCTACACCATGAAGAAAAAGCTCGCTCCTCTCACCCTCCACCGCGAGACGCTTCGCGTGCTCACCCTCGACGCGGCGAAGGTGGCGCAGGGCGGCATCACCCCCTCGGCTGGTCAGTGCACCCGGACCGAGGTCATCACCTGCTTCGATTGCTGATTCCTTCCTGAGCTCCCGGGCTCGAGCGGGCCGGTCCGTCGGACCCGCTCGATGCCTCACCTCTTGGTCAGCTCCAGCTGCCCTTCGAGCGGCGGGCCGCCCGAGCAGTTCGCCGGCGTGCTGAATTGGCCGCGCAAGCGATCGCCGTCGCGGGTGGCGACGCTCGACCAACCACATCCCCCGAAAAGCGGCGCCCCTTGGAGTCCCGTGACGAGGACCAGATTGGCAACGAGCGGCGTCGTCACGACGACCCCATGGCCTTCGCCGATATTGGGGCACTGCCCCGTCCAATTCCCGATGAGGTCCACGCCGTCTCGAGCCAGGGTCAGCGAGAGGGAACACGTCGCGCGAGGAGAGCTGAGCGCCGCGCTGCCCGCCCAGTTGCCTTCGAGAGCCACCGGCGAAGTCGTCCTCGGCTCCGAGGGCGAAGATCCTCCTCCACACCCCAACGCCAAAAGACTCAAGCAGACCAGGATCGTCGACTTTCGGATCATCGGCTCCTCCTCGATCCTCAAGGCGCGAACCTCGGTCGAATCCGATCACTCCGGCTCGCAATCGCCGACTCATGCACCTCTTTCTATAGGCAACCGTCCAGAGCGTCCGTCAGCCGGCTCACGATCGGGCCGGCGGTGGCCGCCTCTTTGTCGCCTACGAAAGGGAACGAGATGAGTCACCGATTGGGAACGTCGTGGACCACGGGATGTGCGTTCTCCCTTGCCGCTCTCGCGGCGGGAGCTCAACCACCCCCGTACGACGGCATCTTCGACTGGCCGGTCGGAGCGCGCACGGCGACCGGCTCCGGCTACCTGGTGCAGCAAAACTACGACAACCTGGATGGTCCCCGGCTCTGCAACCAGACCACCTGTGCCACCGACGACGACTACACCTACACCTGCGGTCGCGGGCACGCCGGGGCCGACCTGACTCTACCCACGGCTTCGAGCGCGTCGGGCGCCACCGTCTACTCGGCGGCCGACGGCATCGTCGAGTGCACCGCGAACCCGAACTATCCGGGATCGGTCGTCGTAGTCCGGCACCCGCTGCCGGACGGCGGAACGATCTACACGATGTACGGCCATCTCGGCTCGCTGGCGACGGGCATCGCCGCAAACAAAGTGCTCCGCCGCGGAGACCCGGTGGGAACCGTCTACAACTGGGGAACCAACTCCCATCTTCACTTCGAGGTGCGGACCTTCCCCCGCTGGGACCGGACCCTCGACCAGCCGAGCTTCGATCCCGCCAAGGAGTGCTACGGCCGAGGCTACGCGGCGCCGAATCCCTTGGGCGTGGCGCTCGATCCCGGCTATCTCGACGCCGTCGGCTGGATCCTCGGGCACCGGACCTTCCCCGTGACGATGACCTCGCCGGTGTCACGGCCGCTGCTCACCCAGCCGGGCCCCTTTGGAGTCCCGGTGGGAGGAGGGGTAGCCATTCCTGCCAACACCGCTTTCACCGTGCTCGAAGCCATGCGCTCGACCGATTTCGTTTGCGGCACCACGCTCCCGGACGGAGAGTCGGAATGCTTCTCGGGGGTTCAGCATTGCCGCAGCGATCGGTTATCGCTCTGCACCAGCCGGATGGTCACCGATTGCCAAAACGGCGCCTGCGACTGGTGGTACAAAGCTCGGTACCTACCCACCGGATCGACGATCCCGTTCTACGGCTATTTCAAGGCCTTCACCAAGGGAGGCTACGGCGGTGACCTCGCGGTCGGCGAGCCGTTCCAGGCCGCGGCGCCCTGGACGGACCCCGCGGGCACGCCCCTCGTCTGGCACGAATACGACATCGCCGACGTCTTGAACCGCGCGGTCGCGAATCGCGGCAGCGACGCGACGCTCGGTGGCCAGATCGCAGGCACCTACCAGATCAACGCGCCGCCGGCCGACTCGGCCATCGTGCTCGACGGTACGACCAGCTACGTCGAAGTCACGAACAGCGGCCGGATCAAAGGTCCCGGCGCGTTCCAGGTCGAGGCGCGGGTGCTCCGCGCGAGCGCCACCACCGAGGACGTGGTCGCCGCCCAGTGGCATCCGACCGATCTCGCTCGGCAACGTTGGCGGCTCACGCTCGTCCCGGTCAACAGCGTGATCGGCCGCTACGCGCCCGAGCTCCTGTTCGAGGCGAAGACGACCGACGGCGTGATCCACTCGCTCGCTTACGCCCTTCCCGACTGTCCGGATCCCTCGCGGCCCTTCTACGTCGGAGCGGCGTTCGATCCCGCCACAGGATTCAAGCTCTATTACAACCGCCGCCTGGTCGTTTCCGAGGCGGCGACGGGCCTTCAGATGGCCGGAGGCAACGTCGCGATGCGAATCGGCAGCGACGGCCGTGACGGCGTATCCGACGCCGCCCGGTTCCACGGCACGATCGACAAGTTCCGTTTCTGGGGTCCCGCGCCCGCCGCCTGCTCGAACCTCGATCTCGCCTTCGTGATCGACACCACGGGGAGCATGGGCGACGACATCGCGCAGGTCAAAGCGGCCGCGAGCGACATCGTCGACCGGGTGCTGTCCGGACCGGCATGCGCGCGATTCGCGGTGGTCGACTACCGCGACTTCCCGGTGTCTCCTTACGGCGCCGCGGGCGATTACCCGTACAAGGCCGACCGCGATTTCACCAACAACCGGGCGGCCATCCTCGCCGCGATCCAGGCTCTTTCGATCGGCAACGGGAACGACTTCCCCGAATCGGTCTACTCGGGCATCGTCCACACCATCCAGACCGACGCCGACGGGATGGGCGGCGATCTGACCCCGTGGCGCTCGAACGCGGCCAAGGCGATCCTCCTCTTCGGCGACGCCCCGGGGCACGATCCCGAGCCGATCTCGGGCTACACGCTCGCGAGCGTCATCCAAGCGGCCCTCGCGGGAGGAGTCATCACCCTGCCCGGAGGCACCGGGCTCGCCGCCCAGGCGACCTCCGCGACCACCAGCCCGATCGAGATCAGCTCGATCCACATCGGATTCGACGGCTCGGCGCAAACCAACTTCCGCGCCCTCGCCGATCAGACCGGAGGCACCTATTTCAACGCCCCGGCGGCGACCGACGTGGTCGACGCGGTGATCGACGCGATCGACGTGGCGCTCTCGCGCCTCCCCGTGAACAACCCCGATTTCGAGGTCCAGACGTTCCCGGAGTACGGCCGGATGGACGGCTGGGGTCCCTCCGGGGCCTGGTCCGCTCACGCGACCCATCCGACTCCGGGAAGTGCCAACCTGGGCGCCCGGTACGGGTTCTACGCCGCGGGAACCACCGAGACCGTGGGCCAGGTGCTCGAGGCGCGCTTCGCGCCCCAGACGACCTACACGTTCAAGAGCCAGGCGATCGGCGGCGGCGATCTGTCGGGCAGGGTTCCGTACCAGATCGGCTATACCTCGACCGAGGGGAATCTTTCGACTTTCGTGGCGCTCAAGACCCAGGTGATCGACGTCACCGGCTGGACCTCTTGGAGGCCCACCGCCGGCGTGAGCTACACCACCGGAGCGGGCGGCACGGAGATCGGCAAGAAGATCGCGATCCGCTTCGGCAACGGCAGCGCGGGCGGCTATACCGACATCTGGTTCGACGACGTCCAGGTGATCGCCGGCGGGACCGAGCCGCCACCGCCGCCACCGGGAGCGTTGCTCGCCAACGGAGACATTGAAGTGACCACCTCGGGCCCGGCCGGTCGGATCAACGGTTGGGGACCGAACGGTGCGTGGGCCTACCACAACCTGAACCCCGTCGCCGGTAATACGACGCTCGGCGCGCGTTTCGGCTACTACGCCGCGGGGACGGCCGAGACCTTCGGACAGCTCCTGGCCCTACGAATCGCTCCAGGGAAGACCTACACCTTCTCGAGCTGGGCTTACGGCGGCGTCGATCGCCTGGGCAAGCTTCCGTACCAGATCGGTTACGCGACGATCGACGGCGATCTCTCGTCGTTCGTGCCGCTCAAGACCACGGTGGCGAACCTGGACGGCGCGACCGCCTGGGCCGCGAACTCGGGGGTTTCCTATACCAGCCCGCCCTCCGGAGCGGGAAACGGTAAGCAGCTGATCGTGCGCTTCGGCAACGCGGCGGCCGGAGGCGTTTCGGACATCTGGTTCGACAACCTGACGCTGACCGTCTCCCCGTAACGGCAACGCCTCCTCCGGGGCCGAGATCGCGGACGATCGCGGCCCCGGAGGAACGAGCTCTCAGTTGCACTGCTTCCGGGTGTCGGTCGAATCGAACAGGTTCAAGACGTCGATGCCGATCCCGCAATCGATCGCGTCGGACTCGCCGTCGAGCGCGTTGATCGTGTCTTTTCCGGAACTGCCGAAGATTCTGTCTTTGCCGCGGCCGCCGGTGATGTGATCGTCGCCGGTCCCGCCCTTGAGCAGATCGTCCCCCTCGTCGCCGTCGATCGTGTCGTTTCCCGTTCCGCCATCGATCGAATCGGGCACCAAGCTCCCCTTGATCACGTCGTCGCCCAATCCCCCGTCGATCGACATCGGGATCGCCTGCGCGGAGAACTTCTGGCTCGCCTTGTCGTTCTTGTCGCCGAGGACGAGGGCGATCAGCGAGCGCCGCTGGCAGACCGCACGGTTGCCGCTCGCCGTGCAGCCGGGCCCGACGAGAATCGTCTGCCGCGCCCGATCGGTGACGGCTACCCCGAGCGAGGTGTCGTCGCCGATCGGCGCCGTCGGATCGACCTCGATGTCGTTGACCTCGTTGTTGCCGGCGCGAAATACGAGGATGTCGTTCTCGATTTGGACCGTTCCGGCGCGCAGCGCCCCCGGAACGAGAGACAGCCCTCCGATCAAGACACAAACCCATTGGGTAGCACGCATGGTTTTCCCTCCGATTGGGATCGTCAAGAGCGCTCTCGCGCTCGTCACCCATCATGGATTGAACGCCACCACGAACGGATCTACCGAAAGTCTGGATTTTCCGCGTCGAAAGTCGGGCACCCCTAATACCGACGCGACTGGCGTTCGTCCTACCTCTCAGGGGCGTCCGCCGGCGTCTCGTCGCCCACGGATCGATCCGTCCCCGAGGTCAACTACGGGAGGAATCCATGAAACGCAAGCTCCAACTCCACCGCGACACGATCATCCGCCTCACCCCCGTCGAAATGGAGGCCGCGCAGGGAGGCGCCGCGCCGACCCAGGACCGGAGCTGCTTGATCGGCTCCTGCCTTTGTACGCTCCAGACCTGCGGCATCAGCTGCGGCGGCAGCTGCTTCCAGTACACCTGCCTCCAGCAGGCCTGCCAGTAAGACCTGCGACGGGCCGCTCCTGTTCCGAGGGGCGGCCCGTCGACCCCGTCGATCGAACCGGGGGACATCGCTGGACCCTATAATCCGGGCCGAAATGCTCGCTTCGACGGAGATCCTGCGCAGCCGGTCGCTCACCGTGATGGATTTCCGGTGCAGCGCCGGACCGGCGGATACCCCGTTCGTGGAGCGCCATACGGGCTACGCCCTCTCGTACGTCCGCCGGGGAACGTTCGGCTACCGGACGGAAGGGCGCACGTACGAGCTGGTCGCGGGCTCGCTCCTGGTCGGACGGCCGGGCGATGAGTTCATTTGCACCCACGATCACGTCGAAGGGGGAGACGAGTGCCTTTCGTTCCACTTCGAGGCGGGCGCCGCGGAGGCGATCGGCGGCCATGATTCTCTTTGGCGCTCGGGCGGCATCCCGCCGCTGGCTGGTTTGATCGTCCTCGGCGAGCTCGCGCAGGCGACGGTCGCCGGGGCGAGCGACGTGGGGGTGGACGAGGTGGGCTTCCTGCTCGCGGGGCGGCTGGCCGAGACGCTCACTTCACCTCGACACTCCCCGGAAGTGGGCCGGGCGGCGGACCGGCGGCGCGCGGTCGAGGCCGCTCTGTTCCTCGCCGAGAGCTCCGACCGTGAGATCGACCTCGAAACCGCCGCGCGCGAGGCGGGCTCGAGCCCGTTTCATTTCCTCCGCCAATTCTCGGCGGTCCTCGGCGTGACGCCGCACCAGTACCTGATCCGCTGCCGCCTCCAACGGGCCGCTCGCCTGCTCGCCGAGGAGGACCGACCGATCACCGACGTCGCGCTGGACGTCGGCTTCGGAGACCTCTCGAACTTCGTGCGCACGTTCCACCGCGCGGCCGGCGTCTCGCCCCGCGGATTCCGCCGGGCGGCGCGCGGCGACCGCAAGATTCTCCAAGATCGGATCGGACGCGGTCTCGTCGCCCCAACGTAATTCCAGAATCGCCGCTCGGTTTCCCACATCGAACTCATCGAGCGACCTTATGACCGAGGCGTTCAGCGAGCGAATTGGACTTGCGATCCAATCGATTCACCAACTCATTGATCTCACCCGCTAGGTTACGGCGAATCTCAAGAGATGTGGAACATCCGCCCTGGCTTGCTTCGATAAGCGTCCGAACCTTTTGTCCCATCTGCCGCCGCAGCCCAATGATTTCTTCGAATTGGCCACCTGCCTCGGCATCCCCAAAATAGAGCCCGATCTTCATTCTCAGGATTCGGGAATCGACCCTCCAAACCCTGCTGCTCTCCGTCCACGCCGAATCTCGTGCCGAAACTTCCACAGGGCGTGTGCAGGACGTCCAGTCCCAGAACCCCAGAAGAGCGATGTCGCTCGCTGCAGCTCCTGTTTCGGCGATAGATTTCGTGAGGCTTTCCAGGATGGCATATCTTTGATCGAGAACCTTCTCTTGCCGAACACGCTCCTGCTGGGCGCGAGCTTGAAGGTTCTCTTTGATCGAGAACCTTCTCTTGCCGAACACGCTCCTGCTGGGCGCGAGCTTGAAGGTTCGACCAGCACGCGGTAACCCAACTTCCAACCAGGCCAGTCAGCAGAAAGCTGACGATAGCGAACTTGATCTTGTCGCGTAAACCCTCTTCGGGTTCATCTTTCGACTTCGACATCGATCGGGTCCTTCTGCAATTGAATCTCGACGGACGTGCTTCGTCCCATCTGGATCGAAACCGCAGTATTTTGGGTCTGGTACCCCTCGAGGCTAACCTGAATGTTGTATTTCCCACGAGGCAGCCCCATGAGCCGGAATCGACCTTCGGCATTGGAAACGACCACCAGCGGAACTTGATCCGGGCAGCAATCGCACGTCTTGGGATCGGAACAGTCCGCACAGTCACAGCCGGAAATTGCAGATACCGTCACGCCCGGGAGCCCTCGTCCGTCGGAATCAGTGATCAAGCCGACCAAGGTACCGCTGGACGATTGCCCTCGACTCGACGGAACCGCCGCAAGAAGCATCAGACCGATAGCCATGATGAGCTTGTTGGGCATAGTTGCCTCCTCTACCTTTGAAGATGACGTACATACAAATGTTACCCCAGGC
Organism: Thermoanaerobaculia bacterium; assembly: GCA_044226625.1. Taxonomy (GTDB): domain Bacteria; phylum Acidobacteriota; class Thermoanaerobaculia; order Multivoradales; family UBA5704; genus DASYKS01. The sequence continues at coordinate 57,271 of JBGAGQ010000029.1, forward strand.
CGAACGATGGGCAACGAGGGGGCTTCCCGTAGGCGAATGGGCGGTTGACGAAATCCGCGGCGACCGCAAGATTCTCCAAGATCGGATCGGACGGTACGGCTTGGGCGCGGGCGCCATCCTGGCGGCTTTCGTGGCGCTGATGGTCCCCTTCTGCGAGGCGGGCGAAGGCAGCGAGATCGTCGGGTACAGCTCGATGGTGCTCGCCTTCCTGCTGGTCTTCTTCGGCGTGCGCTCCTACCGCGACCGCGTCGCCCACGGCACGATCAGCTTCGGCAAGGCGTTCCAGGTCGGGTTGTTGATGGTGCTGGTCGCCTGCTCCATGTACGTGATCGCCTGGGAGATCACCTACTTCAACTTCATGCCCGATTTCATCGAGAAGTACAACGCCCACATGATCGAAAAGATGCGCGCCGACGGCAAGCCGGCTGCCGAAATCGACGCCCAGTCGGCGAAGCTCGCCGAGTTCGCGAAGAGCTACAAGAATCCGCTGATCAACAGCGCGGTCACGTTCATGGAGGCCTTTCCGGTCGGCTTGATCATGGCGCTCATCTCGGCGGCGGCGCTCCGGAAGAAGCCTCAGCCGGCGCCCGAGCCGGCGTTGGCCTGAGGCGACGCTCTGCGCAGGACGCGGCCGGGCCGTTCGCCGGTGACCTTTCCGGCGTGAAACACGGTCCGGCCGTTCACCCAGACCCGCTCGATGCCGACCGAGAGGGCGTGCGGATCGGTCGTGGTGGCGCGGTCGATCACCCGCGCGGGGTCGAACAGCACCAGATCGGCGAAGGCACCCGGCGCCAGACGTCCCCGCTGTTCGATCCCGACGTGAGCGGCGGCGAGCGAAGTCATCTTGCGCACCGCCTCTTCCAGGCCGAGCACCGGCTTTTCCCGTACGTAGCGCCCCAGGACGCGCGGATAGCTGCCGAATCCGCGCGGATGGCTGCCGTCGAGCTGGCCGTCGGTGCAGAGGTTGGTATGCGGCCAGAGGAGCAGCTTTTCGAGATCGCCGTCGACCATGCTGGTCGCGATGACGCTCTCCACCCCCTCTTTGCCCTGCTTGCGCAGCGCTTCGGCGTCGCGGATCAAGGCGACGAGAGTCGCCTCGGGAGCCTCGCCCCGCTCCTTCGCGATCTCGGCGACGGTATGTCCGGCATACGCGGGGTTCGGTAGATAGCGGCCGAGCAGCAGCCCTTCGGCCGGCGCGATCTCGGCGAGGATCTTTCGCGCCTCGGCCAGGTCCTCGAAGTTCCGTTCCGGAAAGAGAACCGTGAGCGACGAGTGCCAGTAGAGGTACGGATAGACGTCGGCCGACACGTCGATGCCTTGCGCGCGGGCCCGATCGAGCTCGGCGAGAAGCCGCGGCGCCTCGCCCCAAAGGCTCCGCATGGCGAGCTTAAGGTGGGAGATCTGTACTGGGAGCTTCGCCTCTCGACCGATCGCGAGGATCTCGTCGATCGCCGCCCAGAACGTCCGGTCCTCGCTCCGGATGTGGCTGATGTAGCGGCCGCCGTATCGCGCCGCGACCTTGGCGAGATCGATCAGCTCGCCGCGCGCGGAGTAGATGCCGGGGTCGTATTCGAGACCGGAGGAGAGCCCGAGCGAGCCCGCCTTCATGTCGCCCTCCAGCCACGCCATCATTTTGGCGATCTCGGCCGCGGTGGCGGGGCGCCGAAAGTCCTCGCCGAGCGCCTTGTCGCGCAGCGTCCCGTGCCCCGTGTACGAGGCCACGTTCACCGCCGGCGGCGCTTTTTCGAGCCGAGCGAAGAAGTCGGCAAGCGGGTAGGACGAATCGCCGTCCTGTCCTCCGACTACGGTCGTGATCCCTTGGCTCACCGCCCCCAAAGCGTCGGGGATCTCGGACAGGTCGCCGGTCGCGTGAGAGTGCGTGTCGATGAACCCCGGCGCGAGGGCGAGCCCCCGGGCGTCGAGCACCTCCTCGCCCGGCAGGGGCGCGAGCTCCCCCAGGGCGACGATCCGGTCGCCCGCGATCCGCACGCTCCCTCGCCGCGCCGGGGCGCCGGTGCCGTCGAGGAGGAGGGCGTTCGCGATCCGGAGGGTGGGTGTCTTTTCCGCCGGGATGGGCGCGGCCGGGCCTTTTTCCGCGCCGCCGAGCCAGGCGGCACACGCGAGCGCGGCGAGAGGGAAGGGAAGGGCGCAGAGTGACCGGTTCAAGATGCCGCGATCGTAACTCCGAACGAGCCTCCCCGGCGCACCGCCGTGGATGACGCTGACCGCGTCTACGTTCTGGCGCTCGGCAGGGAAGCCAGAATCGCCTCCAGCTGACCGAGCTCGGCGGGCTTGAGAAGGTGGCCGTCGAAGCCGGCCGCGCGCGACCGGGCCTGGTCCTGTTCGGTGCCATATCCGGACAGCGCGATCACCCGCACCTCGCGGAACCGGGCGTCGGCGCGCAGCCGGGTCGCCACCTCATAACCGCTCATCCCGGGAAGGCCGATGTCCAGAAGGATCAGCTCGGGGCGGAACTCCTCGGCGGCGGCCAGCGCCGTCGCGCCGTCGCGCGCTTCGCGCACTTCGTGTCCCCAGAACTTCATGAGGCGCGCCAGGCTCGACGCGGCGTCGCGGTTGTCGTCCACGATCAGCACCCGACGGCGCAGGGGTTTGGCCGGCCCCGCCTCGGCGGAGCCGAGATGGGGCGGCGAGGGCTCCTCGGCGGCGGCGAGCGGAATCCGGATTTCGAACTCGCTTCCTCGCGACAGGCCCGCGCTCGAGGCGCGAAGCGTTCCCCCATGGAGCTCGGTGAGGTGCCGCGACAGGGTGAGACCGATGCCCAGGCCCTCTTCGGTACGGCTGGCCGTCGAATCCGCCTGCACGAACAGATCGAAAACTTTCGAGAGCATCGCGGGCTCGATACCTTGCCCGTTGTCGCGGACGCGGATCACCGCTTGACCGGTCTCGGCATCGCGCTCGGCCGCGAGCAGGATCCGCCCTCCACGAGGTGTGAACTTGGCCGCGTTCTTGAGCAGGTTGATCACCACTTGCGCCATCCGGACCAGATCCGCCTCGACCGGGATCGGGGCGCCGGAGAGGGCGACCTCGAGCTGATGGTCTCGCTGCGAGATCGAGTCGCGGCAGCTTTCCAACGCCCGCTGCGCGATCAATCGGGCGTCGATCCGCTGTTTGCGCAGCTTGATCACGCCGCGGGTCACCCGGCCGACGTCGAGCAGATCGTCGACCAGGCGCACCAGATTCTCGACTTGCCGCGACATCATCTCGTGCGTGTCGCGGACCTCGGGCTGCAAGGGACCGGAGAGACCGAGCAGCTGAATGCCGTTGCGCAGGGGTCCGAGCGGATTGCGAAGCTCGTGGGCCAGGATCGCCAGAAACTCGTCCTTGCGCCGGTCCGCCTCACGCAGGGCCGCGGCCGCGCTCTCGGCGGCCGCCCGCGCGACCTGCTCCTCGAGGAGGCGCTCCCGCTCGAGCTCCTGCCGCTTCCGTTGGGAGAGGTCGGTCACGAGCAGGCAGACCACGCCTTCCGGGCCGAGCAGCGGGCTCGCCGCCAGGGCGGCGGGGAACGTCTCATCGCCTCGCAGGATCTCGGCCTCGCAGGCGACGTTCCTCCCGGTCGCTTCGGCGAGCAGCGTCTCGACCCCGACGCGGTCGGCCGGAGCGACATGATCGCTGAACCGCGACCCGATCACGGAAGAGAGCGGCGCCTCGAGCAGCTCGGCGAGCCTGGGGTTGGCGAAGAAGACGGTGCCGTCGGCGGTGAGCGTCGCCGCCCCCTGCTGCATCTGGTCGATCACCAGCCGATAAGGGCGATCGACCCCGTCGAGAACCAGGACGTGATCCTCCGAGCCCCGGCGCACCAGAAAGGCGTCGACCTCATCGCCGGAAATCGCCCGGATCGTGCTTTCGGCCTCGTCGAGCCGCTGGCGGAGCTCCTCGTTCTCCCGCAGCAGCTCGTCGAGGGAAGGCGAAGTCATGTCAGCCGCGCCGGGGCCGCAATTGCAGTCCAACCAGGGTCCGCTCGGTATCCGACAGGTCGCCGATGATGCGCCGGATCGGGTCGGGCAGCTTTCGCACCAGGGTGGGGATCGCGAGGATCTGGTCGTCGCGGGCGAGCTTCGGGTTGACCAACAGGTCGATCACCTCGATCTTGTAACGTCCGGCGAGATGCTCTTCGCACAGACGTTTCAGATTGCTGAACGCGGTGATCGACTTCGGGGTCTGGCCCGCGACGTACAGCCGCAGCTCCCAGACGGCGGCCGGGTCCGGGCTCAAGTCGGAGGGGTTTTCTTCGAGGACGGTTCGCATGATCGACGAAAATATACTCCAGGTCAGGAAAAGGGTTCTATATCTGCAACCGAGGAGGCGATGGAGGGATCGGCACCACGGCGTTTTGCCATGTTTTCGCGCTCTCCGACCGCGGTCTGTTCGAGATCCGCGTCTTCCAGGGCGATCCGCCGCGCTTCCTCTTCGATCGCTTCCGCGTCGGCGCGCAGCGAAGCGATCTGCGCCTCGAGCGCTACACGCCGCCGCGAAAGCTCGCGCTGACGGCTCTCGACGTTGCGCTGGCGCGCGGCCTCGAGCGCACGTTCCCGCGCCTCTTGGGACGCGCGCAACGACCCGGTCAAGACCCCCTCCGATCCGACGTAGACGTCGAGCAGGTCGATTCCATGGTCGGTCAGGCGAAACTCGCGAATCTGGTTCGAGTGCGGCATGCCGCGCGATTTGAGAACGTACAGACCGCGGTTCCGCTCGCCTCCGGCCTCGAGGTTGCGTAGCAGGATCCAGGTGTCGATCAGGGAGGAAACCTCGATCTCGGAGCTCTCCGATGCGGCGCCGGTCAAGCTGACCAGGAGAGCGGTGATCCCCTCGGACTTCAAGAAGTCGATCAGGCGCAGGAGCATCGCCTGCACTTCGCTCGCCGCGCCCGCCGCGGTGAAGCTGCTCACCGGATCGATGACCACGGCCCGGGGACGATAGTCGTGGACGAGCTTGTGGATCGCCACGAGGTGCGACTCGAGTCCGTAGAGCGAGGGCCGGGCGCTTTCAATCCGAAGGGAATCCTGGGCGATGCAGGGGCCCAGATCGATGCCGATCGAGCGCATGTTGCGCACGATCTGCGGGGCCGATTCCTCGAACGACAGGTACAGGCAACGTTCGCCCCGAGCGCACGCGGCGGCGACGAACGCGACGGCGATGCTGGTCTTACCCGTGCCGGCCGCGCCGCTCACCATGATGCTGCTGCCTCGGAAGTACCCGTTGCCGCCGAGCATGGAATCCAGCCGGGGAATGCCCGAGGAGATCCGTTCGGTGCTCACGGGGTGGTCGAGGCCGATCGAGGTCACCGGCAGGACGGAAATCCCGGTCTCGTCGATCAGGAACGGATATTCGTTGGTGCCGTGGACGGTGCCGCGGTATTTGACGATCCGGATGCGGCGGGTCGACAGCTGGCCGCTCACCCGGTGGTCGAGCAGGATCACGCAGTCGGCGACGTATTCCTCGAGGCCGTGGCGGGTGAGCTGCCCCTCGCCGCGCTCGCCGGTGATCACCGTGGTCATCCCGCGCTCTTTGAGCCAGCCGAACAGGCGCCGCAGCTCGGAGCGCAGGATCGAGTCGTCCGACAGACCGCCGAACAGGTTTTCGATCGTGTCGAGGACGACGCGACGCGCGCCGATCGAATCGATGGCGAGGCCGAGGCGGATGAACAGCCCCTCGAGGTCGTACTCGCCCGTCTCTTCGATTTGGCTGCGATCGACCTGGATCGCCTCGACCAGGATCTTGCCGTCGGATTCCAACTGGTCGAGATCGAAACCGAGCGAGCGGACGTTCTGCGTGAGCTCGAGAGCCGACTCTTCGAAGCTGACGAACACCCCGGGCTCGTCGAGCTCGGCCGCGCCACGAATCAGGAACTCCATCGCGAGGAGGGTCTTGCCGCAGCCGGCGCTGCCGCAGACCAGGGTCGGCCGGCCGCGCGGAAGGCCGCCGCCGGAAATCTCGTCGAGACCACGAATTCCGGTCAGCGCCTTCGGCAGCTCGCGCGACGGCGGGGGGTTTTGCTCCAAGGGCTCGGTCATCAGGTGAACTCTCTCGGCCATCTCGTCCGGATCGGACGCCCTAGTAAAGCAAAAGTTAGACCAAATGCCCTCCCGCCGTCAAAGACGTTTCATCTCGGCGAGGGGGATCCCGACCCGGCTCGCGCCGCGATCCAGTCTCCAACCTCCTTCAGCACCTCGGGGGCGACGGTCTCCTCGATCGTCCCGTACTCGTCGACGCCGCCGGTTTTTGCGTGTTGGAACAGGTGGTTGAGCTCGGGGAGGGTGCGGACTTCGAAAGCCAGAGCGTTGGCCGCGGCCGACGCCTCCGACAACGACGCGTGCAACGCCTTCGCGTTGACCGACGGGTCGACCTGCAAATCTTTCTCGCCGAACAGGGCGAGGACCGGAACCCTGACCTTCCGGAGGTAGACGGCCGGATCCTTCTCCATGAGCGAGCGGAACCAGGGGGTGGTCGACACCTGGATCGACCGTTCGATCGCGGCGGGATCGATCCCGAGCTTCTTGCGCTCCTCCTCGGAGAAGAGCTTCCGCCGCGGCTCGATCTCCGTTCTGAACATCTCCTGGAGCGCCGGCGTCGGAATCGACGGATCGGCGATCCGCCGGAGATCCTCGGCTTCCAGCGCGAGAGCCCGATCGGTCAGCCCTTCGTCGAGGCCCTGGAGCCGGTAGAGAGCCCTCGTCTGGCGAACGAGCAGCGCTTGAAGGCTCTCGCCCGGCGGAGCGAGCAGCACGAGAAAGGAGACGGCCGGGGCGCCCGCGTCCGAGGCGACCATCGGCCCGATCAATCCCCCTTCGCTGTGGCCGAGGATGCCGATCGCCCCTCCGGCGATCTCCGCCCGGGAATGGAGATAGGCGACCGCTCCCTTGGCATCCCCCGCGAAGTCCTCGACCGTCGATCCGAAGTGGTCGCCGCCCGAGGGCGCGACGCCGCGATCGTTCCAGCGGAGCGAAGCGACGCCGCGCCGGGCGAGCGCGTCGGCGATCACCAGGAACGGCTTGTGCCCGAGGATCGTCTCGTCACGGTCTTGCGGCCCGGAGCCGGAGACCAAGGCGATCGCGGGGAACGGCCCTTTGCCCTCGGGCACGATCAAGGTTCCCGCGAGGCGGACCTTCCCCGCGGCGCTCTCGAACGTGACCTCCTCGCTGCGGTAGGGAAACGGCGGCTTCGGCAGTTGCGGGCGCCGGAGCTCGAAGACCTGCGCCTGACGCTCGAAGGTGAGCGGGAACTGTTGGCCTCCCTGGGACCAGACGCCGACGATCGACCGGCCCACGGCGTCCAGCGTTCCGTCGTACGAGCCGCCGATCGCCGGGATCGACAACCGGAGCTTCCGCTCAGCGAAGGCGACCTCGCCCACGGGAATCTTCGCTCCTTGATCGATGCTGTCGAGGACCGCCGAGAAGCCTCCCTTCTCTTTCTTCTCGACGTGCAGGCCGAGGCGCAGCGTCATGGAACCGACCTTGAGCGCGCCCAGCCATTCCCCATTGATTTCCGGGCTCGCCGGCGTGGGAGGCTCCTGCGCTCGGACGACGCCCGCCGCGAGCACCAGCAAGGCGAGCGCCGCGGCCCGCCCGATCGTGACGTTCCAACGAACCATACTCATCGTCATCATCTCCTTTGGCTAACGCTCAGGGTTCGAAAATCTGTTCGATCGGCATCCCGAACAGGCGCGAGATTCGGAAGGCCAGCGGCAAGCTCGGGTCGTATTTGCCGATCTCGATCGCGTTGACGGTCTGACGCGAGACCTCCAGCCGAGTCGCGAGATCGGCCTGGGTCCAGTCGCGCTCGGCGCGCAGCACCTTGAGCCGGTTCTTCACGCGTACCTCCGTCGGCCCAGGAAGACTCCGAACCGATGGGTAAGGATCATCCCGGCGAAGAGGTAGGCGAAAGCTTCCAATTGGAGGATGCCACTCAACGCGAGCAGCCAGACCGCCAAGCCGCCGAAAACTCCGACGCCGAAGGCGAGGGCGAGCGCTTCGACCTCGATCTTTCGGCGCAGCTCATCGGCGCCGGAGAGAAATGAGCGATAGGCGAGCACCGTCGCGAGGCCCAGGGCGGCCGTTCCGGCTACCGCGAGCGCGATGATCCCTCGGGACCACCCGCCCTTTTGAGTTCCCCATGTGGCCGCGCAGAAAGCGAGCGCCCAAGCGAACGCCCAGAGGGCGACGCGCCGCCGGTTCCGCCGATCTCGGCCGACGCTCGAGGCTGAAGGGTTCGTATCGACCTGTTCCACCTGTTTCACGAGCTTGGTCTCCTTGTCTCCAAGTCAATCTTGCTTTACACGACGGACCTTACCGGACGACCTCTCCGCGTGTCAAGCATGCTTTACCTGTGGAAACGTAGATCGACTGGGATACCCTCGCCCGGCGATGGGTGCCGCCGAACCGTTCTCGACCGCCTGGGTGCTGCTGGCGCTTGGCATCCTGATCGGCTTGTCGGCGCTGTCGAGTCGGCTGGCGGGAAAGAGCGGGCTGCCGATCACCCTGCTCTTGCTCCTCGTCGGCATGCTCGCCGGCGAGGAAGGGCTCGGCCAGATCTCGTTCGAGAACTACTCGCTCGCGTTTCGCCTCGGAACGCTCGCCCTGGTCCTGATCCTGTTCGACGGCGGATTCAACACGCCCCTGGGAGCCGTGAGGCGGGGACTCGGGGCCGCCTCGGCGCTCGCGACCCTCGGCGTCTTGGGCACCGCCGCGATCACGGCGTTCGGCGCCCACCTGCTCGGCTTCGAGCCGGCGCGCGCGGCCCTCTTGGGGGCCGTCGTTTCGTCCACCGACGCCGCGGCCGTTTTTTCGACCCTTCGCGCGGGAGGCATTCGCCTCCCCCGCCGCGTCGGCGCCGTGCTGGAGCTGGAATCGGGACTCAACGATCCCATGGCGGTGATCCTCACCACCGCGGTGGTCGCTTTCGCCCAAGGACGTGCCGGCTCGCCCTGGCACCTCGCGTTGGAGATCCCGGTTCAACTGGCGGTCGGCGCCGGGCTCGGGTTCGCGATCGGCCGCGGGGGCCGCTTCCTGCTCCGCCGCGCGCGGCTCAAGGTGAGCGGCCTCTATCCCGCGCTCACCGTGGCGCTCGCCCTACTCGCCTTCTCGGTTCCGACTCTCTTCTTCGGCAGCGGCTTCCTCGCCGTGTACGTCGCTGCGATCGTGCTGGGCGACGGCAAGCTGCCGTACCGCGACGGCTTGCTGCGGGTCCACGACTCGATCGCGTGGTTCGCCCAGATCGGCATGTTCCTGCTGCTCGGCCTCCTGGTCTTCCCCTCGCGTTTGCTCGCGGTGGCGCCCCAGGGGCTCGCGATCGCCTTCCTGCTCGCGTTCGTCGGCAGGCCGCTGGTGGTGTTCCTCCTTCTGCTGCCGTTCCGGTTCCAGGTCCGGGAAGCGCTCTTCCTCTCGTGGACCGGCCTGCGTGGCGCCGTCCCGATCGTGCTCGCGACCTTTCCCGTGATGGCCCGCCTCGAAGGGGCGAGGGAGATCTTCGACGTCGTCTTTTTCGTCACCGTGGTCAACGCGCTCATCCCCGGCGCGACGATCCCCGCGGTCGCACGTCGGCTTGGCATCGCCAAAGCCGAGCCGCCGCCACCCGAGGCGTTCGTCGAGGTCCATTCGGCGCGCCTGCTGGAGGGGGAGACGTTGTCGTTCTACATCGACGAAGCCGCCGCGGTCTGCGGCGTCGCGATCGCCGATCTGCCGATCCCGGAGTCCGCCGTCATCCTGCTCCTCGTCCGCGACGAGCGCCTGCTCGCCCCGCGCGGGTCGACCGTCTTCGAGCCGGGCGACCACGTTCACCTGTACGGCCGTTCGGAGGACCTACCTTTGCTGCGCCTGATGTTCGGCCGGACGGAAGAGGGATAGCCCGGATCGAAGACAGAGGGAAGCGACCGGCTCGGCACGACCTCGCCGGCCGCAAGTCCCGGGACTCTTTTCAGGGGCAGACGCTGCTGCAGATGTCGTTGTTGCTGCAGCCGCGAGGGTTGCAGCTCGCGAGGCGGCAGGTCGGGTCGACGACGGAGGCGAGACCTCCCGCGACACCGTCCAAAGGACCAGCCTCGAGCCGCTGGACCGTTTCGCGCGACAGAGCGAGCTTCTGGATCTTCCGCTTCATCGAATTCCCCTTTTTGGTCAGTCGCCGTTCGATCGGCTCGAGGAAGGTAGTCCGAGGATCAACAGTCGTCAAGCAAGCGTAAAGATTTGGGTACGCTCCAAACCGTCCCGCCGTTCGATCGCCGGACACTGCTGTTTCTAGAAGCGTCGCCGCGACTTCGCGCGGGCCGCAAGGAGGACGAGATGAAGAAGAGAGAGTTCGCCAAGAGCCTCACCCTGCACCGCGAGACCTTGCTCGCCCTGGAGGATTCCGAGCTCCAGAAGGCGTTGATCGCGGGCGCGGCGGTGACGTCCGCCTGCAAATCCGGCTGGACCTGTTGCCAGTCCACCTGCTGAGCTCGAGCGGGCGGCGTTCGGCGCTTGCGCCGCAACCCCGCTCCACCTCGGAAGCCGAGAGAGCCGGGCGCTTTGGCGTGGCGTACCGGCTCCCTTTCCGCCCTCTCGTGGCCGATTCAATCGTGGATCGAACGGTGCCGCGTCTCGCCGAGGAACAGCCCGCCGACGACGACCGTGAGGAGCGCCACCACGATCGGATACCAAAGCCCCGCGTAGACGTTGCCGGTCTTCGCGACCAGCGCCGTCGCGAGCAGCGGCAGCATCCCGCCGAACCAGCCGTTGCCGATGTGGTACGGCAGCGACATCGAGGTGTAGCGGATGCGCGCCGGAAACAGCTCGACCAGAAACGCCGCGATCGGCCCGTAGACCATCGCCACGTAGAGCACCATGACGAAGAGGATCGCCACCGTGGCGACGCGATCGATCCGGGAGCGATCCACTTCCGCGGGGTACCCCGTGCGGGCGAGCGCCTCTTTGTACGCCGTCTCGTCCCAGGCCGTCAGCTCGACTTCGCCGACGCGGGTGACCACCGCGCGCCCCGCGACCGCGGGCGCCGAAGCGAACGACAAACCCGCTTTGGTCAGGAAATCCTTGGCCCGGTCGCAGTCGGAGAAGCGGGTCTTCGGGCCGACGAAGACGTGGAAGCTGCAATCGCTCGCGGCGACCGTGATCGGGTTCTTCGCCGCGTACTCTTCGAGCGCCGGATTGACCGCGTGGGCGAGCGCGCGGAAGAGCGGAAAATAGGAGAGCGCCGCGAGCAGGCAGCCGGCGAGGATGATCTTCTTCCTTCCGATCCGATCCGAGAGCTTGCCGAACAGGACGAAGAACGGGGTGGCGAGAACGAGCGAGATTCCCACCAGCGTATAGGCGGTGAGGTAGTCGAGCTTGAGCGTGATCGTGAGGAAAAACAGGGCGTAGAACTGCCCCGTGTACCAGACGACCCCCTGCCCCGCCGTGGCGCCGAGCAAAGCCAGGAGCACGTACTTGTTGTTCGGATAATGGAAGAAGCTCTCGCGAAGCGGCGCTTTCGAGGCGCGCCCCTCGGACTTCATCCGCTTAAAGACCGGCGATTCCTCGAGTTTCAAGCGGATGTAGATCGAGAACGCGAGCAGCGCGAGCGAGGCGAGGAACGGCACGCGCCATCCCCAGCCGGCGAACGCCTCGGGAGTCATGAAGCCGCGGCAGGTACCGATCACCACCAGCGACAGGAAGAAGCCGAGCGTCGCCGTGGTCTGGATCCAGCTCGTCGCGGCGCCGCGCGAAGCGTCCGGGGCGTGCTCCGCAACATAGGTCGCGGCGCCGCCGTATTCGCCGCCGAGCGCGAGCCCTTGGAGCAGCCGCAAGGCGACGAGAACCACCGGCGCCGCGATGCCGATCGACTCGTACGTGGGCAGGCAGCCGACTCCGAACGTCGCCGCGCCCATCACCACGATGGTGACCAGGAACGTGTGCTTCCGTCCGACCAGGTCGCCGAGCCGGCCGAACACGAGCGCGCCGAACGGCCGCACCACGAAGCCTGCGGCGTATGTCGCGAACGCCGCGAGCAGCGCCGCCGTGTCGTTACCCTTGGGGAAGAACAGCGAGGCGAAGAACGGCGCGAGCGTCGCGTAGAGATAGAAGTCGTACCACTCGAACACCGTGCCGATCGACGAGGCGAAGACGACCTTGCGCTCGTCCGATTTGGACACCGGACGAACGGGCAACGGCTCGGGCGCGACGGGACTCGCTGCGTCGCTCGTGGGGCTCGGCATGGAACCTCCTCGCTTCGAATGGGGAGTGGCCGGCGAAGTCTACGGCATCGCCGACCGGTCGAACGCTGGACCGCCCTCGGAGACTCGGGATTCCGGTCTCGGGATAGGTCGCGGCGACCAAATCGCGTAGGCTTCAGCCCGTTTCTTGAAGATCCGAGGGAGATGCCGATGCCCAAGCGTCGGGAACCCAATGTACCGACCCGCCGGGAGCTGCTCCAGGGGGCGGCCGCGCTGAGCTTCGCGGGAGCCGGAGCGCTCCGGCTCGCTGGCCGAAAGGAAGAGAGCGCGATGTCCGAGACGCCCGCCGAACCGCAGGCCGTTCCGCCCACGGCGGCGAAAACAGACCCGAGCCCGGTTCGGCGTCCCGCGCTCAAGAGGGTCGCGGTGATCGGCGCCGGCTCGTTCGGCGGTTGGACGGCGCTCTCCCTGCTTCGGCGCGGCATCTCGGTCACGCTGCTCGACGCCTGGGGGCCGGGCAACCTTCGCGCGTCCTCCGGCGGCGAGACGCGGGTGATCCGCGGCATGTACGGCGCCGACACGATCTACGTCGATTGGGTCGTCCGCTCGTTCGAGCTCTGGAAGGACGCCGAGAAGCGGCTCGGCCGCCGTTTTTACCATCGCACCGGCGTGCTCTGGATGTTCTCGGTCGACGATGCGTACGCGAAGACGTCGATTCCACTCCTCGAGGCCGCCCATCTTCCCGTCGAAACGCTGTCGCTCGCCGAGGCGAGCCGGCGCTTTCCGCAGGTGCGCTTCGACGGCGTTCGCTCGGTCTACTTCGAGCCCGAGGCGGGGTATCTCACGGCACGCCTCGCTTGCCAGGCGGTGGCCGAAGCGTTCGCGGCCGAGGGGGGGGAGATTCGCCGCGTCTCGGCGCGCCCGGGGCCGATCGAACACGGCCGCCTCGCGCGTCTCGACCTCGCCGACGGTTCGACGCTCGAAGCGGACGCCTACGTCTTCGCCTGCGGCCCCTGGCTCGGCACGCTCTTTCCGGAGGTGATCGGCGACGGCGTCCGTCCGACCCGGCAGGAGGCGTTCTATTTCGGTCCGCCGGAGGGGGACCGCCGCTTCGACGAGGGGAACCTTCCCATCTGGATCGATTTCGCGGAGCGGATCTACTACGGTCTGCCCGGCAACCTGGAACGCGGCTTCAAGGCGGCCGACGACACCCGCGGCGAGCCGATCGATCCGACCTCCTCGGAGCGGAGCGTCACCTCGGCCCGCCTCGCCGAGACGCGCGAGGTGATCGGCCGGCGCTTCCC